>JAHQWJ010000153.1 GCA_029856125.1 Promethearchaeia archaeon | reverse complement strand
TCAAAACTAAATCTAATACTTTTTTTTCTTATAAACATTTTTCTATCTTAGTAATTTATTTATACAACTACGAATCTGAGGAAGTCAATTTTTCATGACGAGTTATGATTTAGGAACTTTAATAGCTAATTTTAAAAAAAAGGATAAAATTGCTTTAGCAAGGTTAATTACACTTATCGAGAACGAACCTGAACGAGCGCACGAGGTTTTTAAGCACTTTGAAAGCGTAAAACACGAATCTTACATAATTGGGTTTACTGGATCTCCCGGAGTGGGAAAAAGTACGTTAACGGGTGCCATAGCTCAAAAAATGTTGGACGAAGGAAAATCTGTAGGAATTATATCCGTAGATCCAACGAGTCCTTTTAGCGGAGGTGCGTTCTTAGGTGATAGAGTTAGGATGACTAATATATCCTTGCATCCTAACGTTTTTATGCGTAGCCTTGCTTCAAGAGGTTATAAAGGTGGGATATCAAGAGCAGTTTTCGACATTACTATGCTATATGAAGCTTTTGGAATCGATATAATCATTATTGAAACGGTGGGAGTTGGACAAGCTGAGTTTGATGTTTATAATTTAGTTTACACAGTTGTAGTTATTTTAGTTCCTGGTTATGGTGACGTCATTCAGATGCAAAAAGCCGGTATAATCGAGATTGGAGATATCTACGATGTAAACAAAAAAGATCTAGGAGGAGAAGATATAGCAGTCCAAATTGAAATGATGCTCGATGATACCATATTTCAGAGTGGATATAGACCGCCGGTCGTATTGACTAACGCTATTAAAGGTGAAGGTGTAGACGATTTACTCCAATACATTTGGGACCATAAAGAACATATTGAACTATCTGGTACTATAAAAGAAAAGCAAAAAAATAGGTTTAATTACAAGATAAAAGAACTGGTTTTTACTAAAGTAGAAAAACTAATCTCAGAAGAAGTTCTCAATAAGAAAAAAATTAAGGAAATAGTAAATGATGCCTTGGATAATAGCAGCTTTAGAATTTATGACAATGTTCACAGTCTTTTCGAAAAACTGAATTTTAAAATTGAAGAAGAGTAATAAATCTTCCTCATTGGTCTTATTTTATTTAAATGCTATTTAAAGTAAGGGCCCGTTTTACTATGTTCTCTCAAAAATTTGTTTCGAACTTCTACTACATAAAATATAGCTTTATATTAGATCCAAACGTAATCTCATTAATTTGAAAAACTTTACTCAAATTTTAAATTAGGTTATTTAGATGGAAAAAGAAACGATAGAGATTAAACACTCTAAAAAGAACATGGTTTCCTATGGTTTTGGATCTTACATAAGCGAATTTTTTGGCATGGCTTTCGGAGCGTATGTATTTTTTTATTATGAGACCGTAATAGGATTAAATGTCTGGTTAACTGGTATAGGCTTCATTATTTTCGCAATCTGGAACTCAGTGAATGACCCCTTAATTGGTTTTTTAACGGATCGTCCCTTTAAATTTACAAAAAAATGGGGAAGGCGACTTCCATGGGTTATAATTGGAGGGATCCCTTGGATACTAAGTTACTTATTGCTATTTACTCCTCCAGATGTTGATCCAAATAGTGGGGCTATCATTTTATTTATTTGGCTCGTAGTTATGACCTGTTTATATGACACATTTGCTTCGCTCTTTCAAGTAAATTATTATTCTATTTTCCCAGACAAATTTCGTGGAGATAGTGAGCGAAGATTAGCTGCTACTTTAAGTACTCTAGTGGGAGCTCTTGGATTAGCCTCAGGATCGATAATTCCAAGTCTTTTTATTGTATTTGGGGAAAGAAGCACATATACCCTCCAAGCAGGAGTTGTTGTAATTGTCTGTTTACTTGCTCTAGTAGCGGTTATTCCTGGGAGCCGTGAAGATCAAGTGAGGATTGATTGTTACCTAGAGAGTTGTGAAGAAGGAATGGAAAGAAAGCCATTCTTGAAAGAATTTAAAACTATCCTAAAACACAAGAACTATATGGCATATGTGATTTCCTTTATGTTTTATATGTGTTTAGTAGCAACAATGATAGGATCCATCCCATATGTAGCACAATTTGTGTTAGGCGTGAAAGCTGATGATTCTTTGCTAATAATGGCTGCTCTTCTTATAGGATTGTTTATATCGATGCCCATTTGGAGTAAGATAGCCAATAAGACGAATAACGACAGAAAGACAATGGTAATTGCTGCCACATTCTTAACCATTGTTACTATACCGCTTTTCTTTATCAATGATTATATCTTCATGATCATCGCAATGTTTATCTGGGGAATGGGTGAGGGAGGTTATTGGGTTATGCTCTCTCCAGTTAGATCGTCTGTGATAGATGAATCTGTGGTTATGTCAGGTAGGAGAATTGAAGGAATTTATCAAGGATTTCAAACATTTGTCAGCAGAGTATCTTTAGTTGCTCAAGCTCTAAGCTTTTCTATAGTACACACTATTACAGGGTTCGTAGATACATCCGACATTCAAACTCCTACAGCGGTATTAGGTATTCAAATACATTTTGCTCTCCTCCCTATGATTTTCATGTTCATCTCAACGATAGTTCTCTGGAAATTTTTCAAATTAACACCTGAGAAAGTAAAAGAGAACAGAGAGAAGCTAAAAGAAATAAGTCTATAATTAAACCAATTTTATTTATTTTTTTTTTTTCTAATCTTTTTTAAGCCATTCTTTAAGCGCAGCTTTAACAGAGCGACGCATTTCTACTGAGTAATCTGCCCCTAACTTACCAAGATAGAGTTGTTGCCCCATATTTTCTGCTTCTTTTTCTACGATCTTTCTCTGTTCATCCTTTAACATCTCATTAAAATCCTTCTCGCTCAACCTCGAATATTTGTCTGTGAATTGTATAAATTTTTGAGGAAAGCGTGTCGTGAGGGGAATTTTATTTTTATCTCCTTTCGGGTACCCATAACATAATAAAGTTATAGGAAATACCCATTTTGGAAGATTAAACATCTCACGGTGAATTTCATAGTTTTCCATAATGTCTCCGATATAACAGGAGCCAATGCCTAACGCTTCAGCGGCGATTACAGAATTTTGGGCTGCAATTAATGCATCACAACAAGCAAGAAGTAAGTCAGATTCTTGAGGTGTTTGAAACTCTTTGCCTATTTCGTTACATTTTTCCTTGACTTTACTTAATTTAAAGAAATCCCACCATCGCTGCATGTCAGCTAAAAACAATAATACTAACGGTGCTTTTGCGATATGTGGTTGATTATCGCAAGTTTTTACTAATTTTTCCTTTAAGTTCTTATCGGCTACTTGAATAATTGAATACATCATTAAATTTCCTGCTGTAGGTGCTCTCATAGCACCTTGGACGATTGTATCAATTTCATCTTGAGAAAGAGGTTTAGGATTGTAAGCACGAATCGTTCTTCTATTTTTTATTAACTCCATCGTTTTGTTTTTTTGGTTTTTCTCATCCATAGTTAAATCTACACTATTTAATATTTTGCATTGTTAAAAAGTTTAGGGAACCCGTTCTAACTTGTTCTAACTCAAAGAATCTTTACATAAATAACAAATCATAATAAATTCGAAGAAGTTACCTTTGAAATAATAAGGAAAAAGTAGATTAACTCTCAAAGATTTAGCTTTTTACCAATTTAAATAAGAATTTAGTATGAAACTATGTCTATTTTAGGAATTGATTATGAAAAATGCAACCTTTGCAAAAATTGTGTGAATGAATGCCCAAGTTATTTTAGTTTTGACGCAGATCAAAAAAAAATAGTTTTCAGCGATCCAGATAATCTATGTAGTCGATGCAATCGTTGTAGATGTAGATGTCCAGAGGATGCCATCCTTCACGAAAATATGGAGGACGTATTGACTTTTGAAGGAGTTCAAGATCCGAGCACTTTAATTTCGTACGAAACACTGAATAATTTCATGACGGCGAAAAGGTCGATTAGAAGGTACAAAAAGAAAAAAATTCCTCGAAATGTTATGGAAAAAGTTTTGGCTTCTATGACTCAAGCCCCAACAGGTGCTAATATTCGAACTTTAAGATGTAAAATAATTTCAGATGATAATACAATTAAGCAATTATCTGATTCGGTTATGGACGTACTAATTGCTTCAGGTAACGCTAAATACGGTGAAAGTGCGAAAAAAGCTAGAGAAATGGGTTTTGATGCCATATTTTATCAAGCCCCTCATGTATTAATTATTCATTCAAATAATCCAGGTGACGCCATGAACGCCACTATTGCTTTAACTCGTGGAATGTTAAGTGCTCAATCTTTAGGATTAGGATCCTGCTGGATTGGATTAGCTCATGGTGTTTTAGTTTCAAATAAAGAAATTAAAGAAAAAATCGCTGGAGTAAAAGGTAAAGTTTGGGGTGTAATCGTTCTTGGATATCCTGCGCAAAGATTTTACCATGCTCCACCTCGCCCACCGATAAAAACCAAAGGATTAGATGAACTAGATTAAATCCTTCAACAATTTATTTTATGCAACTTTGTTGAAAAGATAGAAACTCACGATTGTTAGATAACTGTACCTCATTTTTTAAAAAGAGACATCAATTCACTATACATAAATAATAATAAAAAAAGGTGTAGTGAATGAATTCCAGAAATTCTAAGATTAAAACTAAGATAATTTCGATCTTTACGGGTCTTTCCTCATATCTACTACTACTAGCCCAATATGTTCCTTGCACTGCTATATGGTTCGGTTTTATGAGTGTGCCTTTAGTAACCTATTTAACCTTCTATTTCCAGAATCCAGGCATTATCATTTATGACATTCAATTCTTAACGCGATCTCATGGGTTTTATATTGTAATCCTTGGCTTGATCTTTTTT
This sequence comes from Promethearchaeia archaeon, assembly GCA_029856125.1. GTDB lineage: Archaea > Asgardarchaeota > Lokiarchaeia > Sigyniarchaeales > SOKP01 > SOKP01. Next base: position 7,452 of record JAHQWJ010000153.1, on the reverse strand, counting down.
ATTTATACTGTAGTTTATCAATTGACACATAGAAAACAATTAATGCGAACGGGGCCATATAGGTACATTAGACATCCTCAGTATGTAGCTTTCATTATCATGACTCTGGGTATGACAGTAGTAGCCTTTCAAACATCTCCCGTATTTGATTTTATACTTTATAATATTGACGGCCATACAATTCTCTTTTTAATCTGGATTGGCGAAGTACTGGCTTATATTATTTTGGGCAAGATCGAAGAAATTGCCTTAAAAGCTAAATATGGGGATAAATTCTTAGAATATGCAAACGAAGTATTCTTTATGATTCCTTTCCTTAAAATTAAATGAATAAACCTCAATAAGAAATAAGTGGGAATATGAAATCTCGTAATTTAAAAATTTCTTTTTTTTTCAGATTAGGTTTGACTCTTATTTCTCTTGCTTTACTCATAGTTATATTAAGTTTTTTAATAGATCTATTTAGAGAACTAAGTTTTTTTGGTGATTTAAATACCATAAGACTGGTTGTTATCTTCCTTCTAATACCGACTCTAATTTTCGTTTCAACATTTTCTGCTCTCACGGTACAAGAATATAGAAATTATTTTATTAGAAGGAGTTATATAAAAGAAGGTAGATCTTATCTATCTCTTGCGGATATATTTCAAAACGAATCACGATTAAAAATCTTAACTGAAATCCTCAATAATCCAGGTATTCATCACAACGAATTACTTCGAAGTTGCAGTTTGAATAAAGGACAATTACAATGGCATTTAGACACACTGTTAAAGCATAGCATTATAAAAAAAGAAAAATATGGGCAATATGCTATATATTTTCCTATCACATCATCGACAGAAGCAATTGAAACATTTAAAAATCAATTTGTTAAATCAAAAACTACTTTAGAAATAATGGATACTATTAAGAAATATCCCGGAATTAATTCTGCCGAGATTTCCCGCATTCTGAATCTCTCTCGTAATTCCATCAAATATCATATTGATAAGTTACTAGAAAAACACCATATAAGGTTAGAAAAGAAAGGGCGCATTAACGAATTATATTTGATTTATCCCTAAGTGAGTTTTAAAAAAGGAGAAAAAACTATTACTAAAATTTACATACACTTATAGTAAGTAGAACGGTTTAAATGTATCAAATTTAAATAATTTTAATTTCTAGGGTTTCGTTTTTTTAAAGAAAATTACAATAAAAACAGTTATAACTGTAATTAAAAACACCATATTATAACCAGATATCACAGCGTTAGATTCACGGTCGAGATCTTCACAAGTATTATTAAAAATAATGTTCCCGGTGCATTCAACCTCATAAATACATTTTTTATAAGCCGACAAAAAATTTCCACAAACGGTATTATAATCGCTGTGATCTAAATATATACCATACTCATTACTATCGGCTGTATTGCCTGTTAAGTTGTTATTGGCAGATTCTAGGAGATCAAAACCAATATCATTATTAGTGGCATTATTGCATATCAGGGTATTATTAGCAGAGAAAGAAATGTCGAAACCGTAATAATTATTGGTGGCATTATTGCCTTCCAAGATATTATTGTTGGAATAATAGTGAATAGAGAATCCCGCAAATTTATTGGTAGCTGAATTGTCCATCAAGTTGTTATTGGCAGAATAATGAAGATAGAATCCTTGATAATTATCCTTGGCAGTATTATCCGTCAAATTGTTGTAGTCTGAATACCAAAGGCTAAAATCATAAAAATTATTTATGGCGGTATTACTATTTAGAGTATTATTCTTTGAATAATTAAGATAGAAACCTCCACCATTATTAGTAGCAGTATTGCCCGTTAAGGTATTATTACTAGAATAATGGAGCGAGAAAGCATAACTATTATTAGTGGCAGTATTAGTTGTCAAGATATTATTAGTAGAGTTTTGGAGATTAAAACCAGCAGCATGATTATTGAAATTAGAAGCGACATTGCCCGTCACTATATTTTTACATGAATATTGGAGAGAGAACCCACTACCATATTTACTGGCATTAATAGCGTTATTGTTAATCATAGTATTATTGTTTGAATAATTAAGGTTAAAACCAATATCATTTTTGGTAGCGTTATTTCCCATCAAGATGTTATTAGTAGAGTTTTGGAGGTTAAAACCACATGTATTATTATAAGCAGTATTATACCTCAATTCCCCGTTTGAAACATTGTAAAAAAAAAATCCATCGTTATCATAGAGTGTACCGTTAGTTACAGTCACATTTTGAATGATAAAATACACGCTAGTGTTCTGAATATCAATCCCATTGTAATTCGTAACTGTATTATTAATTATATAATTCTCAATAATATACGGATTACTTTCCGTTCCATTTCCAAACCATCCTTCGAACCCGGCTAGAGTCTTAAAATTATCATTACCGTTAATTAAAATTGGTAAGTGAATTGCCGCTAACTTTGGACGTTCCGCGAAATAGCCAATATCAGTTTCTTTTCCCTTTTGGTGTGTATCGAGTGTATAAAATAAAAATGAAGATATTATTAATGATCCGAAAACCAAGCATAGGGTTATGGATATTCCCATTAAAAAAGATATCTTCTTGTTTATTTTTTTTCACTTCTTTTTGATTCCTATGTAAGAAATGAAAAAAGCTTATATTTAAATTTAATCCCCTTAGAATTTTACATTTCGAAGTTTAATTAATCCTCTAAATAGGAGAGATATTAGGTTTAACTAGTTAGTAGTTTTGGAAATCTCTGCTTCATTGCTAATTCTTTCTGGATGATTTCATTTAGTAATTCTTCTCTTTCTTTACCTGATAGTATTTCCAATTTTCTAATTTTTAGGGGATCAACTTTATTTCTCAATACATTGATTTCTTTTACTGTAGGAGGATTCGTCTCTTGAATTTTTTCGGGGATGATCAATTCAAACCCGGTTGATTCTTTAACGGTATCGAAATCAACGCCTGGATGGATTGATGTTAACCTCATACGCTTAGTTTTTTCGTCAAAATCCATATATGCTAAATTAGAAATCATACATTGTGGCCCTGCTCCGCCACATATAGAAGGTTTACCATCAGGAAAACCAACTCCAGACACAAAATCCAACTTTTCGGTTGGAACAAATGTTCGTGAATCGTGACGAGGTGCATATAGAAAAGATCCTCGGGCGTAGAACATACTAAAATCCGCTATCCCAGCACAACCCGGTAATCTTATTTTTGGGTTAGTCCAGTCTCCAATACAAATATTATTCGTGTTACCGTATTGATCTACTTGTGCTGGTCTAAAGAACTCAATGGTAGTAAGTTTATCCGAAGGAAGGGATTCTAAAGTACATTCCCCGGAATTTTGAAAGCGGTAAGCTCTAGCTGTGTTCATTTCTAAATAAAGTAAAGAAACTTGCCGAGGTTCGAATACAAAAATATTTCCCATAATATAATGATATATGGCGTTTGGTGCGTGCGTCATTTTTGCTAAAGTAAAAGCCGCCCATACACAAGGCGTCGCAACTCCAACGATCATAATGTCATCATCTTGAACTTCTCTTGCCATTAAAACTGTTATCATTTCGTCTACTGTATAATCTTTAGAAATCTCATCCATTAATTTTCCACTTTTTCAAGAGTATTATAAATTTTTAATTGAGAATCCAAGTGTTATATTTATTTGGTAATAAGAAAACATTTAAGATTTTCTAAGAGTCTAATCTGAAAATAATCATAAACGTGTTGAAAAAAGTAAAAATTGAAAAACTACTTGATATTTATCTTAGTAATTATGTACATTGTCTGTTTTGATTTAGAAGGTGTTTTCACTCCTGAAGTATGGATCGCCGTAAGTAAAGCTACTGGAATTGATGAACTTAAATTAACCACTCGAGATATTTCTGATTATGATGTTCTTATGCGTAATCGCATCGCAATATTAAAAAAAAATAATATCACTCTTAAAGAAATACAGGAAATTATTTCGAAAATGGATCTATTACCTGGAGCAAAAGAATTTTTGGATTACATTCGTTCTGTAGCCCAAATAGTTATTTTAACTGATAGTTTTATTGATTTTGTAATGCCTTTTATGAAAAAATTGGGTTTTCCTATGTGTTTTTGCCACAATCTAGAAATAAATGAAGAAGGTATAATTACTGGTTATAAAATTCGTATTAGTGAGATGAAAAAAAAGACAGTTTTAGCTTTCAAAAAGTTAAATTACGAAGTGATTGCGGCAGGGGATTCGTACAACGATGTATCCATGTTGTTAGAAGCAAAACATGGTATTCTGTTTAGACCACCAAAAAATGTGGTTGAGCAATTTCCAGAACTCCCGGTTGTTAACGAATACGATGAATTAAAAGATTTGATTTCTAAATATTTAGGATTTTCCGATTAGGTTATAACTACATGCTCTAACCTTGAAACTCTTCTAATAAAAATTCCTTAAAGTTGGCATAATCGTTAATTTCTTTTGGGTTTGGAAATTCGGATTTATCTTGTATTACTTCTAACGAATATGGCATTTTTGGAACGATGTCGATTAACTTGATTATTTCTTCAGGAAATTTTGAAGGATTAGCAGTTTCAAAAGTTAATGATTTAATATCATTATTCTTCGGATAACTATTTCGATATAACTGGAGCGCAGCCCACCCAACAGCCCCGTGAGGTTCTATTATTTTTTTATATTTATTATAAAAATTAACTATTGCATCTTTAGTTGATTCATCGCTAATGGAATACGAAATTATATCATTGCGAAGTTCTTCCATATTTGGTACTTTATGTATTACTCCTTTCTCATCTATTTGACCTCCATACAGATCAAATATTCTTGCTAGATTTGAAGGATGACCAACATTCATAGCATTAGATATACAGTTTATCGAGGGATCGACTTTGGTATAAACTCCCGTTTTTAGAAATGTTGGAAATTCGTTGTTTTCATTTACAGCTGAAATAAATCTCTTTATAGGAAGTCCCATTTTCTTAGCTATTAATCCTCCGGTGAGATTTCCGAAATTACCTGAAGGAACTGAAAATATAACCTTTTCGTTCTTTTTACCAACAATTCTGGAATAACTCCAGAAATAATAAAGCGTTTGAGGTATTAACCTCCCAAAATTTATAGAATTCGCCGATGACAAATTTACATGGCTTAACTCCTTATCAGAAAAAGCAGTTTTTACTAACTTTTGGCAATCGTCAAATTTACCATTTATCCCGAAAGCAACTACATTTTCTCCTAGCGTTGTCATTTGTTTTCTTTGTAAATCACTTATTTCGTTTTTAGGATACAAAACCACAACTTTAATTCGAGACATTTTGTAAAACGCTTGAGCGACGGCACCTCCAGTATCTCCTGAGGTCGCAGTTAATATTGTTATATTCTTGTTATCTGCTTCGAGAAAATGTTCCATTATTCTTGCTAATGTTCTCGCTCCAAAATCTTTGAAGCTACATGTAGGACCTCGATCTAAATAACACATGTAATCATTATTAGTAATCTTTTCTATAGGTATTTTAAAATTTAAGGCATTATTAACGATTTGCTGAAGCTTCTCTTGTGCTATAATGTTTCCAATGAATTTTCTAATTACAATATTTGCAATATCAATAAAATCCATGTTTTTGAATGAATCAATCGTATCATCAGTCAGTCTTGGAATGTTATTTAGCATGTATAATCCATTGTCTATAGCTTGGCCTTGTAAAACAGCAGTTTTGAAATCTACATGTGATGAATTATAATTAGTGGAGTGAAAACTCATTTCAAAAACCTTTTTTTTCTTTAACTATGCTAATAAGATCGTTTAATATAGCAGATGCTGCTTCAAAACCACCTGCTCCCCTCCCAATTAAAATTATGGATCCCGCGTGCTTCGTTTGAAGTTCAATCAGGTTTAAGGTTCCTTGAATGTTTAAAGGTGAATCTCTTTTAACCAACCTTGGCTCTACAGTTAAGTTATTATCTTCAGCAATAGCGAGATGTTTTATTACATAACCATCTAATTTGGCTAGTTCTAATGCATGTGGCGTGATTTTAGTAATTCCTTTAATTTTTACATCTTCAATAGATTTTGACCATCCAAGTATCTCGTTTGATAAAATTACTAGTTTCCCAGCTGCGTCATAACCATTAATATCTAAGCTTGGATCCGTTTCTGCGTATCCTAACTCTTGCGCCTCTTTTAAAGCTACTGAAAAAGAAACTCCTTCAGCTGTCATGCGGCTTAGAATATAGTTATTTGTACCGTTTAATATTGCTCTAATTCGAGAGATTGTATTTCCCATAAGGCTTTCTTTAATAGATAAAGCAGGGACGCAACTTGCTACCGTTGCTTCAAATTTTACGAAACAATTCATCTTTTCGGCTAAATTTTGAATTTTAGCGTACTGCAAATAGAACGGTGCTTTATTTGATGAAATTATGTTGATATTATTGTTTAATGCTTCTGTAATGTGTGTTAATGCGGGTTCTCCAGTAGTTGGATTAGTTGGTGTGGTTTCAATTAATATATCTATATCTAAAGTAGATATTAAATCCTGAACTTTCACATTACTCATCCAAAATTGATTTTTTCTTAAATTAGTGTGATCCTCCAATATATTGTCTAAGTCTATTCCTCCGCTATTAATCAGAGCGCCGTCGTATTCGAAAATCGCAACTAATTTGCAATTGAAATTAAAGTTAACTCTAATATAATCTCGTTTTTCTTTTAACAACTGAAGAAAACTTGTTCCAACTTTTCCCATTCCAATTAAACAGATTTTTACTTCCATACCTTTACACATAACTAATTTATTAAGATCGTATCAAAAAGAGATTCTTCTCTTCACATATCTTTTCAATTTCATCAATTAATTCGAATTTTGTCATAACTTCAGGAAATTCTACTTTCATTAACACACTACTTATTTCATTAACTTCAGTAAATTTAGCGTGTAATTCAAGAACTTTAATGTTCTTTGAATCCAACCTTTTAATTGTATTCGTTATATCTGTATCAAAAACATGCCCAGTTAATATAAAAGTTAAAATTTTATTTTTAGAGCCTACTGAAATCTTCGTAAGTTGTATATTTTTTTCAATTAACTCTTTTTTTATGTTTTCTAGCGATATTTCGATTAATTCCTCGCTTAACTCAAACCAAATATCAACTGGAATCGTGTTATTAATTTTTTTATCGTGATGGTGTAATATACCATGGATATTCCCCCCATTTTTGGAGATTGGTTTAATTAATTCTATTAAGCTTCCCGGAATATCTGGTAATTTAACTTCTAAGTAAATCATTTTTAAAATAAATCCTAATTTTTTTGAGAAATATATTCAACGACTAATGTCATAGATAAAAACTTATCTGGTTTACAAATACCGTATCAAAGGACACTTTTTAATTTTTCTACTAATAAGCTGAAATTGAAGGGCTTGAAAAAACAATTAAGCTCTTTTAAAATTAATAA
>JAHQWJ010000152.1 GCA_029856125.1 Promethearchaeia archaeon | reverse complement strand
ATCAATTTCTTTTAAATTATTCCCAGATAAATCAAGGATCCGCAATTCTGTTAATATATTGATCCCTTGAAGATCGCTGACTTTAATAATTTTTAGACCCCACACTCTTAATTCAGTAATGCATCCCTCTTCAAGTTTATACGTAATTGATGAAGTGTTTGGATTTTCAGAAAAAAGAAATTTTTTTTCAATATTTAAAATAAAACTCAAGTTTAGGAATATTTTTTTTAGTTGATTAATTGGGAGCATATTTGGCTATATAGATTCACGCAAAATGAACAAGAACCTTATAATCAAAAAAGAAGGACAAAAAATATTAACAAGAGGGCTAATTTTAAGCTTGATTGGAGGAGCATGGATGTTCGGATTTGGTATTTTTTTACTTCTCGTGACTATCTCCCAGTGGGGGATGTGGGGGCAGGGGTGGGCTCATTTACTTCTACATACTTTCTATAGTGTGATTGGTGCCGTGGCCATTATTGGTGTTCGTATCAAGTTTCGACACTTAACGGTTGGAACCATAATTCTCCTGATTACGGGGTTGTTTTCTCCCGTGTATGGTGTGCTTATGGAGGATCCCGCAAATCAAATTGTTATTTTCATTATTCCAATCATTCTTTTATTTATTGGTGGCATTGTCGGCTTTATCGAATGGTTGGTAGACAGAAATCATCCATCAGAGTTTATCGGGTTTATCGATTGGTTGCTGGAAAAAAAACAACCATGGGAGTAAATATTTTGGCATATTTAACTATTGGATTTATACTCTAACAGAGTTAAAAATTTTGAAAAAAGAAAAAAAAAAAGAAAAAATTGAATAAAAAGTTATTTTCTTAAAATTCGCTTCTGAACCACGTAGTGAGTTCTTAGCGGGGAGCTATGGGGAAAAATTGACTTAATAGCTCTATCGTTGTTAGCCCATATCGTAGTGCCTTCGTAGTAATTATACCCGTATACAGCAGAAGAAAGTGCTTTACCAATATTGTGAAGCGCAGAGAATATGCCTTTTCCTGCGTATTCTTTTTTGATAATTACCGTGTCAACGTTCATATGTGTGAGTGGTTCTCCAGTCCATAGCTGGAAAAGATTAGGTTGGGCCATCAATACTCCTACAAGCTCTCCAGTGGGTCTATCAAACGCGAAAATGCTCGTGGAGACGATGTTCTCGAGATCGGCTGCGTTCCATGTGTCTAAAAAGCCTGGCATATCAGCGAAAGTTTGAGGATCAAAATTAGGATTTATAATATGAACTTCTTTACTGGCTTGGTAAAATATTTCCATAATCTCGTCAAATCGTGATTGACCTCCTGCAGCGTCAGCTAATACAGAATAAAAAGATTGCTGGGCTAAATTCAATATTTGACCTTTCAATGCCTTTATTTCATTGAGCGGTAAAAAACGAATCATTATACTCTCGTCTAATTCTTTTCCTTTAGTCCAAATCTTGACGAAAGCATCTACGCAAGAATACTTAGTGTCAATCTTGTATCCTAATTCTTTTAGGTAAACTAAAACATTTGATCCTGGATCGTTATACGCAACTCCACTCATCATGGGAGATGAAAAACCTTCGGTTTGCCAGCCAATACCCCCAATAATTTTGGGATAATTCATTGGGCCTCTAAGCTTTCGAAAGTTGTTCTGTCGAATGAAATTTTCGCACTCATTCATGAGCATTTTACATGAAAGAAAATTTTTAGCATGAAGCCACCCAAAAGTCGGGCAAGGCTTTCCGTAGCTTTTGAATTCACCGTCTATTTGACAAATTACGAATCCCGTTAAGATTCCGTTCTGGGCAGTATAAAAAAATCTAATTTTATAGTCTGGGTTCAAAAATTTCTCTGTAAGATAATCTGCAAGTTCTAATACAACGACGAGTTTTAGTCTTTCATCAGGAACGTATAAAAACTCAGTTAGAATATATTGAATTTCCGAAATTTTTCGAGTTGAAGCGACAGTAAGCTCTTTTACTTTTACAATCGGTTTTTCTAAACTAATTTCCATTTTTCATCATTTTATTTAAATTGATTTAAAACGATGATATCATCCTCAGAGGAATGTATATAAAGAAAAAAATCTAAATTCACTAACTTAGTAACTCGTTCCGTTAAATTAAAAACACACACGCACTAGTATAATCCAAAAATTAGTGCTGCAAAACTACTTAAAGTTAATGCTATAGTTAAAACAATGATTATTTTATATCCATATTCTTTCTTCTGTTGAGCAATTACTTCTTCTCGTTTTTTTCGGTCCTCCAGGTTATCTCTAAATAACCGTTGCTGTGAAGCCTTGGATTTTCCTGCATAAGCTAACATTGCCCCCTCTCTTTTATCGCTAGGAGTAGTAACGGCAGAAAATTTATACGATGTGATAAGATAGATAACAGAGGGAATAAGAAGTAAAGCGTAACCCATGGGATCTGTAGTTATAGTAGAAAGCAAAGAATAGAAAAACATTAGTGCAATAAACGTAAAGAACAAATTATTAAAAGCGAATGCCCTAACTAGATAGATATTAAAGGGGTTCCGTGATTTCCACAAGAACAAAACGACACACGCAAAAACAACTACTACAACGACAAATATTGATATAACTATCATATTTGATAAAAGAAAGATAGCCGCTAAGAACATACATAATGCGTTGAGGAAAGTAAAAATTAAATCTATAATTTCATACTTATTTCTTGGTAAATCGCTCATGTATATCCATTATAAAATGCGATATATAAATGTTGTTAACTAAGCTATGTGTTAACTTGTAAGTTTAAGATGTTTACTAAATCTTGACCTACCGGAAGTAAGGCAGCTTGTGGAACCTCTCCCTCGAAGTAATTAAACACCACATAATCCTCAAACGATTTATCGTCGTTTTTGAAATTCCAGCACGGTACGTATCCCCTCGCCCTAAAACCAAACTCGTAAAATAGTTGTTGATGTTCAGGATTAAGAGCAGACACAAACACTTCGCTGTATCGTACTAAGTTTTCTTTGATCACTTTTAATAACTCTTCCAAGTACACGTATAGTTCCTCTAAAGATTCCACGTGATATTTGGTTTTTTCGAGGTTCTGTATACAAGGAGTGTGGAGAAATGAAAAATAGGAATTTGTTCCTGTGATAAAAAACTGGTAATATTCGTAACCGTATTTGTCCTTGATCACATCCCTTCGAAAAGATTTCTGAAGCACCTCGATCTTCTCGTAATTAAGTTGAATATCAGGGCAAACTAATTTAAATCCGCCCAGTCCGTAAATATTATCACAATGGAGAAAGCTATCGAGCGCATTTCTAATTAATTGGGGCGTTTGAGAATCTCGATATTCATTAAGCGCTTTTTCCCTGAAAACTACGCCCATTACATCAGATTCTACTTGATCGAAAAAGATATCTTTGTTAGGAAAGAACGCCACGGTGTTTATTCCACAGACAGAGGTAATATACTGGGAAGCTGCGTGTGCAGTTCGATTCTCGCAATACCACATTAATATCTCGTCCTTGTAAGTGCTCCACATCCACGCGTAAGAGCCGATTATTGTTTTGGTAACATCGATAATTCCTTGATATTCTTTTCTGACCATGAATCCACCCGTGTAACCCTTATAATGCTTAAAATCCAACGCACACCGAAAGCAACCGACAACGTCTTCCTCGATCTTAAAGAGAATAAAGTGGTGATCGTGGCTTTCGATCATTTTCTTCACTTCCCGCGGATCTTCTATTTCTTTATAAGGATAAGAGCCTTCGTACACTTCTTTACAGATATTTGCAATCTTAAAGGCGTCCTTCGGCTTCGCTAAAAAAAGCGTGGGGCTAATTTTGTCCGAACCTAATTTGCTGTCGATGGTAAAATCTAGATCCATACCTTTCTCCAAATCAATATCCAAAATGTCTTCGAATATGTCTAGGAACTCATCTACTGATTTTGGATTTAATTTTTTAAATGGAATAATCGGAACTGATATTGCTTCTTGTGTTATCATTTTTTTTGATGTAACTACATGGTATTGATACTTCCAACTAGAAAACGAATCTATATAAACAAAAATTGAAAAAAAAAATTGAGGAAACAGAAAATTTTTAAAATTAAAACCGATTTTAATTAAAATGAACATAGAAGAAATCTGGGAACAAGCAGATTGGGCAAGTCAAGCGCGTAATATCATTAATAAGCTAGATAAATTTCCAAACGATTCAAAAATAATCTTGATTTTAAGGCATTCCCATAGAAATGAACCTAAACCTTTAGAGAATGTAAGTAAATTAAGATTAACGCTCCAAGGTCATGCAATCGCAGAAAAATTCGGCGAAAGTTTGCCTATAAGCAGACCTATTAGATTATTTCATAGTATTATATGGAGATGTGAAGAAACTGCAGAAAATATACATAATGGATTCAAGAAGGCCGGTGGAGAAAGTGAACTCTTAGGGAAATTTGACCCTCTCCATAATATAGGAATCAATAATCGAACTGCTTTGAAAAATTTTAAAAATTATCATTTTAGAGATATTATGTATCTTTGGGCTGTAGGATTCTTTCACTCTAAGGATTGGGAGCCTTTTACTTCATATTGTCAAAATACAGCCCATCTCATTTCGAAACGCCTTAAAGATGCACCAGAAAATGGTATAGATGTTTATATCACTCATGATTGGCACTTAATGAGTTTAAGATTTGGTTGGTTTGGCCTGCCACCAGATTCACATTGGGTTAAATTTCTTGGAGGTTTTGCTTTTACCTTTAAGGATGATCATTTTTTACTACTAGAACGTGGTGAATTAAAATCAGTCCAAGCTCCACACTGGTGGAAAAGTAATTTTTAACTCTCGATGGATTTATCATAGTTTCAAAAATGTTAAAAACATCTCTTTCTTACTTAATCTTCGTTAATCCATTTTTAACATTAAAGTGAATCACAATGCAGTCTAAATTAAATTTAGAAAATATCTATGAAAATTTACGTGAGCATCTCGATAAATTCCCTATTGGTTTTCCAGTGTCCAAAACTGGAGCGGGTATTAGAATTTTGAAACACTTATTTGAACCCGAAGAAGCAGTTATCGCTACAAAGTTAACGGATAAATATAAGCCTTTAGAAAAGATTTATGAGAGATCTAATTTGGATATAAATATTTTCGAATTGAGAGAAAAGTTGGATACAATGGTAAGTAAGGGAGCAATCCATTACAAAATTGTAGATGGGGAAAAGCACTATGCAAACGCTTATCTAGTCATAGGAATGTACGAATATCAACTTAATAGGCTCACACCAGAATTTTTAGAGGATATGAGTGAATATGCTGGAAATGAATTCGGTCTGGAGCTGTTCGGAACGAAAATCTCACAATTTAGGACTGTTCCAGTAGAAACAAGTGTAACAGCAGAACACAGCTTACCAACTTATGAAGAGCTTGAAAAGCTCGTAAGCAATAATCCTGGTCCTTATGTCGCGATAGAATGTATCTGCCGGAAAGCTCATAAAATGGGAGGTGAAACTTGTAAGGTTACCTCACGTTATGAAACTTGCTTTGGAATGGGAGCGTTCGCTCATTTGTATATTAATGAAGGGTGGGGAAGGGAAGTGAATCGCCAAGAAGCCCTCGAAATGTTGCGCATGAACCAAGAAGAAGGTCTAGTTTTTCAAACAGAAAACGCTATAGATTCAAATTTCATATGTAGTTGCTGTGGATGTTGCTGTGGAATTTTAACAAGTTTAAAAGAATTCCCAAAAACCGTAGATTTTTTTACAACTAATTATTACGCCCAAATTGATGCAGATATGTGTGTGGGTTGTGGAACGTGCATAGAAGTTTGTCAGATTGAAGCGATCAAAATGAAAAATGAAATTTCCAAGGTTAATAAAAGGAGATGCATTGGTTGCGGAAATTGCGTTCCCAGATGCCCCGAAGAAGCGATTCAATTAATTAAGAAAGATAAAGTTGAGATTCCTCCCGATAATGAAGAAGAACTCTTCGCAAAAATTCTTGCCAAGAAAAATGAAATTATATCGAGTTAAAATTCTTTTTTTTTTTAATTTATGATTAAATACAATTAAAAGCAATTAGTAGTGAAAGATAAATATGGCCAAGATTAAACCAGAATATGGGATTTTTAAAAATTCAATACCCTATGCTCGTTTTGGGGAGGGAGACAAGACTTTACTTCTATTATTTGGAGGTCCTGGTAATGAAGTTCCAAAAGGATTTATGTTTAATATACTGGCAAAAGGTTTGAACCCCTTCATTGAGGAATACACCATTTATGTAGTTACCCGAAAATCAGCGCTCCACGAGGGCTACACTACAAAAGATATGTCTAACGATTACGCTGAAATGATAAGAGATGAATTTGGAGGAAAAATTGATCTAATTATTGGGATGTCTTATGGAGGGGTGATTGCTCAGCATTTTGCAGCAGACCACTTTGAGCTATTCAATCATATTGTCATTGCAATGGCTGCCCATAAAATAAGTGAAGAAGGAAAACAAATAGATACCAAGTTTGCTGAACTATTGAGTGAAGGGAACCTTAAATCAGCTTATGTAACAATAGCAGATGCGTTATATCCACCAGGAATCAAAAGAAAATTTTTCAAGGGAATGTTATGGCTGGCTGGTAGCTTTGCTCATAAATCTGAAAGCAAAACCTTTTCTCAGGATGTTTTAATCGAAGCTAAAGCCGAAGTTGAACACGATTCAATTGATAGTTTAAAAAAGATATCTGTTCCTGTTTTAATAATATGTGGCGATAGGGATTTCTATTTCCCTTCTGAATACATAAAAGAAATGGACAGTTTAATAAGCAATTCAACTCTAAAATTATACGAAAATAAAGGACATGAGATTATTGGGGATACTAGATTCGCAAAGGACATCCTTGAATTCATTAAATAAATAGAAGTCGAAGTTTAATTCAGTTTTCTCATTTTTTTTTAATTGCTTGTTTGGTTTTTCCTACCATAGTTGCCGTTTTTTCAACTGCAACCTTCGAAGTTTTTTTAATATTTTCTCCGGTTTTCTGCCCAATCCTTCCAATCTGTACCATTAACCATTCAGGTGAACCAATTCCTTTTCCATATTCAATCCATATGTACATCAGAAATCCCAATAAGCCAACATTCGCAATAAAGATAATTGCGAAGAGATATATGTTCAATTGTTTAAAATATAAGGGCATGAAGATAAAATGCAGCATAAAAAGGCTTAAGGAAATTTTCCCATAGTAATTAAACATCTTTACTATGTTATTCGATTTTCCTTTTAAATCAATGAAATAAAAAGCAACAGCAATGATTGTGAGGGCAGTTCCTAAATCATATAGCATATTGGAAGCAGTTCCTCTAATTAAAAAATCAGGCATCCCTGGCAAATAAAAAATCCCCTGACTATTGGCTATTTCCAATAAAGATAAGTGGCCATATTCTGATATATTCATGCTAGCTACCGTTTGAAGTGAATACCCCATACTAACTCCCGCTACAATAAGGAAAATACCCCACGTCAAGAAGATACGAAATAATCCGCTATAGGTTTCTTCTGATTTTTCATCCATCGCCTCATAGAGATATTCTCCAAAAATTGTAGAGATAAAACAGATCGAAAGCCAAGGTAATAGCGTGACGGACGGATTAGCCGAAGTTATTATGAAGTGAAAAAAAGATATTATTAAATTAGTATCTTTTCCAGCATAGAGAAACGCTCTAATTGTGGGAGTTAAAAAAATGATAAATATTCCAATAATAGCACGGGGCATTTTTGTTATTTTTAATGCGTAATACGAAAAAATTTGGGAAAATCCCATAAAAAATAAAATATTCCAACCCCATAGGTTTAACGGGAAAGGGTAATAGGTTACACTCAAGTTTATAAGCACTCCAATCGCCATAATTATTAGCCCTCTTGAAAAAACTCGATTTCTAATAAGTTTCTCAGGCATTTTTCCCGTTTTTCTTTTCACGGTAAAAACTACGCTTAAAGCAGAAAGAAAAATAAAGAGTGAGGGACCTAAAATATCAAGAAACATAAAGGCTAATCCGTACATGAAATACCAATCTTGGTCCAACCAAACGGATGCATAATGAGCTAACATTATGAAGATTATCGCAAAACCTTTAATGAAATCAATACTCGCTATTCTTCCTGATGAGGAATAATCTCTAATTTCTTCTACAGGAATGTCTTGTCGTAAGTAGTTTATTAAAGTAGGAGAATCAAAATCCATTTCTTTTTTACCATTCGACTCCATAATCTAAATTGTAAGTTATCTTCCTTAAAAAACATGACATTTTTGGAGATAAAAAAAAATTAATCCTTTAGCATAAATACCTAAAACAAAGATATAATCAAAGCTCGATCTGAGAGCATTTTTAAACCTTCTTACACGATTTTTTCAAGTTCGTTCAATTTGTTTAATAACCACTTTTTGAACTCAGGAAAATTATCGGTTGAAGGAATAGCCGTTGTCTTTCTCGGTTGATTTATGATTGGTATAGGATCTGGTTTTTCACCTTGTTTACATCCCTTTTTTTCTGGTTCGCTTTTACGTTCTAAATCTATCTCGCTAACAGAATAGGATAAACGCAATTTTTTTAGCATTACCTGAAATTCCATTAACGCCTCTTCGGGATCTATAAAATCTTTCGTGGTGATTTTGAACCAAGTAATTACGAACTCTTTTGGCATCCCGTTTTTCCAATGATGATTCCTAAGGTAATTGTAAAGTTTCTGAGGATAGAAAAGTTGGTTCACTTCTAAATTTGCAGGGTTGACTCTGTCGTAGCGATAATCGTGGATTAATTGAATAAACGATCTTCCTATTTTTCGATTGGTTTTAATAATTAACTCATACTCTGCTGAGTAGTCGATCTCTTTACCTGAACTCTTCTTCTTAGGTAATTGGATAGGGCGATTAAACTTCGGGATCTCTATTTGGTAATACAATTTAGTAAACCGAAGAATTTTATTCCAATATTTCTGGTTGTATTCCGCAAGAATTTCGGGAAGATTATCGGGACTACCATTTTGATTTAGCTCAACAAATATTTTAGAAGATACGCTTTTAATTTTAAGAAGCTCGTCCACGATTGCTTGTGTGGTAGGAGAAGTTCGTAGTATCTCTTCTTCAAAAGATAAATCTCTTCCTTCAAACTCGTAATTTAAGAAAGTATTAGATTTTTTGTTGTAAAAAACGAACTGATACCCGTTTGCTAAACTTTCTACGTTCTGCTTTGAGTTGATAACGCACCTTAATTTAGGGGAATCCACTAATATCTCGAGTTCTTCGAGCGAAGGGTTGAGTATGAAGTAAAGTGTTTGCAGTTGAGAATAGGAATTGTTACACTCGTACTCAATTATCTCATTTAAGTTATGGATAGCCGTGGAATCGATATCTACTGTATCAAAACCAACTGTAAACAAATCCACAGACCTAAGGTGTTTCAAATCGACGTAGGGAAATATAACCAAATTCTTTTGCTCAAAAAACAGCAAGTGTAAAAATTCTGAAGTAATAAAATCGTCTCCTATATTCATTAGTTTCCTCTTCACTTGGAATTTGAAAAATAATTATTCAAATAAATTAATTCAACCTGAAAAAGTTTAATAACACGAGTACCATCAGATCCTCGAAGCATTTTCTCACGCTATCCCCTTCGAGCGCAACAGTGGGATAAATTACCTTAGTTCCATCTCCGTATTTCTCAAATTTCGGCAAACCAAGCTCTATTTTAAATTCTTTTTCTGAAATAGCTCCATGTATATCTCTTTTATTGAGCTGAATAACGAAAGGAACGTTCTGGTCGCTGGTAAAACTGATTAATTCTCGAAAACTTCGTTTATTTTGCTCCATTTTCTTAGGATCGGAGTCTGCGACGAATACAACGCCATCAGCACCGTCCAACACGTATTCACGAGTGGATAAAAACCGTTCTTGCCCAGTCGCAGTCACGATTTGGGTTACGATGTTAAATTTTACCTTCTCGAGGTTAAGATAGAAAGACAATCGAATCGAATCTTGCCACAAGGTTCTTCCGTCTGTTGTCTCGATGGAATAACCTCGGTTGAGTTTTACTCCGTCGAATTTTTCCCTTAACCTGAAGTAGTTAGTCGTCTTCCCAGACTCGCCAGGACCCCAATAAACAACCTTGAACTGCAACACTTCCTTGAGAGAATTTTTCCCGGATTTACCACTGATATCGAGTTGTTCTTTTTCCAATTGCTTTTCTTCATGATTGGAACCTACTGTCATTTTTTAGCTCGCCTCCGATATGGTTTATACCGTCTCAAAAACCTTTCTTTTTAAGTCTCTGAGATGCTCTTTAAGATCTTGCTCTGACATCTGCAATTTTTCCATTATACTTTGACTACGTGTGATGGCATCCTTTACCTTTGCTGAAAACTTACGCATTTGGAGGATGAGCACGCCAATATTGACTTGGTTATCTACCAAAAGGACTACCAGAATCTCTCTTTTTCCTTTTTTTACAAGGATTACATCTCCAATTGATTTAACGTAGAGTTGTAAGTCTTTATAGATAAGTGTTGCACGTACTAGCGAGTCGGTCTCGAAAAAATCTTGCGCTTGTCGGGCAACACCATATAAAGCCGCTCCGATAGAGCTTAAGTCCCAATAATTTAATTTCCTGTCAAATCGAGAATCGATAGCAATTATTTTCGCATCTTGGTCTATAGCAATGAGTCCATGGATATATCCTTTCCTAGTTAGCATTCCGTAATTGTATCGCACCTCATCTAACACTTGGGCTATTTCGTTCTCGTAGAGTGTTTTAGGAACGTAAATTGTCACTTTTCACATATCACCAATAATGTTTACTTTTTGGGAGTAACCATTTTTGAGTATTTAAAGGAAAAAATTTTCAACCATTCAAAATCCTTTTTCTCTTTTGGATATTCGTTTCTACTTTATTAAAGTACTAAAATTTCAGTTGTCAGCTTTTTAAACGGATATGTTTTCAAAATTAATGGGCATGGTTAAATAAAGCAGCGTATAATTACTATAAGAAGTAATTCATACGATAAATTTTGATTTTGTATCATGAGAAAGAACAAATTAGTTGGAATTGGAGCAATTGTAGGTGTAATCCTCGTTGGATTAGTCGTTGGATTAGTCGTTGGATTTTATCTGGTTCCAAATTATAACCCTGGTGTAAATGATATAGAATATCCCGATTTTTATACTAAGACCGAAGATTATTTCATTACTAGAATCGGAGCCATCCCTGAGATTGACGAGAATAGTTACGAATTAAAAATAAACGGTAGCATCGAAAACCCTACTAATTATAGTCTTTCAGAGTTGCGAGCTCTACCATTAATTGAATTTCCATTAACAATAGAATGCATTGGAAACCGTCTTGGTGGTTCCTTACTTTCTACAGCTAACTGGACTGGATTTAGCATTTATAACTTATTGAGCACGCTTGGGTTAAAGAGTAATGCAACTGGAGTTAAATATTACGCAGCAGATGGGTATTACGCGACCCACACGATGGAGCAGCTTATGAACAATACAGTTATCGGAGCGCTTTACATCAATAATCAGACACTACCTCCAGTTCAAGGATTTCCTTTAAGGATAATAAATCCTGGTTATTATGGCGCCAAACAACCGGCTTGGGTAACTAAAATTGAAGTAATTGATATGCCTTTACAGGATTTTTGGGATGATTATGGTTGGGATACATCACCTCCTATGGCTGCAGATTCAAAAATATTTTACTCAGGAGGAATTTTTAAAACAGTAGAGACCGGAGAGCAAATTTTTATTGGGGGCGCAGCGTATGGAGGTACTAGAATAGCAAAAGTGGAATATACAATCAACGATGGACTTAATTGGCATCAAGCAGATATAATCAAAAGCGTTGATTTTGACAATGTTTGGGTTTTTTGGATAATAAAATTTAGAATTTACGAAGAAGGGATAAAAACAATATATGTGAAAGCTACTGATATTTATGATGGAACTCAACCCAAATATGATCCTGATTCTTTAGATGGAGATAACAGTTGGCCCTGGTTGAACATTGATGTGAATTAAAGTAATTTAAAGGTTGTCTTCCTCTCAAAACTGATTTTTTACGCAATTTACCCAAAAACAAAAATTCATGATTTCTCAAGCAACCGGGATTCAAACTGCAAATCACAATTTTCTTAGCTTTTTTGTGCTTAGAACCTAACATTAAAATACTCAATTCTTAATATAGTAAATACAAATGTTCTTGTATCCCAAATTGTTGTTTTTAAAAAAATGGAGGGAGAAAGATGGTAAAGAGCAAAGAATCTAAATTTATAGTTTTTACAATTCTAATTATTGTAGTTTTATTGTGTTTAATTCCTCTAATAGGAAGCATTGATTATTTTTTTGGATTAAAAGGGAGTAAAAATATAACTATTGACGGTGATGTAGATATGAATGTTGCTATGAGTATAGAGTTAAATTCAAACTTATTAAATCCGGTTGCATATTTATATTATTTGGAAATTGATTTCACATTTAATGCAAGTGTAACAGCTGTGGAAATTGAAAGAATTGATTGTGAAATTTATCAGAATACAATAAATCTATACACTTATAATGGTACCTTACTCTACTGGCCCAAGATAATATCCTCAAGAAGTATTGAATTATCATTTGGAGACAATTTAACTTGTCAAGGCTCCGTTGATTTAAACTATCAATTGAACAGTAATCCACAGAATGGTACTGTGAATTATAATCTCATTTATACTCATAGTATTAAAGAACAAGATGCGCATAATTTTATGTTATTCGAAAATACTATTATTATTGTATATCTCTTAAGTTTCTTTCTTTTGCCAATAATTCTGTTTTTCATAATACATCCAAATTTTCATGAACCTTCCAAGAAAGAAAAGGAGAAAAGTGAAGAATACCTCGATTTTCTCGCAAAAAGGAAACCAAAGGAAAGTAATGAAAG
The DNA here is from genome assembly GCA_029856125.1 of Promethearchaeia archaeon. Taxonomy (GTDB): domain Archaea; phylum Asgardarchaeota; class Lokiarchaeia; order Sigyniarchaeales; family SOKP01; genus SOKP01. The sequence goes on along the minus strand of JAHQWJ010000152.1, from coordinate 58,200 downwards.
TAGCGCTAAAAATTAACCTAATTGCAATCCTTTTTAGGTAAAAAAAAAATATAGATTATATAAAGTTAAAAAAAGAAATATTAAGTGATAAGAAATGGTTAATTTTACTAAATTTTGGATTTTAGCATCAATTGGAACCTTAATCATAATGATTTCTTTGGTCTTTTTACCAATTATGTTTCCTAAAAATCCCGATTTTCCCACAGGGGTTGGTGGTTATATTTGGATGTGGGGATTATGGATAAGTGTAGGAGGAGAATACATAGGTATGCTATTAAATGTCTTGATATACGGGATAATATTTTCCATTATAATTATTGTATTCGCAGTTAAAACTGTTAAATTATTATTGGAATTTAGAAAAACCCAAAATTTCACAAAGAAGATGAATAAAAACTTTTTATTATTAGCAATTTTTACTCTTGTTTTAACAGTTCTATGGTTAATACTTTTTAGGATTTTTTCGTTTTTTGGTGGGGTTTATTTTTATAATTATCATGTTATTGGGTATGGATTTGTTATTAATCTTATTGGAGGGGGACTAGTTCTTATAAGCGCTATTTTGATGAATAAGATAGTGAGAGAGTAAGTCATTTCAATTTTAGCTTGACGATTAAATTTTGAACACGTAATAATCCAACAAAAGCAAAAACAACAAGATGGAACTTAACAAAAACCATTCGATAAGAGGGATGGTGGTGGCGCAATAGGCAAAAAGCAAAGCAATGGGAACAATCAATCCAAATAAACCTAAATGTTTTAACTTGCATTTGTGCGATAAAACAATGTTCAAACTAAAAAAGAAGATAGAAAAAATATAACCACCAAACGAAATGAAGGTTATAATACGGTGATAGATGCCTCCTGGACCTCCTCGATCTAAACTGAATACTCCTAAAAATATGTATCCAATATTTCCAATTATTCCTAAAGCTACGCCTAACTCGACAAATAAGACAGAGTGCTTCGAACTTTTGTAAACAATTCGCAACTTTTTTCTCACAAAAAAATTAACAGGAAGGCTCACAATACCTCCAAACACGCAAATTAAATCGTGAACGTAAGGAAAAGGGATTATATTTTTACTTCCTAAGTCGCTAATGTAATTAGTTATGAGCGAATATCCGAAAAATGAAGATAAAATAACATTCATAACCAACAATACGATGTAACTAACGCTACTGTAGAAAAAAATCTCTTCCAACCGCTTTGAAATGGGATTTGAAGGTTTTTCTAAACCAACGATCTCGTTTGCGTTTAACTTTTGCTTAGTTATCATGATTTTCAAATTATTTTTATGGAGATTTAAGACTAAAAATCTTACAGCACAAGAAAAAAGTAGGATATTTAAACAAAAAATAAGAAAAGAGAAATTCTAAACCTTCACAACTTATGAGGAAGGTTAAGACTTAGAGATATTTAATTAAGTCAATTTAATCTTAAACTATAAAATCTATGTTTCAATTTCCTTTGATAACAATAAAAAGTCTGAGAAATTATGGATTATACTACACTTGGGCGTACGGGGTTGAAGGTCAGCGTTATGGGTTTAGGATGTGGCGGACCTAGCCGTATTGGGCAAGCTACTGGAAATACTGAAGAAGAATCTATCGCAATAATTAAGCATGGGTTAAATTCTAGCATCAATTTTATTGATACAGCCGAGTTTTATCGGACAGAAAAGATTGTGGGTAAGGGTATTGAAGGTTTCAATAGAGAAGATCTCGTCTTGTCAACTAAAAAATCAACATGGGGGAGTATAAAGCCAGATAAAGTCATAAAAAGCCTTGAGAGGAGTCTTAAGAATCTTGGGACCGATTATATTGATATTTATCACCTTCATGGAGTAATTTTGCAAGATTACGATAATCTCTATTCAGAAGTGGTCCCTACTCTCCTTGAAATGCGAGATCAAGGTAAAATACGCTTTCTGGGTATTACAGAAAGGTTTAATGTTGATCCCCAACATACTATGTTGCAGAGAGCACTAAAAGATGATATCTGGGATGTAATGATGGTAGGTTTTAATATATTGAACCAGTCAGCACGAGAGCGAATATTTTTAGCTACAATGGAAAAAAAAATAGGGATTTTAATAATGTTTGCCGTGAGACTTGCGTTTAGTAGACCCATACGTCTGAAACAATGTATTGATGAATTAATTCAGAATAAACAGATCAATCCCTCTGTGATAGATAAAGAAGATCCTCTTGGTTTTCTTATACATAATAAAGGTGTTGAAAGTGTAGTTGATGCAGCATACCGGTTTTGTAATTATGAACCAGGTACCCATGTAATCCTTTCAGGTACTGGAAATCTTGATCATTTGAAAGAAAACATTAAAATTATGCAAAAACCCCCCCTCCCAAAAGAGGATGTAATAAAACTCAAAGAGATTTTTAGAAATGTAGATTCGATAACAGGAGAATAACAATACTTCTATTTTTAACTAATTAAATCAACATTACACTCGAATTACTCGTGAACACAAGCTCTTTCTCGCCGGTATACGTGTTCTCTTTTACGGCTAAGTTAGTAATAGAAACAAAATCCCCATCATTCACTATTTTCAAACATTCTACCCCTTTCATGCCCCACGCTTTCACTCTAATAGTGAACCCTTCTGCTTCTAAGAAAATAGTAAGCAAAAACGATTTCTTGCCCGATTTTAACTCTAATTCCTTAAATTCTTCTATCTGAACAGTTCCTTTGACGGTGCTGATGTATTTATTATGTTGGATAGCTTGTTCCAAAGGTTCTAAGTTACTCTTGGATGTTTTATCATCTGAACTGGAAATAGTAATTGCTTCGAACTGTTCTCGTTTTTTCCTGCTAACTTCAGGAGAGAGAATTAATGTGCCTTTTCTTCCGAGGTGCACTTCGAGAGTATTTTTTTGTCCTAGTTTTGAATATCCGCCAATAACTCGAACGAGTTCATTTGGTTTGAAATACTCTTGATTAACACTATCTACCCGTTCGTCCCACAACACGATTTTCACGATTCCAGTCGGGTCTCCGAGTAAAAAAGAGCATACTTTTCCACTAGATTCGTCCTTTCGCACAAACTCGTGAACTTTTTGTGAGTTCAAAATCTTCCCTAACAGCACGATGTTGCTCATCCCTTCTCTAAGGTCTGAGACATCTATTGTAAACTCGTTGTAATCGATTTCCTCCTCTAACTCGTCGTAAATATAATCGTCAATATCGGGAGATCTAACATCAAGCCCGTTTTCTCTAGCTATTATAAACAGCACTCCTTGTTTCGACATGAAGCCGCCATATTCTTCTACTTTGTTCTTAACTTTTTTTTCCAGCTCTTCTTCAGACAATCCAAGGTCCAATAATTTTTTGTATAACTCTTCTACTGAGGCGCTTATTTTCATAACCTCTCAATTTTTTACTAATAAGTAAAAATTAGTAACTAAGTATTTAAACAAAAAATTCATAAATTGAAAAACCCTAAAAAACAGATTAAGTGTAGATACAACCCGTCTTGTCAATATGAAGCTTCTTTCTGGCCATGTGGAAGGCGTAAGCGGAGCACGCGCAAAATGTTCTTAGGTTTTTTTGCAGGATATACTCATTTTTCGTTATAGTTGGGTCTTTTCTGTCGGTCACGAATATGGTTAAAGCAAGTTGAGTGGTGATGTGTGGCCAAAAAAAGTTTTTTTTTAAGATTTTGTGTAAAATCTCTAAGTTGGCAATTGCTCGGGGGTAATCAAACACAGGGGCGATTCTATGAACCTTTCTCAGATAAAATTTCGACTGGCGTAAAACGCTTTTCTCTCCTGAACCCCACGAAACGAGTCCTAACCTTAAAGTATGACTGAATTGGGTCGCATCGGTTATAAACTCAAAAACGGTGTTTAACACTACGAAATCGGGTAAGTTCGTTTCCTTCACAATGTTCTTCACGATCAAGGGGGTTAAATCTTTGTATTCATTAGTGTTATCCGCAAAGCTTTCGAATCTAAAAAAGTAGTTAAGCACTTTCTCTTTGTTAACATGGTCCCTTGGAACCCTTCTATAGGTTCTTAAACTGTTTTGCAGAATGATCGCATCGTTCGTTGATTCTGCCATACTTCTCTCAATTTCGTTAGTTATGTGAGTGTAGATTTTAATTAACACACAAACAATTCATTGAGCTTTTATAAAGAAAAATTAAATTTCTAAGTAGAAAAAATAGAATCAAGAGTTTCTTGTTTTTTCGAGGGATTTCTCGTTTTGTTGGAGAAAAAGATTTGGCACTTTCCGTAATTTATAGCCAACTTTTTAAAGTTGTTTTCTACCCGTTCTCGATTGAGATGGTGATCTTCGCACAATAAGTTTAATGTTTGTTGTTCGCTAGGAAAATTCCAGCCCAAATGTGGATAATCTGTTAATACTTCGGGGAGTAAAAAGATTTTTCTTACCTTCGCAATGACTTCGGAACTCAAGGCAGAAAAATCGTAATTTCTTTTTTCTTCTATGATCACATTTTCTATGGAACGGTGCTTTTTAATGAATTTGTAAGCGTTTTTTGGTCCAATATTTTTTATACCCGGAAAATAGTCGGTTCCTATCAGGAGCGCCATGTCTACTAATTGAAACTGATCGATTTCCAACCTTTTTAGATTTTCGTTGAGATCGATCTTAACGGGAGTGATTTTTTGATATTTCCAGCGACCCTGCACTTTCCTTCTTAATGATTTTGAGAGGTTTTGGAGCGTCTGCGGGCATCCAAAAAGAAGAGAGTCAAAATCTTGAGAGTTAGAATAGTGTGCAACTTTGCTTTTAACAATTTGAGCACATTGTGATTCTGCTGAAGCGGGAGCGCTTATGTATGGCACGCCTAATGCACCTAGAAGTTGCTTGGATTCTTTAACAATGTTGGGCCACATATATTCTTTCGATAAAGCGATTTGTTTCGCGTTTTCTCTGTTCCCTGATTGGATTAATGATCGATATAACTTTTCCGTGAATAAGAAGTCGTTGAGCCTATCCTTAGTTTTTAGCTTTTTTAGGTCGGAATCGAGTCCATCGAAGCAAAAAATGGGGAAAATTTTCTTAGAATAGAAAAAGTTCGTCCTAAAGAGCAAGCCATAAAGGTGAGATATCGGTCTTTGGGTGCGGTCGAGAATAAGTCCTGCTTGAGAACCGTCAGGGTTTTTGCGAGCGAAATTAAACAAACTCATTATTACATTTGGGGCATCTACCGCTATAATCTTACCTGCAAGTTTGGAAAATTCGATTACGTTTCGGATCACTAAATCTTGAAGTTTAACTCCCATACAATTTAGGTCATTACAGATTATAAAAAAGAAAAATTATCTACGCATACAAGAAGAATAAAAATATAAGAGCAATCCCTATCATTATGATTAAAACCAATAGGACACTAATAATGAGGAAAGAAAGGTAACATAATTAAAACTACGCTAATTATTACTATAAAAACAACTAAGACCCATAATATAAGGACTTTCCCTCCTCCTTGTTGCAAGTCATCATAATTAAGCTCTATACCACAATTAGAGCAATAATCTTCCCTATCTCGAGAAATTAAAGTCATAGAGCCACATTCAGGACATTTCACTCTTTCGTTATTCGACATATTACTTATTTGGGTGCAGAATTATTAAACATTTCTTTCGTTGTAATATGAATTTAATTTAATTAGGATTAGAAAAAGTTGAACTTTTTCTTTATAAGGATTTGATTTGAATATGAGAGTAAAACTCATCAAGTGATAAAATCTATGGCTAAAAGTAGCAACGGTATCATAATCCTTCGAAAACAACGCAAGTCAAACCGCACTTTTTTAATGATCCTCGGGATTTTAGGTTTCATCGCAATAATCGTGCCTTTTTTCGGATCGAATTTGCGTTATATGACAGGAACATTTTTTAAAACAATTTTCATGAGCGTAGGTCAAATTTTCCTTACCATTGGGGGCGCCTTGTTCGTAATAAACATCCTCAAAATCTTCTTTCACCAATTCCGCGTTAAATCGTTTCTAGCTAGTGCGTTATTACTATGGATCGGCGCTTTTCTTACCGGAGTCCCTTTCGAATTTTTAGGGTTAGTGTTTGGAGGGAGTCAACCATCCCAAGGATACCATTATTGCTAAAAAGAAAAGAATTTTTTTTAATTATCTAAAAATTCTGAAGTATTTGAATCCAGTATCGAAGCCGCAAATCGCAATCAACACAAATGAGAATATTATAACTCCTAGCATCTTGTAGCGAAGCCGACTTCCGCCCCAAATAGCTAACATAATGCCAATTAAAAGTCCAAGGATTCCCACAAGCGAACCGAAGGCTATCAAAAACTCGACTCCTCCTAGAACATCTTCAAAATAATCGAACAATACCATAATAGATGAATTTTGTACCGATTATTTAAAGAAAAAAATTAATCCTTTCATTTTATGATAATAGTCGCTATTATTTGTTGTATTAGAAATTGGTCAATTAAAAAGAAAGGATAGAAATTAAAAGCCTAACCTTCCAAAAAAATAAATTAGGGTGTATTCATCGAATTACAAGTGTAGGAAGCAATTCCGTACCTTTTAAATAAGATCGGGTGCCGCAATTACTAATTTTTTTTTAAAAAGTGCTTTTTCCTTTATAAGCATCGATTTTTACCTTAAAGTAAAAGTAAATTTACGGTGTTTAAATTGAAACAGATTCAAGAAATAGGCACTTGCCCATCCTGTCAGTGCTCACTAATGATGTATAAAACAAATAACTACAAACGATTCGTCAAATGCGATGCGTGCGGTATTTCGTATCCGATCCCGAAGAAGGGAAAGATTAGTAATTCTGCGCTAGAATGTCCAAAAGGTAGCTTTCCGCTTTTAATCGTGGAAAGAAGGAATCAACCTGCGTATTTTTGGTCGGATCAACCATGTTTTAATTGTATAGACTACGACAGTTGCTCGAAAGTGAAAATACTCGTCTCTGAATTCAAAGAATTGCAGGTGTATGGCTATTAATTCCCCTAGAATTAGAAAGTCCCTCGTTGTTATTTCGCTCATCACCGGCCTCGCCATTTTTGGAGTTCTGTCTACCTCTCCTCGCCCGGTATTAGGTGTGACAAGTCAAGTAGACAACCCAAAGGCGAGTTCTGAGCAAAATTTAGTAGACAAAGTGTTTACTTTTCTGGCACCTAACGACACATTACGGTTTGAGGATTTATATTTGTTCGAAAAAGTTAATTATTATATGTTACTTGAGATTGTAACCCCTCACGATTGCGAAATTAACGTGACTATCGTCGATCCGGTATTAGATGTGTACAATGTGTTCAATACGGAAGTAAATATTTCTCAAGACGACGATTGGTTCGAAGTTCCGTTTGGAACGGCGATCGCCGGAAACTATACTTTCATCGTTTCCGTTGCTTGTGCTCTTACCTTAAATTTGCATATCAAAATATCGTTCGACCCGGAAGTAAAGTGCTTGTACGATGTGATATCACCAAAATTTTTAGAAAGAATGAAATTATATCAAGTTAACAAGTTCACTAACGGGATGGTAGTTGAACATAACACTGTTCTCAAAACCGATGTGTCATACAAGTTTTACCTCGGAAGAGTTTCGGCAATTGGAGGGTTAACTGTTGAAAATGAAGTTAGAGTGGATTACGATGTGACCGATCCTGACGGGCTTGAATTTACGATCTACCAAAACAAAACAGTAGGGGGCGTTGGAACGATAATGCACTTCGACTTCGGAACCGCTATGGAAGGAATTTATACGGTTAAAATTCGGATTCACTGCCAAGTTGATGTAGTAAACATTGCCTACGCTATCGCTGAAGATTATCAAATTAGCACCATTAACAACGGAACAGACCCCGAGCCTGAACCGTCTGCAAATGAAACTGCGATCGGCTACTTCTATGTGCCGATGGAGTGGACTCTTGCTTTTGGACTCTCTGCCGGGGGATTATTGGCTATTTTAGTAGTTTTAGGGGCGGTCAGACGGAAAAAAGACTCCGTCAGTTTACGGACCAATTAACTTTTTTTTATTTAATTTTTAATTATAACTTTTTTTTCGTTTCATGCGAACTATTTATTTGACAGTTATTCGACAAAATCTCTTGATTTATTTTCTTCTACAATTTAATCCTATAAAATAATTTTCAATTTAGATTCTACCGGTAAATATATCAATTTAACGGTTAATTACAGTGTAATCTTTATAATCAATATTAAACAACAGTGATTTAAAGATACTAGAAATAAAAATTTCGTATGGAGCATAATTACTTTTATCTCAAGGGTCATAATTGACCTAATTATTAGATTTGTTGCTCCTGTAGTTATGAATGGATATTAAAATAATTAAATAAAAAAAAAAGAAAAAGAAATAAAAAAAGGTATTGATAACCAAAAATAAAGGAGGTAAGAAATAGAATGGTAAAACAAGTCAAACCATTAGAACATAAAGAAGTTAAAAAAGAAGTAGTAGAATATAAACCAATAGTAGAACATAAAACAATTCAGAAAAACGATATTAATAAAACAGGAAAACCAGTAGTGTTAAAAATAAAGCTGTATAAATATGTTTTAATAGCAATGTCGTTTCTCTTAGGCTTCCATTTATATACTGTAGTTCAATTTGAATCAACATATCTTCTAGCTATAACCGAAAACCCAGAGATGATAGAAATGATAAACAACTATTACGAAACTCTGAGAAAAGTATTAAATATGACTCATCTAGTAACAGTTTTGTTTTGCTTAATGTTGATTGTCGTCGCTGGAGTATTATATAAAATCGAACTTGCTCTCCATGAGAGAAAAGAATTAAAGAGATAATAATTAAATCTTAACCTGGAGGAAGTTATTAATTCCTCTTGCTTGTTTTTTCGCATTTTTTATAAATAAATTTCATCGATAATGTAGAATTAAAAAATTACTTCTTTCTGAGATATTTTCAAACAATTCCAACAATTTTTACTAACCGCATCCATATTTCTACCGGTAAAAAGAAGAATTTACTTGTTAATTTCAATGTAATCTTTATATACCCCAAACAACAATAAAATCACAAAAGCGGAATTTATAAAAAATTAAGAGTAATGCAAAAATGTCAGAAGAAAAAAAGATAATATTAAAAAAAATGTATTGCAAAAAATGTCAAAAAGAAGTTATGGCATTAAAAGAACCAAAAACTACAGGAAAACAAACCGCTAATTTTGTCAGTATTGCTGTTTTAGGACTTCCAGCTTATGTTTATGCTAAAAAATGTCCTCACTGCGGAGGAAACACGGTTCCAATAAAAGCAAAGCAAAAAATTGCAATACTTTGTTCTATTATAATTTTAGGCTCAATTATAATGGCTATGATTAGATTTAGATAAAAATTAAAAAAGGAAGAAAAAAAAGAAGATTTTTTAAATTCATTTGTTGATAAAGGTCAAGAAGCATACATTTCAAGAAAATGAATTAAAAAAATTAAGAAAAAAAAGAGTAAATTTTAAGCGTTTAAAAGAGCTTTTGCGTTCGTTTGCCACTCGTTAATCATCTTAGAAGAGATTCCGCTAATTTTGGGAGCGAGGGTCTCAGGGTCAGATTCTAGTAAGTCTTCGACTGATGCTATGCCATTTTTTGCGAGATTTTTTGCAGTCCCGTCACCTATTCCTTTCACATCAATTAAGGAATACTCTCCTGAGTTAGTCGTATCTTCCGTAATTCCGACTTCTGGAGTTTCTTCTTCGTATAGCGTTTCTACTTCGAAATCTAACCCCTTTGCTTCGGGAACCTCTCCTTTTTCGGTGTCTGCAATACCTACACTCGTGATAAAAAACTCTGCTTCTTCTGGTGGTAAGTCAGGGGCGTCAACTATTATCGCTCTCCGTTTTAACGAGTTATTGGACGAAAATCCTTTAGTTTTGAACATCACACGAAAATGACAGCCGTGAGCAACGATGTTCCCACCGATTGCGTCATTAGCAGAGAACATACCCATCATCTTGGTCGAGACTTGATTCGTAAGTAGAATAGCGCAATTATAAGTCTCTGCAACTCGCGAAAGCCCGTGTATCATGTTATTGAGAACGCCCTGACGACGGGCTAGCATTCCAATACCGACGTATTCTGCTCTCAATAGCGCCATTAAACTGTCTACTACTATTAAACGCACGTTCCGCGTTTTGCATAATGTCTCCGCCTTCTGAATCATTTGCATCTGGTGGTCGGACGAATAAATCCTGGCGTGAAAAATTTGCGACAGGACTTCTTTCGGATCGAGTCCAAATCTCTTGGCGATTCTTTTGATCTTTTCTTTAGCAAACGTGTTTTCAGTGTCAATGTATGCTACAGCAGACCCTAATCCTCCCTTTTTCTTCGGAAGTTGGATTGTCACAGCAATAGTATGAGCTAAATTTGTTTTTCCGCTTTTAAACGGACCATATACCTCGGTGAGTTTTCCTGTTTGGAATCCACCGCCCAATATTCTATTTAGCTCAGAAGAACCAGTAGTTATATACTCCGTGTTCTCGTCAATCTCCCCAGCAGTGATAAATTCGGTCATACCTAACGCATTTCGAGCATTCCAAATCAGCTTCTTCGCTGTTTTATCGCCTAGTCCATCAATCTCCGATATGATGTTATGTGGAGACATTGCCAGCGCTTCCGCGGTGCTAATTCCACTTTCCTGAAGGAGTTTAATTTGTCGAGCGTTTATCGACTTTACTTGGTCTAAGTCTGAAATTTTTTACTATCAACTCCTATTTGTATTTTGAGATTAAATCCCTTTAGAATCGAATATTTATAAAGAAAAAAAATAGAGAGGATGCAAAACTCAGTGATGACTAAAAAAGTGTAAATTTAAAATTACAGAAAACCCACAAGTTAAATGATGAAGCAAGAAAAATCACGTGATCGTCCATATATACCTGATTATGGAATAGAAGAATCAGATAACGGATTATTAGGTTGGGATTTTGTACAAAATGAGATGAAGGATGCAAAAAATTACTGGTTAAGTACTACAAAATCAGATAGTCGTCCCCATGCAATTCCTATATGGGGATCCTGGATTAATGATAATTTTTATTTTGGGGGAGGTTCAGAAACACAAAATCGTAAAAATTTAGTTGAAAATCCCCATATTGTTGTTCACTCAGAAAGTGGGACGAAGGTTGTTATAATAGAAGGGAAGGTATCAATTGAAAAAAATGAAAATGTTATTAAGGAGATTAAAATGGATTATATGAGAAAATACAATTTAGATCATCCTCCTCCATTTTATCGGGTAAACAAAACCAAAGTTTTTTGTTGGGATATGAATGATTATGCAGGGACCCCAACACGTTGGAAATTTATAGAAATATAAGAAAGAATAGATATGAAAAAGGAATAGTGTTAGGCTCTTTTTAATTCCCCATGTTGCTTAATATCTTTACACACTTCTACTAAATGCTCAAAAATAACTTCGCGTGTCCATTTAGGTAGTTCTAAATCTATTTTTTTTAGTTGTTCTGCTAATTTTCTCATGCAATTACCGATTTTCTACCGATATATACTCATAATAAAAAAGAATTTCTTTAAAGAATTAATTCAAAATTAGCTTGTTTGTATCAAAGTCATGGAAAAGCGAATAATCCTAATATTTATAAATGGAAAAAAAAAGTAGTCGTCTTCAAAAAAACTTTACCCGTAAAGGAAAACAAAATTATTGGTTGGTTAAATTTAGTTAATTAAATATCAATTAAAATAAAAATATTAAATGATCATTATGGTTCCTATAAGTGCTGTAATAGCTCCAGTGTTGATTTCCTTCCTCCACAGTACATTTACTGCGATGTGGATTGGAGGCATGTTGGCGCTCGCATTTTCCGTTTTACCTGCAATCAGGAAAATTCTTGGGAAATCCAAAGAAACTAAAATGTTAAATGCTTTGATAAAGAAAAGACTTAGCTTGTTAACCTATATTAGTATGGCTGGCTTGGTAATTACCGGAATGTTTATGGCAAGACAAGTCGCATCATCTGGGTTGTACACGGGCTTCTTAAGCTTTGGAACGGAATATTCGACTCTGTTGAGTATCAAACATATATTATACATTGTTATGATCTCATTAAGTATATTCCGCAGTCTAATTGTGGATAGAGTTAAAAAACTCACTCCAAAACAGAATCAGACGTTCAATATGCTCACACTAATGTTGAATGTTCTTGCTGGGTTAGCAGTTTTGTTCTTAAGTGCATATACTAGCGTACTTGCATCTTTGCCAACACCTTAAATTTTTTTTTCTTTTTTTCTTTTACTTTACGTGAAGATGTTCACTCTAAACCTTATATTATACATCGATTTATATTGCATAACCTACAATAATTCGAAAATTTAGGTTAAAATAAAATGAAAATAATAAATACAAAAGACGTTCAGATTGCGGACACAGTACATAAAGTAGCTGTGAAAAAATTAATTAATTTTGAGCACGCAACAATCGTACATATCGAACTTAAACCGGGCGAAGCTCTCAAAAGACATATAACGCCTGTAGACGTATCTTTTTACGTTCTAGAAGGTGAGGGTATAGTTGAGATTGGAAAAGAAAGAGAAACCGTGAAAAAAGATCAATTAATTTTTAGCCCGGCCAAAATCGTTCACACGTTACTAAACGAATCTGAAGCAAGTTTTCGATTCTTGGTTATAAAAACACCTACTCCTACAACCGAAACAAAACTTCTTTAATTCTTTTTTTTATTAGTTTTAGAACAAACTCCCAGCTTAATTTTTTTCACTTGCTTTCAATTCTTTTTCTAGTAATTTAATTTTGTTATCAATGTCCTTCGTTTTACTTTTCTTTTCTCTTTCAATTGCTTTAATATTCTGGTTGAAGATTTTTTCCTTCTCTTTTATCAAGGAGTTGTATTCAGATTCCAAATTCTTTGTAATGGAAAGTAATTCTTTCTTTTTCGCCGTTAATTCATTAATACTTTTAAGGATTTCGTTTAATTTGTTTTGTTCATGAAGCAATTGTTCCCCAATAGCCCTAATTTTTGAGTCATATTCCTCATCGCATTTATTTGTAAAGTAGGTTTTTTTTTGAATCGCTGTCTGTTCAACTTTCTCAATTTCTACTGCGATTTTAGTAAGTTGATTACTTAGTTCTTCGTCTGACATTTTGATTTTCTTTTTTAATTATTTACCATTTTTTAAGCAAAAATGGTTAATATTAGAGAATCATAATTTAATTTTACTTAATAAAAGTACCGATTGAACTCTATATAAATTTTGATTCTTCTTCTTTTTACAAGCCTTGTTCAACATAGGTAGAAAGTTCTTTTAAAAAATCTTTGGGAGCAATACCGTGAGTTAATATTTTGTGCCACATTTTCACATTCTGTAAATGAAAGGTCGAGTTGCCTGCGTCTAACTGCTCTGCAAATTCTATGACTAACTCGTCTAAAGAAAACGCGGATTTATCGAACTGTCCGAAATATCCACCGAAGGCGAAAAAAAGGTTTACTATCATCTCAACATCTTCCTCAGAAAACCGCTCTCGGCAGGTCTTGCAGATAACTCCCAGTTTTAAGTTCGATTGATACAAATCGTGGCGATCTTTAATGTCGGCTCGGCAGATGGAGCATTTTATCTGATTAGAGATTTTTGAATCGGGGGCGTTGATCATGCAATATTTATATAAAAGAACTATTTAAAGGAAAAGAATTTTCACGCGACAAAAGTTTTTCCTTTTTAAAGAAAAGTTTGCACTGTTTTTTGCTCATACCAATAATTATAACTCAGTTCAGAGGAAGAGATTGATACAAGTTCTATTAGAAAATGATTATTAAACCAAAAATATAAAAAAAAATTAAGATTTAGGAATATGGTTTTCTATCTCCTTTCTCTTATATAAAAAATGATGTTAATTGCAACTAACACAATTTCGACAATTACCGTATAATCAAATATGCCATTAGCTATGACCCATATATCGATGCAAACTAATAATATTACGAACGCAATTCCTATTTCCCAAAATATTCTTATTTGCTCCCATTCTTTTCGTATTAATGCGATTATACCAAATATTCCAAGTACTAGAAGTGTTCCTCCTAGTTGTCGCCAACAAATAGGAGAGAAATAGGCATCATTAGTCCAACTCGCATAAATTTCTGGAATTCCTAAAAAAAAGAAAGCAAAGAGAAAGGAAACAATCATATTAATCAAAATAATAATTTTCGCTTCTTTTGAAATTTCAGCCATGTTTTTATACCTTTTTATTAATTTTTTATTAGATTTCATTCTAAGTTGTTTGTAAGATTAACTAAGAATTCCTATTATATAAGAAATGTGACAAAACTGTAAAACTTAAATTAATTATAATACTAGATTAAAGAAATTCCACTTTCAAGAATCTCGTATTTCATCTTGCTTGTGATTTTATTGTCTTTTGATAAGAGTTCCATCCGTTTAGTATAATCCACATCAAACTTAATGACAGAATCCTAATTGCTCTAACTCAGATAATATCCAACCTTTCAAATTGTTAGAAAAGTGCACCTTAAAGCTTTAAAAGCATCATTTTTTCTTATTTTGTAATCCTAATGGTATTAAGCAATTTTTCAAAAGATATGCATTGTGGATGGAAACATTTAATAATTTAATTCATAATTTGTAATTCAATAAAATGAATCGAATTTAAAGATATGCCAAGCATTACTTCTCTAATATCTCAAAGGATTAAACCCTCTTGCGCTGTATGGGAAATTACACTAAAATGTAATAGTAATTGCATTCATTGTGGATCAAAAGCGGGAAAAACCCGTCTTGATGAACTGGATACCGAAGAATCATTAAAATTAGTTAGGGAAATCCATGATTGTGGATATAAAGGAGTTGCTTTGATGGGAGGAGAACCATTAATTAGAGAAGATTGGTATGAAATTGCGAAAGAAATTAAAAAAAATAAGTTAGAATTATCAATTGTTACTAATGGATTAACTTTAGTTGATAACATTCAAAAATTAAAAAGCCTAAAAGTTGATTGTGTATCACTGAGTTTAGATGGAGGTTCGGCCAAAGTCCACGATTATCTTAGAGGTATTCCAGGAGCATTTGAAAAAACTCTAAATGCGATTAATAGGTTAAAAGAAGAAAAACTACCAGTTAGTGTTATTACAGCAGTAAGTAAAACTAATTTGAATGAACTAGATAAGATAAAAAACATCTTATTAGATCGAAATATTGCTTGGCAAATTCAGATAGCAATCCCTATAGGACGCTTTCCAAGAGAATTAACGATTTCGAGAGAAGAATTTTACACTGTAGCATTATTCATTGCCATAAACGTGAAAAAGTATTCTTATAAAAGATTACCAGTTATTGGTGCCCATTGTTTCGGCCATTTTTCAAAGTTTATACCAAATTTAGGGTTGGATCCATGGGTGGGGTGTCAAGCGGGAAAATCAGTTTTAGGCATTCAGAGTAACGGAAATATTAAAGGATGTCTAACTCTCCCAGATGGATTTATAGAAGGAAATATTAGAACGCAGAGTTTGAAAACGATTTTGGAAAAGTTAAGGCTAAAACAAAAACAGTTAAAAGGTTATTGCGTAGATTGTGATTTGGCAAAAATTTGTCGGGGAGGATGTTTGGGAACAGCATATGCATTAAAAGAATTTGAAGAGCCTTATTGTCTAAGAGCAATTGAAAATAAATTGTTTTCCTCGCAACAGTTACCACTAAAAGGGAAATTGGATTCAACAATTTCAATATTAAAAAATATGTTTCATAACTTAATATTCAAATAATCTGATAATAAAATTTAAAGGAGGGATCTTAAAAATGTTAGATAATTTTTTTCAATTGAATAAAATCGGTAAAGAGTTAGGATTAAGTAAAAAAGAAATTAATAAAATCTTTTTATTTGACAATTCTAAATATCCATTAATATTTACAATCCTAATGATAATTGTCTTTATTTTTTTGGGCATTGTCATTATTATTTTTGGAATTGAAGCCTCAAGACATATTTATCCTGCTGGAACATTATATTCTACTGTAAAAATAGAGGATTTTGAAGCTAAAAAATGAAGGTATGAATCGATAAGAAACACTTATCCTAGCGGAGCAAAATATCAACTGTAAATATAAAAGACTTTAATAAAAAAAAATGAAGCTTAATATTGGTTGCGGTAAAAAATACAATCTAAATTATTGTAACATTGATTTATATGAAGATTTAGTGGCTGATAGACTCATGTCAGCTTTTAACCTTGAATTTGATGACAATACTTGCGATGAAATTAAAGCGATTCATATAATTGAACACTTAAGTTTTTTTGAAACTATTTATGCTCTTAGTGAAATCTTTAGAGTATTAGAACCAAATGGGAAATTAATCCTTGAAACTCCTGACCTTGAGAAAACTTGTCAGCATTATTTGAAAGCAAACGGAGAGCAGAAAAAGGAGATATTGGGATGGTTTTTTGGAATACCTCATAAAGGATTGCAACACAAGATTTGTTTTCCTCCTTCCTTATTAAAAGAACTATTATCCAATGCAGGTTTTAGTAATATTTCCACAGTATTCTATTATAACAATGAATCTATTCCTTCTGTTAGATTTAAGTGCAACAAACTTGATGAGGGTTATTCACTTAAAATTTTTCAAATCATAACAAAAATCCGTAAGGCAATGCTCGTTAAGAATTTTGTTGATTTTACTGATTCGTTTATTATAAAAGAGCAGGAAGATTTGATAGCAAAATTTGCTGTAGAATTATTAAAATTAGAGAAAAACGATAAAAAGGATAAAATTTTTGATTTGGTAACTGGTATATCCGTAAGATCGCCTAAATTCGCTACATTCTTTTTGGAAGCAATAGAAAATAAAGATCTTCTTTCCGGGAACGAAATAAAATTAATTCTTAAGACAACTGAATTATTAAATGATTTAGATTTTCCTAGTATTTTATTAAATTCTTTGAAAAAAGGACCACTTAAACCAGGAACCCAAAAAATTATTTTTTCTTCAATTGAATCGTATGCTAAAAGTATTATAACGAAATTATATCAATTCGAAGAAGATCGGGACAAAATCACAGAAAAATTAAAAGATTTATCTGAGAATATTAAGGAAATTGAAATCACTTTTTTTTCTTTCAACTTAATTGAACAAAAATCGTTGGATTATTACTATAAAGGGATAAAGGCTTTTTACAAAAAAAATTTCAGGACAGCTCATAATAAATTTTTAGAAGCTATACGATTGTATAGGGACGATTTATTTTATTATTGGAATCTAGCAAAAGTTTTAGCTAAATTAGAATTAGAAGATCAAGCGATAAAATTCTATAAATTAACATTGAGATTTTTAAGGTTAAAAAAGATTAAATATAAAGATGAGATTAAACTTGATATTAAAGAAGAATTAAACTGGGTAAGAAGTAAGCAAGGACCGACCCCTAAATTTGAACCAATAATCTCTATTGAAAAATATCACAAGATTAGTATATAAAGCTTTTCACGATCTAATACTAAACTAAAGAAATTCCTCTATCTAGGATTTTGTATTTCAGCTCGCTTGTGATCTGTTTGTTTCTCGACAGGAGTTCCATCCGTTTAGTCTTAGAGTTAAATGGTTTCGATAAGCAAACATTTACGCTGTTGATCCTCGAGTACAACTTGTTAAAAAACGGTTGATTCTTTCCTAATGCAGGAGAGAAAGAGACCTCGTGTATTAGAATTAAAACGATCTCTTCCCTTAGACAACGCATAATGAGGGGAAACAGTTGCGAGCTAAAAAATTCATCTAAAAGCGCCGTTTTTTGCTTGAAATTTGAGCAACAAGAAGCAGCAAGCCGTAAGTGATGAGAAATGTTGTCGATTACTAAAAATTTGGTGTTAAAGGGTAATATTGCGCTTCTTAAGGTTGTTAAAAAGGCTGATTGATCTTCGTAACTCAAAAAAGGAGAGGTCACTGGATATAAAAAGATTTTTTTTAAGAGGACATTGAACTTACCAGGAGAACTTTTAAAAAAAGTGTGCAGTCGTTTTTTAGGGAATTGTTCACTAGCTTGAATCCAGACGCAATGCTCGTCAGTATCATCCTCACAACTTAATGCAGACGCAATCAATTGGAGCGCTAAAGTTGTTTTGCCGGTGCTCGACTCTCCCGAAACAGAGATTATTCTTCGTTCCCTTAACAGACTGAACAAAGATGTAATATTGGAAGGATCGTTTGGCTTCATTGTGTTTTAATCACTACTCAATAAGTCTAACACTTCTTTTTGAGTTTTATCAATTGCTTCATATCGTTTACGAGCTTTTTCGGATATCACCTGAGAAGCACTGTTATTCTGGGAGTTGGTCGATGTGAGCTGTTGAAGCATCATCAGAGCAATTAAATCGTCTAATCGGTTGTCTTGTTGTGATTGACTTCCACTGAAAAAAGCTCCGAGCAGTCCATTCCCGCTTTTTTTTGCTTTGTAAACAAAGTATATTACCACACCAATTCCAATTATGACTACAGTGTAGAACGGCTCTTTCTGGTAAAACATTAGCATAGCTACTATTATCGCAATTAAACAAAAACCTTTCATTACCACTGTACCTCCCTTTCGTTAGGGTCCTCTATGTGTTTAAACCTTCTCCTTCGAGTGAGAAATTTCGGACTCGATACCTGCGTCTTTCCCATTTTCTTGATTATCCCTTGAGCGATCTTACTGGCTATCCAAAACACACCTTTTAAACCAAAATAGAATGCAGTAAGAACTATAAAATATTCTACATAATACAGCACTTCAAAAGGAAGCACAAAGTAATACACGTCTACAAATAACCACACTAACACGCTGGAGAGCACCAGCAGAAATATTTGATAGAGTGAATAGCGGGGGTCGTTTTGAAAGGACCAACCAATCATCTTAATATCTTGTCCTGAAGGTTCTAATCCTATAAGTAGCGACACGCCGAAAGCTATTGCCACCACCTTTATCCATAATTCGGTTTGTATGTGAAAGATCACATCCAAACAAAACATAAATAAAAAAGTAGACACCAGTATAGGAGCAAAACTTATCGCAAAGGTTTGTAAGAGCGAATTTCTTTCGGACTCAGGAATACGGACTGAACCGTGAATGGCTACCCTCGATGTATCCTCATCTCGGTATTTTACTCGCATTTTACCGGTTTTCACTCCGAACAAGGTTGCCAGCGTATAGTGTGCCACCTCGTGAACAAACACTCCGATAAAGGTTAATATGTTAAACAACGCTTTGTATCCCGGGGTTCGGGCATAACGGTAAAAACCCTGAACTAACATCGAACATCCTAGCATAACAAGAAGCCAGAAATATAATTCAATCATGATTATATCTTTACTATTATAGGAACATATTTAAAAGAAAAATTTAGTATCGAAAAAATTGTTTATTTTATTCTTTCTTTGATCTCCCCTTTAAACTAATCATTATTTTTAAGAGGTGTTTATAAAGAAATTTATGGATAAGATAAATGTAAGAATAAAAGTGAGTTTCATAAAAGAACTTTCAACGGGAGACTTAAGAAAAGTCGAAGGAAATTAATTCAATTTTAATTTTCTATGAATATTATACTTATTTCAATTGGGTTATAATTCTATTATTGTTATTAATATATTTACATTAAAAGAATTATGAAGGGCAATATATAATCAAAATTTCCATTACACATCTTTTTATATTCCCAATTTAAGCTGTAACCTCCGCAACTGCGATTCAAAAATTCTCCTTGTTTGGAATAAAATTGCAAAATTGTGATTTTGATGAAAAAATGCCGTATTAATCTTCTTTCTATTGAATGATTTCTTATTAATCCATAAAAACTTTAAAGTTTACTCAACCATTCCGCTTCATTTTTCACTAATCATTTGATTATCTCCCACATTTTTAGAGATTTTTCATAATTCCAAATCTTCAAATAGCAAACTGGTGATCTTAATTCTTTGTAATTAAAATGTAATCGATATTTTTCAAAAAAATTATAAAAAAGTTGGAGAAAAATGGCAACAACCAAAAATATGGATAAATCAAAATCGTTAAAGATGAATCCCTTAGTTGATCCTACCTCCCAGTGCGACATTTGTAAATCTAACGACCTTGTAGAGACACGAGAAGGTTTTACTTGTAGAGCCTGCGGAATCGTGTTAGAGGTGCAAAAATTAGAATATCATAGGCCTTACGATGCTGATGTCGTTCAACATGCGGTATTAAGTAAAACTCAGATTGGTTTCAAGTCCGAAAGGAGTAAATTACAACATTCTGCAAAGTTAGAAGGGCTTAGTCGGATTGACGCATCTCGTTCAACTGAAGAAAATGTTCTAATCGCAGCCAAAGTAGAGATTAAAAGGATATTAACCGTTTTGGGTTTCTCATTAAAAGATCTTGATGTAATTCTAAGTAAATTTAAAGAGAATCGCGCTAATTTAGGGAAGGGCACTAAATACAGGAGTGCTGAAATGTTGGTACCTTGTGTGATCTACGCCTTTTACAAAGAAAATAACAAGCCAATTAGCGAAAAAGACCTTTTAGAGGTCTCAAAAATTTCAAAGAAAGACTTTAACGCTTTTAAATTTTCGATTATTCGCATCTGGCCAGATTACCAAGAGCGGAATCGCAAGCAATACATAATCGAGCGAATTTTAGAAGTGAGCGAGCACTTTAAATTAGGCATGCCATTTTACTACCAATCACGACGTATACTAAACAGGTTTTATGATTCAATCAAAAACACAAAAGACGATGTAATCGTTGGTTTAGTGACTTCTATTACACTCCTCTGCTCTCAAACAAAAGAAGTGAGCGTATGTGCAATTTGTGACCGATTAGGGATTAAAATGTCAACGATTCACCGGCAAGTAGAGAGAAGAGTTATTCAAAGGTTTAACGTTCCTGGATTCAAAACCCTTGTAAAATCGGCGGAATTGTTAAAAAAAGTTATGCAAAAATTAGGTGTGCTCGATCAGGGTTTTGTCGATCCAATTGAAGGTTCGAAAAATTCGCTTGAAAATGACGATATAGTTCAAGTAGTATTGGGAAACGCGAGTAAAGTATTTAACTCCCTAAATGGGAGTGAAGAGCATTTTCTTTTTGTAAAAGAAGCCAGCGGGTATTTGATTGCATCTATTAATGATAAACAGCATAATCTTAACACTAATCACAAACTCAACTTTGATGAATTTTATGATTCAGACAAAAACGAGATATATGAAGATCAGGAGCCGGTAAAAGTAGAACTATGGAAATTTTATAATCCGAAAGGGCCACCCGTGCTTTGTTGACGATGAACTCTGGGCTGAATTTCTATTTTCTTACTTTTTATTTTTTTTTTCCCTTTTTTTATGATTTACGACGATAGCCCATTATCCTTATGGTTTACAATCGTAATAATCGTATTTTTTCTTTATATACATACGGCTTGTGGGTAGTTCAAAGCTTCTGTAACACACTTTAAGTGAAGTATAATGAAATGGAAAAACCCCCGAGTTTTAGTTAGTCTTGTTTTAATAGTAGTTTTAGCTTATTTATCAACAATAGGTATAAAATCTGTTGCGATTCCTAACGAAAGGCAAAACGAGAATTTCAACCTGCTGGCTTTATCTGATGCCTCGAACCTAGAGATTTTGCAATCCGTTTTTGACGCAAAAAACGCTGATTACGCTACTTACGGCTATTACCCTCAGATTTACTCTGACTCTCTTCAAGCGACTTATTACGCTCTATATGTCTTAGATGCTATAGGGGAATTGGGAGATATTGATCAACAAGCGATAATCGACTATATTATGTCGTTTTACAACTCCAGTTCTCACATTTTCTCGGACGAGAATGCTCAGAGATATTTCGCTTCAAAAATCCCGGGGAGA
This sequence comes from Promethearchaeia archaeon, assembly GCA_029856125.1. Taxonomy (GTDB): domain Archaea; phylum Asgardarchaeota; class Lokiarchaeia; order Sigyniarchaeales; family SOKP01; genus SOKP01. The sequence continues at coordinate 36,350 of JAHQWJ010000152.1, read as the reverse complement.
TATTATCCTCTTTCAACGCTTTTACAAGTCAATTGTTATGCGGTGCTTTCACTGGAAATCTTGAATAGTGTCAATTCAATAAACATTGCTGAAATGCTAACTTTTATTTGGGACTGCTATCACCCTATCCTTCACGGATTTATTGGTCAACCTTACGATAACTCTTTAGAAGAAGGATTTAAAATCCCTACAGCAGATAATACCTATTACGGTGTTATTACTTTAGATATATTAGGTGTAGACTGGAATTTGCATTCGCAGGAACGAGACGATATTGTATCCTACATTGACAGTCTGCAATCTTTGAGTTCATCTACTGGCTTTTATAACGATAACGAGGGCATGTTCGATTCCTTAAAGGAGCCAGAACCCAATCAATTTGCTTCTTATTATTGCGTGAAAACGTTAGAGACCTTCGGAAGTAGTTACATAGATGTAATAGATAAAACAAAATTCTACCAACACCTAACTGCGCTTTATCATCCTCAGGAAGGATATTTTGACCTTTCAGATAGCGCTATGGTCAACTATTCTAACGTGGTAGCAACAGCTATGAGTTTAGAATTGGCGGATATAACCGAATTTGTTAATTTTGAGAAGGAGGATGTCTTGTCCTTTATTTTTACTAATCGAAACCATCGTGGAGGGTGGTTAGGTTCCAGTTCAATCGCCTTTCAGGAATTAATTGACACATTCCAAATATTAAGGTCGCTTTCGAACACGGGAGATATTGCAGTTTTAACTTTAAGCGATAGAGACGAAATATTTTCGTTTATAGCTCTGTTTGCTCAAGAACGTGGATATTCATTACTTTCAGAGGATTACGCTTCTGTAGACTTAATATATACTACTGTTTCGTCGTTCGATTATTTTGATAAAATCGGCGAACTTGACATTCAAGAGGTATATGATCTTTTATGCGGAACTGTTGTAGATTACGGTACGAAGTACAATATCTTTTCTTGCACCGGTTTAGATTTAGCTCTGGTAAAGTTCCGTTCCAAGCCTTTCGATTATTTTACTACGGGATACCACGATTATGTTGAAGATATGAACTCCCTCGTCTCCCACGAAGCAACATTTAAAATACTCGATACTTTAGATAAGATCTTTAAATTAAACGACTTTACCTCGATTATTGATCTAAATCGGGTATTGCAGGAAGTAATTAATTCTCAATTCCTTGATCCATCCTACACCGATAATTTTGGTGCTTTTTTGGTCCAAAATATATTGTCATCTTCCGAGTGGAAAAACGATCTGGTCTACTTGAAGTATTCTTACTACGCTATACAGACTATGGAAACTATTAGCCAATATTTAGGATTAGGGGACATCACGGGTCAGTATTTCGCTGATTTGGGATTCGACAAATCCGCGCTTGGAACATACATTACGAGAAACACGGTAGAAACTCCAATCGAGGTATACTTTGATGCTAAATACTCAGATAGCGTAGAGTTAACCTTAGAGAATTTGTATTACACGATCTACATTTTAAACGCTATTGATCAATTCAGCTTGGACATAAATAAAATTAATAATTTCGTAGTAAACCACCTTAACTATTCGAACGTAGAAAATTTATATTATTCCTACAAAATTTCGGAATATTTGGATTTGAACGTTAATTTCGATGTCGAGCAAACCCATTTACTCGTTCAAAATATATACTCTGACATATACAATGAATTTTACATGACCGTTGAGAGAAAAGAACTGGATCACGATGTGTTCTTATGGTTGTGCGAAATTGCAAAAACTGACGATGTAAGATTGAGTTCTTCTTACTCCGATACTGTCGGATTAGGAAGTAACAACTTGTTCACTGTTGATCTGGTAAACCTCATCCTTTCGGATTTTGGACAATATACCACGGTTAAGATCGAGTCAGCACAATTAGGAAATATCGTACTGGATCAATTGGGGAACTATACGTATCAAAAGGAAGTATATGTTCCAATTGATACAATCAATTATCCGATTGTGGAAGGAGAGTTATGCGTATATGACGGCGCTATAAAAAAAGGAAGCATTCCTTTCTCTTTTACTACCGAATTTGATTCTCAGTTTTCATATTCAATAGTAAAAACTGAATCTCGGATTGAAGTTAAAATCTATGGATACCATGTGTTTATTTCTGGAGACGAACCGATCTTCGGTGGCTCGATGTATGCCAATGTGTATCGAGACGGTGATCAAGTGGATGTTATAGACTTGATAACTTCTCACAACTTAGAAAGCTCAACATTTACTTTCGATTATTCGCCAATCTATTTCGGAAACTATTCGTTTGAATTTTATCTTAACGATCCTTATCTCTCCGTTCCTCAATTAATCTGCAACGCTGCATTTGACTACGAGGATCCCAACACCAACCCTGATCCAGATCCTGATCCCGATCCTGATCCTGAGGACGATCTTAACAAGCTATTCGAGGGAGACGCTGTCATAACCATTCCCTTAGCGATCGGGATGGTTGGAGCCGCTACAATACCTTTACTTGGCAGTTATAAAACGATTCGCTCAAAAAAACTCAAAAATAAGCAACCCTCAAAATAGTAAATAATTTTTTTTATTTTTTAAACTGCAATAAAATTTTTCCTTTTTATTACTACGATTAATATAAGCTGTAATGGCACAAAGCGCTAAATTTAAGCAATTACATCAAATCATTTCAGCGTTAGAGAGGTTCCAAACGCGAAAAAACAGTCTCTTCAGTCTCGATAAGTTAGCTGAATATCTCAACTTGTCAGAACGAGATTTAGAAGAGGTATTAGAGCTCGTGTTTCGATTTCAGAACCTTTTTAATTCAGTATTTAGCGACTTTATTTTGTGTAAGAAGTGGAGAAGCGATAGAAGTTATTTAATTCTAAAACCAAAATCGGATGTTACTTGTCAATTTTTGTCCGACTTAAAGGAAATAGAGATCAACCAAACCCAAGTGAACTTATTGAGCGACATCATATATTATTTCCAACATGTAAAAATTGGGAAGGGTTTCAACATTATAAGAAACAAGACGGAACTTTCTAAGAAAGTAAAACAGTTTAACCGTTCACATCCCTATTTTTTCGAACATAGAGGAAATGGGTTGATATATCCTTCTAAACTGGCAGTTGAGGCGGGTAGGCTCATTCAGTCGTATAACCGAAGCAAAAAATCGATCTCTAAATTACAGATTGAAGATTTTATCATCCAAATAGTATAGAGGGGACTGAGATGTGATCGAAAGCGAGAGAGAAGATAAGACGATGATTAATAATGTTTACTTGAAAGAAAAATCAATCGAGAAAAGAGAATATCAATTAAAAATCGCTCGAGCCTGTGCTTCTAAAAATTCGCTGGTTGTCCTCCCTACAGGTCTGGGAAAAACGATAATTGGCGTCTTCGTGGCAGCGCTCACCTTAGAAAAATTCCCAGAGAAAAGTAAAATTATCGTGTTGGCGCCAACAAGACCGTTAATAAACCAACATTACGAATCGTTTGCAAATTTAATGTCTCTTCCCGAAAAAGAGTTCGTTATGTTGACGGGAAAAACTCCTGCAGATAGTAGAGTGGAGCTATTCGAAACCCACCAAATAATATTTTACACGCCTCAAACCTTAAGAAATGACTTAGTAAACTTAAAATATTCTTTAGATCGGACTTGTCTAGTAATATTTGACGAAGCCCATCACGCAAGTGGCGATTACGCTTACACCTTAATCGCAGATAAGTTTGTCGAACAAAATCCGGACGGCATAATTTTAGGTTTGACGGCTAGTCCAGGGGCTTCTAAAGAAAAAATTAGAGTTCTTTGTGAAAATTTACATGTTCCGTTAGAGAACATCCACACTCGCACCAGAAAGGACATAGATGTGAAAACTTACTTAAAACCGATGGATGTCTACAAAATAGGCGTTAATTTGACAGAACTCATGGCCGACGCTTACTATGCAGTCCAAATCCTTTTGGAGGAGCGCTTACAATATCTTTCCCAGCTCAACTTCATAAGTTCGAAGTCAGATAAGTTGCATACTAAAATTATTCGAAAAGATTTATTAAAGCTAAACGGAGAACTAACTAGAATAATCAATGGGGACGGAGATAAAGCGGGAGCCTATAGTGCTCTTTCCGTAAACGCCCAAGGGCTTATTTTATTTCACATGCTTGAATTAATTGAACAACAAGGGCTGGATGTCCTTTTGATTTACCTGACCAAAATGAAAGCCAAGGCTCGCAAGAAAAACAGCTCTAAGGCCTTAAAAATTCTGGCGAGAGATCACAGGCTTACCCAGATATTTATTGAACTGAAAAAGAACGAAGAATTTTCTCCCAAAAAGCTCATCCATCCTAAATATTACTCGCTCGAGTCTTTGTTGATTGAAGAATTTGAAAACAATCCAAACTCTCGCGTGTTGGTTTTCGTGAAGTTGCGTGACTCGGTTAAAAATATTGTATACAAACTAAAGGCAAGTGAAAATAGCGCGATTAAACCATCTCGATTTGTGGGTCAAGCTACAAAATCTCAAGATGATAGGGGTTTATCGCAAAAACAACAGTTAGAAATTTTAGAGCAGTTTAAGCAAGGTCAGTACAATGTATTGGTCAGCACTAACGTCGGAGAAGAAGGTTTAGACATCGCTGAGTGCGATCTAGTGGTGTTTTACGACGTCGTAGCTTCGGAAATACGATTTATCCAGAGAAAAGGGAGGACTGCTCGTCATCGAGAAGGTAAAGTAATTATTCTTTATTGTAAAGGCACGCACGACGAAATATACATGCACATTGCCTTGTCAAAGCTCAAGAAAATGAATGTGAACCTAAAAGGCGAAAAACAACTCAATAACGCCTATTCAAATATCCACCATCAAATTCCAGAGACACCCATAATTCAAGAACTTCAAAATAATAATATTGAAAATTTTATAGCAGTACCCCAAATTAGTAAGAGACCATCAAACCAATTACTCAGACATAACAAAAAAATTAATAAAAAAGAAATCCAATCGAGCTTGAGTTCGTTCTCTCAAGACCGACAAATTAAACAAGAACCAATAAAACTTCAACCAGAGATAAAAATCAATGTGTCGTTTCCTGTTAAATTTGGTTTGCGAAAAAAGTTTCAGAAGGATAGGATATCGTTTGAAATCGTAAAGTCTATACTCGATTTAACCTTGTTTGATAAAGTATTGATCCAAGTAATTAACCCCCGAGAGTTCGACGGAGACTCGCTTCTTAAAAAATACGCACTGTTGAGCAAAAAGTATCAACTTATCGTTTCCATTTTCGATTTCGTAGATATTGAACAAGAGTTCGATAATGAAGAGAAGCTGCTTAAACAAAAATTCACGGATTGGGGTGAAGATAACAAACTCCAAGCTATAACCATCGATCTTTCGGAAGAATTATATTTTATCCTAAAAAATATTTATCTACATGTAAAAAATAATGGTGACCTGTAACTAATGGAAGACATTGCGATTAAAAAAGACGAAACTCCGTATTTAATCTTTGCCTGTAAAAAATGTCAGCAATATTCCTACGTAAAAACAAGTCAGAAAACTAAAAAATGCTTACGGTGTGGAAGGTCACACCAAGTACAAGGAATACTAAAGGACAGAGAAGTAGTGTACGGGATGACGGAAGCCGTGAACACCGTAAAAAGAAAACAAAACGAGTTAGCAATACCTGAATTTCGCTCGGGAAGTGATTTTGTTGTAGCTACGCGTAGTGTTGCTCTACCTAAAAGTAGAGCTAAAGCGGTGAAAAACGAGGATCAAATAATTAACTATAAAGAGAAGTTTACCGAGATGTTATTTGAGCTATCAAAGTTATACAAACGATTTCCGAAGTATATACTCGACATCATGGCTGAAGATTACGGAATTCCTGCGATAGAGTTAAAAACCTTAATTAGAAACGCTAAAAAAAGTGGAATGTTGATCAAGAACGATGACGACTACTACTATTCACGAAAAGTTTCACAAAACTCTACAGGAAACTCATCTAAAAAAAGTTTTTGATATAAAGGGTGTCTTTCTTTAAAGTTGATATCTTCATTCCCATTATAAATATATGAAGGATTTTTAGAAATTCCAAAATCTGAAAACGGAATTATGATATTATCAAAATTAATGAAGTCCTCTCTATATATATCGTAAATAGGAAAAATTGGTTCCTTTTTTTCTACTGTTTGAGAACTCATGATTAAAATCTTTTTATAAAATTATATATCTATAATTAAATCCTAAATATTCTAATATAAAGTCTATTGGAATAAAATTGAAGTTTTTCTCACGTTTAAACAATAAGCTAAAATCTTAATTATTATATTTTTTAAAAATTTTTAAGAAACAGTTCCATGAAATAATGTTCAAGAAATGTATTATTTAACTTCTGTTGAGATGCCTTTTTTTAATGATCTCATCTCATCCACAAACTCCTGTCTCATAATAGTCTGATAGAACGGGTCGCGTTTCTCAAACGGAATTTTCTCGTAGCCAACATACACATCTGGAATGTTAAAATCTCTTATAACTTCCGAAAAAGGAATTACAATTTTCGATAGCACCGACTCGAGGTTCTCGTAGTTCATTATTTTTATAACAACTGGCTCGTGTTTTTCGTTTTTAGAAGCTTCCATATTCTCATAACTCACCTTTATCAGTAAATGATGTGTTGTAGTTTTTTGAGTATTTAAAGAAAAAAGCTATCCTTGATCTTTGTTTATTTCTTTTAAATAGAGCTTTATGAACAAGCGTTGGCGCTTTAGATATCCCTTAATCCGGTCGGAGTTAATCTTCGGGTCGCTTTTTATGATTTTTTGAATGATCTCAAGAGTTTCTAAGTTTTGTTCTTTGGTATTTTCGAACTTTTTAATTACATAATAGTCTTGATCTTCCTCGGATTCCATAAAAACTAAGAATTCTTTAATCCTTACTTTTTTTGAGAAGTTCAGGTCGAATAGATCGTTTTCGGTATCAAAATCCATTATAATGATGTTAGAAATTGAACTGTTAAAAAGGAAAAAATTCTAATAAAGGAAATTTATTTTTTACTTACGATTTTTTTACACAAATTTATTCCTAATCCAGTTTTTCGATTAAGCACATAAGGATTTTCTTTTTTTACCTTAGTGGCGGTATGGTATCCTGCGTCGTACAATATCCTCGCCCTCGCTCTCGCCACGTTGTCTAATCTTAAGACCAAATCAAATAATTCTTCGCTAATCCCGTAATGCACTCGAATTTTGAGCGTTTCTGACATTTCAGCTACTTTAACCATGGTTTCTGCGATGTCTGGATCGGACTCGCTTAGGTGGACGGCGATAATCCCAATGAAAGTTACAATTCGCTCTAAGTTGTCTTTTGTGCTGTAAAGGTCGCCTGCCATTATCTTGTGTCTCTCCAAAATGTCGTCAATTGACTCTTCATCACACCATTCCAAGATAGGTTGGAGCAGTTTGTAGTTTCTGACCCTTAATTCCGCCTTGAGCACCTCATAGGCTTCTTTTATGATGTCTTGATGTGTTTCTATTGCAGCATTTTCGAGCTTGTACCTTATTAAAACTCCTGAAACTGGATAAAGATACAATCGGATGATGAGTTTTCCAAACTGCGAGCATTTTATGGTTTCATCGTCTTGTTTGATGATTAGCCCTTTATCGAACAAGTAATTAAGCACATATTGATTCTTTACCGACTTAGGAACAATGTCTTGGACGTATTTCTGGAAGTTCTGGTCGGGGATGCCGATTAAATGTAGTAAAAACGCAGTGATGTGGTCGCAAAATTCAAAAGAGAATTGATCGTCTGAGTAGCTGTTGGATATCCCGTTTTCAAATCCGCACGAGCACCGTATCCCTACATCGATATCAAACTCCGCAAAAAATACTCCAAAATCGGTTTTAATGTAGCCCGATATGTTTGACTTAGTTAATTTGGTAATCTTAATCTGGTGGTGGCGGTTGGACAAGGTATTGACTTTTTTAGGGTCGGAATGAAGTTTTAGGATGTTAACCGGGGTAATTTCTTTAATCATCAAGAGTTGATCTATAGGAATTTGCTGTCGTTCCATCTTATTTTTGATGCCATACCAAAAGTAAGTTTTTTCGAAGAACTCTTTTAGTTTATCTAAAGTTATTGTTTTTTCCTCGTAAATCCGCAAAAGCACTTGTTCTTTTAAAGTGTTAAGTTTGTTAAGCCCCGAAGTTAAATCGTTGTATTTAGGCGTATAAATTTCGGATGGTAAAGTGTTCTGGAAGTAATGATCTTCGATCCAATCCCGTTCGTCTATATTGCTAGCAATTAAATAGCCAAAACCTTCTGAATCAAGCCCTGGTCTTCCTGCTCGACCGAGCATTTGAAAAACGGTATTGGCTGAAAACGGCATGAAGTAAGAAAATCCGTCTCCGTTCTCGTAAAAGCCAGAAAAGTTTTTAATGTTGTGGCCTGAAGTCACATACCGCTTAAAATCTTTCACTATTACTACTCGGGCAGGCATGTTAAGACCCGCACTTAAAGTAGTGGTACAACAGATTATTTTAATTATTCGTTTTCGATAAGCGTCTTCAACGAGTTTTCTCTCCTTTGGAAGGAGCCCTGCGTGATGGAAAGCTACTCCGAATTTAACAGCTTTTTTAAGTATTGCGTGCCTTCCTTTAATTTTACTGAGCTTTTCTTCCACTTTCTTGCATGCTTTCAGCTCAACTTCAGAAATTTGTGCTTTAACCAAATTTTTTAGATTTTGGGCCATCTGCTGAGTCGATTTTCTTTTGTTGAGGAATACTAATATTTGTCCGTTGTTTTCTAAAGTAGCCTTTACAAGTTTTTTGATAGTGGAGTCTTTATTTTGCGTAATTTTTATTCTATAGTGTAAAGGGACAGGTCGTGCATCAGAAATTATTAGCGTAGTATCGTTGCCGAGAGAAGAGAGCCACGAATTAAAGAATTCAGGATTCTTAATGGTAGCTGAAAGCCCTATTATCTGCGGTTGGTGTAGAAACTCGATTAACCTCACGATAAGCGATTCCAATCTCGGTCCACGACTTGACTCGCCGATGATATGTATCTCGTCTATAATGATAGTCGAAATATCGAATATCCACTCTTTATCGCTAAAGTTCCGCAAGATTGAGTCCATTTTCTCGTATGTTGTAACAATTAAATCAGCTTTAGCCAAACGAGAGTCGTCAACATCGTAATCTCCTATCGATAACTCGGTTTTAATGCCGAATCGCTCGTAAAATTTCTTGAAATGAACATATTTTTCGGTAGCAAGCGCTTTGTAAGGCACTAAGTAGATCGACTTACCAAACTTTTGAAAGACATTGTTTAATGCTGACACTTCTCCTATCAAAGTTTTCCCGCTTCCCGAGGGCGCACAAACCAAAAATGACTTTCGAAAGAACAATCCTTTTTGGATCGCTTCTTTCTGAATTTGCCGGAGCTTAAAGATTTTCTGTTCGAACAATACTCGAAGGATCCGCTCGTCTTGGATGAATTGAAATATTTCTTCTTCCTTTATTTCTTCATCTGTTGGATTTTTAGAGTTGGTGTAATTAGTAAGAGACATATCTCGTGGTTTTTCTGCAAATAGCCGTGTTATTGATTCCCATAACAGTTTTTACACTCGATCAAATATAAAGGAAAAAAAGTTTGAATTATATTCATACATGAAAATTGATAGATACGAGAGATAACCTTTAAAATACTTTTTTTTATATTCTAAAATCTTGAAATAAACTAGTAGAACTTTTTTTTCTTTATAAACGCTAGAATTTTCCTAGAAGAAATTATGACAGATGTATATGGAACTCACGAAAATATAGTCAGTGAACATTCCAGAGACGATCTGACGGAAATTAAAGGTATTGGCGCTACTACTGCTGAAAAATTATACAACGCAAAAATTGTATCGATACAACAAATCGCAAAGTTGACGCCCGAAAAGTTGTCAGAAACTCCAGGAATTGGTTTAGCTTCAGCTACAAAGTTTATTGCTGCAGCTAGATTTTATTTAAGTGGTTCTCAAACAGATGAAATTGCACAAAGTTCTCAACAAGTCGTCCCTTCAGTAGAGGATGAATTAACATCAGAACTTATTGAAAAATACGAAGTTGCAGAAGTCGTTGTAGAAGAAATCGAAGAAATCAGTGACGAATCCCCAAAAGAAGTTAATGAAGATTTCGAACGCTCACAGTCTAATCAAAAATGGTTTTCCGATAAGTTTAATTACTCGAGATTAACGGCATCTTATCCTCCAGTATCAAAACGGACTAAAAGCCCTAAAGATAATGTTGAAGAAGAAGAACATTTTGTCATTGAATGGGACAAAGAAAACAATTTGAAAACCCCAACTGAATATGAAGAAGAACCTACACGTGAAAGTATTCCTGAAATACATATTGGACATGATCACCCAGAGCAAAAAAACATAATAGGAGATGAAGTGATCGATTATAAACCAGCAGAACCAAAAATTATCGATTTCGAAGATTCCAAAGAAAAATTTTTCGAAAGTAGTATTAACCAGCAAATTAGCAGCATGTTTAAGGATGTTGGATGTTATGAAATCCCGCGTTCGCTAGAATCGTTAAATAAATTTACTAAAGATCTCGATTATCTCGGGTGTAAGTTAGTAAAAGCTTCAGATAACCTTAGGTTTCTGTTTCTCTTTCCTGTGAAATGGCTCGACGAAGAAGGAACGGTGTTAGTTGACGAAATCAAACTAGAATTAAAATCACACACGGAAAAAAACGATCTTGGAGCTTACAATCTCGAGCAAATCAGCCAAAACTTACTACAAACCACGAATTTGATGTACGAAGATTTAGCTAATAATCAAAATATTCGCCAATTTTTCCAAAAATACTTACAAGTTTCACTTTCTTTAGAGAGAGGGTTCGGAAACAAAAGTTTGTTTCTTCTTTCTGGATCTACTCAGTACAAGGTCGTTATCGAACCTATCTTACTTTGTAACAATCCTCCCAGAAGCATGGAAAAAACGCTTTCTTTCCCGTACCAAAGAAGTTCTAATCTTCACGCCATTACCAAACCTGATTTAGCTCCTTTGATTAAGTTCTTAGAAAAGAAATATCGAATGATCGAAAAAAGAACGAAAAAAACAAATTTAGTTAAAGATTATCGACATTCGGAAGAAAAACTTCGCACTAGAGTGAGAGTAGCGTCCTTTCCGATCTTAGGGTACTCTGTAGCGCTCTTTATTATATATTTCGCAGAGTGGTATTTCTTACTACGCTTGCTTAACACCATCGGGTTAGCTGTCGTAGGGATTTACATATCTTTACTAACACTATTTTATTTCAATTTTTACCGGAACAAAAAAAAATTCGCAGTTCAATTCGAAACTCCTTACTACCTGCAAAACTTCGAATTTAGCGAGATTGATATGCTTGATTTTAAAGAAGAACTCACAGACGAGTTGTTGACTCAATTCGGCTACGAATGTTTAATGAAAAATGCTAGATTCGGAGCCATTGAGCAAAGTGAAACAAATACATTAAAACACAGTTTAGAAGTAAAACACAAAGAACCGGAATTCCAAAATATGTTCGAACCTGAGCAGCTTAAGTCTGAAACTGTCAGTGATTCAACAACAAAATACGGGAGTAAATACTTGTCTTTTTTAGACGACCCTTAAATTTTTTTCTTTATAAATTCTCGTCGATTTTAGGCTCTATAAGTAAAAAAGAAAAGAGTTTATTGTAACATGTCGATAAATATCAAGTCAGGATATAAAATAATTTTTTTAATTGGCCTTATCTTTAGCTTCGCTTCGGTGTTTTTAGATTGGTATTACATCCAAGGCGTACTTAACAGCAGTGGAGAGCCCATTATGTCGTGGATTTACAACGCGTTGTTTGGGTGGAGCACTCCATTTACAGAAGGGAATTTATTTAACGAATCTTACAAACCACAAAACGCTACTATGCCCGTTGTCATTGTGATGGTTTTTATCGTTGCGATCTTCCTTTCAGCTTATTCAACGCTTTTTCACGATGTAGAAAAAGGCGATAACCTGTTAAAAGTAAAGAGGTTTAGTTTTATTACGATTTCATTAGTTACTCTAATCGGATTTTTCGTGTTAGTGTTCCCTTTGTTTTTTTTATTACCAAACGATCTTTATTACCCATTTATGGTTTATTTCGATTACGAATTAGAACTCACGCTTAACTATTCGATTGGTCCTGGCTATTGGCTTCAAGTACTCTCCTTTGGATGTACGTTTCCGTATGCGTTGTTCAACCAGTCGGTAATAAGTACTTTCGAAAAGGAGCAGAATACTCCAGCAGAAGTGATAAAATCATATATTGAAAATGCGAAGGAAGAATTTGATTTAGATAAATTAATCGCTCAAGAAGAATTGGAACTTGAGTCCACTAAATTACAGCGGGAAATTGAGCCTAAGAACGAGGTAGAACAAATTTACGAGGATTTTTTAACTACGAGGGTGAGAAAGTGAGCGAGCGGTTGCTTGATGTTAAGTTAAAGCGACTGATTCAGCTCTGTAAGGAAACGGGCAACTATAAAAAGCTAGCGGTAGTAAGTTTTGTGCTCGTAAGCAACGCAGTTGACGAAATAGGGATCAAATTAGGTATACGAACGAGAGAGAGAGGGTCAGGCGAAAACATTTTTGAATACATGAAACTCGTAAACAATATTTTTGCCCTTAACTTCAATGTATCGGTGTTTAAACCAGAACTAATAGAGAAATTGTCCCAAATAGAGCTTTTATTTTTGAAACGACAGGGAGATATAAATCTTGAGCAGGTGAAGGGTGTAATTGAAGCGTATTACGAGCTTCAGAAGCTGGAAGTACCCAATTTACACGAAAAAATTAATTCAGAAGCGTTGAACCGAAACCGAACAGTATCGATGTTTTCTTTTTTATCAGGTGGTCAATCTAAAAAGCAAAAAAGCGAAAATACGCTTAATCCGATCTTAATGCAAAGGTTCAAAGACGAGGAAAAAGCGCTCCAGATACAGCTCGAACACAAATTCGATAAAAATGCCTTCGAAAAGATCTTACATCTAAAAACTGTACGAAACAAATTAGAGCAAAAATCGACAAGAAAGATCGCGATATCAGGGGCTTTAAAGGATAACATATCGTATCGTCAATCTAAAGAAAATATTGGGCAGTTCTTGGTAATTGGACTTATTGTATTGTTCGCAATGATTGGAGTCGTAGTTTTAGTAGAATCGTTTATGTATGGGGTCTTATCGATGTCAATCAGTAACACTACCCTCATTTGCGTGGGAGTAATAGTAATTTTAATTTTCATTAACAAATTGTATTACGGAAAAAGGTGAAATAATTAATGGTAAAATCGTATGGAGAATTTTTAAACGAAACTAATAATCAGAATAAGAAAGGAAAAGAAAATAGTGCAAATGGGCAAAAAAGCGATACAAAAAGCGACGAAGACCCGTTTTATAGCGTCTGGAACTCGTTTCCTTCCTATAAGGATATAGATAGATCCGACACGCTCAAAAAATCGATCTCGTTAGTGGTAATTGAATTTGTCTTTTTCGCTTCTCTTTTGCTAGCTACAGTGGATTTTTTGCTCTCAATTAGCGCAATCGTACTAGTTGGAGTAAGTTTTGTGCTCGTGTTTCGTAAAAATTTCTTTAATTTTCGCCACTTTTTGGAGTTTGGAGCGTTTAATCCCTTTCAAAATTTTACATTCTGGCAGACCGATTATGATAAGTCGGTGTTATATTATACAAATCGCAGAGATATGATAACTACCGGCGTTAGTATTTTAAAAATAGGAGTGATGGCCGAAAATGTGTCAGCAAATCTACTTACGTTTATCAAAGGATTACACAAAAATCGCACTCCGTATACATTTCAAGTCATCCACAAACCGCTTCAGATAACCAATAGTAAAGTTTACGACAAAAACTCGACTTTTGAGACCTTGATTTTATTTTCCACCTATTATAAAATAAACGGGGGGATCAATAAATCAAAGTTAACTAAGTTAGTAAAAGAGCTTCGGCTAAGCACAACTGCATTAAAAACTGGGATTACTTCAAACTTTCACCACTTTAAGATATCATCCCTGACCGATGATCAGTTAATTGAGACGTTTCGAAGCACAGTTTTGAAACGAGATGTTCCATTAGAGTCCGATTCGAAAATAGTCACATGTAAAACCGTACGCCCTAAATTAAGCGCTTCTATTGCAAAAGCGAGTTACATCGTTGCGTTAGTAATATTATTAGATTTATCGCTATTGTTTTTCAATTTACCTTTAATTTATAGGTTTTTACTCAATATCGGAATTATTTTTTTCTTATTAATCGTATGGTGGCAGGAATTGTTCTTTCAGTTGTCGAAAGGTAAACTTTTCAAATCTAAAGAGATTAGCGTAATTGATCCTTTTGATAATATAGAGTTTTTCAAGTCTAGAAAAACGCCTGAAATCATTTTTTACCAGATAGAAGGAAAAAGCACTGGAGGGATTAAAATGGCAAACCTCTATTTTTGTAGTCCGCCACCATATTGTAATCCCGATAAGTTTTACGAATCTCTAATTAAAGAAGGGATGCCATTTACGGTTACTTTCCAGTTAGGACCCTTAAACTTCGAAAAATTTGACGAGGAAGGATTTGAATATTTAACAGAAATAGAAAAATTTTACTTATTAGAACGCAGAAAGATTCCTGTACAACGTGAAAATTGGCTCAAGCAAAAGGCAGGTATCTGGAGCGCGATTGCTACCTATTCTACTTCGGTCGTATCTAACTCGCCCTCGTTCACATACGAAACTATGGACGCAATCGAAAGACGATTAGTACAGCAATTCACCGTTTTAGAAGCTGCGTTTGGGAATAATTTTATGAATTATATGATAAAACCGTTGAGGAACAATTTACTAGAATCAGGATTAATATTTGAAACTCTCAAGAACAAATTTTTCAGAAGGAACGGTACGCATCTTAATTATTTGCTGTTTCAAGGGAAAACTTTAGGAATTTTAACCACGATTTCCAATCTATTTAAAAAAGGAATAGAAACGCAGTTAGCAGCAGAATTCAATACACCCTTACAATTAAAAAACGAGATTACTGTTGGCTCCACTATTAATACAGAATATTTAGAAAACGAGGCGCCTGCAGGTTTTTTATTTGACCAAGTACGTAATTTAATAGTCACTAACGGTACAAATTCTAGCCGAGAATTCCTAACGCAGAAAATCGTAGTAGAACTGGTTAGAGCAGGTTATCCTTCGGTAGTGTTCGATTTTACGGGTAATTGGTCAAAGATTATAAAAATATTTCAAGGCTCTATCTACGAAAATCAGTTTATCTACCACAAATTAGGAAAAACTATCGTGATCAATCCGCTTCGTTCGGAAATACCCTACGATAAAAACAATCCTGCCTATTTAGACTATATGTTTGACGCGTACGCGTTGTGTTTTAAGAAAGATGAACGGACCATTGAAACCTTTAAAAACACCATACTTCGAAATCCCGACATTGACATTTCTACGCTCGTGTTAGATTTAACATCGCAACGAGACTGGGAGAAATCTTCAATCACGGAAACATTATTATCCTTTTTTAAGGAGTTCACTCCACAAGAGTCTTCGTTTATTCAACGTCAACAACCTCAAACACTAAACTCTGCGCAAGCGCACGAGTTCATAACGAACGACAAAACAGTGATTATAGACCTCTCAGAAGTAAGAGATTACGACAAACAGTGCTTTTTTGCGTTTGTGGTATTGTCTAAAATGATTCACTACTTGAAGATTGGAGAAGAGTTTACTCCAAAATTTATTGTAATACCACACATTGACGTAGTTTTTGACGGTTTTTTCTTAGACAAAAAAATTCAATATGGCAAGATCGACAAGTTTTTTTCGCCATTAGTTGATAAAGGGTTTGGAACATTAACTTCTGCTTCTCAAATAAGGTATTTACACCCGAATGTGTTTAATTACATCAATAACATTGTAACTTTTCGAACATCCGATAAAAGAGATGTGGCAGTGCTCAACGGACAGATGAATTTAGAGAACCTGCACGGGGTCGGCTACTATAGCAGTCGGAGGAACGAAGGATATCAGACGAGATACATCGGAGCGATGAAACAAAACCAGGCGGTGGTGAAACGAGAGGACATATACCAATCTTTCCCTGTACAACTTGACTTCGAAGAATTACAGCTAGCTAAACCTTTATCATGGAAAGAGATCGTGAGCTACATGGAAAAGCAAGGCTACGATTTAGAAACAACCAAGAATAAAATTATGAAAAGGGCACAAGCTACCTTGTTTGAAAGCGATTTTGCCGGTTATAGCGATTTAATAGAAGGGATCATTAAATTTTTAAACAACATCCAAGCGGTTGATAAAGTAGGTAATCTTTACAAAAAAAAAGTGAGAGAAGAACTTCAAGAAGTGTTGAAACCTTACATAGTAAAAATTACTAAAGAAAAGCAGAGAGAGAAAGATATTATTGACAAAGTTTTTGGTATTTTAGTAAGTAAACAATATTTAACAGAAACTCACCCCCGAAGAGCTAGCGGTTCGGAGTCCATGCAAACTTCTTTTGCGGTCGGACCACATTACCAAAGAGTTTTAAAAGACTATTACGATTCCCGAGATAGTTCGATCATCACTTACGAACCGGTGGAACTGGAATCTACCCAACTTCCTCTAGAAGAGTCACTGAATCCTATTAATTTGAGAAGTGCCCTCTCTAAAAATTTTGCTCCTATTCTATATTACGAATATTTTACGATGCACAAAAACTTAAACCACAAAAAATACGAGAAAGTGATAAAGACTGCCCGGGATTTATTCCCTAAATTTTTACACAGCGTTTACAAAGAATATTACAGCGTGAATTATGCTATAACATCAGAAGATATTAGTAAATTTATAGGAAATTTGGGTAAATTCGAAGGGTTTCCGTTTACAGCGGATGATCTAAAGCAATTTTTAACTTCATGTGAAAAGATTGAAGTAAGAGACCAGGCTAATGTAGCTGAAACTTGTAAAAATGCCTTCGAAATGTATTCCACGATATTTGATGGTTTCAGACAATACATTGAGGGTGATTTGGGGGGGATTTAATGGAAAAGAGTCAAGAGCTAGCAAACTTTGAACAGGTAGTAGAAAAAATAATCTTCAATGATGATGAATTAGAAGAGCTCAAGATTGCGATAAGAAACTTTACAGAGGGAAAAATCGGTGGAAAAGAATTAAAGCACTTGTTACTTCTATGTCGAGGTCGTATGGTCGAAGAAATAACGGATTTTGGCTTTTTCTTTGCGGAAAAAAGGTCTAAAAAACTAATGCAAACCCTAAGAAACACTCAGCAAACTTCCTCACCAACTAAAGTAGAATCTCAACTAAGGGAGGAAATTTTAGAGAAGAACAAATTACTAGAAACAGTAGCGGAAAGAATTAATGGTTTTGTGTTAAATGTTAAGAATAAGAGATCTGTTGATGGCGAAGATTTGAATAGAGACTAAAAAAAAAGAAAAAATTAGTTCTAAATTATTAAATTAGCTTCTCGTACTTCCATGTTAATGTAATCAAACCCTTTCAAGTGAGGAGCTAAGTTCTTTGGCTTTATTCCGAGAATACCAGAAAAAATCACGTCTACAGAAAGTAAATCAGCAGTGATTCTTACGAAAGGCGCAAAGGATCGTGCACCAATCGAACCATTCATCATTTCTTCGAACGCTCCTGGTTCTCTATCGTATTTTTCTCTGACTCCTGGCATCGTAAATACTTTTGGTAACAACGCTTGATAGGTGGCGAGGTTTATCTCCTTTTTAAGGTTGGACAATTCGAAGTAATTGAACTTCTTTGTCTCGAGGCCATAACATCTCTCGTAATCAATGCTGTCGGGAGTAAACCACCAAGTAAACAAAAACGGCACGCCCCAGGACTCGATCATGGTGATTCCCCGCTTTCGAGCTTCTCGGGCGATAAAGATCGAGGTAGCAGGATCGTCCAAAGTAAGCGCGATCACTTTTACACCTTTAAGAAGCTCATCAATGTTTTGTTGGGTTATTTTAAAAAATTTTCTGACTTCTATTTCAGGATCGATCTTCTGTAAAAAAACTTCTACGATGTCGATTTTTCTCTTACCAAGGTCTTCAGTAGTGCAAATTTGCCGATTTAGGTTTGATTCGTCGAATACATCAAAGTCGCAAATAACTAAGTTTTGACAGCCTGCTCTAACAAGATTCTCTGCGAGTGGTCCACCTAAACCGCCTACTCCGAGCACTGCGACGCGCGAAGTTCTGATTAGTTCCTGTTCTTCGAAGGTAATGGGTCCAATATTCCTAATTACATGCTCCCAATACGGTTGAGACCATGTGTCCATTTTTTGATTGACAAACATTAATAATCATCTGTTTTATACTGAGATTTAATTATGTTACAGTGTTCAATCCAAGAAGATATATAAAAAAAAAATGAGATTTCTTTTTGTTTTGATTTACAATTGAAATTAACGAATTTTTAATAGAATTAAGAAATTTACTTTATCATTAGGACGATTGCTACTTATCATGGGGAAAAATCATATTCCAATTATAGTTGGAGCCGCACAGTTTACTCAACGTAAAGGTACGCCTCAACCTCTCGATTCTCTCAGTTTAATGGTCAAAACTGGTCAGGAAGCAATAAAAAATACACAAAACAAAAAGATTGTCGATTTTATTGATGCTGTTTACATGGTAAATATCAGTTCTTGGTCATATGAAGACGCTCCGGGCGAGCTTAGTAAAAAACTCAATATCACACCTAAAGAAAAAATATATTTACCTGATGGTGGCCATAGTCCTCAGATGTTAGTTAATCGAGCTGCAAAAGCTATCGCTTCTGGAGAGCACCGTTGCGTTCTTATTACGGGTGGAGAAGCAGCTTATTCTATTAATAAATTATTCAAAGGGAAGCGTCCTAAGCATTGGCCTAAAAATAAGCCTTCAAAATATTTAAATGGGGGGAATTGGGACATCCCCGACATTGATAGGAAGTATGGGCTCCATTTTCCGTCCCTTACTTACGCAATCTTCGAAACTGCCCTAAGATCATCATCTGGACGTACTATTGAGGAACATAGAAAATACATGGGAGCCCTTTTGGAACGATTTTCTAAGGTAGCTTCAAAAAATCCTTTAAGCTGGACTCAAAAACTTTTTAGTGCTGATGAAATTACAACTCCCTCTCCTAAGAATCGTCGTGTTGTCCATCCATATACTAAACGCATGTGTGCTAACAATTTCGTTGATCAAGCTGGAACAATTATAGTTGCTAGTGAAGAAATTGCTGAATTACTAAATATTGATAGAAAATATTGGATATATATAATGGGAGGGGTAGATTTAAAAAATATCAATGAAATTTATCGCCGTCCGAGACTTGATAGTTCTCCTGCGATTAGAGAAGGTTCTCGAATTGCTTTGGAACAAGCGGGTTTAGAACTAGCTGATATTGACAAGTTTGACTTATATAGTTGTTTTCCTTCAATTGTAGAGATTTTTATGAAAGAACTTGGAATTAAAGAAGATGATCCTCGCGAGTTGACAGTTACAGGGGGACTTCCATACTTTGGGACCCCCTTAAGTAATTATTCGTTACATGCAATTATCAACACTGTCGAATTAATTCGCACTGATCCTTCATTAAAAGTAATGGTTATAGCTAATGGTGGCTATAACACAAAACAATCGATTGGAATCTATGGAACTAAACCGCCTACTATGGATTGGGGAGTTCAGGATGTCTCTAAAATTCAAGAATCAATTTTAAAAAGAAAATTGCCTGATATAGTTGAAAAAGTGAATGGTAAGCTAACTGTTGAGGGATATTCTATTATTTACGATCGAACGGGGCAACCTAAACGAGGTGTTCTAGTTGGTTCTCTTGAAAATGGGGACCGTGCCCTTGCCATTATCGCAACTGAATCAGGTATGCTCTTTACCTTAGAAAATCAAGAATTAGTCGGGAAGAATTTCGTGATTAAGTACGATGCAAATATTGATCGCAATATTGCTATCTCTATGGAATGATTTCTTAATTATTTAATAATTTGAATGATTAATACCTTGCCAGTGTTAACTTGGTAAAGTAATTCCTTTTTCGTGTTTGTCAATGCCGGAGTTAAAACCGTTAAACATGGCTACATTACTTTCCCAGTGTTGAGGTAGCTTATTGCAGTATTTATCGTAAAAAGATTGGGATAAGGATTCAAAATGTTCGTTTGCAGCTTTATTTTTAAGGCTCCTAGGTGAGATACCTATAAAGAAGAAGGGTTCGATTTTATTAAAATGGAGTCGATAATCGTTCATCGAAACTTTTTGCATATCTCTTTCAAAACAAACATTATACAGCGAATTTATCGCGTGGAAATATGCTCCAATAAGCTGATCGTCACATTTTAGCAGAGAAAAGTGGCTAAAAATTACTTTTCCTCCTTGGGCGAGGACAAAAAAATCAAATAAAAATTCGGTCATGACAAATGCTACCGGATTTTTTGTCAATATAAAATAATGTAATATCGATAGAATGCGGGAATATACCGCTAATATTTAAGTAATTAAGAAAGTTGTTTTTATGATATTTTAACTACTATATACAAAAACTCTTTTTAATCAATCTTCATATGTTTAGACTTTAACAATCTAAGACGATCTCTATAAATCAAATCGGGAACATCGATTGAGTTTAAAACCTTTGTATCAATATTTTGTTCCCATTTAAATTTTGTCGCTGTTTTTTCCATAAATAATATTGTCAGCTCTTTTAAAATAAAAGATAGGACTACCAGAAATTAACGATTTTTAAAGAATCCAAAAAATGTTTCGACTTATCTTAGTTAACAATGAGAGGTATCTCATCTCTAAATTATAGGGGGAAATTATTATTACCCTCTTTTACTATCTAATGTAAAAATTATATTCTTAATGTTAAACCACGGAGTTATATTAAAATGGATAAAAGTGATGCTAAAAAGCTTTTAGGTGGGGAATTTAGCTTTGTTTTTGATAATATTGATTCTCTTCTACAAGAAATAAAAATGGAGAAAAACTCGAAAATTTTAGATGTTGGAACTGGCGAGGGTAAAATGGCAATAGCTCTCGCATTAAATGACTATCATGTGCTAACTGGAGAATTGGAGGGCGACGAGTCCAAATATGCTAAAAGAGATTGGTTCAAATCAGCTAAAAAAGTTGAAGTCGATCACTTAATTACTTATACTCCTTTTGATGCGGAGAAAATGCCATTTGAAGATGGATCGTTTGATGTCGTTTTTATTTCTGGAGCTCTTCATCACATTGAGGACGGTCAAGCAGCTTACAATGAAAGCGTACGAGTGATAAAACCTAAAGGTAAAATTTGTATTTTCGAACCAAATCTTCGTGCGATTGGAACAATAAGGGAAAAAAAATTCGCAGATCATCCAGATGCGGTTGATCCCCGAGAATTTAACCATACTCATAAGTTATCTTTAGAAATTAAGAAAACTTCTTTTTACGACGCCTACATATTTCAAAAAGTAAATTAAATCCAAGATACAAACGTATCTTTGGCTATCTTTTATTAATTAGATGTTGATAAATTACGCTCATATATCGATAATTTTTTTTTGATACTACTTTAAGATAATTCAATATGTTAAATAATAAATTTAATCCATACTTATTACCGTAAATACTTATGATTAGGTAAAGCTTTTTTTGGTTTCGACTCATTTTTTTTATTTTTTTTACTTCATTTTCAAGGACGCTATACTTACTTAAAAATTGTGTAATTTCAGCTAAGCAAGATTTTCTTATGTTATCGTCATAAAAACCGGCTAGGTTAAATCCCATATTTTTAAATGTTTTAATTTTTAGAGAAGGAATAAAAGACGAAATAAAACTTTTTTTAGTTAAAGACCTATGATAGAACTGGAATCCTGATTTAGAGTATTTTAATTCGTAATTATTCGCAAAATGTGCAGGATAGACTGGGCTATGGATGCCCGATTTAGTCATATTAATGTAATATACGCGACCACGATATAGCAAGTGACACCATTTTTCAAAACTTAATATCCTTACGTTATCATCAATTTTAGGGTAGCGTTCAAACGAACTCCCGTTGAATACCCACAACACAAAACAATTATTGTCGTTGTATTCCTTTGTTCGTTGTATTAAATCTTTAACAAGAATCATTGAGTGTTGTATTTCTACAACTATTTCTTTACCGTTACTTAATTTACAATAAACATCAGCAATACGGTCACCGATAGGGTATTCTTTCTTTATAACATCAATTTTATTATCAAACGGAAGGAAAGAGTAGAAATGTTCTTTGATTCTAAGATGTTCAAATGACTCCGCTTCGTTTTTTTTTGGTATTATCATAATTCAAGCACTTAGAATCACCAAATAATTAACAACTATATTTTTAAACCCTAACATTTTCCTAAAATGAAATTAACTGACTACTCCACTAAAAAGAAAATTACTTTACCCTTAAGCAAATTTTTTTTTTAAATATACAGAAAAAATTAGAGATTTATGATTGTCTCAGAATTTCCGAAAAAGAAAACCACTTTTAGCAATATAAAATGTGTTCTTTGCCGAAATGATACCAAATTGGATGTAAAGATTAAAAAAATTGGCAATACTTTTGGAACTGTATGCGAGGAATGCGTTAAAGCATTTAATGATGCAGAAATCGAGTTAATGCACAATATGTTTACAGCCTATGGAGGATATTACGGACAAATAAGTAATTCTAAAGAGTTATCATATTCAAAACTTGAAGAGATTGCGAAGGACTATAAAGAACAATACAGGGACATTAATAAAATCGAAAGCGACGTTAAAACACTTCATTCCGCATTTCTTTACGGAATTAGCCCACAACAGCTCGTAAAAGGAATAAAACTATTAGTTGATTAGTTATTCTTTAGAAGGAAATATTTATTAGTTCACGAGTTATAAATAAAGTAAAAACAACTGCATTAGTTCTCCTCAATTGAATCCTGAAATCTTTACTACGCTAGAAACAAAAAGACTCGTAATCAAGCAAATTAATCAGATGGATTTTTATAAAAGTGGTAATGAATTGCATCAAAAATTTGAGAGTTATACCAACCAGAGTAGCTTCTCTACAAATATTCGTAAGAATACGCTCATTTTTACAATCACTCACAAAGTCAATAGCCAACTTTTAGGTCTTACTTTTTTAAAACCTTTAAATTCCAGCAGTGAAATGGAATGCTATTTTATGTTATTTCCTCAATATTGGGGTAATGGATACGCAATAGAGGCTCTTAAGAAATCTATTGAATTCGCATTTTCAATTTTAAAGATACATACACTGTTTGCTTATGTCAGTCAAGATAACAAGAAAGGATGGTTAGTAGCTGAACGTTCGGGGATGAAATACATGGGTGATACAATCATTGAACAAAAAAATGAGAAAGTAATGAAATATTCAATGAATAAAAATGATTTTGACAACTTATATGGTAATTAAATTTATAATGACAAAAATTTTTTCAAATCATCTTTAGAAACGGTTAGTAACTCGCTCTCGGGAAGTCTTTCTGCAAGTAATCGCCAATTGTTGTCTTTATCAAAGACTTTTTTAAAGATATTTGATGCTTCTTTTATTTTTTTGTTATTAGCCAAGGTGACCGCAGTCCAAAATTTCATTTCAAGATTATCAGGGAACATAGTTAGAGCAGAATCATATTCATTAAGTGCAGACTCCATATCATCGTGTTCCATTGCTAAATCTCCGTTATCCATGTGTTTGTAAGCTCTATAAAGTTTTAATAACCGCTTAAGTTCCTTTACTGGTTCCTCGTTATCTTCAACTCTTAAATCGATGATTTTATCTTCCCACTTGTTTTCGGCTTCTTTACCGCCTACAATTAAAATCGCTGCAGATTGTTTTCCTCTGATATCACCCCCAACAGTTTCTGCAGCTTCCATTGTTTTTACGATTCTTTCAGCTAAAGGTAAGTTATTATTCGATTCAAAACCTTTAGCCATTGCTGACCAGACTTTATCGGTAAGCATCATATTAGCTTGAACTGAAAAGTTATCGCCCTCAATGTGACCTGCGTGAACAATGCATTTCGAACCAGTATGAGCAGCAACTCTGCCTTGAGCGTCTAATATTGCTACTTGTCTTACATCCCTTCCCTCATCGGCAGTAATTAATATATCTAAGGCTTCTCGCGGCGATTTTCCTTGCTTCAAAAGCTCAAGTCCACGCAATCCAAAAGATACATTAACAAGCGATTGAGTTGCTACAACTCCTACGCCTGATTCACCCCACGATACAACGCCACCTACTGAAAAATAATGACTTTGTACTCCAACTCCCATTTCTCCTGTATTTGGGTCTCTTGCTACGATGGAGTATGTATGAGCAAACGGCGCTTTTTTAATATCAAAATTATATTTCATAATGTAAAAAAACCTTCGTATTCTTGAAAAGATTAATAAATATAATATTTTATTAATTTTTAAAAGATTGTTCTCTTAAAAATCATGTTTTATTGTCAAAATTGTGGAGCTAAAATCGAATTTGCTGGGAAATTCTGCTCTTTTTGTGGATTCAGCTTCGAAAAAAGCACAAATACTGACGAGAAAGACGCTAGAATTAACGAACTAGAACAAAAAATAGCACGCTTAGAGCAGGGACAAGTGAAAAAAACCGCCTCAAGTTCGTTTTCTCCTTGGATGGCAATTCTACCAATAGGATTCGTTGCGGCGTTTTTAGGTTTCTTCGCTCTTATTATATGGATAGTTCGGCAATGATCATGTCCCAATTTTCTTTTTAATACACCTTCTTTTTTATTTCTAGGATAATAAAAACATTTATTTTATCTCTGAGAAATAGATTTATTATGTCAAACTTAACCGAACTCTTTCAGAAATGGAATGATTTAAATTTGAAAGCTGGAGAATCAATGGGTCAATTTGATTTTACAAAGATTAAAGAAATACGAGAAAGTCAATCAGAAGTCGAAAATTCGATATACGAGGTATTGAAAAATAACGCGTCTGATGATCTGCTAAAAATTCTACCAGAGGAATGTGGCGAATTAGAGATGGGATACAATACGAAGGACAAAATCTTTTACTTTGTAATGCTCGATCCCGAATTTGAGGACTCAGAAGAGACAATACTATTAGCCATAACTATAGATCTTAACAATAAAGTTGGTTTACTTAAAGACTTTAAAATAGAAGACTAGTCAAAAAGAAAAAAAAAGAATGATTTTAAAACTTATCAGCGTTTTCATACCATGCTGGAAACCACTGGTAGTATTCTTTTGGAAATGCTTTTTGTAATCCCTCGTAAGTAGCTTTAACTAAGGCAGTTTTTCCTGAGCGATCGCGATGAATAACGATTAATCCTTGTTGTTCTAATTGTTCAAAAATTTTTCGCAACTCAGATCTACCTCCTCCAATATCCTCGCGTACATCGTCTGGAGTCATATACAAGCCGGGATTTACTTTATAATCGTGAGAGATAACTTTTAACACGTTTTCTTCAGTGATATCCATTCCCATGAATTGAGATTCTTTCCTTGAAATAATGGGTGCGTTAACTTCATCGTTCCATCTTAATCTCATAGGTTTATTATAGGAAGGAAGCATAGCACAGAATCGGTAAATAATCATCTTCTGAACTTCGGTCGTCCCGGCTACAATTTCTCCAATTTTAGCCTCGCGTAAAATTCTTTCAGCAGGTAAGAATTTCGTAAGTCCGTCCCCACCTAAAATTTGGATGGCTTTAAGTCCTATGTCTCTTGCGTATTCCGTATTAATCATTTTTGCTATCGATGCTTCAACCATTGGTTCTCCGCCATCATCTATTAATTTAGCACAATGATAAGAAAATAACCTCGAAACCTTTGCTTTAGTTATAATTTCAGCGATTTTTTCTTGAACTCCTGGAAATTGATTCGTGGTTTTTCTGAACTGAACCCGTCTTTTAGTAAAGTGAAATAACAAATTAATTACATCTTCAAACTGCCCACTGAAAACTGCTGCTCCAATTAAGCGTTCGAAATTTAAGCCTGCCATCATCACGTTCCATCCCTTTCCAACTGCACCAATACGATTGATATCAGGAATTCTAACGTGATCGAAATCTATGTATCCGTTAGGAACGTTATCAAAGCCAATAAGGGGGTTTATTTTTTCTAAACTAAATCCTGGTCTACCTTTTTCCACCATGAAAGAAGTGATGTGGCCATATTGCTTTCGAAGAGCCTTATCATCGCTCGTTTTTGCGTAAATAAAATACCTATCAGAAACCCCTGCTCCCGTAATGAATCGTTTTTTACCATTTAGTATCCATTCATCTCCATCTTTAACCGCAGATGTAAAAACATTTGCGGCGTCTGATCCTGCAAACGGTTCAGTTATACATAAAGCGCCTAACTCTTCCCCGCTTGCGATTTTAGGAAGCCACGCCTCTTTTTGTTCGTCCGTTCCAAACCTCAATACTTGTTCCAATCCAGCTAACATGCTTACGGTAAATACGTGTCCTACAGCGTAAAGTCTTCCGAGTTGTGCTGCAACAATACAGCTTCCAGTAGCGCCTAATTCTAATCCCCCGTATTCTTTTGGAACTCCTGCCCCAAAATATCCTTTTTTCGCTACTTTTTTAACGAGTGACCACGGAAATTTCGTATTCCAGAAGTATTCCTCAGCCTCTTCATAGTTATCTTCGACAAACTGTCTCACATCTTTGTATATAGCTTTCTGTTCGTCATTCCACCAAAAAAATTCTTCACTCACACTTTTTCATCTTTTGCTAATTTAATGTAATTATACTTGAACTAGTGATATAGAAAAAATAAACCAATACATAAATTTTCGTTAAATGTTAATGCTTTCTCGAGTTCGCTATCTTTTTTTTCGTAAAGATAACAAGCGGAATTAAACTAATGATTGTAATTATTAAAAAGTTACTCCCGAAAGGAATTAATATAATGATTTTGTCTTCGTTCAATTCCCACCTGTAGATTGTCGTTCCGTTTGTAATTTTTTCAATAATCGTAGATATTCCTGCAGAATTAATCGATAATTCAATGCAGGTACCATTTCCATAGTAGTCTAAAACGATTTTTTGTCCAATCACAGAATAGTTTAGGTCCCCTTCTTTTTTCACCGCTTCACCTATGAGCGTTAAATTAACTGGAGTAGGAAATACAAATAAATTGCCGTTAAAAAATCCTTCTGAAGACCAGTTTAAAAAATTTAAAGTTTTATTGTAAGCCATGTAAAAAGAATTTGTATATTCTGGCACCCAAGAGATTTTGTAATAGAACTCTAATGTATAATTCAAAAAAAGATAATTCTTTTCGTTAAAAGTCTCGTTATAGATTTTTGAAACGGTGAATTTCACAAGTGGAACATCCATATACCACGATTCAGTCGCATTTACAGTTCTCCAAATAAATTCACTTTCTTCTTCAACAGGAAATTTAGACTCCCCTAAAGTTGTGCTGCCAAGTGCATAAAGAGGTAAAACTGACAATAAAATTAAGCAAAGACATGCAATTGATGTTATTAATCTTTTTTGACTCATTTTTTAAATTTTATTACGGGCTAAAGGATTGTATATTAAATATCTCTTTATAAATATTTAAGTATAGACAATTAATTAAAGAACTAGTTTGATATTAAATTCTTAATCTCATGTTATTTTTCTAAAGCTTTCTTTTCGAGAGTTTCTGAATATTCTTCCCATTTGTCTTTTTCATTAGGGTTCTTCTTTGTTATATGGAATAAACAAGTCTCTGCTCCGGCTGGGATGGTTGTTTTAAATTCGACTTGATATTCGTGTTGTAATACGCCAGAATCCCTAAAAGCATTAATTATTCCTTGAACTAAATATCTTTGAACTCTACAATCAAAAGCTTTGTAAACATCTTGTAGAGGACACCAAATTATATCAAAAGAACACTGTTCTTCGTTGTCAATTCGCGGATCCTCAATTGAAGTCCAAGCTTGAGTATTTACGATCGTTGCTAAAAAACTCATTAACTCTATATCGGAAATTTCAGCGGGTATTTGTATGTCTTCAAGAATTTGTTTTCCCATGGTATATCCAGTTTTGATTAAAGCGTCGATGACTACTTTCTGACCTTTACCACCTAACTTTTTTTCGACGTCTTGTAATATATTGATGACAGCCATGGACATGAACAAGCCAAATTGTAGTAAAGAGGTTGGGTCAAAATCACTCCGAGATATGACATCCGCTCTAAACCGCTTTAAAGCCTTCTTAAACGGTTCACCAAGCTTAATTTTTTTCCACATCTCTTCTTTACGATTGGCACCTTTTAAAATACCTTTTTCATCCATCTTCCATAACACCTAAAAGTATGGTCTTCTATATTAAAATTACATTAAAATTGGTAATTATTATAATTGAAATTAATTTAAAAATCTAAATTTATATTGATTAGAGTGATAATTATGAAAAAATTAGTTCTATTACGCCATGGAGAGAGTGAATGGAACAAGCAAAATAGGTTTACTGGCTGGACGGATGTAGATCTTTCAGTTAAGGGAGTAATCGAAGCTGAAAAAGCGGGAATTTTACTTAAAGATAATAACTTTACTTTTGATATTGCGTATACTTCGGTTCTTAAAAGAGGGATTAGAACCTTATGGATCGTTTTAGATAAGATGGATTTAATGTGGATACCCGTATTTAGATCTTGGAGGTTAAACGAAAGGCATTATGGTGCACTTCAAGGACTTTACAAATCTAAGTTAGCAGCCGAACTAGGAGAAGAACAAGTGTTAATTTGGCGGAGAAGTTATGATACACCTCCTCCGACTCTTAAAACTTCTGATCCAAGATACCCCGGTAATGATAACAGATATAAGGATCTTGAATCCAAAGATATTCCATTGGCAGAATGCTTGAAAGACACTGTTGAGCGTTTTTTACCATATTGGCACGATACAATTGCTCCAACCATTAAGAGTGGAAAAAAAATCTTAATCTCCGCTCACGGTAATAGTTTAAGAGCTCTAGTTAAGTATTTGGATAATGTTTCTGAAGACGAAATAGTGAAGTTAAATATTCCAACCGGTATTCCATTAATATATGAACTTGACGACGATTTAAAACCTATACAGCATTATTACTTAGGCGATTCAGAAGCTGTTAAAAAAGCAACTGAAGCCGTTGCAAATCAGGGAAAGGCTTAACCGACTATCAAGATATTATTTGAAAAATCGATTTTTATGTTAATCTTCTATCTTTTATCATAGAAAATTCATGTCCGATAATCCAACACATTAGGAATGTAAAAAGAATCCACTCTGAAAAATGAGAAATTTGCAATGCTAATTCATGATTAAAAAAATTTATATTAGTAAAATAGAGGAACACCAAAAAAGGAAAAGCTGTTATGAATCCTGATAGCGCTTGAAGCTTAGAAATACCTTTAGCATTCCATTCTGAAATTCCATAAAGTATTAAATAAGCTAAACCTCCTAAAAAGAAAAAACTCGCTCCAAAGTTATGTAAATATTGCGAAATATCGCCTGAAAACAACCCCATCATAAAAATCCCTACAGATGATATAAAACCGGAAATAAACGATAAATTCACGAGAATTCTTGGCACTTCCTTTTTAAGTAGAAATACGCTTAGGTTTAGAAAAAAAAACACCATAACAACGCCGGATAAGATACTCCCCAAATTAAAAACAATGTTAGATCCATTCGGTCCTATTCCTAGATGGCTCAAATAATGCGTAAAAACACTAAATGACGAGTCACCTAAATTATACAAAATCAATGAAAATAAAATAGTTAATCCAGGGATGAAGACCCCAATAGAAGTTAAGTAACTCCGATTAAACTTATTAAAGAGGATTTCATATCTTTCAAAGAAAATTATTGTTCACATCGCCTACTTAAAATCTAATATGATTAATAAAATATGATTTATTAATAATAAACCTCTTAAATAAGTCTTTTTATTGCTTAAAAGGCTAATTTATCAAAAATCTCAAAAAGGTGAAAAAAGAGTTTAATAAGATAACGAAATATTTAACTAATTATGAAAAAAAATATAATAATTGACAATCCTACGATTTCAAATGTGGTTTTTTATCCGCGAAAAACGAAAATACCTGAAAAGCTAGAATCAAATATTAAAGTCCTCAGATTTGATATCCATGACGATATCTCGATAGGGGGGTTTTTTTTTGGTGCCAAGACAGAAAATCCTACAATTCTATTGTTTCATGGGAATGGAGAAATTGCTTCTGACTATCAATATATATCTCCTTTATTTTGGGAATGTAATGTAAATCTCGCTGTTGTTGATTTTCGAGGGTATGGATTTAGCTCAGGCGAACCCTACTATACGAGTTTGATATCCGATGCGATGCCTATTTACGACGCTTTTAGGCAATGGCTAGATAAAATGAATTATCTCGATTCTCTCTTCGTTCAAGGGAGATCTCTTGGAAGCGTTTGTGCGGCAGAAATTGGGGCATATAACCCACCCAAGTTAAGAGGCGTTATATTTGAGAGTGGTTTTGCTAGCCTCTTTAACCTGATGACTGAAGTATTTGGAGTTCGTAGCCCTAACTTAACACCAGATTCGGTAAAGGAATACTCGAACGACACTAGAGTAAAAAAATTTAATGTTCCGACGCTGCTAATTCACGGAACAACAGACGGGATTATTCCTTATTCTGAATCGCAATTATTATATCAAAATTTACCCAATAGTATTGAGAAAAAAATAATTTTAATTGAAAAAGCTGGGCACAACAATATACTCTCGTTTAACCAAGAATATTTTTTACCATTATCAGAATTCGTTCAAAACTATAAGTAACTCTGTTTATTGCCTATAGTTAATCGAGTTCTTGATCGAGAAAGATTTATAAACAAAAACAAATAGCTTACTTTAATGAAATTCTAAAAATAAAAATCTAAATTGAATATACTATTAATTATAATAATGAGGGATTAAAACTTATGAAAGAAGAAATTTCAAAACTATTAAAAATTCTATTTTTAGTGCATTTTTTCGTAGCAGTAATTTTTGGGTTAGCTTTTTTAGTCGTTGTCGAATATTATGTAAGTATAACAGGTTGGCCTTATTTAGACCCAGTAACTGGGCGTGTATTGGGCTCGGTATTTTTAGGACTAGCGGTAGCTTCTTTATTAGCATGGAGGGAAACCAAATGGCACCATGTTAAAATTATAGTTCAAATGGAAATAACATGGCTCGCATTAGGTACAGGTGTTCATATTTTCGCGATATTTATGTTTCCAGTTCCGATTATTATCTGGTTACAAACAGCAATCTTTATATTTTTCTTCGTAGCGTTTACTTGGTTTTATTACGACCAGGAAATGGCAAAATAGAATGTAAATTAAAGTGTTTATTATTTTTTTCTACTTTTTTTTATTTTTACGCATTTATCGCTCATAGTATAATTTCTTCTTCTAAAAACTATAGCTTTAAAAATAACTTTACCAAATAATAAAATTAACAAAATAAATTTAAACTAAAATGATAAATTATGTCAAATGAAATTGGTGAAATAAGACACTCAAAGAAAAACATGGCTTCGTACGGATTCGGAAACTTTATGAACGAATTTGTTGCAATGGCTTTTGGTACATACGCCTTTTATTTCTACGAGAGGGAACTTGGTTTAAATGTAATACTCGTTATGGTTGGATTCTTCATCTATGCGATTTACAACGCGATTAACGACCCACTTGTAGGATATTTAACAAATAAACCCTTTAAGTTTACTAAAAAATGGGGAAGAAGATTTCCTTGGATTTTAATAGGAGGCGTTCCATTTATTGTAAGTTATTTGTTTATATTTACTCCACCCTCTTTAGATCAATGGTTACTCTTTGGCTGGTTAGTTTTTGCTACCTGTTTATACGACACGTTTGCTTCGGTTTTCTGGGTTAACTTCTCATCGCTATTCCCTGATAAGTTCCGTTCGGTTAAAGAACGTAGAACTGCCACCGGGTTACAAATTCCGGTTGGTCTTGTAGGTGTAGCCCTCGGAGCTATACTACCTCCGATTGTCGTTGAATTTGGAATCCCTTCTACATATGTAGCTCAATCAGGAATTGTTATTATCGTTGGCCTAATTGCTTTAGGATTAGCAATACCCGGCGTAAGAGACGATCAGGACGCTGTTGATAGATATTTGGAAACATATGACACGAGAGAAAAGGGGCCTTCATTTTTTAAATCTTTAGGCTCTGCTTTGAAGCAAAAAAGTTTTGTTGCTTTTATTGTATCCTATACTCTCTATCGTACTTTAGTGCAATCAATGACTGCATCCGTTCCATTTGTTGTTGATACTTTATTAGAAATGGCTGCAACAGCGTCTATTCTAATTTTTGCGGGATTTCTCATAGGAGCCTTAGTTTCAACGCCAATTTGGGTCAAGTATGCTCACAAAACAAATAATAATAAAAAAGTTATGGTGCTTTGTGGGTTACTAATGGGTATTTTTACAATCCCTTTGATTTTTCTCGAAGACCTTATAGCTATAACTATCGCAATGGTAGTATGGGGGTTATCAATTGGAGGGTATTGGGCTATGATTGCTCCTATCTTAGCTGATGTTGTAGATGAATCTGTTGTTACGCATAAACGGCGGCAGGAAGGAGTATTTGCTGGATTTCAACAATTTTTTGGCCGGTTAGCGATCTTTTTTCAAGCAACAAGCTTTGCTTTAACCCACATTTTTACTGGTTTGGCTGCAGATCCATATAGTGCTTCTGCGAAATTTGGAGTACATATCCACTTAGCTGTAGTACCGATGATCTGCATATTGATTGGCACATTCGTATTTTGGAGATGGTACCATTTAACTCCTGACAAAGTGGCAGAAAATCAGAAAAAAATCATAGAATTAAATTTGTAAATTTAAGTTAGGTTGTTTTTCAAAGAATTTGAAAACTTCTAACTTTTTTTTTCTTTCAAAAATTATTAGCAAAAAAAATTCTAACTTATGAATTCACTTAACATTATCTTCTGAAATTCAATAAATTTTTCTCGAAAAGGTATTTCTTCTTTTCCAGAATAAATTTCTTCTGCTCCAATATAACCAAGTAATTTTTTAAAAGAAACAATGGTCTCAGATAATTCTAATTCAAGCATGAAGAAGTTATTATGAAATTTCCTACCAGATGCTTTAGAACTCATTTTATAATTTCATGACATCGCTATTAAATTATAACAAAATAGACTCAGCTAAATTAGTGATTTGATGGTCCTGTGGTGCATTGTTGATTAAAGTATAGGCTTGCTGTTTCGCAGGTCTTGTTTTAAAATGCTTTTGAATTCTGAAATTCCTCCCTTAGCTTTAGGATTTCTGCTCTTTTGTTTGGAGAAAATATCAACAGGATAATTCTTTTTGTATAAGTTGAGAAGGAGTAAAATTAAGCTTGAGAAGTTTCTAAAATTGCCTTTATTGTTTTTATTAGTACAAAGATTTAAGAATAGTTCAGTTAACAGTGAGAATTTTATTTTCTGGTTATCTCTATTATCTGGTAAATTTGCGAAGGTAATGATTTTCTCGAAAATTATTTGGTGATCCTTTCTCCAATTATCTAAAATCTTTATTTCCAATGTTAAATCAATACAACGATTTAACAATAATTTTAAACTAAAATATTTAAAGAAATAGAATTATTCAATTTTTTGGTCAATTGACTTGTCGGGCGTTGTATACTATAATGCTAAAGTAAGTTTCCTTTAGCGATTAATATAACCTTGCCGCCAACTGTGATATAGAATTTTCCAGATTTTTCTTCAGCTTTCAAGAGGAGTAGAGATTTTCGACCAATTTCATAACCTTGTTCAACTCGAATATCGATTTTATTTTTACCAAAATAACCATACTTAACTAGGTAAGCCGCTAAACAACCATTTGCAGAACCTGTAGCTGGGTCTTCCGGAACCCCATAGTAATCAGCGAAAAATCGTACATTTAAATCGTTTCTTTTGTCGTAGGTTTCAGGACAAAAGACTAAGATGCTTTTTGCTTGTGTATTTTGAATAAGATGGTTATATTTTTCCTTATTTATACGCACTTTTCTTATGGCATCTAAGGACTTTAGAGGGACAATGAGCGTATGACTACCAGTGTAAACCTCTTGAATTTTAAATCTGCCGTCGATATTACTTTCGTCTATACCTAAGACCTCTGCCACCAGGTCAGGCGCAAAAAATCCACTGAATGCCGGTTCATTATGCTCCATCCATGTTTCTGAAAGAACTTCACCTTTATATTTGAATAAAATTGCAATGGGTCCAATTTTTAAGTTTAAAGACATGGTTTTAGCTTTCTCTTTCATGAATTCTTGCTGTATGACGTAAGCTGTACCTATTGTAGGATGTCCCGCAAATGGTAGTTCTACTTCAGGAGTGAAAATTCTGACATCGTAATTCTCGACAGAAGTAATAAAAGTAGTTTCACTATAATTCATTTCTTTTGCGATAAGTTGCATCTCTTCGTCGTTAAGCTTATTTCTACTTATTACAACTGCGAGTTGGTTGCCAGAATATTTTTCTTCTGCAAATACATCAACTATGTAAAAAGGAATGCCTTCGTTTTTTAATTCATTCATGGTATTTATCACTGATTTCTTAGATTATTAATAATTAAATGTCTTTTAAAATTTTACTAAGTTTTAATATTCTTTTAGGAATTTTAAATTCTATGTTATTTATGAATTTTTAATTTACTTCTATCGACGAAATACTTTAAATATTTCAATTGCTTCAAATCAAAAAATTATAAATTAAAAAAAAGAATCATAAAAACATTCTAAGCTTGTCTACATCTTTCTTTATTACTGATCTCTTCTTAGCTTTTTCTGCTTCTGGACCAAATCCTTGTTCGTCTTCTTCTAAGCTTGCTCCTATTTCATCGTAAGATTTTTCTACCATCATACCGTACTTTATTGCATAACCTATTAATTCAGGAATGATAGTTATCATGCTTTTAAAACTAAATATTTCGCTTAACCGGCTTAAAATCTTTACCATATCCTCAAAAGGATTAACATTAACATTAGGATTATCCATTACATCCATAATTCTTTTAAAAAGCACCTCGTAGAACACATCTAATTGTTCCGGATCTAATGCGAACCCATCATCTTCTTCTTCTTCTTCTCCCATAAGATTCACCTCAAATTATTTAGTCAATATTAAGTAATATGTAAAGAATGAATTTTTAAGTTTTTAGATTTACTAAAAAAGAATTTAAATGTAGCAGCGAAATCGCTCTGTTCGTAAATATTACAATTCCTTTAACAGAATTTGTTTAAATTTCTTATCCCATTTACTAAAAGGGATACCATTATTTTTAGAACTAAATTTGGTAGAACTTGGTTTTTTAAATATTTCTGAAAATGGAATTACAATTTGAGATAGAACTTGTTGATATTCTGATTCTACTTCGTATAATTCTTCTAACCGTAGTCGAACAGCTTCTCTAACTTTCTCAATGGCCATAAGAAATTCTCTTTACTATTTTCATATCATTTATTTTTTAGACGTCGTTATACGATAATTACGATAGATTTGTAGATTAGTATTAAATAATGTTAATATTATTCAAATATCATAAATATAATTTGTATTAGGTCTATCTTCCTTACTTTGTTTCAAATTTGATTTTCTCTTAATACATCGTCTAATATTATCCCATATTTAACCTCTAAAATATCTTGGTTAGTTATTATCCAATCTTTTATTATATTTCGTAAAATTTCAGATTGAGATCTATCCATTTTTTCCGCCATCAGTTTAATAATTGTCTTTTCAAAATACTCTAAACTTATTGTTATTCTAGGGAAGTTTGATGATTTATTTTTTTCTTCTGACATGATTAATCTATTACCCAAAATATAGTTTCAAAATGATCAGTAATTTTCATCTATTTAAATCTTATGTTCATAAGAACATTAAAACTCTTTTCTTTATTCATTCAATTAGAGTTGATTTATGATATTTTCGAAGAGCTTCTTCAAATTCTAGCTTCATAAGTGTTTTAAAGATTGGATGGCGATTTTTGAATTCAATTTGCTCATTTCCGAAATATATATCCTTGAGTTCTAAATTGATGATTTTATGTTTAGCAATATTATTGCTTAATAGATTCATTATTCATCCCTCTTGAATATTCTCCCTTCTTTTACAGTTAGATTTAAACCTTTTGACTTTATAATTTTCGCATGGGTATATATTATTTTTTTAATTGTTTTTAAAAGGTGACATTTTTCTAAGCCTCTCGATTATAGGA
>JAHQWJ010000151.1 GCA_029856125.1 Promethearchaeia archaeon | reverse complement strand
GTTCTTGAACTGGTTCTGTTTGAGGGATACTAGCTGCTTGAAGCATGGTTTTAATTTTTTGTGATTTTTCATAAAATTCCTTCCCAAGAGAATCATCTCCTAATTCAATGCAAAGATCACTTATTTTCTCAAAGTACATTGCAGCTTCCTCAAATCTTGTATTTTCTAAAGCTTTAACAGCTTTTTCTGTTAAGATATCTCTCTCTAACAATGGTTTCAATAGAGGTGAAACTTCTGCGCTCATTTCAAGTATATCAGCAATGATAGTTATCATTTTATCTCGATTTCCTGAATCCTTTGCTACCATAGAATATGTTTTTAATCCTAGTATTTTTTCTATTTGTTCTGGTTTCAAAGCATCGTCTAAATCTTGTTTATTGCCAATTACAGATGTATGTGCTTGAGCAGCTTGCTCTTTTATGAGTTCTAGGAAGAATTTACTTTTTTCTATATTTTCTAAGGTAGAATCTGTTATCAATAAAACAGCATCGCTTCCTTTGATGAAATTATTCCACAAATAGCTGAACTGTTCTTGTCCGGCAAAATCCCATAAATGAAAGTGTAATTTTCCTATTTTGATTGTGGCGATGTCCCCCGTTATGGTTGGAATGTGTTCCATAGGAATTTCTTCAGCTTTGATTAAACGAGTTATTGTAGTTTTCCCTACACCCGAAAATCCTACTAATGATATCTTTGGTCTTAAATTTCTATGAGTTGAATCGATTGTAGGGTCAAAGATCTCGAAAGTTTTAGCGTCAAACTTGTGTTGGAGGATGTCTTCAAATAAATTTAAAAATTCTTTTTTACATTTTATTAATTCTTTTTTAATATTTTCAAAATTATCTGTTAGCCCAGTAACAAATAAAAACATTAACTCTGAATCTTTTTCTGTAATGTACGATATTCTATATTTATAATAATCGTGATATTCTACATTCTTACCTCCTTTGGCGAAAGCATCTTGCATTAAATCATTTACTAATGATTCAAAAGCTGCTTTCTTAAGTGCTTTTCCAAAATGTCGATAATAGAGTAGCTTACCACTTTTATAAATGTAAACTTGTCTTAGTATACTTTCTCACCTACAATTGATTGTCTTTTTTTTTTCTTATCTTATTCTGATGCTATGAATTTCACCAAATCTTTAATAATTGAATATTTCTTATCGCTACCTTTCTTTTCTTTGAAGGTATCTTCAATTTTCTTAATTTCTTTTGAAAAATCAAATAATGAAAAATCAGTAATTTCTTGTTCCTTATACTTCTCGTTTAACTTTTTCAAGAACACAGATATTGAGGGCATATACTTAGCTAAATTCATATTTAAGTTTAATTTGGAGATTAAAATTAATTTTTCACTAAATGTAAACAAATAATTATACTCTTGAGCTTCTAATGCAAAGGAATTTATCTTATTAAGGTTTAATTCATCCGCAATGTCTTTAGAATTAGAGATAAGTGAGAGAATTTTATGAGGGATGATTTTCCCTTTAAAAATTCCTTTTATGTTTGAAGCTAATATAATTCCATATATATTTGCTATTGCACATTCAGAATTTAGCTCTGTTTTCAATTGTGAGATGATTTCATCGTAGTTAATTTGCTTCATAATTTGATATTTAAAATTTCTGAATAATTAATAAAGTCGAATTTATTTATAGTTAATTAAATCATTATCTCAAGATTTAAGATCTGGTAATGGATATAATTTATCATAATATTGAAAATATATAAACACCATTTTTTAGAACAAGAATCAGATGTTACGATAATCTCTGAATCAAAATTTGCCATAAGAGAAGCAAAAAAAAGTCTTGTAGATAATCGGAAAATCTTAGAAAAATACTTAAAAAAAAATAATAAGTTTCTCACGTCTTTTTCGCCGATAAAGATTACCACTGAATTTGAAATTATTAATTTAATGAGCAACGCTTCAGTATTATGTGACGTTGGACCCATGGCTGCTGTAGCAGGTGCGTTTGCTGATATTATGTTAAATAGGATGAAAATGGAGGATGATCCCGATTATATATCTGCAAAGATTGCGTTAGTTGAAAATGGAGGAGAAATTGCAGTCGACTCAGAAAAGGATATGAAAATCGCCTTATTTGCGGGATACAACGAGTTAAACTTAAATATTGGTTTTTTGATTGAAAAAAAAAACAGCCCACTTGGAATTGGAACGAGTTCTGCAACTATAGGGCATGCTATTAGTTTAGGACAAGCAGATGCAGTCACCATATTTGCCAGAGATGCAACTTTAGCTGATGCAGCAGCTACAAGAATAGCAAATTTAGTTAAAGGGGTTGATGTTGAGAAATCCATAAAAAATGCGTTAGATGCAGCAGAAGATATAGAAGGAGTTTATGGTGCCTTAATATCTCGAGAGAATAAAGTTGGACAAGTAGGAAAATTACCAAAGTTTTTTAAAATTGAAGGAAATAAAAATATTGTATTAAAAGATAAATTTGAAGGTGCTTTTCCTGAAGAATACGAAATTCTTAAATAACCCAATAATACGGAAGACTTTCACCATTTTCTTTCTTAACTGAGAAAATCCTGTTTAAATAATTTAATGAATAATAGCTTTCGTATTGTTCTTCAGTAAGTTCCCCGTAAAATTCCATTTCACTTGTTGTTAAATAATTTTTAGTTAAAAGGATGAATACTTCCATATTTCTGTTTTCCTTCAACTCCTTTAAAATATTTGTTCCATTGTCGTAGAAATGATTATCAGGTACAATTAAGATATTATTGAACGTGATAAAGTCCTGAGTTGTCGTAATAGAAAGGGAACTATTTTTCTCTTCGTATGGATAATCATAATAGAGAAAGACAGGATTCCACCCAAATTCTAATACTAACAAATTTCGATCATCAGAGTTTTGCAAATACCATTGCACTGCGGTTAATTCGTTGTTATTAATACTGAAAAAATCTAAGGAGGAAAATAGCTCCATGTATGAACTTGTAGCTGAAAAACTCACAAAGAAAAGAAAAAAAACTTTAATTTGTAATTTTTTTATCTTACCTGTTTTTATCAATTTATACACGTACGAAAGAAACCCAATTGCGATAATGGGCGAGGCAAGGTAAAACAATCTTGAGATGAAACTTAATGAGCCTCGAAGCACGTCAGAAAGTAGACCTATTAAAATTATAATGACAAAGGACAGTAACCATAAGAATAACGGTTTTCCTTTGGCTTTATTTTGGAATACTACCAGCCCCCAAATTGCAAAAATGGCTATGATTATGACTTCGAAACCCACAAAAATGGTTATTAAATTTAAGTTCAACCATAGTAGGTTAGCAATAAAAAATCCTAAAGTAAAGATTATAGTCACTACGAAAACTAAGGGGATAAAATATTTCTCAATCGTCGTATAAACTTTAAATTTTTTCCCCATTAAAATTAAATTAAAGCGTCCTTTTTCAAATGTGATTTGAGCTCTTAAGAAGACGATTAGAATTCCTCCTATAATTGTAATCAAAATTGCTCCAAATAACAGGTAAACCCAAGGTAAAGTGAAAACGGAGTTAAATACTCTTAAATGGCCCGTACTTATGTTAGATACGAATAAAATTAGGAAAACAACGAGAAGTATAACGCATAGCATAAAATCAAAACCTCGCTTTAAGTCTCTAACTAAGTAAATAAGATATATCCAAGCAAATGAGATAAGAAATAGTAGTGCTATTAGAGAATGGGAAAGATATAGCGCAATAAAAACTATAGAGATATATAAATAAGTAAACGGTAAATCAGATAAGATTTTTTTCCAAGACGGTCTCTTTACTTTGATAAAATTTCTTAATCTAACATATAACAGAAAAAAAATAGTTAATCCTTGAATAAACACTATACTGGAGGGCCAATATTGAAATGTTAAATTAATGAAACCTAACGTAGTGATTAACAAGATGAAAATGCCAAATATCGCTAAAGATTTATTTGAAAATACTCTCATTATAATGTTATATACAATTAGCGATGTTAAAGGAATAGTAAATAGTACAAAGCTATTAGGGATCAGTAATAAGTCTATACCTGAAAATAAATGAAAAACAGCACCAATTATATGAAAACCCATTGCTCCGAAATATTCGTTAATTGGTAAAGAATTAGCATTTACTATTATTCTAATAATTAAAATGTGATACCAGGGATCTGTCCCACCAAAAATTTCTACATTTAAAAGTAATGCGGTGATAAGTAAAACCGCAAAGATAATCAACAGGATTCCGTTTAAGGAGAGTTTATTTTTGATATATTCAAAAACTTGGAAATCTTCATAGTTTTCTAATGATTGATTTTCCTTAGATTTTGAAGATATAGTCTTATCGATCGTGTTTTTCTTATTTAAAATCACGTTTATGAACAATAGACCGAAATAGGAGCTAAGTAATAGTGAAAAGAAGTAATGTATATTTAGAGCAAACCCTATCGCATTTCCAAAATACCCTGTAATAATGTAAAAACTCAAATTGATAACTATTGTTAAACAAATCTTTTCTAGTGCATTAAAATTGATATTTTTATAGATTGTAAAGAAAATAGGATATGATGGTAAGAATAAAATGATGAAAATTGAAGAAATCATCCAGAAAAAACCAAAAAATGAACCAAATAATGAATTACCCTCAAAATTAAGAAGAATATCAATCCCTATTAACTTTAATAGTAAAAATACTACAGAAATAAGTGATACGACGAACATATAGCAATTAAAGTGCTTACGTACGTGAAGAAGTGATTTTATTAATCCCAACTTTAAATTGTACATAATCAAGAAGTTAATCATTTACCATTAAACAAAAGGTTTGTTTTTTACTCTACTTTAACAGAACTTAAAAAAAAATCCAATAAGAAAAATTCTTATAATGACTAAAGACTAGTTTTCATAATAACATGATTAAAAATAAATGTATACTGATAACTGGAGCAGCGGGCTTTATAGGCTCGTCTCTGACCGAGAGGCTCTTGAAACACGATAATTTACTTATCTTAGTAGATAATTTTAACGATTATTACCCTGGTAAAGAGAAACAGTTAAAGGAGATTTTGAGCGAGTACTCCCAAAATAGTGATTATAAGTTAATTAAGGGGGATTTAGTTAAATTTTCAACTCTAGCTGACATTATCGACGAAATCGATTATGTTTTTCATTTAGCTGCTCAAGCCGGTGTGAGATATTCTATAAACAATTCAGCAGCAGTAACTTATAACAATATAGTAAGCACTGTTAATGTTTTTGAATACTCAATTAAAATTCCCTCAATACAAAAGATAATTTATTCATCCTCTTCTTCAGTTTATGGTAATCCCGTATATGCTCCGGTCGACGAGGAGCATCCAAAAAATCCAATATCACCATACGCAGTTACTAAATTATCTGGAGAACTCTATGCAGATTTATATTATAAGGAATATAATCTTCCCATTACATCATTAAGATTTTACACTGTATACGGTCCTCGGGGGCGTCCTGATATGGCAATAAGAAAATTCTTTAATTTAATGCACCAGAATAAGGAAATACTAATTTATGGCACTGGAACTCAGAAAAGAGATTTTACCTATATATCTGATATCATTGATGGTCTAATCCTCGCAGGAGAGAAAGATAATGCAAAGGGAGAAGTATTCAATTTAGGGGGTTCTTCTCCAATAGACGTTAACGAACTTGTCGAAAAAATGTATAGAA
The DNA here is from genome assembly GCA_029856125.1 of Promethearchaeia archaeon. Lineage (GTDB taxonomy): Archaea > Asgardarchaeota > Lokiarchaeia > Sigyniarchaeales > SOKP01 > SOKP01. The sequence continues at coordinate 7,366 of JAHQWJ010000151.1, read as the reverse complement.
TAACAAATGTTCAGAAAAAAATAAGATACATCGAAAAACAAAAAGGAGATGTTGAGCTTACCCATTCTGATATATCCAAAGCGAGGAAATTACTGGGATTTTCGCCAAAAATTAATATCGATCTAGGCCTAACAAATCAATATAAATGGCAAACCTCAGAAATTGTAGTTTAATTAGAAATCCGCTTATACTTTTTCTAAATTTTAATTGAAATAAGTTTATAATTTATCATATTAATATTGAACTTAGCCAAAAAAAATCGTATAATCATACTAATAAAAACTAAGGAAACCTTTTTGAAAGCTTTAGAATCTAAAATTCGGTCGTCGTCTTTAATGGAAAACATAGAAGATTCTAATCAGATTGAAGAAAAATTTCTCGATTTGCATGAATTTATCAATCAGTTTAAATTTGAAGGTGACCAGATTTTATTATCAATCATTTTACCAATGTATAACGAGGAACAAACAATTGGGAAGGTTTTAAGAAACTTACCAAGAGGAAAATCAATAGAGATAATTGTCGTAGATGATCACTCAAACGACAACAGTTTAAAAGAAATTGAAAGAATTAATGATAATACTGGAATTAAAGTGATTAAACACGACAAAAACCGTGGATACGGAGCTGCTGTTGTTACTGGAATAAACAATGCACTGGGTAAAGTATTAGTAACTATGGATTCTGATGGACAACATAGTCCATACGATCTCTTAGAAATGGTTAAACCAATTTTTAACAACGAAGCTGACTACACAATTGGCTCACGATATTTAGGGTCCTATTTTTATAAACTCCCTGTGTCGACTAGGTTAGGTGAATTACTCATAGAAAAACTGATTCAGATATTCTTTGGTAAAAAAATAATGAATAATCAAAATGGTTTTAGAGCTTTTAATAGGAAGGTCTTATCTATTTTTAAGGATTTCAAATACGAAGGATATGCCTTTTGTACTGAGCAGATAATCAGAGCTACGATAAAAGGCTTTAGAATTAAGGAATGCCCTATTAAGGTCTATGATCGAAAATATGGAACCTCAAATATCATTTTAACCAAATTAACTGTGAACCTCTTCTCTTGCATCCTTCAATATATTCTAGTTAAATTAAATATAACAATTTTTAAAAGATTAAGCACAGGACAGATTCAGATTTACGAAAAAGCTGTTAAAGGTCCTAAAATTTTTTCCTATGCGCGATATACCCGAGATATAAATACCATTAATCCTGTGTTCTTTGTCGAACGTAGTTCCAAACTTATGTCATAACTTTAGTAAAAACATCTTTTATTATATTCTTTAAACCCTATCCTTCAAAACTAAATCTTTTAAAAGGTATTTTGATTCATTAATCTGATTAAGATTCTCCACTATACATAAGGCTATCAATGAAATCCTCATTCTAATTTGCATTGATAGTCTGGAATAATACGAACATACAGAATTCCTAAGCGAAAATGATATAATTAAATTTAAATTGTATTATACTCTTTTCTTATTATCTCATTTGTAGTATTTTCTGCTATCACTTAATCTAAACGATCTTAAGGTTTTAATTTGAAGCTGTTAAATCGCGTGAATTTAAATAAAGAAACAATCAATAGCACTCGACCTAAATCTACTAGAAATGCTTCAGATTTTCAAGAAATGTATGAGTATTTAAAGAAACACCAAAACGCTGGAAAATCCGTTTTGTTATCTATTATTTTACCTTTATATAACGAAGAAAAAACTATTCGGTCAATACTGGAAGACCTTCCTAAGAATAAAAGCATTGAGATCATCATTATAGACGATCATTCTTCTGATAGTAGCTTAAACGAAATCAGAAAAGTAGAGGGGTATGGTAAGTTTAAAATAATCCGTCATCTCACAAATAGTGGATACGGCAACGCTATTATTACGGGAATGCAATACGCAACTGGAGACGTCATCGTAAGTATGGATACTGATGGACAACATAGCCCTTCTGATATTATTAATCTTATAAAACCAATTTTTGACGGAAAAGCAGATTATACTATTGGTTCAAGGTATTTAGGTACTTATCACTACCATTTACCCATATCTACGAGACTAGGAGAAGTTTTAATTGAGAAATTTCTTCATTTCTTCTTTGGTATTAAAATTATGAATAACCAAAATGGGTTTCGCGCGTTTGACAAGAAACTCATTCCTCTCTTTAATCAAGCAAAATTTCTAGGCTATGCATTCTGTACTGAGCAAATCCTTCAAGCAAAATTATCAGAATATCGAATTCTTGAATGCCCTATTAAGCTCTATAACCGTGAGTATGGATATTCGAAAATAATATTAAGGAAACTAACGCTTAATATTTTCGCTTGTTTACTTATTTATTATCTCAAAAAATTTTATCTAAATTTATTGAAAAAAAGGAAGACCATAAAGGGATTTCTTTGGTAACGATTACAAAAGAAATTAGAATGGTTAAAAAGACATAATAAAATTATATATCATAAACCCTTTAAGATAATATGAAGAAAATTATAACTTGTATCGGAATTAGACCAGATATTATCCGTCTTTCCCAAATTATAAAGAAGTTAGATAAACATTTTAATAACATCATAGTTGACAGTGGTCAACATTACGATTATAACTTAAATAAGATTTTTTACGAGCAGTTAGAGGTCCGCCCTTCCGATTTTAACCTTGACATAAAAAGTGGAACCCACGCTTCACAAGTAGCTAAGTTAATGATCGAATTTGAAAAAGTCTTGATTAAAGAAGCTCCCTTTTTTGTTGTGGTTTTAGGTGATAATAACAGTAGCTTAGGATTCGCATTAGCAACATCAAAATTAAATATTCCTCTAATCCACATAGAGGCTGGGATGCGGAGTAAGAATTGGATAATGCCTGAAGAAAAGAATAGAGTAGTAATCGATCAGTTAGCAGATATGAACATATGTTATTTACCTGAGCACAGAGAAAATTTGATAAGAGAGGGGATTAATCCTCGTAGGTGTTGGGTCGTTGGTAACCCAATAATTGAGGTAGTTCACGCCGTGCAACCAAGATTCCACCAAGACAACCCCTTTTATTTGGTCACGTGCCATCGAGCGGAAAATTTAGAGATAAAAGAAAATTTAAACAAGATTCTAGCATTCCTAGGGAAACTCTATCAAAAAAAGAACATTGAAATTAAATTCATACTAATGCCTAAAGCTAAGATATTTATGGAAAAATACGGATTTGAATTTCCTGAGGGTATTCTACCCGTTCCTCCTCAAGGATTTCTAGAATTTTTAGGAATGGAGAAAGAAGCTGAGCTAGTTTTAACTGATAGTGGAACCGTCGTAGAAGAATGTGCTATATTTGGTACTCCTTGTATCACGATTAGAGAAAGTACTGAAAGAATAGACTTAATTGAACTTGGAGTGAATTCACTCAGTGGGATGGATGTTGATCAAATGCTAGATGCAACAGATATGGCTTTATCGCATAAAATTGAGCCAGTAACTCATTATGGAAAAAATATTTCCGATAAAATTTGTAATATTCTTATAGGAAATTCACTGAATTTCTCAAAAAATTCTAGTAGGTAAAGTATAAGTAAAATTTATTGTTATCCATTGATGCGGTTATCATTATATTCCTTTAATTCGCCAATAACTACTTTCATTTCTTTCTTTTCGTAGTATTTTTCTAAAATGTTATATTTTGAGACTAAAGTGCGATCAACTTTTTCATCTGGTTTATTAATTTGATTTATTACTAGCTCTTTCTTAAAAATCTCATTGAAAATAGTCATTAACTCGTATTTGTTTACTATGGTATTTGGTGTAAAATGATGAACATACGATTTCTCGATTAACTCATTGTAACCATTAGACACAATAATTTTTTCACAAAGTTGAGCAAATTGAAGCGTAGTTACTCCGTTCCATAAATGATGTTCATAACCTCCAATTGTACCGCCTTGAGGTTGGCTAAAAAACCATTCTAATAAAAATGATTTCTGATCTTTTGCTTCGGGACCAATTATCGAGCATCTAATTATTAACGCCGTTCCATCAAAAACTTCTCCTAAACTTTTCGATTTTCCATACACATCTAAGGGATCGTGTGGACTGTCTTCGTCATACAACCCTCCTTTACCAGAATATACACAATCAGTTCCAATTTGTAATACTTTAATGTCGTGTTTACTTGCATACTCAGCTAGCTGCCAAGGAAATTTTGAATTTATTGCTATTGCTCGTTTAACTCCTTCAGGATCGTTGTCTTTTGAAAATGGTTTTGTGATACCAATACAATTAATGATATAATCGATTTTCAAATCGATAAAGACTTTATCCTCTAGTTGCTTAAAATTATAAGCATCAAAGAGTAGGTCATTTTCTTGTAAGTAATCCGGTTTTCTAACAGTTCCATAAATGTTTAAATCAGTAAAGTTTGAAAAATAATGATAAACCATTGAACCCAGCATCCCACTTCTACCAAGAATTAATACATTAGTCATCCTTAGCACCTTTGCCCTTATTAGTTATCGATTTTCTATTTCCCAAACTTCTTTTCCCCAATAATCAACCGGAAACCGATAATCATCGCCTTTACTTTCTTCCAAAGAACTTGTTGAAAAGAATAAAACTCTTGTGTCTTCTTCCAATGGCCTAAAACCATTTGCGTATTTTGGTGGAATAAAAAGGACTTGGGGTTTCTTATCAGATAAAATAAAACGATTCATTTTTTTATTCTTAGAGGGTGATTTAATATCGTCTAACTCTACAGCTGCGACTATAGCGGAGCCTTTTGCCACATAAACGTACTTAGCTTCTTTTAGATGCCCATGAAATGCTCGGATCGTTGATGTTGAAAAATTTTGCACTTGATAAAAACGCTTTACTCCGTAAAAATTAAAATCGTTGGCAAAGGTTAAACACCCTCGATCGTCTACCGCAACCCCTCCCTGAATTAGCCGAACATCTCTCATACCAATATTTTTTGCTATATGGACTCTCTCTGCTAATTTAAAATTGGAATATATCCCTTTCTGCATCTCAAGAGCAGTTGGTGAGTTTTTAATTTCTTCAATAGCGTAGGCAATAGTATATTTAAATTCAAATCCTGTTTTCAGCAATTTAGAGCTATCTACCATGTAGCTCCTTTTATCACTGATGTTTTTATTGATTTCTACTTGACAGTTAGTAATCTCTTTTACTATCTCACTTAGTTTTAGTAGGCTTAAATTCTCTCCTCGTAAGTTATAAATTCCATTCAATTTATTCTTGATAACATGAACAATTGCTCTCGATATATCTCTTATATGAACAAACGGACGTTCTTGTTCTCCTCCAAATACGGTTATCTTATTATACTTTACAGCCCGAGCTGCAAATGTGTTTACAACAAGATCATATCGCATTCTTGGACTTAAACCATAGGCGGTTCCCAATCGAAGGATGCAGAAATCTTCGCTGCATATATCTCGAACGATTCTTTCTTGAGTATACTTAGTTTGGCCATAAAAATCAATTGGAAATCCTTCATTTTCCTCACTTACAATAACATTTGGTTCACTTCCGTAAATGCTACAAGTACTGATGTGAACAATTTTTTTGTTGTATTTGTTACAAATCTCTGCAACATGTCTGGTTCCAATGCAATTTATATCAATAGCAAGATTTGTATCAATCAAACAAGCAGGATCACCAACAATAGCAGCTAAATTTACTACCACATCCTGATTTTGAATTATCTTTTTGATAACTTCTTTATTTCTGGTATCAGCTTCTATAAATACATTGGTTGGTTCTAACTCCTTATAGAGATGGTTATCTAATATTTCTACATTCCAACCTTCTTCCTTTATTATATCGTATAAGACACTACCAATATATCCGAGTCCACCTACAAGTAAAACATTTGGCGTCATAATTCGATTTCCTACGAGAAATTCTTTTTTATCTAAATTATTTTATACTAATTATTTCAATTTAATAATTTTAAAAATAAAAATTAATGTAAAAATCTTTTAATTGGTGAGAATAATAACTTTGAAATCTTAACACATCAATTTGAAGTTTACTGATATATTGGGACTAGGATATTAACTTTTAAATAAATTGTATTTTTTTAATAAATTAACAGTTAATTTTGATTCGATTAAGATATGAATATTCTTGGATTGCAAGAAACTGATTGGTTAACTCGGGGACCGCACACGCAACATCACATATTTGAAAGATTGTCAAAGAACCCTAATTTTAAAATTACTGTATTTGATTATGATATTGATAAAATATTACGGTTAAAATCGTTAATTATAAAAAAATTTGTTTACAATAACATAGACCGAGCAGTAGAAAATTCAAATGTTACTATAATTCGAACAGCGCACATTCAAGTGCCGTATATAAGAAGAGTATCTTCTCTAATAACAAATTTTTTTGGGACGTTAGCATTTTTTAGAAGAAATCGACCAGATATTATCCTAGGATTTTCAATAACAAACGGAGCTATAGGGTTATTATTAGCGAAGCTATTTAGAATCCCTTACATATTTTACTATATAGATTTGTTACACACGCTCGTTCTAGTGCCTTACGCTCAATATTTTGCTAGGTTAATTTCACGATTTTTATTTAAAAACTCAGATCGCGTAATTGTCGTTACTAAACCGCTTCAAAAATACGTCTTAAACGAAGGCGTTCCTATAGAGAAAGTTCACATCCTTTTAAATGGGATATCTCTCGAAAATACTGTTGTAGATAGAGAAAAACTTAGAACTTTGAAATCTAATATTTCAATAGAAGACGACGATTTTGTAATTTTATACATGGGGTATCTATATGATTTTGCTGGATTAAAAGAAATTATTGACTATTATAATGCTGATGTAAAAAGCGGTAAATTAAATATTAAATTTTTAATCGTTGGCGATGGTGGAATCTACAACCGTTTAATTAACCACATTAAAGAAATTAACGCAGATTGGGTAATTCTAACGGGTAAAGTTCCATTTTTCGAAGTTACAGAGTATATTGAATTAGCAGATTTATGCCTGATGAGCTTTGAACTTAACGATGTTACAAAAGACATTACTCCTGTAAAAGTAATGGAATATATGGCAATGAAAAAACCTGTTTTATCAACTAGCCTACCAAGTGTAGTTCGTGAAATAGGAAAAAATAATGGAGTAATTTTTGCTCAAAACCAAAAAGAATTGGTAGAAAAAATTAGAGATTTAACAAAAGAAAAAGAAAAATTAAAAGATATCGGTCTACGAGGCTACGAATTAATTAAGAAGCACTATATGTGGCCAAATATTTTGAAAGATTTGAAAAAAATAATGCTCGATTTGATTAAAGAAAAGAAACAATTAAGTTAATATAGAATTTATTGGA
>JAHQWJ010000150.1 GCA_029856125.1 Promethearchaeia archaeon | reverse complement strand
TGCGTTAAACTTGCAATTCTAAGATATGCTCCAAATTTTGTGGTACCAGCTCCAGGACCACCTAAAACCCAGCCAATTGCTCTCCAACCATGTTCTTTAGCAATTTTTTCGAAATTTTTAACAATTTCATCATATGCTTCGTCCCAAGAAATTCTTTCAAACTTTCCCTCTCCTCGCGCTCCAACTCTTTTCATGGGGTATTTCAATCTATCCGGATGATAAGTTATGTCTAAACTAGATAGACCTCTAAGGCAGATACGTCTATCTCTTTCATCAGGAAAATCCGCAGGTTCTAACTTAATAACTCGGTCTCCTTTAACATGTGCTAAAATACCACAACAGTCTATTCCGCAATGTTGTGGACAAGCCGTTCTAATCGTTCTAATCTCACTTTTTTCTTCCATAATACCATAATTATATAGTTGTTTTTTCAAAAAGAAAGAATAAATATTTTTCTTATCTTTTATAATAATTAATTAAATTTGAAATCAATATGTTAAGATAAAAATTAATCTTAAAGGGATGAAAATGAGCAAATTATCTGAAATTATGAAATCTCGTGTTGAGAAATTGATGGATGGGGAACGGAGAGAAATCCTTCTCAATGCAATTCAAGAGGATATTACCCCAGAACAGGCGATATCCGTTAACTGTTTAATCGGAACGGGGTCGATAGGGAAGACTAATGCCGATGGATTTGAAAGAATAACAGAAGAAATTCCTCTACAATTTCCAAAAGATCACTATACACATGAAAATTTGGCGTTGGAATGGTATATGGGAGGGGGATATCTTAAATGCGTGAAGACTGATACGAGTGGTAATCATGTGGGAGAGCCTATTTATTTTAGCTGCATATTTTGCTTTTTTTTTCGCAGGATTGAACCCGGAAATCAAAAAATGATTCTTGAAACTCATTTTTCACTTGTTTCTAAAGACAAGACTCATATTCAATCAAAACCAGTTGCCGTATGGAATTATAATAATACACTTGAACTCCCTGATCCGGAACTTAGGAAGTTTATTATCAAAACACATAACCTTGAACTAGTATCTCTTCAAGACGATGAAAATTATTTTGAAACACTTCGAATTATTGGAAAAAACAACCAAAACGGAATCGCAATAGATTTTAAATTAATAAAAAAGGATCCTATTGTTCTTCAATCAGGTACTGGTTATATGGGAGATACTGAGAACGGAATTGCTTATGGATATTATACCGCACCATTTTTTCATACATCTGGAAAACTCAAATATAAAAACGAGGATTTTACTGTTTTAGATGGAAGCTTTGGTATAGACCATGAATGGGGAACTATAGGAAGACCACTTACCAAAAAACTTCAAAATATATGTGATTTTTTATACGCTCTGGGTGTAAAATTCAGATTTTTAGATGCTGGTTTTGGTTTATACGGTTTTGAAAGTTGGTTTGGTTTCCATTTCGATGATGGATCATTTATAACTACCGTAGCTGCTGGTGTTAAAGCACTTCCTCAAAACGAATTCTTTAATCCTAAGAAACAACTTTCTCAATATTTAAGTCCAGAAGGTAAACAAGAATCAATACCAGAATTGCAATTGAGAATTTTGGAATATACTCATTTAGAAGGTTCAAAATATCCAACAAAGTTTGAGTTTATCAATACCCCCGTAGGCGATTTTTTTATTTCTCCTTTAACGCAAGATCAACGGATGGAATGGGCCGGTGGAGGGTACGCCTATGAAGGAGGAGTGCTAGTTACAGATCGCTCAGGAAAACAAATTGGTTATGGAAATTTGGAAAATTGCGGATGGGACACTAAATTCACTGAAAATGTGTTAAAAAAGCTAGGAATTGATAAATCTAAGGTAAAATTATTCGATTCGCGCAGTAAGAAAAGGGGGATCTTGTTAGTGGTCAGACTCTTTTCAATTATAACAATTATAATTTTGTTAAGTGCTTGGGGATTAAGTTTTCTTTTTTAAATCTAATATTTTCCTGGGTAAAATTTTTTTATTTTTCTTTTAGCATTTTTCTTAATACTGTGTGTAGTATCCCAAGATTTTGATAATATTCAAGATCGACTTTGTTATCGAGTCTAACAATAACATAAAATGAAATAATATCTCCATTTTGTTTAGTTGCGCTAACTCGTAATTCAGATAAAGGTTTCACATTCTTGACTCCAGAAATGTCTATCGTTTCAGTTCCATCTAATCCTAAATTTGCTGCAGTATCCCCATCTTTGAATTGTAGTGGTAAAATCCCCATGCCTACTAAATTGCTTCTGTGAATTCTTTCAAATGATTCGACGATAACTGCTTTTACTCCTTGGAGTTGAGTTCCTTTAGCAGCCCAGTCTCGAGAGCTTCCCATTCCATAATCAGTTTTTGCAATAACGATCAAGGGTGTTTCAGAAGCGATGTACTTCATTGCCGCGTCATATATTGGCATAACTTCTCCTGTTGGATGGTATTTTGTCCAACCTCCTTCTCGATCAACAAGAAGATTCCTAATTCTTATGTTCCCAAAGGTACCTCTCGCCATAACCTGATCGTTCCCTCTTCTTGAGCCAAACGAATTGAAATCTTTAGGTTCAATCCCTTTTGAGATTAAATACCTTCCTGCAGGCATATCTTCTGGAATCGCTCCAGCAGGAGAAATATGATCAGTAGTAACACTTTCGCCTAGAATAGCAAGAATTTTAGCGTTATTTATATCTGTAAGGGGAGGAGTATCCAGAGGAAAATCTACAAAGAAAGGAGGTTCTCTAATGTAAGTGGAATCTTCTTCCCATTGATAAACATTCTCTTTTGATGGGTTTAAATTATTCCATAAATCCCAGCCTTTAAAAATCTCTCCGTACTCCTTATTAAATTGCTCAGGGCTAACATTGCTCGTGTAGATTTGTTGACATTCAGCGTGAGAGGGCCATATATCTTTGAGGTAGACGGGATTTCCAACTGCATCAAATCCTAAAGGTTCTGTTTCTAAATCAATCGCGACAGTACCAGCTATAGCGTAAGCAACTACTAAGGGAGGTGAAGCTAAATAATTTGTTTTGGTATAAGGATTAATTCTGCCTTCGAAGTTGCGATTACCGCTAAGAACGGAAGCGACTACAAGATCTCTATCTTCGATTTCTTTAATTATATCACTAGAGAGTGGTCCACTATTTCCAATGCAAGTGGTACAACCATAACCAACAATATTAAATCCCAATTCTTCAAGATAAGGTAGTAATCCAGCGCTCTCTAAATAATCTCTAACAACTCGAGATCCAGGAGCAAAACTGGTTTTAACATGCTTTTTAACTTTTAACCCCTTCTCGGCAGCAGCTTTCGCAATCATTCCTGCTCCAACCATAACTGAAGGATTGGAAGTATTTGTGCAAGATGTGATTGCCGCTATAACAATTGACCCATGTTTCAGGATGTCTGAATCAATACCAGCTATTAAGTCTACTTCGTCTGGTTTGGCATAAGAAGTTTTTAGTTGATTGGTAAATTCTTTCCTCATATCCTTAAGAGAAATTCTATCTTGTGGTCTCTTTGGTCCTGCTAAACTAGGTTCTATTTCGGTTAAATTAATTTCTAAGGTTTCACTATAATTTGGAGTTGCTGAGGATGAACCATAATAAAGACCTACTTTTTTTAAATAATCTCTTACAAATTCAATGTGCTCTTTTTCACGACCACTCAAAATGAGATAATCTATGGTATTATCATCTACAGGAAAGAATCCCATCGTCGCGCCGTATTCGGGGGCCATATTTGCAATAGTAGCTCGATCTGGTAGCTTTAACTTATCGAGACTTGGTCCATAGAATTCGACAAACTTACCAACTACACCGTGGGCTCTAAGAATTTGAGTAATAGTGAGGACTACATCAGTAGCAGTAATTCCCTCTTGTGGTTCGCCAACTAATTTAACACCAACTACTTCGGGAATATTCATATAGTATGGCTGACCTAAAATGACAGCTTCAGCCTCAATCCCCCCAACGCCCCATCCTAAAACACCCAATCCATTAATCATTGTGGTATGTGAGTCAGTACCTACTAATGTATCTGGAAATGCATATCTCTCGCCTTTATTTTCTCTTAATTGAACAACAGAAGCAAGATATTCTAAATTTACTTGATGACATATCCCTCTACTTGTAGGAACTACACGAAAGTTGTTAAAAACTGTTTGAGCCCATTTTAAAAATACATATCGCTCATAATTGCGCTCGAATTCCTTCTCTTCATTCAATTTTAGTGCATCGTTAGTCCCGTAATAATCAACTTGGATTGAATGGTCAATAACTAAATCTACTGGGATAAGAGGATTAATCTTATTAGGATTTCCTCCTGCTCTTTTTACAGCTGATCTTAAAGCTGCGAGATCAACAACAGCGGGCACGCCAGTAAAGTCTTGAAGTAAGACTCTTGAAGGAATATAAGGAATTTCTTTTTTTTCCTTTTGATTTGGCACCCAGTTGGAGAGAGCAAGAAAACTTTCTTCAGTTACAACTTCTCCATCTAAATTACGAATAACATTCTCAAGCAATATTCTTAAAGAATACGGTAATTTATCTATGTCTCCAAAATCAAGGTCTTTTAATTTTTTAAGATTATAAATTGATGCAATACCATCTTTAGTATTGATTTTCTCTCTTAATTTATTTTGAATTTCGATTTCGTTCATATTATCTACTTACCTTTCTTCAATTTTTACGAATTTTTTATCTAACTCACCTATATATCGAAGTCTCGGTCTAATCAATTTATTGTCTTTGAGTTGTTCGAGAGCGTGAGCTACCCATCCGGCGGATCTACTCGCTGCAAATAACGGCGTGAATAATGGGGTTGGTATTCCTAAAACGTGAAGTAATCCCGCAGAATATAAATCTACATTCGGGTAAATATTTTTTGTTTTAATTATATAATCAGTGAGCATTTCTGTCATCTCAAAAATATTGTCAATATCACCACGGTGTTCTTCGTGTTCCTGATCTGGGATTTTGTCTATATCTCCACTCTCTTCTTTTTCCCAAAATTCTTTGGATAAAGCTCGGAGGATAACTGCACGTGGGTCCCATGTCTTATAGACGCGGTGACCGAATCCCATAACCTTTTCTTTATTCTCCAGCTTATTTTTAACCCATGGTATAACATTTTCTTTTTTCTTAATCTCTTCGAGCATTAATCTAACAACTCTTTCGTTCGCTCCACCATGTAATGGGCCTCTAAGGGTTCCAATAGCGCTTGTTATTCCACTATATATATCAGATAATGTAGATACAGTTACGCGACACGAGAATGTCGATGAATTTATGGAATGGTCTGCGTGACAAATGAGAATTTTATCGAAAGCTCTCTCAAAATCCTTGCTAGGTTTCTTTCCAGTCATCATATAATAGTAATTTCCAGCATGAGAAAGGTCTTCTGATGGTTCTACTAATGGTAGGTTTTCTTGAATTCTATGAGCAAACGCGAGAATTGTTGGAATTTTAGCTATTATTCTAATTCCCTTTCTAATGTTTGCTTCTTCTGTATATACATAATCATCAGCGTCATAAAGAGACAACGCAGAAACCGAAGTCCTTAACAATTCAATTCGAGTTGTATTTCGAGGATAACTCTTTAAAATTGTCACGATGCTGTCAGGGATAGTGCGCTCTTTTATTAACTCATTTTTAAATATTTCGAGCTCAGAAACTGTAGGTAAATTTCCATAAATTAAGAGGTATGCGACTTCTTCGAAGCTTGAATTGTTTACCAAGTCCATAAGTGGATATCCTCTATAATATAACTTACCCTTTTCACCATCAATCAAAGTAATTAAACTTTCATCAACATAAATTCCGACTAATCCCTTATATGTTTTTGATCTATCAAGATTGCAGAGTTGAGGTTCTTCTGCTATATAATCTTCTTTTATCTTACGAGTATCTTTTTTCATATTTGAGTTACCTTATTTGCTTATTAAATCCTAAAACTACCTTAAAGTAAAAAAGAAAGATATATATTTCTTAAGCTTTTAAATCATTAACTTTGAAAATAAATAAGAGAGGGCATTCACAAAAAGATGATTTAGCGTTTAAATTAGAATTCCTTATTTTTTGAATTTTATATTGTTCCGAATATCAATTTTATTCATTTCATTTACTTACCTCTCTTCAATTTTCGCATATTTTTTATCTAGTTTACCAATATATCGAAGTCTTGGTCTGATTAATTTGTTATCTTTGAGTTGTTCTATGGCGTGAGCAACCCATCCCGCCGATCTACTCGCAGCAAATAGAGGTGTAAAAGAAGCAGTAGGAATACCTAATGTATGTAGTAATCCTGCAGAAAAAAGATCAACATTTGGATAAATTTGCTTAGTTTTTATCATATAATCGTTGAGAATCTCAGTCATTTCTACTATATAATCGACTTCATCATGAATATTATGTCCATTATTAGGAATTTTGTCAATTAATTCACCATTTTGAGCTTTTTTGAAAAAATTCATTGCTATATCTCGAAGGATAACAGCACGAGGATCCCACGTCTTATAAACGCGGTGACCGAATCCCATAATTTTTTCTTTTCTTGCTAACTTTTTCTCTGCCCACGGAATAACACGCTCTTTTCTCTTTATCTCATTAACCATATATTTCATGACCGCCTCATTTGCCCCACCGTGTAGAGGGCCTCTCAGTGTACCTATAGCGCTTGTAATACCACTATAAATATCTGAGAGCGTTGAGACCGTTACACGACATGAGAAAGTTGATGAATTAATAGAGTGATCTGCATGACAAATTAATACATCATCATATGCTTCTTCAAAATCCTTACTTGGTTTATTTCCCGTCATCATATAATAATAATTTGCAGAATGAGAAAGATCTTCTGAAGGTTCCACAAGAGGCAAATTAGTTTGAATCCTATGAGCAAATGCTAGTAAAGTTGGCATTTTGGCTACAATTCGAAGCCCTTTCCTAATATTGGCCGGCTCTGTATAATCATAATCGTCTGGATCATATAACGAAAGAGCGGAGATTGCTGTTCTTAGGAGTTCAATCCTCGTAGTGTTCCTTGGAAAACTTTTTAGAATGCTAATAATATTATCTGGAATATTTCTTTCCTTGATTAATAAATCTTTAAACGCATTAAACTCAGAATTACTTGGAAGCTTTCCATATATAAGCAAATAAGCAACTTCCTCAAATGTGGAATTCTCACATAACTCTTTGACAGGATAACCGCGATAATATAATTTACCATTTATTCCATCAATATACGTAATCAAACTCTCATCCACATAGAGTCCAACCAAACCTTTATGTATCTTTGGATGATCTAGATCACTGACCTCGGGTCCAGCATCATTGTAATCTTCACCAATTTTTCTTGTATCCTCTTTCATGATTTAGATACCTTATTTGCTTATTAAATCCTAATACTACCTTAAAGTAGAGTGGCAAAATAAATATTTCTTAAACTCGTGATAAAATAGGAGATATTAAAAAATTAATGTAGAATGAATTTATTAACTTCGTTTAAATCCTTACAATTTGTCATTTTCATCGCCTTCGCTAAGGTTTTCTGTAAATGTTCCATTTGAATTCGTACACCTTCTACTCCCGCTCCAACAGCAGCCCTAACGATGTCTCGACCAATTAACACAGATTCAGCACCAAGGGCTAGCGCTTTTAAAACATCGTATCCGGTTCGAAATCCTCCGTCTATAAGTATTCGAATTTTTCCCTCAAGTTCAGCAACAATTTCAGGAAGGACTTCTACAGTTCCAGGAGTATGATCTAAAACTCTCCCCCCATGATTAGAGACAACTATTGCAGCTGCTCCTGCATCCTTTACGGTGACAGCATCTTCTATACTCATAATTCCCTTTACGATTACGGGTAATTTTGTTGATGATACAAACTCTTTAAGATCGTCAATATTCTTCTTAAAGACAGGTTTATTGTGAGTAGCCATAGCATAAGACCCACAACCATCTATATCCACACCAACAGCCACGCTTTTCGCTTTTTCAGCTTTTTTAAAGAATTCAATGATAGTTTCTTGTTCTCTTGGTTTCACGATTTTAACACCAAGTCCACCTGCTTCAGCAATTGCGTCAATTCCGTAAGAGTTATCAATCGAATAAGTATAAGTGTCACCCCGCCAGCCTATTGTTCCCGCATCCTTACAACCAAGAACCACTGAACGGCAGAATTCTTTTTCTGAAATTACCTTTTCTCCACCAAAACTATTTACACCTGCTATGCTCGCCCCCATTATTGGCATCGATAGTTCTCTACCAAAAAAATCATATGTAGTATCTGCTTCAAAATGATCTCCAATTGTTTTCATTTTTAGCTTCAATTTTTTCAACGCTAGAACATTGTTATTAAAAGAAGCCCCGCTTCCAATTCCACCAAATCCAAGCGGTCTTCCATAGCTCTGACCTTGACAAATTCGCATTGCATCCCCATCGCATATTTTATATACTCCACACACTCCCATGAGTTTTTTCTTAGCTTCCTCTCGAACCTCAGTTAAAGTCAATTCTTCTAATGTCATACTTTTACCTCTATATTCTCCTATACCATATTTTTAGGGTCTAAAAGCTCGTCCAAGTTGTCAATTTTTAAACCCATCTGTTTAATTACTACTTTACACGATTTTCCTTCTTTGTAAGCCCGTTGAGCAATTTCAGAACATTTATCGTAGCCTATTATCGGTGTTAGGTTAGTAACAAGCATTAACATTTGCTCTAAGTTCGAGTCAATTTGCTCCACATTTGCTTTTAGGTCTACTAAACAGTTGCCAATAAACGATTTAATTCCACCTATTAAAATGTCAATTGATTCGAGAGCATTTACGATCATCAGAGGTTTACTCATATTTAAATCCAGTATGCTTCCATACATTTCTCCACTCGTAACGGCAGAATCATTTCCAATTACTTGAAGGCAAACTTGAATTAAAGCTTCCGATTGAGTAGGATTAATCTTTCCAGGCATTATAGACGATCCCGGTTCATTTTGCGGTAAAATTAATTCTGAAAGGCCAGCTCTTGGACCACTACCCATCCATCGTATATCGTTTGCCATTTTTAAGAGCGATAATGCTAATAGTTTTAAACTACTACTAGCGTACGCTATGGTATTGTGCGAGGATATTCCCTCTGCTTTTACGGGATTGATTTTAAAGGATAGCGAAGTTATTTTTGAGAGGTGGGATACAGTGAGTTTATCAAAATCTTTATGAGCGTTCAATCCAGTTCCTAACGCAGTACCACCTATTGGAATGTAGAATAACTCATCCAAGACCTTATCTAATCGCTCAATATTAGTTTCGATTTGTTTTTTGTAAACTTTAAACTCTAGCGATAATGGTATTGGAACGGCATCCTGTAAATGAGTTCTTCCTACTTTGATAATATCTTCGAATTCTTCAATTTTGGCGTCGAGGACTTCTATTAAATTGTTTAATACTGGCTTTAATTTTTGGATCAGATGCACAATAGAGACGTGCATCGTACTTGGGATGACATCGTTAGAAGATTGGCTTTTATTTACGTGATCATTAGGATGGACGGGATATTTTTTGCCCATAGGAGATCCTAAGATTTGAGAGGCTCGATTAGCTAAAACTTCGTTCATGTTCATGTTTGTTTGAGTCCCACTTCCAGTTTGATAGATATCAATTGGAAATTGATCTAAGTGTTTCTCTTCGTTTAAGATCTCGTTTACAGCCTGTAAGATGGGAGTTCCAATTTCTTCATCGATTAAGCCCAACTCCATGTTTGCTAATAAACACGCTTTTTTAAGCTGTGCTAACGACATGATAAATATATTAGGGAATCTCTTACCACTAATTTGGAAATTCTGGATAGCTCTTTGAGTGCTAATTCCCCAGTATACATCGTTTGGGACTTCTACTTCGCCTAAAACATCTTTTTCTGTGCGGTAATTCAAAATTTATAACAACCATAAATTGTTTACTTATAAGGTTATTAGAAATAGGTTCATAAAAAAAGTTTATACTAATATTCAATAAATGAATTTCAAGGTTCTGAAATTAATAAACTAAGAAATTAGTAGATTTAAGAAGTTAAAGCATCGATTATGTCTTCATAATAGTTAAAAATCGTAGAATAGTGTCCTTCACCTGGATAAAATTTCCCTACACAATTAGGGATTAAATTGCACATCTCGCGACCCATAGCTACAGGTACAGCTTCATCCGCTTCTCCATGCCATATATACACTTTAAGTTTTGAAGATATATCTTCAAGGTTAAAACTCCAAGATTTAGCGTAGATTTTTCCTTCATGATATGCTCCTTTACTACCTTGACGAAATGCTTCAGCACTTTCCTTAATAAACTTAGAAAGAATTTGAGGATCATCTAATACTTTTCTATCAGCTTCTGGAAATTTTATCAAAGCTTTCTTCAAGTTTTTCTCTGCTTTTTCTAAATCCTTCATACCACGAGATTTAATCCATATCATCAACCTGAATAACCAAGGAAATAATCGAATGATCGAAAATAATTTCATTTTTTTTTCAATTTCTAGGTCTTTTGAAGCTACTCCACTAATTATCCCACAAGATGTTAATCGCTCAGGAATTTTATAAGCACAAGCTGCAGCATATGGACCCCCTCCTGATATTCCTTCAACTGCGAATTTATCGATTCTTAAAACATCGGCTAATTCAACAACATCATCTGGCCAATCTAAGAGTGAGCGATTTTTTTTAAAATCTGAGAGTCCCATTCCCGGTCTATCTATTCCTATAAGTCTAAGATTCATCTCTCCTATTCTATCAGCTAGAAGATTCGCCTCTAAACGAGATCCTGGAAAACCATGAAAATGAAACAAAGGCTTTCCATCAGATCTACCTAATTCGATATATCCAAGTTTCCTACCGTCTTTTAACGTAATTGTTTGATTAAGCTTATCTTCATCTTTCATTCTATACACCGATCTCAGTATAAATAAGATTGTGAAAAATAAAGCCTCGTTAAATAAAAACATATTGGATTTCTACATATTCTTAGATAATGATTTCGAATAATTTTATCACATCTAACTTTTAAAAGGAATAATATTTAGAATTTAAAGGTTGAATTTTAAAATTATAGACCTTACATTTATTTCTTATTGAATCTGATTCTATTAATAACTAATTTTGTATATTTGACATTATGGTGAATTTATTGGCTAAATATAGATGTTCTGTGTGCAATTACATTTACGATGAGAAGAATGAAGATCAGAACTTCGGGGATTTACCTGATTCATGGAATTGCCCCGTATGTGGTGCTCCTAAATCTGCTTTTGTTGCTGAAGGTGTGAGTAAAGGAGATGAAAGTATTGAAACTAATGTTGCAGAAAAAATTATTGAACAATTAGTAGCGTTTGGAGTTACGCATGTTTACGGTATACCTGGAGAATCTAATCTACCTCTTCTCAATGCTATAAGGAAAAACGATAATATCGATTTTATTTTAACGCGACACGAAGAAACGGCAGCCTTTATGGCTTCGGCTCACGGAAAAATAACTGGTAAATTAGGAGTGTGTATGTCTATTGCTGGTCCGGGTGCAACTAATTTAATCACGGGATTGATGGATTCGGCTACTGACAGAAGCCCCGTATTAGCACTCGTAGGTCAAGTAGCTGAAGTTTACCTTGGAAGCGAGGCATTTCAAGAAATATCTCAAATATCTTTATTTCGCCCCTTTGCCGAATATGCAGAAACTGTTGCGAGGGCTAACCAAGCTATGAAATTGACCATGATGGCAGCCAAATATGCTCTAAAAAAACCTGGATTATCAGTATTGAGTTGTCCTACAGATGTATTAGCTGATAAATTGGACGATTTAATTATTGACCCTAGTAAGAGGATTTTTGGTAGCGAATCGGTTTCAGCTGAACAAGACATTCAAAAAGCTGCAGATTTAATTAATAGGTGCAATAGAACGGTAATTTTCGGAGGTTGGGGTTCCCGGTTTTCTGGAGAATTGCTTATGGAACTATCTAAAAAATTAAAAGCGCCTATAGCAACCACTTCTCGGGCTAAAGGAGTTGTTCATGAAACCTCTCAATATTCTTTAGGAGTACTAGGTTCTATAGGGACAAAATACGCTGCCAAGGCTATAAGGGACTGCGATTTAATTATTATTATTGGATCTGGTTTTAGGCAA
The DNA here is from genome assembly GCA_029856125.1 of Promethearchaeia archaeon. Lineage (GTDB taxonomy): Archaea > Asgardarchaeota > Lokiarchaeia > Sigyniarchaeales > SOKP01 > SOKP01. The sequence continues at coordinate 1,168 of JAHQWJ010000150.1, read as the reverse complement.
GCAAATCTGGTATCGCCTGGAGTAAAGTTTGTGCAAATTGACAAGGATCCAACAAGGATCGGAAAGACTTTTGATGTAGATGTGGGATTGGTTGGAGACGGACATCGAGTTTTGGAAAAATTAGTACCACTAATCGAAGAAAAAGAAGAAAATGAAGACTTTTTATTCCAAGTCTTCGACATGAAACTTCGACATATGGAAGAATTAGAAAAGGAATCGAAAGACTTTTCTGTTCCTATCAATCCAGGCTTTGTGATACAAGCATTAAGAAGACATTTAGATCACGATGCAATTATAACCGTAGATGTAGGAGACCACACATATTGGTTCTACAAGAAATTTCTTTGTGAAGGGCATAGACCTTACTTAAATGCGAATATGGCAAGTATGGGTTTCGCCTTACCTGCAGCTTTAGCTGCAAAGTTAGACTTTCCAGATAGACAAGTAGTATGCGTGGCTGGAGATGGTGGTTTTGGCATGTTAATGGCTGATTTTACAACTGCTGTGAGAGAAAAATTAAATATAATTGCTATAGTGTTTAACGATAGCGTATTGAAGAACATTAAAAAGGAATTAGTACGCGATGGCTATCCCATATTTGGCGTTGAATTTCCTAACCCAAATTTTGCCCAATTTGCTGAATCATGTGGAGGGTTTGGAATAAGAGTTACTACACCAGACAAACTGGATGAAGCACTGCAAAACGCTATACGCTCTGGGAAACCTTCTATTGTAGAAATACTCGTTGATCCGGATAAAACGGCTGCTTCTACTAAAAAGGTTGATTAATTAATTGGTGAGAAATTATGAGTTTAAATATTAATTCTAAGGTTAAATTGAACAATGGCGTTGAGATGCCTCTTTTCGGATTAGGTACATGGGAAATATCTGAAGGCGAGACAATTGTAAATGCGGTACAATTGGCCATAAGTAATGGGTATAGACATATTGATACAGCAAGGATTTATGGAAATGAAAAGGGGGTTGGAAAGGGTATAAAGCTCTCCTTAGAAGAACAAGGTATAAAACGAGAAGATATTTTCATTACTACAAAGCTTTGGATTGATTCATTTAAATACGAGAAGGCATTAAAAGCGTTTAATAGAAGTCTAAACAATTTAGGATTAGACTATGTTGACCTCTATTTGCTACATTGGCCAGAACCAAC
>JAHQWJ010000149.1 GCA_029856125.1 Promethearchaeia archaeon | reverse complement strand
AGAATAAATCGTCGTTAAGCAAAAGAGAACCGAATGCACAACAAGTTTCGTATTCAGGAATGTGCATTTCTTCAATATTTAACTCAGGGATTTTCAGAATTGCTCCACATTGAACAGGACAACTAAAACATCCGTATTCTTTTACTTTATACTTGTTAATATTATTTGATGATAAATTGACTGATTTTTCGTAAGGGAAATCGTACATTCCTATTCCTGACCAATTTTTAATGGGAGAATCGCCAGTCTCTGCACTAATTGTATTTCCAATACTAGTCCCATAATTACGATAAATTGTTCGCATAAGATCTGGCGCACTAATCATTCCAATTTTAAGTCTGCGCATAGATTTTACCATTCCAAACATTTTACCTAGAAACGACTTTTTTATTGAGTTTAAAGGTTTGATCTTGACTGTTTTATTATGTTCTTTTATCAAATCATAAAATTTTTCGCGATTAAAGATCTCAACTTTCTTATTACCATTAAGAACTATCGCTTTGAGATTTTTAGAACCCATTATTGCTCCTAAACCGGAACGGGCAGCAATTCTTCCTTTGTCATTTGCGATTCCAGATATTTTTGATAATTTTTCTCCTGCTTGTCCAATACCAGCGGTTTTAATTGAGTTACCGTGCCTTTTTTTTAGAATTTTCTCGGTTTCTATAATATCTTTTCCCCAAATATCTGAAGCGTCTAATAGTTTAGTTGTATTGTCTATAATAGAGAGATACTTAGGTTTTTTAGATTTCCCTACGACTAAAATTCCATCGTAGCCACAAGCTTTAAGCGCAGGTCCAAAAGTTCCACCACTATTTGCGTCACCCCAAGTTCCTGTAAGTGGTGACTTACCCACAACCATATATCTGCCTGAATAAGGAGCTACAGTGCTCGTTAATAACCCTGGGAAAAATCCAATTATAGATTCAGGACTCAAGGGTTTAATGTGTGAGAGCATTCTTTCATATAATAATCTACATCCTAAACCGTATCCACCCATGAATTGACGATATATCTTTTCAGGTACTTCCTCCTCCCTAAAATCATCGTTTGTTAAGTCAACCCATAATACTTTACTAAAAAAACCATAACTCATTTATTTCATCAGATTTTCGACTGTTTGTTTTAATAAAGAGAAGACAAGTCATATTAATATTTTGATTAATTATTCATTTGAACAAAACATCGAAACATATAAATATGTCATTTTTTAATATTATGATGGTTGCTGTAAATATCAAGGATTTCCAATTACGCTATTTCCTTCAACAGGTAAAGCTGATTAAGAGTATATCCTATATAAACTAGGCGAAACAAGTTTCACAACATAAGGTTATTCAATTAATAATAAATATAACGAGGTTTTTTATGTCGGTAGTCCCATCTCTTAAAAACGAGAGTGTATCAATAAGTATGTTTTTAGATTGGTGCAAGTACACGAATGTCTTTTATAATAATTTGTATTTAGAAGATTACGATTGGGTAATTAAAATGCCAATAATACCTCAAGGCTCAGAAACTCAGAATGAGATTAAGCTTAAAAAATTTAACCTCACGAGATATACTTATCTACTTTCGTATTGATAAAATGAGTTTAAAGATTCTTATCAGTTAACTAGTTATTTTTGCAGTGAATTTTCTTTATCAGTTAACTCTCTATTCCAACAGGCAAAGCAAATGTAATCTCCGCTTTCTATCTTTACGAGATCTTTGCTTGAACGAATCATTCCGCATTTATAGCATCTTATTTTCAATTTGAGAAACACCAAAACTATTTACTATATCTGATTTCAATTCAAATTAAATTTATCGTTTTTATTAAGAACTATTACTTCAATATCAGAATTTTTGAAAAATGTTTTAAAAAAATGGGGATGTTCGGTGTGAACGGGGATTAAATTTACAGGATTGACCAAATTGATAAAGTTTATTAAATGATGTGGCATCGCGTGTCCAGACGCATGTACTTTGAAAGAAGGAATGCCTTGTTGACGGAAATAGCGGGTTAATGTTCTATTATTATCAATATATTCTTCCGTGTAAGGATCTATGCTAGATGATATAAAAGCACCCTTAAGATTCGGATTTATTTTTTTAATAATATCTCTTGGGACAGATGTAATATAAAAGAGAAATTGACGTTCTAACTCTTTAATTTCATTATAAGTTATAAACCGGGAACCTTTCTTTATCTTATGGAGCGCTTGTCTTATTTTTTCTTGCCAACTGTACTTTGCATTACCCTGAGATAATATTAATATGTGATCGTCATCAATTATATTTGGATTTTTCATACTTTCGTAGATTTTATCTTTATTCAGAAGATAATAGAAATAGGCATCCTTTTCGGTAATGATAAATTTCCAGCCATACTTCTTTGCAATTAAAGAAAAAGTCCTGAATCGATCCCAATCTAAACGCCCATATTTTACTAAAAAAAAATCATAAGGATTTTCAAGGAAGAGTTGTTCAATATTTTTCTCTACGTTACTTTCGGACTCGATTGCACCCCTATGAATATGTGTACCTTCACAGATTAAGATATCAATTTTATCAAAATCTTTATTTGTTATTTCTTTCAAAAAATCTTGAGTCATAGCAGATAAAGGTCCATGCATACGAAAATCTCCCGTGTAAACAACAATACCTCCAGAAGTTTTAATAATAAAACCATAAGCGGCTGGAATTGAATGATCTACATGCACGGGAATTATTTTTAACCCTTTAATATTGAGAACATCTCCAGTACGAAATAGATTCCATTCTAATCCCCTGTAATTATTGCTGATCGAAAACTTTGAACATTTAGAATAAGCAGAAATAATTTTTTTTGTAAAAACACCGGTATAAATGGGGATTTTTCTGTTAATAAATGATAGACCAAAAAAATGGTCTTTATGTGGGTGCGTGATAAGAACCCCATCTACATTTGATTCCAAATCAATATATTCCTGGTTCTTACTAGCTTCGTAATTAGTATATAAGTTTTCAATTGAAAGGTGTTCTGCATTAGGTAACAAACCTAACTTTATTAATTCCTTAACTGAAGATGGTTCTTCGTACCTTTCGAAGTGTTCATTGAAATTCTTAATATTAATTCCAAAATCTAAAAAGATTTTTACATCGTAGGTGAAATCTTCTAAAAGGATTTGATTTCCTCCTACTTCATTCACGCCACCTAAAAATGTAAGCCTTACAGTTGAATTTTTCATTTTGTCTTTCTGGATTCAGTTTATTTTTGATCATTTTCTACTTTTATGTAGAAATCTAACAATATAATTATCAAATAATTTCTATAAAAATTTTTGTTATAATTAATTATATTCTTTCGTGAAGATCTAACAAGAATTAAACATAATATAGGAAGAGGGTGATTAAGCAAACCGATCCTTAAACTTGAGATTATATCTTCAATCAAAAAATTGAATCTATGAAAAAGTAGGAAAAGGAGCTCCAATTCGAGCCGAAGTATTTTAGGTTAAGAGAGAATTAAACTCATACTTGAGTTTAATAGAGGGCGAAATCCAATGTTAGCTCGAATTTCTACTACCTTCAATACTTATTTGTTTTCAAATTATATAAAAGCGATTGATATAGAGAATAATTTGTGTTGATAGAACATATAAAAATTTTAGACAATTTTGTTAACGGCGTTTACTGCTTAAACAAAAAAAAGGCTTTTAATCAAATTTAAGCCACGCTTCGCAAGTTCTCAACGCATTAAATTTCTCTAATTTTTCATTGGCAGAATCTATTGCTTGTTGAGTTATAACATGTTTTTTAAACCCCGCTCTTTCAAGTTCTTCAATATTGTAAGTAATTCTCATTATTACTTGAGTTGAGATTTTTTCAGTATGTAGCTGAGTTTTTTCTTTTAGGTTCTTATCATTTACTTCTAAGGACTTCAATTCTTCAATATATGATTTTTTATCTAAATTATCTAATTTATATTGGAGAAAATCCAGACTCTGCCTTCGTAAAAGAATAGAGGCGTGAATAAGCTGTTTATGAGCTTTCGAATAATTGGCAAGAAAAATTCCATATATTGCTACTCCAGCTATTACAAAAGCTAAAATTTCAGCAATTAAACTAAAAACCCATATTATTACTACTTCGCCAAAAAGAAACGGTAAATAAGCAAATATTATAATTAAAATGCTAATTAATAAAGCAAACTTAAGCAACATATTTCTTTTTTTTTCAGTGATATCCCAGAGAACTGAATGTGTCGCTTCAGCATCAATCGAGCGATTGTATGCCGATTTTATTTTTCCTATTGCAATTTCTTTAAGGTCACTTAATTCTGTTAATTTATTTTCTTCCATGGTTGGTGCCTCGCATAGCTCTTGTATAATATAATAATCTGTATTAAAAAATATTTATATAATGATTTATAATAATGCTATTTCTTGTTATCTAAATCAAGCGGCTCATATTTGATCGTAGAGCCCTTCCCTCGTTCCATATAAAGAAACTCATATTTTTCAGGTTTAAAATGATTTCTCAAAAATTTTAGGACTTCTACTCCTTTAGAAAACTCGTCACAAATAAATATATCAATACTAATATATCCATGCTCTGGCCAGGTGTGAATTGCTGCATGACTTGTTTTAAGCATAGCAACAGCACTATATCCATATGGTTGGTAATTATGATGAAAAATGTCGTAAGTAATTAAATCTGCGTAAGTTAGCGAGTCTAGAAAGATTTTTTGGATTTTTTCATTTTCTAAAAGGAAGTTCTGCTCTGAAAAACGCATTTCTCCAACAAAGTGATATCCAATGGGACGGTAGGGATTCGCCTTTCTTCCTTTTAGTTCAGCAGTATAAATAGGGAGTACATTTAAACTTAATTTTTCTTCTACATTTTGAATTTCAGCCAATTCTAAATAATAAAGGTGACTAAACTGGCCCAATATACTCGCTCCTTTATAAAGATTGAAATATGGAATCATTTCTTTTATTATGAATCCATGATCTAAAATAGAAAATTGAATGAGTTGTGTTTCTTTGGGAGGTTTATTTCCAAAACATAAGAGACATTTTTTCCCTAAAACTTTATGTGCCTCTCCTTCGATTATTATGCTAGTTTTCAAAATTTGCTTAGCTCTTTTTAGAAATAACCGCAGACCTTCATTAGTATAAGGGGGATCCATTATGACAATGTCATACTTGTTTAGGACATTTACAGGAGAAGGTTCTCTAAGATCGTGTATTAATACATTATAATTTTTTATAGATAGAGTATTAGCACTCTCAGAAAGAAATTTAATAACATTAGGATCAATATCTATCACCGTTATTTCTTCAGCTAAGTTAAATAAACCAACAGTTAAAGATGTAGCGTCATCATCGCCAAGGAATAGTATTTTTCTGCCCTCAATATCTCCTTTTCTTAATAAATACAGAGCACGATTTATTACCGTTGAAGGAATGGCATGCGATTGATCTAAAGCAAAATCGGGTTCAGGGCGATTTTCTAAGATTTTTTCTATTTTACTAATGGAAGCAAAATCTTTTGGAATATCAGATAAAGACACATTAAAATTATCTGGAAGAGGATCATACTCAAACTTTAATTTCAAGTTTTCTCTAATCCAAGTTCTACCTTTTTCACCGAGATAATTTTTCTTTTCTATAATTCCTGCTTTTACTAATTCTCCTCTAACAGCTGCTAAAGCAGGTATAGCAATTCCTGTTTTTTGGGAAACTTTTTTGTTTTTTAGAGAAGGAAAGCGATACATTATTAATAGAACTGATCGCACACCTTCAATACCTTCAGCTAATTGTGCTTTTTCAGCTATTATTGTTAAAATCTCTTCTATTTCTTCATTCATAATGTAACTTTATGATTTAATTAAGAAATATCTTACTCAATTTTGTAAAAAAACTTAGCAAAAAATCGATATTAACATTTTATATTTAAATTGAAAAGTGTATAGCTTTAAATCAGTAGATTTTCGGGATTAATTTGTATTTTACCCGAGTTCGATATTCAATATAGCCGTCCATTCCCTTAATGAGCATTTCCTCTTCGAATTTTATTCGGATTATTATGGCTAATACTCCTACTGCAGCGGGAATTAATGAAACCCACGATCCTAACGCTATAGGTAATCCAAGGATCAGTAAAACTGCTCCGGAGTAGAGTGGATGGCGAACACGACCATATAACCCTGTATCAATGAGTTTTTGGTCTTTGTTTATATCAAGTATTTTTGAGGCGTACGCATTTTGTACCATTGCGATGTCCATGATTATTAGACCTATATTCAAAATTACGAGTCCAACTATCTCCACCATGAAAGGAATTGGAGACCATTGATTGCGGTAATCGAAAACGGGTAATAATAATGCACCAATAAATCCGATAGAAAGAAGCGGCATTATAAATTTATCTGATCCTGCGGAACTTTTTGTTTTCTCTGTGATACCGACCTTTTTCACCTTCATCCGGTTCCGAAGAACTCGCGGATTCTTCTTGTTTATGAAATAGAAACTAATTGTCATGTTAATTACAAATGATATAATGAATAGCCAAGCTTCACTCCATAACCAATCTTGAGCGAGGGGGAATAAAATGATTATAAATAAGGCTGAAATGTATACTGGGATGAGCGCAATTGTCCAAAGAGGAAGTGGTTTATCATACTTATCAATGATATTTTGTGGCGTTTCATTTGACATGGTTTTAATGAATGTCTATTAGAATTAAAAATTAATGAGGATAATTATTAAATATGAAAGAATATTATATTCTCATATGAGAATATATACTCTCATTTAAGAATATTCTTTTTTTCGAGGATAATTATGGAAAACTTAAGTCATAAACAATTTGTTATTCTAGGACTGGTAGCAGAAGAGCCTAGCCACGCATATAGTATCAATCGGCGGATAGATGAAAGGGGAATGAGAGATTGGACAGCAATAGGTAAATCTTCAATATATAGAGTAATTTTAGAACTTGAGGATACAAAATTAGTAGAACATTATGAAGAAGAAGTAGATCGTCGGAAGCGAAAAGTATATACAATTACAGATTATGGCTCAAAAATACTAAAGGAGAAGGTTTATAACGTAATTAAGGGATTTCTTGGAAAAAACGATGAGGATTTTTACGTTGCCTTTTCTATGCTTCCACTCTTGAGCACGGAGCAAATGATTGAAGCGTTTTCTTATTCAATAGAGACAATGAAAAATCATAAAATTGAACTGGAAAGTATGCTCAAGGTTAATTCTAACTATCCGATAAATGTTTCAGGGTTATTTATTCATCCTATAAAAATCCTTGAAACAGATATTTTATTTATGGAATGGGTTATAGAAAAAATCAACGGGGGAGACGAAATTGGCTCAAAAACACCTAATAAATGAGTTTGTTCACAGAGTTGGTTATCATTGTGAATCATCCTCAATGAGAGATATGTTTGAATTTCATGGTTTTCCAATTTCGGAGCCTATGGCATTTGGTTTAGATGCTACGATGGGTTTTGGGTTTTTCGATACCACTAATAGCATATCATTTATACCGGAATCGGATATCCCCTTTTTCCTTGGAGGTAAGCAGGGTACAATTGAGCCAAATTCGTTAGCTTGCCGATTATTAGGAATTACATTAAGGAAGCAATCTTTTACCAGTGCAAGCAAAGCGTGGGAAGAGGCAAAAAAAATGTTAAACCAGAATATCCCTTTAATCCTTAAAGTGGATTTGGGATATTTACCTTATTTTGAAAAGGAGGGAGAAATCCACTTCGGCGGGCATGCAATTACTTTAGCAGGTTATAATGATGATAATGGTATGGCATTTGTAGGTGATTCAGAATTTGAAGGCTTCCAAGAAGTCCCGATAGAAATATTAAAACAAGCAAGAAGTTCTAAGCACGGTCCGAAATTTATGCACCCGAGCAATGCCCAATTTTCCATGGTAAGAAGACTTGACGGAAAACATCCACCTTTAGCAGCGGGAGTAAAAATTGCTGTTAAAAAAGTGGTAGATAATATGTTGCGACCATCAGTAAATAATAACGGTATTCAGGGATTAAAACAATTTGCGGCTTCTATTCCTCAGTGGAATAAAAAATTGCAGGGGATAGCAAAGGATCCTGTTGGTAAATCAATTTCCCGTGCAAGATTAATGTTTGAACTATTACATGGATATATTGAAACTTGGGGTACTGGAGGGGCAAGCTTTCGTAATATTTATAGAGATTTCCTAGAGGAATTACTAGAGCATCCAGAGATTAAACAAGGCCCTAAAGCATGGAATAACGAAGATTTCAAAATTATAGAAGAATGTATTCCTATTATTAGTAAGTCTGCAAGTAATTGGACTACGATCGCGGACACTTTAAAAGAATCTGCAGAAGAACACAAAGATGAGTGCTTAAGTTATATTAATTTAAAAGAACTACAGAATATTGCTTACGATATCCATAACCAAGAAGAAATTTTGTTTACTAAATTAAATAAACTAAAAATTTGAGGAGAAATAAAAGATGAGTGAAAAAAATTTAGCAGCTCCATGCGGAGTATATTGTGGTGCTTGTAGATCATATTTGTTATTTAAAAAAAATCTTTTTGAAGAAAAAGGATATAAAAGTGGTTGCAATGGGTGTCGGATTCGAAATAAAAAATGTTCGTATATAAAAAGAGATTGTGCGTTAATAAGAAAAAACGAAATTGAGTTCTGTTACGAATGCAACACTTTTCCGTGCTCAAACTTGAAAAGGCTTGATGAGATGTATTCTAAAAGATATGGTGTAAGTCAGATTAAGAATCTAAAGAGACTTCAAGAGGTAGGATTTGAGCAATGGATACAAGAAAAAGAAATGTTATATCGATGTCCGGACTGTGGTGGAGAAATTTGCGTCCACGATGCCGAATGTTATGATTGTGGAAAAAAAATAAATCCAAATAAAAAATGAAGTGGTAAAATGTCATATAAAGAACCATACACGGAAGAATTAAGGGTTAATTTTCTTAAATATATGAGTAAGGCTTTTCAATTGCTTCCGAAAATGGAAAAACCGAGAATATTTGATTTAGGCTGTGGATCTGGTCTTCCTACGATCGAGCTTGCTAATTTGACCAATGGTGATATCATTGCGATAGACATTGACCAAGTACTCTTAGATAAATTAAATGAAAAAATTAAGATAAGGAATCTTTCAAATAGAATCAAGACTAAAAGAATGGATTTTTTAAAAAATGATTTTCCAGATAACTATTTTGATCTAGTTTGGGAGGCGGGTGTGGTGCAGATTATTGGTTTTAAGGAGAGTTTTAATGCATGCCGTCGTATTCTCAAGGCTAGAGGGTATTTCGTGCTTGGTCAAGCTATCAAAGCGATGGAAAAGAATCATAAATTATTAGCCAAATGTGGTTTTGATTTGATAAAGCAATTTAACTGGCCTGAGGGTTGCTGGTGGACAGATTATTATGAACCCTTAGAAAGAAAAATCAAGGATATCCGTGAAGGAAAAGAAGATCCCAATCTATTGGAAAATATCAAGGCTATTGAAGCTGAAATTAGCTGGATAAAAGCCAATCCAAATGAAATTGATTGTGCATACTATATATTACAAAAGAAATGATGTTAAATTACAGAAGGTAATTAATATGGATAAGATAAAAGTAGTGGGAGCGAGACTTCATAATTTAAAGGATTTAAATGTGGAAATTCCTAAAAAGAAAATGGTTCTAATTACGGGCGTATCAGGTTCGGGCAAATCAAGTTTAGCTTTTGATATCATTTTTGACGAAGGAATGAATCGATATTTACAATCTATTGGATTTCCTCCAAAATTCGAAGATGAAAAACCGTTTGATTTACTTGAAGGTTTAAGTCCAACAGTTGCTGTTGAGCAGAGAACTACGAGAGTGTTCAATCCTCGCTCTACAGTAGGTACAAAAACGAGGTTATATAATCTACTCAGGATGTTATATGCAGCAGAAGGTGTACTTCTTTGTCCTATCTGCAAAGAACCCGTAAATCAGTCATCCTTGGAGTGCGATTTGTGTGGTATGGTTGTAGAACGTAAGCAAATTAAGCACTTTTCCTTTAACGAGCCATCTGGAAACCTCTTGAGAAAATAGCTCAGAGGCTAGATTGTGTTTGGCTTGTAAAGGACGAGGATATCAAATGCATCTAACTGAAGAATTAATCGTTCAAGACTATAATAGGAATCTTATTCAAATTACAAAAGCCGGTTCGGCAGTATTTGCAGATCAAATCAGATTTGTAGAGCAACTACCAAAGTTTTATGATTTTGACATAAATACACCATATAAAGATTTACCTGAAGATGTTAAACAAATATTTTTGTATGGGAGTGGGAAAATACTTCCTTTTGATTGGGACTCGAAAACCTTTACGGGGATTTTAGAAAGAGTATTTGAAGGAATTATCCCTCATATAAAGCGTGCTCTTACAGAATCAAAGAGTGTATATCGACGAGATAAGATTCATAAAAATTTCATGTCTTTAAAAAAATGTGATGAATGTGAGGGATATAGAATAAACGAACAAGCTAGAAGTGTAAAAATTGGAGATAAACATATTGGTGAGTTAGCAAAGATGCCTATCGACCAATTGATCTCTTTTCTAAAAGAATTGAAAAAAAATAATATAAAAACTATTCAAGGAAAGAATATGAGCAAGCTTGTAATCAAAGGACTAAGAAGTATGAGAGATGTAGGTTTATCGTATATTAATTTAAATCGACCATTACCCACACTAAGTGGTGGCGAACTCCAAAGATTGTCGTTAATGACACATTTAGATGCAGGTATTGATTCTCTAATATATATCCTAGACGAGCCAAGTATGAGTTTGCATGAACGAGAAAAGGACTCATTAATAGAATTGTTGAAGAAGTTGAAAGATTTAGGGAATACGATTATAGTTGTAGAACATGATAAACGCTTTATTGAAATAGCTGATGAGATTATTGACATTGGTCCAGGTGCAGGAAAAAATGGCGGAGAATTAGTCTTCCAAGGAACAATAGAAGAGCTAAAAAATGTTAGTAATTCCTATACAGGGCAATTTCTTAGTGGAAAATTATCATTACCTGATAAACCAGAGAATTTAAAGAAATTTATAGACAAGTCAACTAATTTTCTAACTATTAAGAATGCAAAGACTAATAATTTAAAGAATATTGAAGTCAAAATCCCTTTAGGGATGATGGTAGGAGTTGCGGGTGTATCTGGATCCGGAAAAAGTTCTCTAATATTAGATACATTAGTCCCCTTATTGCAACCTTTTTTCAAGCGAGGTGCAGATAAAGCCAAAAATAAAAATAATGATAACGGTGAAGAGGAGAATGGTGAAGAGCTTCTAGAATATTCTGGAATGGTTAGTGGTTGGGAATTTCTAGATGAAGTTATAGTTGTCAGTCAAAAACCAATTTCAAGAGTTAAAACATCTACTCCAGCGTCATATATAGGAATTTGGGATAAAATAAGAAATAAATTTGCAAAACTGGCTGAATCGAAAAAACGCAAATATTCAGCAGGTCACTATTCTTATAATTCTGATAAGGGACGCTGTCCCTCATGTAAAGGTACCGGTGAACAAGATCTAAAAATATCGTTTTTAAGTAGCTTTAACATCATATGTAAGGAATGCCATGGGCTTAGATATAGACCAGAAATATTGGAAGTAAAATATAAAAGTAGTTCAATCTCAGATGTATTAAATTTGACTGTTTCAGAAGCGGCGAAGTTATTTGCATCCGATGCAAATATATCGAATGTTTTAAAGATCCTTGAAGATATTGGAATGGGATATATAACATTAGGACAACCTGCTCCTACATTGAGTGGTGGAGAGGCTCAACGAGTAAAACTTGCTAAAGAACTTGGAAGAGCTAGAAAAACAAAATCTTTATACATTTTAGACGAACCCACCGTTGGTTTATCCTTTTACGATGCAGTGAAACTAATGGAACTTTTAGAACACTTAGTACAAGATGGAAATAGTGTTCTAATTATAGAACACGATCCAGAAATTTTATCTTACACGGATTACATTATCGAATTAGGTCCAGAAGGGGGTCCAAATGGAGGAGAGATCATAGCTTTGGGGACTCCTCAAGAAATAGTAGCGAATGTAAAATCGGTTACAGGTAAGTACCTAAAATAAAAAAAGTCAGCAATGAAACTAATGGAACTTTTAGAACGCTTATATATTAGAAAAAAAAAAAAAGAATTAGTTTTGGATTATAATTTTCTCCTATATAATATTAATAGTACTATGCCTAAAACAGCTAATGCTCCTCCTCCAATACCTAGACCAATAAAGAGTGTATTTCCAAGAGCATATGGTTCCATTGGTAAGCCCAATTCCTCCTTTGCTAATGCATTTACGATTTCATCCCTAAATTGTGGTAACCAATCAAGAATCTGGGTCATTTGTGCAGTAGAAAGACCACCATTATTAGTTATTAAATCATCATATGTAGTATTGAAGGATTCAGCAATATACCACTTATTTATTCCACTTGCACTTACGAGTGAATATTCGCTTGTTTCATCCCAGAGTGCCTCACATTGTGAAGCTGTTAAGCCTGTTGAACCTTCTGTTAAGCCCACTTCGAAGTAGGGAGGCCCTAATAGAGGTGGATCAAGTTCACTTAAAAATCCATCAGGTAAAATACTTAGACCCTGAATAGTACCGTTAGCCCATTGTTCATAAAATGAAAGTTGAGCAAGTTCTGGTATAGTATATCCTGTTTCATACTCAATAAGTTGTGGAACTCGTACTGTGAGAAAAGCACCCAACCAGGTTAGAAGCGCTGTTAATTCACCTGCAGATATACCGAACGTTGATACTAATACACTTTGAAGAGTTGTGTTTGTAATTGCTCCAATCCAGACTAAAATACCATCCATATTAACAAAAGTGTAAGCATTTGCTTCATCCCATAAATTCATAGTTTCAGTAAGTGAAAGTCCACTAGGACTTGGTAATCCAACTTCGAAAAATGGCACACCCGCAAAGGCAGCACTAAGTTCACTTAAAAATCCATCAGGTAAAACCGCAGCCCCCTGTATTGTCCCATTAGCCCATTGTTCATAGAATGCGAGTTGTGCTAGTTCTGGTACGGTATACCCTGTTTCGTCAAAAAGCAAAAGTGGAACGAGAGTAGCCATAAAAGATCCTAGCCAATTAAATAGCATGAACATTTGAGCTCCATTGATGGGTAAAAATTCTCCGATTAAAACACCTTGGAGGGTTACATTTCCTTGCATTGCACCAACCCAGATTAAAATCCCACTATCGTTTACAAATGCGTATGGATTTGAACTATCCCAAAGAGCCATGCATGTGGGTACTGTAATGTTGGTGGGGTTTGGAACGCCTGCTTCAAGACC
>JAHQWJ010000148.1 GCA_029856125.1 Promethearchaeia archaeon | reverse complement strand
AAATTGTTAAAAATTTCGAAAAAATTGCTAAAGAACATGGTTGGAGAGCAATTGGCTGGGTTTTAGGTGGTCCTGGAGCTGGTACCACAAAATTTGGAGCATATCTTAGAATTGCAAGTTTAACGCAGAGCACACGAGTTAGTGCTTGGGGATATGGCGATGCAGGATTACCATGTGGGAGTAGGATTATTATTGGGCACCATTTTCCTTATATCCATCTATTTGGTGAGTTTTGGCAAAGAAAATGGCCGGAAATGTTAATCATTTGGGGGGCAAATCCAGCAGAAGCTATGCCTCTTCAAACAATGAGAAAAGTATTAGACGCAAAGGAGAGTGGTACTTATGTAGTAGTAATTGATCCTCGTTTTACTGTGACTGCCTCTAAAGCTGATCAATTTGTCGGCGTAAAGCCAGGCACCGATTCTGCTCTTGCTTTAGGGTTAATGAATGTAATATTTAATTTCAAATTATACAACAAAGATTTTGTGTTAGAACATACAAATGGGGCGTATTTGGTTAGAACTGATACAGAAATGTTGTTACGAGGAAAAGATGTTGGAGAAAAGAAGCCAGACGCCTATATTATATGGCACGATCCTTCAAATACTCATAAGGCACTCCGTCGTAAAAATGTAATGGAAGCTTCTCTTACTGGAACTTATGTTATTAATGGAATTGAGTGCAAACCCGTATTTCAGCTGTTGATGGACTTAGCATCTGAGTATACACCAGAGAAAACATCAGAAATCACCGGAGTAAAAAAAAAAATCATTATTAGATTAGCAGAAAAGATAGGAACTACAAAAAATGTAAAATTTTTCACATATATGGGCTTTACTCGTACCTATCATGGAGATATTTCCGTTCGTGGATTAATCTCGGTAGCAAGTATTACTGGACATGTTACAACTTCTTTTAGTTCAGGATATATGCCACCAATACTTAATTGGAAGCCTTTTCTTAAAGTAATCCCAGATAAATCCAGTTTTCACAGACTCGGTATTCTTAGTCTTTATAACGCAGTAATTAAAGGGAAACCTTTCCCGATAAAAGCTGCGTGGTTCACTTTTATTAACTTCTTAAATCAATGTGTTGACAGCAACAAAATCATCAAAGAATTCTATCCAAAGTTAGATTTTATAGTTCAAACGGAGTTATTTATGACTCCAAGTGCCAAATTTGCGGACATTTTATTACCCGTCTGTAGTTTCTTGGAATTTTCTGATTTTTGTCACCATCCTTATCCATACGTACAACTTCAACAGAAAGTTATTAATCCTCTATATGAATCTAAATCTGACGCAACTATTATTTCTGAATTAGCTGATAAGTTTGGATTTGGTGATTATTTTAAAGGAGGGGAGGAAGCATTAATTGATCTCATAATGGATCATCATTCTCTGGATAATGTAAGTAGGGAAATACTAAAAAAGGGCGCATCTAAATTAAAGTCAATCCCAGATGGTTCTAATTATCGATTGGGTTTTGGAACACCGTCCGGGAAAATCGAGCTATACGCAGAGCAATTAATGGAATATGGCGAAGCACTTCCTCTTTATTTACCACCAATAGAAGCTCCAATTACTCCTGGTGATAAAAAGTATCCATTAACGTTCATACAAGGGCATAGTCGTTTTCGCACGCATTCATCCTTTGCTAATGTGAAATCTCTACTTGACATGAATCCTGAACCTTTTGTTGAGATTAATCCTATTGATGCAAGGGCTAGAAGAATCTTTGATGATGATTATGTTACCGTATTTAACGACCGAGGTAAAACTACATTAAAAGCGCGTATATCAGAAAGCGTAGGTCCAGGCGTAGTAAACATTAACGAAGGTTGGTGGATTGACCAATTCAAAGAGGGAAGCGTTAACCATCTCACTCACGATATAATTAACCCAGTACAAGAAAAAGTTTATGAACCTAATATGCACATGAATGATGTTGCGGTACAAATAAAAATTTGGCAGGATTCAGAAAGATGAGCATAACAAATCATTTCGGTATGGTAATTGATCAAGAACGATGTATTGGATGCGAGGCGTGCAGCTTAGCTTGTCGGATCGAAAATAACTCAACAGAATTCTGGATTAAGGTTGAAACTCAAGGAGGAAAAGCGAAGGACACTCCAGCTGGCAAATATCAAAATCTGACTTTAAATTATCTCCCAAAATTATGCAATCATTGTTCAAATCCGCCTTGTGTTGATGTTTGTCCCGCTGATGCGCTTCAAAAGCGAGATGATGGGCCAGTAGTATTAGATCAGGATTTATGCACAGGTTGTAAAGCTTGTATGAAAGCATGTCCATACGATGTTATCGTTTTTAATGAAGAAAGTAATCTTGCTGAAAAATGTAACTTATGCGTTCATCGAATTGATAAGGGTCTCGAACCTTTTTGCGTTATTTGTTGCGAGGGACAAGCCTTACATTTTGGTGATTTGAACGATCCAACCAGTGAGGTTTCCCAACTTCTTTTAAATAGGATCAATTTTCAATTAAAACCTGAAATGGGAACGGATCCTTCGATCCATTATCTCCCCCCTAAACCAAAGAGAAAGTTGTAAAAAATAATCAATTAATTATAAAAAGAAAGTGAAAAACCAAAATAAAAAGAGATGTCATGATGATTAACACAATTCCAGCTAAAATTCCTAAAAGAATTTTGAGAGATAAAAAGGAAGATAAATACGACAACATTATTCTATTCGTTTTAGCAGTCTATGGCCCTCATAAATTGCAGGAATTTCTCAATGATCATAAGAATTCTATTGTCGATCGGTTAGATGAGAAAGTTTTCGACAAATGGATAGAAGCTTTAAAAACTAACGATTTCGTAGAAGAATATAAATTTGACGGTGAAATGTGGTACAAGATAACACCCAAAGGCGAAGATGAACTACTATCTCGCTTAGAGAACAGTTCTTCTTTAAAACGATTTCTTCACCAACTAATTGCTACATTTGAAGGATTTTTAGGACCAATAAGTCCAGATCTTGAGATTCAATCCAAATCAATAACTGGTTACAAGCTCCGCTATAAAGATTTCATATTTGGAATACTTTCTATTGATTGGCGTTTAAATTCTCTTTTTACTGCAGCTAATATCGCTAAAACTATGATTCCAAACGAAAAATTGTCGGTAGGCACTTATTTTGAATATAATGCCGAAACTTACCCTAATCGACCTGCCGTTTTGTATGAGGACATCAAATACACCCACCGAGAACTTAACGAAATAATGAATCGTTACGCTAATTACTTTATAAAAATTGGTATTAAAAGGGGAGATACAATCAATGTTTTTTTAGAAAACCGGCCTGAGTTAATGTTTATCGTCGGTGCTATGACAAAAATAGGTTCAAGTGCGTCATTAATTAACACAAGACAGAGATCAGCGTCATTAGTACATAGTTTAAAAGTAAACAAAGTAAAAGCATACATAGTCGGCGAAGAATTATATCCTGCATTTAAAAACGTTATTTCTAAACTGGAGCTTTCTAATGATGATAAGCTTTATTTTTTGGAAGATAAAGGTGAATTGGGGTTACCTGAAGGTTTCATCGACCTAAAGAAGGAAGTCAAAAACGAAAGTACGACTACACCTTCTACAATAGATGAAGTTATAGGAAAAGATCCGTATGCCTATATATTTACTTCAGGAACAACTGGGTTTCCAAAAGCAAGCCCTATGCGGAATATTCACATGGCGGGGGCCATTAATGGTTGGGGGCGGATGGCGATGGATATGCATCCTGACGATGTTATGTATATCACTCTTCCGTTATTTCACAGCAACGCGATGCATATTGGTTGGAGTTCCGCTATTTGTGGTGGTTCAGCAGTAGCTTTAGCTCGTAAATTTAGCGTCCGAAATTTCTGGAAAGATGTTAGAAAGTACAATGTTACCTGTTTTAACTATATTGGGGAATTATGCAGGTATCTTTTAAATCAGCCTCCCAATCCTAATGATCGTAATCATAATGTCTACAAAGTCTGTGGTAACGGACTTAAACCAGAGATTTGGAACGAATTCAAGGAGCGTTTTGGTATACGAGAAGTGATTGAACATTATGGAGCAACTGAGATTAGAGGAATGTTCTGCAATTATTTAAATTTGGATCGAACAATTGGATGTAATTTTGAACCCTACACAATTGTTAAATATGACATCGATGCCGATAAACCAGTAGAAAATGAAAAGGGCTATTTTCAAAACGTGGATGACGGCGAAGCAGGGTTATTATTGATAAAAATTCGAGATGGAACTACTTTCGCCGGTTATAAAAATAAAGAAGCCACTGAACGAAAAATATTTCGGAATTCATTTGGAAATAATGAAATCTGGTTAAATACAGGAGATTTGATCAGGAATATTGGATTTTACCATGCTCAATTTGTAGACCGCCTTGGCGATACTTTCCGTTGGAAAGGAGAGAACGTATCTACATCTGAAGTCGAAGATGTTCTAGCTTCTTTTGAGGAAATCAACCACTCATCTGTTTATGGTGTCGAAATCCCATCTACTAATGGTCGAGCTGGAATGGCATCTATAATCGCAACAAAAGCTCATACTGAATTTAACTTTAAAAGTCTATTTGAAATATTACAAACTGACTTACCCCGGTACGCTATCCCTAAGTTTATACGCTTTTCATCGAAGTTATCAACAACAAGCACCTTTAAAATACAAAAATCCGATATGAAGAAAGAAAATTTTGATATCAATAAAACAAATGATGCAATCTATACGTATTTACCGGAAAGTTCAGGGTATGTCCTTCTGACTAAAGATATTTATAATAAAATTATGGAAAGTAAATTTCGATTTTAGGGAAACAATCAATAAAAAGAACAAGGAAAAAAATTTTCTATTTTTTTTATTCTCTCTGCTTGAAGAAGCGACTGTAGGACGTATATTGCCAAAGCATGTAAATCAAAGTTCCTATTATCATGAGCATACCAAGCATAGGGGCTAATTCTCCGAAGAAGAGCACTGGTGTGTAGAAGAAGAACGATACAAAGATGTAAATACCAATTCTTAGTAGTTGTTTGTCATGAGCCGCTTTCGCATCACGAAATATTAATATGGATAACGCAATTCCTTGTATCACCCAGGGAATGTTTCGAATTACCTGCCATTCGTATGGAGCTGTTGGAGCGGTCCATTGGTTTTGAGGAAATACAAAAATAATCAATCCTACTATTCCTACGCCAACTAATACTTTAAACAGTACACTCTTTTGATGATCAAAATGTACCCTCCAAGCATCTGTGTAAATCATAAAGAGAAAGATTAAACCAACCATCTCAAATAGAGTCCCGATTCCTAATACAATGTAATTCAAATCTACATCTCCCGAGAAAAGAGCGATTAAGCGAGCTCCTACATGCCCTAAATCGCCGATAAACAAAGCTAAAAAAGCTAGCCGTATTCTTTTTGCTGTAGCTAATTCTTTTTGAGTTACCTTACTCATATTTTTTGACATGAGTATAACAATAACACAAATGTAAATCAAATAGATAACATTGAAAGTTGTTTCCATCATGACTTGAGGTTCTGGTGCCATAATTCTTAGAGTCTTTCTTAAACTAAAAATTTTTCTAATTTTGGCAAATTACACAGAGAGATGTTCGGTTCTTTTAATGATTTCGTCCTGCAAATCTCTTTCTAGGTTTACATAATAATCGCTATAACCTGCTACGCGAACAATTAGATTATGATATTGTACTGGATCGTTTTGAGCAGCGCGTAAGGTTTTTGCCGATACTACGTTAAACTGGATATGGTGACCTCCCATTTTAAAATAAGAACGAATTAGATGAGCTACATTATTAATACCTGATTCACTTGAAAAGAATTTAGGTGAAAATTTTTGATTTAATAAAGACCCTCCAGTTCGAAGATGGTCAATTTTACCGGCTGACTTTATTACTGAGGTTGGACCGTTAATATCCATCCCTTGGACCGGCGAAATCCCTTCAGATAAAGGTGTAAACGCTTTTCTACCATCGGGTGTGGCACCAGTTACCTTTCCAAAATAAATGTGGACTGTTGTAGGAAGAAGATTAATTCTATGAACTCCTCCTCTAGTGTTCGGGCGCCCGTCAATGGCACTAAAAACAATCTCGAAAACTTGTTGGGTGATAAGATCGGCGTAATCTTTATCGTTCCCATATTTAGGCGTTCTAGAAATCAGTTTTTGCCTTATTTCCTCAAAACTTTCAAAGTCATTTTTGAGCGCTTCGAGCATCTGTTCCATAGTATAAATATTATTGTCATAAACATTATATTTTAAAGAAACTAAGCAATCAGTTATGCTTCCCATGCCAACTATTTGAATGTAGGATGTATTGTATTTAGCTCCACCATCATTATAATCTTTTCCATTTAAGATGCAATCGTCAATAATAATTGATAAAAATGGGGCGGGATTTTGTGCCCATATCCGTTCTATTATTAGATTACCTTTTATTTTTATATCAACAAAATGCTGGATTTGCTTTGTATACGCTTCGAGCAACTCGTGAAAAGTACTAAAAGATGTAGGATCTCCCGTCTTTAATCCAACTTGTTTACCCGTTAAAGGATCGCTTCCATTATGTAAAGTAACTTCTAAAATTTTGACAAGATTAAAGTATCCTGTTAATATATAGGCTTCCTTTCCAAAAGCTCCTGTTTCAACACATCCACTCGCACCACCGTTTCGAGCATCTAGTACCGATTTTCCTTGGCGTGTAAGTTCTTGAATAATAGCATCTGCATTAAAAACTGATGGTTGACCAAAACCGGTTTTAACAATCTTAAGGGCTCTTTTAATAAAATCGTCTGGAGTTTTTTCACTTATTTGAATGTTACTACTAGGCTGTAGTATTCTCATATCTTCAATTACATCTAAAAGTACGTAAGACAGTTCGTTTACTCCATCAGAACCATCCTCTTTTAGCCCTCCGAGATTAATATTGCAAAAATCTGTGTAAGTACCGCTTTCTTCGGCCGTTACACCAACTTTTGGAGGTGCTGGTTGGTTATTAAACTTGATCCAGAAAGCTTGGAGCAGTTCGACGGCACACTCTTTTGTTAAAATGCCTTCAGAAAGATCTTTCTTGTAAAAAGGGTATAAATGTTGATCTAGCCGTCCGGGATTAAAGGCATCCCAAGTATTATATTCCGTAATAACACCTAAATGAATAAACCAGTAATGTTGTAGAGCTTCCCAGAAAGTTCTTGGAGCCTGAGCTGGAACGTGTGAGCAAATTTCAGCGATTTTTTCTAATTCAGTTCTTCTAATTGGATCAGGCTCGTTCTCAGCTAAATTTCGAGCTTTTTCAGAATGCCTTTTAGCATACATAATTATAGCATCAGCGGCTATATCCATCCCCTTTAATTGCTCTCTTTTGTTGAAAGCGTCTTGATCGTTGTAAAAATCTAAGTTCTCGATTGAAACTTGAATTCGTTTTTTAAAATCCATAAAACCCATGTTCCAAATATTCTTTCCAGCTACAGTATGCCCAGGAGCCCTTTGTTCCATGAATTCGGTATAAATTCCTGCTGAATAGGCATCTACCCACTCTTGGTCGACCTGAGAAAAGATTTTTTCTCTAATTGTTTTTCCTTTCCAAAATGGAATGACGATATCTTTAGATTTTTGCCGCACTTCGTCCTGCACTTTATAAGATATTTTTTCGCGAGAATCTAATATCTCTAAATCATTTAACGTATGACAACAAACTTCTGGGTAAGATGGAGTCGCCTTCGGTTTTGAACCACGTTCTCCAATAATAAGCTCATCGTCATTAAAACAAATTTCTTTATTTTTTAGAATATATTCATATGCCTTAGCTCTAGCAACTGGAGCAGAATATTTATGAGCTGCTCCTTTCTTATAAAAATCTGTTATTAATAAAGCACGTTCCAATGAAAGATACGGAATTGCTCTACGACTTTGTGCTCGTAGTTTTTTTATTCGCTCATTCATTTTAAATGCCTTCAAGTGCTTTATGCTTAACTAATTTCGATGTTTTTAAAATAAATAAAAAGCACTAATATAAATACAATAAATATTGGTTTAAAAAGTATATTTTTATTAAACAAAAGATCGCCCTAAATGAAAAAAAAAGATATTAGGTATTAAGTTTTTGGAGTAGGTAAGCCATATTTTTACCTAAATTTTGAAAAGTAGCTATACCTTCTTTGTCTTCTTTAATTAATTCTGGTTCTGAAGTATTTGGATTAACGCCTAAATTCCAATAGCTTGAACCAACTACAAACATTTGGTTAATTAGGAAAAAATAATTTATACTAGAAAAAACATGCGTTGCTCCTGCTCGCCTTACTGACACTACGGCTGCGCCTACTTTATGTTTTAATAAATCTCCATTCACTTTACTTACAAGACCAGCTCTTTCAATTAAAGCCTTCATTCTTGCAGTAGTATCCGCAAAATAGGTAGGAGAACCTAATATTATACCATCAGCTTCTACCATTTTTTCCAAGTATTCGTTTAATTTATCAGTTTTAACTCCACATTTCTTATCTTTATTCTTAGCACACAGATAACAGGAGACACACCCTTGAATTTTATCCATACCCATCCAGATGTATTCAGTCTCAATCCCGGCACTTTTCAATTCGTCCATTACCACGTTTAAACATATGGCGGTATTACCATCACTCCTTGGACTTCCATTAAAAACAATTACTTTCATATTTTAACATCTACTAATTAGTATTTTATAGAAGCAATTTTACTATTAAAAATTATTCTACATTGCCAAGGTATATTTCTGTATCGTATTCAATTCTAATAAATCCATTCCGTTGGTTCTTGTTAAATAAATCTTCCAATTCCAATATCATTTTAGGGAAAATGGGATTATTAGCTAAAGGAATATAAGACGAAGAAAGAACTCTACCTTTAAAACTGGTAAAATCTAATTCTTGAAAATTATAAAATATTTCTTTTTGAAAATTAAAGAAGAGATCAACATTTCGCTCATTTTTTCTTACTTCTCTATAATCTACGCCGTATTTTAAAATGAAATTTTCATAGCTACTGTTAAAACCTCCTCCGGCTTTTCCACGATTGTTCCAAATTAATGCTATGTTACCGTTCGGTTTTAATATTCTTTTAAATTCTCTCTTAGACTTCTTTACATCGAACCAATGAAACGCTTGTCCCGCAGTAATAAGATCTATACAATTCTCTTCTAATCCGGTGGATTCAGCAGAACCATCAAGACTTGTAAAATTTGTATATTTTTGGAGGAATTTTTCAGCTGCTTTTCTCATATCTTTATTGGGTTCAATCCCATAAGCTTGATTACCATTATCCAAGAAGAGTCTTGTTAGAATTCCTGTACCTGAACCTATATCGGCAATTACACTATCTTCTGCTAAAATTTTTTTCCCTTTTAGAAATTCTATAATTTCTAATGGATAACTTGGTCGGTATTTAATATAGTTTTCTACTCTGGAAGAAAATCTCTTCTTCGGTTCAATAACATACTTCCTATTGCTCATTGAATCTCGATAACACTTAATTGAATTAATTATTTTCTAAAAATCTTTAAAAACCTTTTGATCGTAGTATTGTCTGTAAATGAATAGCAGGGAATAAGTAAAATAAATGAAAAAAATAAAAAATTAGCTGTGTTTTTGTTTTATGAACGGAAGTTTTCCTCCCGCTTTTAGAACTTTAATCTCTGTCTCGCTTAAAGAATGAGTCAGTTTGATTTCAATACCTTTAGTGAGATTCTTTAGTGCTACATTTCCTGATTCTATCGTGGTTAGATCGATTTCAAACTTATCTCCTTGTTCGACCTTAGCATAATCGTCTTTATTTGCAAATGTTAATGGCACGATGCCAAAGTTTACAAGGTTAGCTAGATGGATTCGAGCAAACGATTTCACTATGACTGCTTTAAGTCCGAGATATTTTGGTGCTATAGCTGCGTGTTCTCTACTGGAACCTTGACCATAGTTATCTCCTCCAACGATAAACCCTCCTCCCTTCTCTAAGGATCTGTCAGGGAAGGTTGGATCAACAAGGTTAAACACAAACTTGCTTATCTCTGGAATATTTGACCTTAAAGGCAATATTTTAGCGCCTGCGGGCATTATATGGTCTGTGGTAATATCGTCCTCAACTTTAAGAAGAACTTCTCCTTCTAATTTATCTGGTAACGGGTTGAATTCTGGTAAAGGTTTGATGTTAGGACCACGAACGATTTCAATAGATTCCATACCTGTTTTTGGTGGAATAATCATGTTATCGTTAACCATAAATTTTTCTGGCATTTTTATTTCTGGTAATTTTCCAAAAGATCTTGGATCCGTAATCTTGCCATGAATTGCAGATACAGCCGCAGTTTCGGGGCTTACAAGATAAGCTTGGGCGCTCTTAGTTCCAGATCTTCCAAGAAAATTTCTATTAAAAGTTCTTAAAGTAACGGCATCAGTTTTTGGCGCCAGTCCCATACCAATACATGGGCCGCATGCGTTTTCGAGAATTCTTGCTCCCGCTTCAATTAAATATGCCATCTCGCCAGATGTTATCATGTGATCAACAACTTGACGAGAACCAGGTGAGACAGTTAAAACTGTATTCTCGCTTATAGTTTTTCCTTTTAAAATGTTGGCAGAAACTTTAAGATCCCTTAAAGTTGAGTTCGTACAACTCCCAATACAAACTTGATCAACTTTTAATCCTTCTACTTCCTTTACTGTTTTTACATTGCCTGGACTATGAGGTAAGGATACAAGAGGAACGAGCTCGTTTAGATTTATTTCTATGGTTTCGTCGTATAAAGCACCTTCATCTGGCTCCAAAAGAACCCATTGTTCTCCTCTTTCTTGAGCAATCAAGAATTCTTTTGTGATCTCGTCGGAAGGAAATATTGAGGTTGTAGCTCCCGTTTCAGTTCCCATATTTGTTATTGTACCTCTTTCAGGCACGCTTAAAGTCTTAACTCCTGGGCCAGTATATTCCAACACTTTATTAACTGCCCCTTTAACACCAATTCTCTTTAAGACTTCGAGAATCACGTCCTTTGCTGACACAAAATCAGGTAGTTTTCCAGTAAGAAGCACGTTTACAACCTTAGGCATTTTTAAATGGAAAGATTCTCCTGCAATCGCAGCTGCTACGTCAAGTCCTCCAGCTCCAACCGCAATCATGCCTACGCCTCCACCAGTTGGTGTGTGGCTATCGCTCCCTAATAAAGTTTTTCCAGGGCGTGCAAAGCGTTCCAGATGAAGTTGGTGACAAATTCCATTTCCTGGGCGAGAAAAATAAAGTCCGTATTTAGCAGCAATACTTTGTAAATATCTGTGATCGTCGGGATTCTTAAAATCAGTTTGTAAAGTATTGTGATCTACATAAGAAACCGATAATTCTGTCTGTATTCGAGGTATACCTATCGCTTCGAATTGTAAATAAGCCATTGTACCAGTAGCATCTTGGGTTAGAGTTTGGTCAATTTTTATACTAATATCCGTTCCTCGTTCTGATTTACCATCAACCAAGTGCTCTTCTATTATTTTTTCAGTTAAAGTTTTCCCCATAATAACTTATAACCAATCAATTTAGTTTTATTTTTTATTTTTTTATTTTATTGATAGTCTTAATTTAATCTATTTGTGAACAAAATAGATACAAGTTATTGAAATTGAAAATGTTATTAAACTTTTCCTTTGATAAATCAAGCGATTTGCCTACTTTTCTCCCTTTAAACAAGGAGTTTTTAAAAAAAAAGTCGTGTCGGATGATTCTCGTACTTTATAAACAAAATCTTTAACTTTATTAACTAATCTAACTAATATAATTTCTAGGCAAAGGCTTCAAAAAAATAAGAATTTAGTGGTTATTATTAGTCAAATTGAAGACCAAGAAAAGACAAGCATTGATTCTAGAGCAGACGACTTATTAAGAGAAACTAAAGTATTAACCATAGCAAGATTAGCAAAAATGTTAGTAGATTTATTTGGGCTTGACGCTCCATTTAAAAAAGTAGGAAAACATAACGGCCAGGAAATAGAAATGTATTTCGCCGAATTAGATGGATATATTACATTTATTCTTACATCCGAAAGGGGAAATTTTGACTGTCGTGCCGAAAAAGCTAACAGTCCAGTAGCAAGGCTCATTATAACTGTCGAAGAAGAAAAAATCCTTGGTGTGATTAGTAGCATGATTCGCTCTAAGAACAACCTTTTCAGTTTAATAAAATTAATGAAGTATATAATCCCCGGTAAAGCAAAAATTAAAGGATCCTATGTAGCCGCCATTAAGCTAATAAGATGTCTTATGATTGGAAAACACGAGGTTTATAGTTACAAAGGAGGCTTATTTGCGTGAGCTTAAAAAACGATCAATTTCTTCATATTTCAGACTCAATATCTAATCCCTACATAACAGAATGGCTAGCAGACGGTAAGAAAGTTTTAGGATACTATTGTACTTATATCCCGGATGAACTCTTATATGCTGCGAATTTATTACCATATCGAATACGAGCAACGGGGAATACAGAAACGAATCTGGCGGATGTATATATGGTACGATTTACATGCTCTTTTGTTCGCGCAACATTTGATATGGCTCTAAGAGGTATCTATGATTTTTTGGATGGTCTCTTGATTTGTAATTCCTGCGATCACTCTCGCCGAATGTTTGAACTTTTCGATTTAAAAGTATTTAGGAGAAAAGATTATCCCAAACCAGCTTCTCAATTTTACTACTCTATCCCTCATGTTATTACGGATGAAGGCTTTGAATGGTATTATGATGAGATAAAAGAATTAAAAACTGAATTAGAAGAAAAATTTAATCTAGAAACCATAACTAATCAAGATTTACTTGAAACAATTAACATCTACAATAAGAATCGTGAACTTTTACGGGAAATCCACGAAATGAGAGTTATTGACGCTCCCAAAATTACCGGTAGTGAAGCGTTACAGATATCAATGTCGAACAATTCAATTCCCAAAGAAGCTGCTAACCGGGAATTAGAACGAATTATCAACACCTTAAAAGAAAGCGAAGGTGTTAAATCCAACGCGAAAAGAATCATGCTTGTTGGAAGTGAAGTTGACAGCACTGATTTTACTGGATTAATAGAAGATTCTGGAGCCTTAATTGTTAGCGATTTTTTATGCTTTGGAACTCGCAATTTCCTGGACGATGTTCATTTAGGTTTCAACCGCGATCCACTAAGAAGCATAGTCGAGCGAGTGTATTACAGAATGTCTTGCCCTAGAATGATGGACGATCACGAACGACGATTAGATTTTGTAAAAAATGAAATTAAAAGAGCAAAGGTTGATGGAGTCATCTTACAAAGAATAAACAATTGCGACCTACACGGGTGCGATAACATGTTATATGTCCATGAGTTAAAGGATTTAGAGATTCCAGTATTAAATTTAGATCGCGAATTTTACCAAGCAGATACCACTAGACTTCAAACAAGAATAGAAGCATTTTTAGAAATGATTTAGCTTAGAGAAATTTCAGAATAAAAATAAAACAAAAAGATGTGAATTTTTGAATACTACAAGTAAGAATGAAAATAGGATTATCCCTTATCAAATGTTATTAAACGCGATGGAAACGACCTACGAGTTAGTAGAAAAGATCCTTCCCGAAACAGGAATTCCCTCTTTAAATATAGGTTTGGAAGAAATGATAACGGTAGTTAGGAGAGATATTGAAAAAGCTCGAGAAGGCGTGCCCATCGTTGGATACCACTTTGCATTTCAAGCTGATTATCTTAAATGCTTTGATTGCGTACCTATATGCATTGAAGGAGTTTCTTATTTTCTAGGAACTCTATTAATGAACGGTGTTGAAAAGTATTACGATGTAATTGGAAATTGGGGTCATCCCTTTCATACGTGTTCCGCACAAAAAGGAGCAATGGGGATGAGTTTAGAAAACTTGTACCATTTTGACGCAATTATCACTCCAACAGCGCCATGCGATTCCACATGTGCGTCATATCCCTTTTTCCAATTTGAAAAAAAAATTCCTCTAATAATTGCTGATATGCCCTTTCTTCACGATGAAAAAAGTTACAAATATTACGGTGAACAATTAAAGCTAAGTCTTCATAGTCTGGGGGAAGTAATCGGTCAAGAACCCGATTTTTATAAAATGAGAAAGGCTTTAGAAGTAGAGAATGAAGTTTCTAAATTAAGAATGGAATTGTTTGACTTAATAAAAGCTGTTCCAAGCCCAATTGAAAACATATTCAATCCAATTTCAGCGGCAGCAACGATAATTATTTCTGGAACTCCTGAAAACATTTCTTTTTATCGTAGGATACTCGATATCGCAAAATCCAGATACAAGAACAAAGAACATCATGGAGGCGAAGAAAAGATAAGATCAATCTGGCCTTACATGCTTACTTTCTTTGATATTTCTTTATGCGAATGGTTGGATCGTAAAATGGGGATGAGCGTTTTACTCGATATCTTTAACTATAATTTATCAGATCCTGTTGATATTAAAGCTGATTTAGATTCTCTATTTTATCAGATGGCCAGAAAAGCTATGGGTTGGCCAATGATAAAACAATCAACTGAGTTTTATTACCCCTTCTTAGACGATTGTATTAGAATGGCAAAAGATTTTAGCGCTGATTGCTTCATTTATACACAGAGTATTGCGTGCAAGCAATTTGGAGGCGTTCCCCAGCTGTTAAGGGAAGCTCTCATGGACGAAGTAGGAATTCCTATGTTGGTCATTGATTTCGATGTTGGAGACGCCCGAATAACCTCGGCAAAGGCTATTAAAGACAAAATATCGATGTTTGTTCAGACCTTACTGTAGTTGAGAGGATTCAATTATATTAATATTTCAAGAAGTTTTTTGTAATTTATAACGTATAAAGAGGAATTATAATGCTCTATCCGCAAAGAAATAAGAATCGTCATTTTGTAGACCTATCTGGATTTTGGGATTTTCGTTTTGATCCTGATGATAAAGGGGTTGGAGAAAATTGGACCAAGGGATTTAATAATGGCTGTCCAATAGCTGTACCTGCCAGTTGGAACGATCAATTTGCTGACGACCGCGATTTTTTAGGACCTGCCTGGTATCAACTGAAATTTATGATGCCAAGGGAATGGGATAAAAAGAAAATCATGATTAGGTTTGGATCGGTTAATTACCTCTCTGATGTAAGGTTAAATGGAGAGGTGGTAGGACATCACGAGGGAGGACATCTACCCTTTGAGTACGAGATATCTGACAAGATAGTCTCGGAAGATAATTTATTAGTAGTTAGAGTGGATGGGAGGTTATCAGATAATCATGTGCCACCTCGCGGGCGTCCAATGAACAATCCGCAAACTAATTTTGATTTTTATCCCTTTTGCGGAATTCATCGACCAGTCTTGCTTTACGCTATTCCTAACGAAGGATTAAGAGACATAACTGTTAGACCATCTATAAAAGACACTACGGGAATATTAGATGTTACTTTAGAAACTGTTGGCTTAAATGATGCCTATGTGAATCTATCTCTAAAAGGATTTGGTTCAGAGATAACTAATACATCGAAAATTGAGCTTAATATTCAAAAAATGACTTTAGAAGTAAAACAAGCGAAGTTTTGGAATCCAGAAACACCTAATTTATACGATCTAATAGTTGAGATCGTAAAAGCAGATACTATAATCGATTCTTATTCGCTTAAAGTAGGAATTCGGACTATTGAAGTGAAAGGAGACAAGTTGTTATTAAATGGTAAACCCATTTATTTAACAGGATTTGGGCGTCACGAGGATTTTCCAATTACAGGGCGAGGGTATGTTCCAGCAGTAATAATCAAAGACTACTCTTTGATGAATTGGATCGGAGCTAATTCCTTTCGAACATCGCATTATCCTTACTCAGAACAAATGATGGAATTAGCAGATCGCCTTGGTTTTTTAGTCATTGACGAAATTCCTGCGGTAGGTCTTACGTTAAGAAAAGATGTAATTGAGAGGCAACAAGAATTATGCGATCAATTCATTGAAGTATTAATAAAGAGAGATAAAAACCATCCAAGCGTTATAATGTGGAGTTTAGCAAACGAACCCCATAATAGCTTGAAATCTGGGGAATTCTTTAGAAAATTATACGACAAGACAAAAGATTTAGATAACACAAGGCCTGTAACTGTTGTAAATATGATGGGTGTAAAAGAAAAAGCTTTTGAATTCTGCGAAGTATTATGTATCAATCGATATTATGGATGGTATTTGCAACCAGGAAACATAGATGAAGCTTGCGAACTCCTTTCAAAAGAAATGGATAATTTATATGAAAAACATCGTAAACCTATTATTCTTAGTGAATTTGGAGCTGACACAATTCCTGGATGGCATTCTCAACCGCCTGAAATGTTTAGCGAAGAATACCAAACAGAATTCATAAAAAAATATATTGATGTCTGTCGGAGTAAACCTTATGTAATTGGAGAACATGTATGGAATATGTGTGACTTTAAAACATCTCAAGGAATTACTCGAATGGGATCGACAAACTATAAAGGTGTGTTTACTCGAGATAGAAGACCTAAAATGGCAGCACATTTATTGCGTAAATTGTGGAAGGAAAAAAACTAAAAACTAAAATGATGTGGTGGAATAATGAGAAAAGATTTAGAAGGATTAACCAAAGAAGAACTGATAGACTATATTGAAGATTTAAGCAAGAATTGGCTCGCAATTGATGGAACTTGGTTCCAAGCCGTTGAAAGAGAATTTGGATTGGAGAAAGCCATTGAACTTGATGCTACACAGTGGAAAAGATTTACTATAGTTGAAGCAAAACGAATCATGAGACGGTTCAATATTCAAGAAAATGGAGGAATTTCAGCATTGGTTAAGGCGCTAAATTATAGAGTTTACGCCAATATAAACATACAAGAAACAGTAGAGATTTCTGAAAATCGTTGTGTTTTTCGGATGAATGATTGTCGGGTGCAATCTGCTAGAAAAAGAAGAAAACTTCCGGATTTCCCTTGTAAACCTGTAGGAATTATAGAATACGAAGATTTCGCTAAGACCATAGATCCAAGAATAAAAACTAAGTGTATATGTTGCCCCCCTGATCAACATCCAGATAACTATTATTGCGCTTGGGAATTTACTATTGAAGAATAAATTCCAGAAAATAAAATTAATAATGGTTGTAGCGTGATTAAAACTAATAAAAAAATATATAAATAATAATTATTCAAAATAACAAAAAGCTGTATGAATATGTTTGATAAATCGCATTGTAAAGATTGTAAAACAGTTGCTTGTATGATGAAGTGTCAATGGATCATTTTTGAGAGCATTGACGCAGCTAGAAAAGAAGTTGCTAAATTGATTAATGAGGATGAGGATTGTCGTATTTTGAAGGAGTGTATGCTATGTTTTTCCTGTGATGAGTATTGTACATATAATTCGCATCCTTTTGACTTAATCAATGAGCTTCAGGAAAAGTACAGTTCTCAAAATATTTTACCTGCAATTGCTCAAAATGCAATCGATACGTTTAAAGCAAAGGGAGAATTTGTACCACGCCCGATTGATCCTGAAAAGCCAATTTTAGATAAGTGCGCGTTCCCTAAAACGAATGCAAAAGAAATGAAAGGACCAATGTTTGATGATCTACAATCAGTTGGTGGTTTACATTTCTTTTGTCAATTAATGTATCAACACACGGCCACACCTTCCATTATCAAGGAAAGAGTTCCGTTGATTCTTGAAAACTTCAAAAAAACTGGTGTTAAGAAGGATACTGAGGTCATCTGTTGGCATGACGAATGCTATGGACTGTATACTTCATATTGTCAAAGGAATAACATTGAAGTGCCTTTTAAACCCGTCCATATATTTGAATATGTATATAATTATCTTAAGGATCACGAATCTGAAATAACAAAATTAAACTTTAAAGCCGCTTATCAGCGTAACTGTTCCAATCGTTATGTAACCGAAACTGATAAAATCCTTGATAACATATGCGAACTTATCGGAGTAGAACGGGTTGCTAGGAAATACGATAGAGAAAATGGTTTATGTTGCGCTGCACCCTTTGCAATGAGGGGTCATAAAAATCTCGTTCGTAAAACTCAAAATGACAACGTTCAGGATATGGTAGACCATGGTGCTGAGGTTTGTATATTCAATTGTCCTATGTGTAAAGATACGTTAGAAAGGAAAGTTACAGCTAAAGGAATGAAGTGCTATTTCATTAGCGACTTGGCTCGACTTGCGTTAGGGGAAAAGTTGGAATACTAATTTTTTCTATTTTTTTTATCTCATCATAATTATTATTAGTGTAGAGAAATACATATACACAAATCAAACTAAATTATAAAAGGGTGAAGAAAATTTTCGACGAATCTAATTGTGATAAATGTGAAAATATAGATTGTTTGACTCGCTGTCAATGGATGGAATTTAGCGATATTGAAGAAGCGCGAGTAGAAAAAACTAAAATGATCAACGGGGAAGAATCTCGAGTGTTGTCCGACTGTGTTACTTGTTTTGCATGCGAGGAATATTGTCCTTATGAATCTCATCCCTTCGATCTAATAACAGAATTGCACGAGAAATACAATTCGTTAAATATAAACCCTGGTATTATTGAGAGTACAGTAAATAGATTTGCTCCCCACGATCAAGTAAGATTAAAAGAAATTGACTCTGATAAACCAGTGTTAAATAAATGTGGATTGGGTAAATTAAATGCTAAAAATATGGAAGGGCAGTTGTTTGAAAATTTACAATATGTGAGTGGCCTTGACTTTTTTTGCAACCTAATGTATCATCATTACGGAAGAGACTCTATTATCAAAGAAAGGGCTCCAATGATATTGGCAAATATCAAAGCTCAAGGTATTAAAGAAATGATATGTTTTCACGACGAGTGCTATGGATTTTACGCTTCCTTTTGTCCTAGAAATAACATTGATCTTCCACCTGGCTTTAAACCTGTTCACATCTACGAATATCTCTATAACTATTTAAAAGAGCATAAATCTGCTGTTAAACAACTAGGCATGAAAATAGCCTATCAAAGATCCTGCTCAAATCGTTTTCTCCCTGAAGTTGACGAATGGGTAGATAAAATTTGCGAATTAATAGGTGTTGAGAGGGTAGAGAGGGAATACGATCGAGAAAACGCTTTATGCTGCGGTGGATTATTTGCCACTCTTGGTAAAAAAGCTTTAGGGCGCAAAACTCAAAGCGATAACGTAGATGATATGATAGAACATGATGCTGAAGCATGCGTTTACAATTGTTCTATGTGTATGGAAAGCTTAGGCTCTAAAGTTGGCCGAAAAGGGTTAAAAAATTATATCCTTAGCGATCTCTGTCGATTAGCTTTAGGGGAGTCGATAGATTAACTTTTATATTTATTTCAATGCGCTCTACACGAAAATAATTACTATCTTTTTTTCATTTTGAGTAATAAGATCGATTTGTAACTCAATCTTATTAATTTTTAAGGAATCAAATATAACAAAACATAATGCAAAACTATTATAATTAAGAGAAAATAATATGTCAGAACAAGAAATTAGGACGCAAATCTCAGAAAAGGAAGACGAGATTACGAGGGTTGAAGAGGACGCCTCTAAAAAGGAGGCTTCTGCTGAGAAAGAAATTGAAGCTGATTTTGATGATAAGATTAACGATACCAAATCTAAACTTGAAGTGGGTGAAGTAGATTTAAAAGAAGCCACAGAAAAATCTAAAGAATGGACAAAAAAAATGAATAAATTAACTGTGGAAGTATCTTCATTAAAAAAGAAATACGATAATTTAGTTAAGGGAAAGACTAAAGCTTTAAATAAGAAACTGGACAATATCCTCAAAGAGAAAAAGACAAAAATAAAATCTTACGAGACAGACATTAAAGCTTTGAGGAAAAAATTGGACAAATTGGAAGCAGATGAACTAAAAAGCAAAACCGTAGAATAAATGTGTATTTTTATTATCCTTTTATTTTTTACTAATAGATTTTCTACTTTTAATGAATTTTTACACTTCATGGGTAAATGATAAAAAATACGATACTTTTAACTGGTTTTGAGAAATTTGGGAAACTTTCTTCAAATCTTAGTGGTGATATTGTTAGATACTTTGATGATAACTTTCAACAGTATTCTATTGAAAAAATCATTTTACCTGTTAGTTGGAAAAGGTGCGTCAAGTCATACCTAGAATTCTTAAAGTCAACTAAAGTAAAACCGTATTTAGTTATACTTATGGGAATCCATTCAAAAAAAAGAATTTATTTAGAAAAATTTTCATTAAATTTGGCTTTTGGTAAAGATGTGGATGGATTTTATAAAATGGGTTTTATTAATATAAAAAAATCAATAAAATTTAATACAATTTTAAATATAAAAGAAATTTATAAAGCTCTCAAAGATAGCTTAAGGCTCTCTATTTCTTATTTTCCTGGATTCTATTTATGTAATTATATATACCATTGGGCTTTAGATATTTCAAAAAATAATTACCCTGTGATTTTTATTCATATTCCAAGAAAAGGTAAATTAGAGGATTGCATATCTTATATTAAGAAAATTATTGAAGAAATATTGAATATCTGTTAACACAATAAGTAATCGATTGAATTATTGATTTATTGGTAGTTTTTGACCTTTTTCATTGAGTAAATCTTTAGATAAACCCGATTGGATTTTGATTTCGTCGTATAACCACGTCAATAATCGCATTTTTGCGTTATAAATCTCGACTTCCTCTTCAAATATTTCCATTTTACCTATATACTCATTATTTCTTAATATTGAAAAGTCTAGCCTCACTAGAACATATTTAACCCACTAATATCCACATAATACCAAGAATGACACTAAGAATTGGTTGTAATTATGGATAAAGAAAAAGATGAAATTAAATTTCTTTTCTAATTTCTCTTATAGCTTGCTTCGATTTTTTCTAAATCGTAGGCCACATTTTCTATAAGGCCGCCTTCGATGACCTTATCTAATCTCTCTATTAAATCTCTTGGAAAAAGATCAATTTTCGAAACGCCCTCCCTAAAATCTTTAAAATTTTCTGTAACTGTATATTCACTTGTGCTTCTTTTGGCGTCAAACTCATCCATCACGGCTTTCGAAAATAAATCAATAATTTCGTTCATAATTTTCTGTTCAAAATCGTCAACTTCACTATTAGCGTCCTGGATCATGTGATCGTATTTTTTGTTTAATTCTTGGATTTCCTCAGCTTTTCTCGCTTCAATCTCATCAATTTTAGGTTGTAACTCCAGTTTTTTAATTTCTAACTCTTTTAGTTTCGATTCTAATTGTTCGGTCATTATATCATCTAAATAAAGTTGATTGATTAAAAATTTTATTACCCCCCTTAATTTGATATTTGAACAAAGATTAAATTATTAGAACAACTTCATCATAAAATAAATTCCATATTATAGTTTTGTGACCCTATGACCAAGAAAATCAATATCCCAGAACCAGAAGAAAATCTGAAAATTATCGATGTTCATTGTCACCTACCATTCCCTCGACCTAAAAAAAACGATAGATTACCTTCTGATGAGCAGCAATATCGAGACTTCTTGAATAATGGAGGCGTGTACTTAGTAACCAGCTCGATCAATAATAGTACTCTTGAATTAATCCTAAATTTTATTAAAGGAAAGGAGAAAATTGGTTTTACAATTGGTTGGGCGCCTCAAACTGTCACCTACACTGCTAAACTCCAATACAATAGAGATTGGAAAGATTGGGTTGAAAATGTTCAAAAATATAAGGAAAACTTACTGGCTATTGGAGAAATTGGTTTGGATTTTCATCACGCAAAAACTCTTGAAAAACGAGAAAAACAGGTTACAGAACTAAAAAAAATATTCGAATTAACAGAGGAGATTAATAAACCCTATGTTCTACATGTTAGAAATGCAGCTGAGCACGAATTTGATCGAGACCACCCTCAGCATCGATATAATAAAAAGGATGGCGCAACAAAAGAAATTCTTAATATAATTAAAGACTTTAATATAAGTCCTAAACGCGTTATGTGGCATTGTTTCTCCGGTCCAGACGAGTATGGAATAAGTTTGCCCAAACAAGGATACACTTTATCAGTTCCAAGTTCAGCTTATGGGATTAACAAATGGCGTAGAGTGACAAAACAATCTCCATTATCTGCTTTAGTTACAGAAACAGATAGTTACTACCAGCATCCTTATCTAAGAGGCCCCGTAAATGTGCCCTTAAATGTAAAATATTCTATAGCGGCAATTGCTTATTCTCACAATACCTCTCAACAAGAAGTAAGTAGAATAACTGTTGAAAATGCTATAAACTTCTTCAAAATAGAAGTAGAAAGTTAATTGTCTCTAATCTGATGAGCAGTTTATAGATTGCTTTTTTTACATAAATCTTAAAATCATAAAAATTTCTTATTTTTATTCTACTATAAAGAGTTGATGTATAAATTGAAGATTTTAATTACTTTTTTTTCAAATACGGGAAATACCGAAAAAGTAGCAAATAGCTTGAAAGACGGCTTAACAGACCACGATGTGGACATGATTCCTGTTAAAGATGTTGAACCTAAAACATTGAACTCATACGATATTGTGTTTTTAGGCTCAGGAGTTTATGCCAGTCGAATTGATAAATCAGTATTAACTCTGGTAAAAAAAGCTGTTCCTGATCTCCCTGCGAAACTCGCTTATTTTTGTACTCATGCAAGTTTAAAACTATATCAAGAACCATTTAAGCGGATCAATAATATCGCTAAAGAACATAATTGTGAAATTATTGGAAAATTCGATTGCGTTGGAGAGAATTTAGGCATTCCTTTAGAGACTCAGTTAGGGATGTTAGAAAAATTGCCGGAAGATCAAAAAGAGAAAGCGATAAAAGATATGGAGAAAATGAAAGGCCGTCCTAATGAAATAGATCTCGAAAATGCTAAGAATTTTGCTACTTCTTTAATTAAAAATCTCTAAATTCATTTTTTTTAACAAGCTTTTATGAATAATTATCATAAAATGCTATTTAAGGGGCAATTTTTGCATTAAAGTTTATATCATCAGAGATCTTTATAAAAATCAGTCTAAATTTCATTTAAATATAATCCAAAATCTTTCACTATTAAGTAATTTAAAAAAAAACAAATAAAATTATTGTGAAAAAAATGAGAAATTATAAAATTGCTCTAATTATTGCAGTTGCTCTAATTGTAGGTGGCGGTGCAGGATTCGTTATCTACGGTTTCGCAACTTCAGGGAGTATCGAAAACTCGTTTAATTTTTCGTACGAGCCAAGTTCTCCCGATCCGATAGAAGAACTTACCTTCAATGTAGACATCGGAAAAATTCTCTTTACATATAATACTACTCCAACTACGTCTTACGCTAAAATCGATGTAAACATAGAAGTTGCAGGCTTGTATATGGAAGGAAAGACATACACGGATTTCTTTCATCCAAGTACACAATGGTGGGATAATACGACTGGTATCTTTAATCTCCAAGCTCTACCAGATGCCTGGTTCAATCCATCGCATTGGTTTAAATCATATAACATTACTGTCGCTGTTACTTTACGAACAGATGTAGTATACGATCTCACCGCCTTAATTTCTGTAGGATCTATTGAAATGCTGGTTTCTGATGATGTCATTCTAAATGGAACTTCATTAACTTCAAGCACGGGCTCAATCAAATTAACAACATTAGGAAACAACGAGTTCCAAGGAAAAGTTAGACTCGCGAGTAGCACGGGTAGCGTAGAATCTTTTGCCGCTAACACTAATTTTACCAGCGGTTTTCGAGCTCTAACATCAACGGGATCGTTATCGTTAAACTATACAAACTGTTTAATGGGGGATGATTTAATAGGAACAGTTTCCACAGGCAGTGTGACCTTCAAGTGTTATAATATGGTATACACAAAAGACATTAGTTTAAATCTAAAAACGTCTACAGGTAGTATCGATGCGGAAATTTATCAGTATATCTCTATGGATGCAAATGTAACCGGTAGTTGGGAAACTTCCACAGGAAGCGTTGATGTGCTTTATAGAGATAATTTAATTAACACCAATGTTAAATTTGTTGGTTCAACTAGTCTAGGATCACTTAATTACACACCTCACGCAACTATGGAGATCACAAGTTTAGGAAGCGTTTACTCGACTTTAAACTACGGAGATGCGATGTATAGATATGTGTTTTCATTAAAAACATCTACTGGCAGTGTCAATGCTAATGCTCAAAGTGCTTAAGAGAAATAAATCTTATTTTTTACTTTTTTTTTAATTAATTTTAAATAATTTATTACCAAAATAGAAAATAATATGGTAAATGTAAAAAGATGGGAAGATGGCGACAATTGGGTAGAAGTAGATTTAGATCGCTGCGTAGGAGCATCGAATTGTGTCAGTGGTTGCCCGGCAGAGGTCTACAGTCTTGTAAACGGTAAAGTTGTTGCCGAAGATATTATTGATTGCATCGAATGCTTAGCTTGCCAAGACGCGTGCCCCACTAATGCGATACTAAAACATTTTGCCTGGTAATGAGTGATTGAACTAATTTTTTATGATTATCTGATAAAATCTTCTCAGAAAATAACAAAGATAAATAAAAAAATAAAATCAGATTGTAATTGGTTAAACTTCTAAGAACCCATCCCAGGCTTCTCTTTCTTTATCGTAAGCAGCAGTAACTTGTTTACAGTCTTTTCCTAAACACATTGTCGCTCTTTTTTCAGTATCATAAGATTGCCATTCCGGTAATCCTTCATGATTGGGATTTCCTGTACGAGCAAAAGCTATCCAAGCATCCATTATTTTTTGGCTTAACAATTCTGCTTCTGGACCTTGACCCGTAAAATTTTCCATTCCAGGAATGTTCAGAGTGTCAAAAACAAATGCAAGTTCAAGGGCATGACAAGATCCTAATTGTCCATCAAATCCTGGAGATTCCCACGTGAACAAATAATTATAGGTATTTTTTTGGTGTTTAAATTGAGCTTCGAGGAAACGTATTGTAGGAATGCGAAACATGAAATCTGTTATAATCGCATCTGCAATGTCTTTTGGATCAGTAGAAAGATTACCCTCCCTTGCCTTTTTATAAGTTTCGTACATTTTGGCACTATTAGTTGCATCAATTCCAAACATACCTAAAAACATTAATATTGCTTTTTCAGGATTAGCAAATACTTCCCCTCCCATTGAAGTAAACATTTTAG
Organism: Promethearchaeia archaeon; assembly: GCA_029856125.1. Taxonomy (GTDB): domain Archaea; phylum Asgardarchaeota; class Lokiarchaeia; order Sigyniarchaeales; family SOKP01; genus SOKP01. The sequence goes on along the minus strand of JAHQWJ010000148.1, from coordinate 48,900 downwards.
CTTCGTCTAAATTACTCCCTATCATAAAATCTATATTTAAGCAATCGCCATTTTGAAATACTTTTAATGGGTGTATTGGAAGAGAGACACCATCGATTAAAGGCCTGAATTCCATTGCTGAGTTTATTTTTTCAAGGTATTTATTTTGGACATCAATAATATCTTCCGGAGGAGTTTTTCGAAAGGCGTCTATATCCCCCTTCTTAAGGTTCAACATTTTCATCAAACCTTTAGTATGTTTCTCAGTTACTTTTGGATTAATAAACGGAGCGCTTTGGGCAATCACACGATGGAAAAGACCTTTAGCAGCGGACATAGCAGATAAAGTGAGAACCGCATAACCTCCTGCAGATTCACCGAAAATAGTCACGTTTTCTGGATCACCACCAAACTTTTCAATATTATCTCGAACCCATTCAAGAGCCATTATTTGATCCAATTGCCCAACATTGGCAGTAACTCCTGGAATGTAGGAATATCCAAAAGCTCCTAATCGGTAGTTAATGGTAACCACCACTACATCACCACGTTTGGCTAAGACTGACCCATCATAGATCGGAACTCCTCCGCCTCCGGTTATAAAAGCTCCCCCGTGAATCCAGAACATCACTGGGCGCTTCTCATTGTCTGCTACTGGAGTCCAAATATTTAGGTACAAGCAATCTTCGCTTTCAGGCTCATTTTTGCCAAAATAATCTTCAAGCATCGAGTAGCCTTGAAATGCAAAAGGACTATACTCTTTAGCTTCAAGCACACCATCCCAAGGCTTTTTCATAACTGGGGGGCTAAAACGTAAATCGTCAATAGGAGGTTCAGCATAAGGAATGCCCTTATATACTTCTACATCATTTTCGATGTAACCTTGAACTTTACCGGATTTTGTTTCAATTATTGCCATTATTTATCACTTTAAATTTTAGTTAATATGATATTTACTATTCGTGAAATATTTAATAATTAACTCTATCGATGAAAAAAAAAATGGCTGTTTAGTAGCGTACATACATACAGCACATTATCGTACTAAAATATTATAATTTAGTTCCGCAATACGAGCAAAAAATAGCCGATTCTTTAACTTTGGCGGTTCCACAATTAGGACAATAAACTACTTTTCCTTCTGAAACTTCTTCTTGGGGTTTTTTTATAATATCTGCATGCGTCATTTGTCCTGTAGTAGAAGAGAATTTACCTCGTAATAAGCCATTTGCTTTTAGGTCTAATACTATGGCTTGTACGTCTCTTATCGTAATTCCCGTGTTTTGACTAATTTGATCGATGGTTGCTTCCGGATGTTCCTCGTATTCGTATAAAACTGCGTTTCTTAACTTACTTTTGTTAGCCAACGCTGCGATCTGTCCTATTATTATTGCTGCTGCAATGCCAATCCAGACAAGCCCCCACCAATTTATATCCGTACCTGCCCAAAGGGGTACAAATATATCGTTAGTTCCCATATAAATTAAAATACCTGCTATAATGAAGGAGCAAACGCTTACTCCTTCAGAATATTGATTTCTTTTATACTTCATCCTTTTCTCACTCTAAATGTTGTTATATCAAGTGTTAGGGTACATTAGAATTTCACTCAATTTAAATGTATTTGCAATTATTACATAGAAACTAATTGTAAGGCTTAATCTGAATGATTATTCCCTAAATGGAAAATAATTTCAATCTGATCCAAAATTTCCATCAAATCCAATACCTGGAAATCGAAATTGTAGTGTACCAAAGCCTCAGATAAATTTGATAATATATAATAATCTTTACATTTTAAATGGTAGTTTAGCTTTAGGAGGAATAGTTTCTATATATTTGCTCCTGAATTCTTCATGTAACATCGGGCATTCTTTTTTTGTCCAACTTTCGCACATCATTGGGTGCCCCCACATTCTTTCTAAAATTGTTTTCAGAGGTTCTTCCCTAACATTTCCGAAAGTAAGTGGCATGAAGCAGCAAGGCTGGACATCTCCATAAGGCGAAATATAAAAATACACGTTATCTGCTATTCCCCTGCATTGATTTGAACTTTGAGTTTGAAAATAAAAATCTCTACATACATATGGAAATGTCGCAATTTTTCTAACCTTTCTCTCTTCTTGAGGCGTTAATTTTACCTCAGGATTATATAACCATCTACCCGCTGGGGTAGGTAATAAATATCTCACTCCATTTGCCCCTAACTCTCTTGCAAATTTGATTACATCTTCAAATTCACCGTTAGCTAGATTTTCTTTGGTTACATAAGTTGAAAGACAACATTTTAGTCTCACTTCAAGCGCATTTTTTATACCCTGAACGGCTTTATTATATGTTCCTTTCATTCCGCGCAATTGATCGTGTTTTTCTGGAATTGGACTATCGATGCTAACATAAAGCATTTCTAAACCGCTATCCTTTAATTGTCTTGCAAAATCCTTCGTGATTTTTAATCCATTTGTATCACAAAATACGTATACAGCTCTTTCTGAAGCGTATTTTATTAATTCCATTATGTCTGCTCTCATGGTTGGTTCACCTCCAAAGAAGTTGACCACAAAAGCTTTAGCAGATTGATCTAATATGTCCTTAATTTCATCCGTTGAAAGTTCCCGACGCGGTTCATTTTTATAATTACCCACACAACAATGTGGACATTTGAGCTGACAGTTATATGTTATACCAAACATAAGATAGAAGACATCTGCTCTTCCTTTAATCCCCCCTCTTTTTTCATTAAACCATTCTGTCATACTCTCTTGATCATAAGTCAATGGAATCTTATGGTCTTCCCATAGGTTTTCGTCTTCCGAAAATCTTTCATCTTCTAATTCCATATTTTACACCCTTATACAATATCTCTCTTCAAAATCAATTATTACTATTAATTTACTAAATTAGTTTAAAAAGATTTTTACTAAAAAGTAATTTTAGAATAAAAAATTAAGGAAAAGTGATAATTCTATTTGTTTTTACTTCTCAATTTCAATATCCAATTGATCTATGATTTCCATTAGGTCAAGTACTTCAAAATCAAAGTTATAATTATCGTTAGCGTCGCTTAAGTTAGTTTTACAGAATGGACATGTTGATGTTATAACCGTTGCTCCGGTTTCCTGTGCTTCTTCTAAGCGATCTTTAGAAACCTCTAACGCCCAATCAGGATAACCAATTTTCACTCCGCCGCCTGCACCACAACACCACGCAAAATTTCGATTTCTTTTCATTTCTACTAAATTTAATCCGGGTATCTGTTTGTAAATCTCTCTTGGTAACTCATAGACCCCCATGTGTCTTCCTAAATGGCACGGATCGTGGTAGGTAACGGTTTTATTATATTCAAATTTAAACTCTATCTTTTTCTCGTCTAAGAGGTTCTTCACTAATTCGAGCGAATGGTAGATTTCAAATTCTAATGCGTTTACAAACCTCTCGAAATCTTTCGATAAAGTTTTATAACATCCTGCGCATGAGGTGATTACTTTAGTCGCACCAGCCTTTTTTATTTGATCGATATTATATTTCATATATTCATCAACAATGCTCAATTGACCAGTTCTAATCATAGGGCTTGTACAACAATGTTCGTCTATTAATGTAAAATCAATACCCGCTTTTTTCAAAAACCTCAGAGTAGAATCTCTTAGGCTTTTTTGACGGTAGTTTGAGGTACATCCTATAAAATAGACCCATTCGGCTTTATCCGGTAGGTCGTACTCTTTTTTCAACTCTGCGTTATCTGAGTTTGGATCGCCGTAAGGATTACAACTGTCTTCGCATCGGGTAACTAAGAATTTTTGGTTTTCCGCTGGTCCAATGTTTTTTACAGCTAATTCTCTTAGGGCTTCTATCATCTCGACAATATAATCCGCGTGGGGTGCCTGACAAGCGTCCATACAAGCGCCACAAGTTGTACAAGCAAAAATAGGATCTAGTAAATCCTCCGTCCACTCCAGATCGCCATTTAAAACACCTCGTATTATTCTGATTCGGCCTGATGCCCAATACGATTCGAATAGGAATTTTTCTCCACTTGGGCACATTTTTTCGAAATCCTTGTAGCTATATTTACAAGTACTGCACTTGATACAACGATCAAATGCCATTTCCAAAACTTCTTTTCCCATTAAATCTTCTTTAATTTCAACCATTATGTGTTCCACCTTCCTGGATTAAATATATTATTAGGATCCATACAATGTTTTATCTTTTCAAAAAGACTAATCCATCCTGGATTGATTTTCTTACGCAATTTTGCAGTCAACCACGATGGCGTTTTATAAGGTATACACCCTAAGTCTATACAAACATCAGCTATTTCTTCCAATAACTTAACGATTTTGTCTTGATCTGTAAATTTCTTAAACCGAAAGATAGGTCTAAATATACCATAATGACCTCCTTTCATAATCTTAAGATAGTTAAACGGGGGTACCCCATGTTTATGATACAACGCATCTGTTTTCTCAATTAATTCTTCAAATTTATGAGAGGGAGCATAGGCGCCAAACCACGTAAGTCCGCTATATTCGTGTAAGGAAAGAATCTGTGATGGTAAGTTGTAAATATTGAGAGCTTTTAGACCAAAAAGCTTAGCAAACTCGTTATAATCAATTAAATGAATATCAGTTCCTTCTTTATTTAGCTTTTCAATTATATCGTTAAGAATTTCTAATTTGGCATTCATTTGGTTTTCAGTTTTTGCCGTCATCGGCATTACGGCAGTATAAAGAGGTTCTCCAGGATATCTTACGGGTTCTGGTATTCCAACCTCCATTTTAGCAACCTCCACTGAAAATGCAGCAACATCGTTAACAATATCTGCTCTACCTACCTCTCTCAAAAAAGGACCTAAATCTGTTAACCCAAAAAAGACAACGAGCTGAGGTTTTTCAATTGGTTCTTTTGGCCATAATTGAACGGCGCATTTGCTTATCAAGCCGGTCATGCCTTGCCAATTGACGAATAATCCCATAAGGTCAGGCATCGGATATCTACACCACCAGCTATCGTCTTCTGATTTATCATTTCCGTAGAAGCACGATCCAATTCGAGATACAGTTCCATCAAAGGTTATAACCTCAAGACCATTAATGCCATCTGCCATTGAGCCGATTTTTGCACCCAAATTTGTCATGCCGCTTAATAAGGCGTTTCCAACTACACCTGAGTAAGGGGGCGCGTTTGGGTAGCTATATCTTAGACTTGGGAAATTCTCATCTAGGTGTTTCTTAAGTTGACCAAAGGTAACACCGGGTTCTAAGAGGGCGTACATCATATTGTCATCTACATGTAAGATTTTATTCATCCTTTTTCCAAAATCTACAATAATACCGCCATAATCAGGGATTGTAAGCCCTCCAACATTATTTCCCGTGGTATAGGGAACTAATGGAACTGAATATTCGTTACAAAACTTAACTAGTTCCACTAATTGCTCTTTATTTTCAGGGATAACCACAAAATCGGGCATGTGAGGTTTGTTCTCAGTCATATCTTGAGAATAGGGGTACAAGTCAACATTTTTATCAGTAACATAATCGCTACCAAAAATCTCGACTAATTTAGAATAAACATTATCTTTTGAAATTTTTTCAAACACATTTCGTTGTTTTGTTGCTGTCATTAGAGTTATATCACCTGGTATTCTTGTTTAATTCAAAATAATTCACATTAGGCTCTTGAGCTACCATCTGCATAGATAAGACAAAAATATTGAAAAACCGCATAATTTTTTCGCTATCTTCACCTAATCCTTCAATTTCCATTTTTTTTTCTTCAATAGCAAAAAAAGGATTTAACCTATCGTTAGCGATATCAAGCATGGTGTTGATATGAATTTTAACCTTCATGTCTGGTTTTGGATATTCTTTCCTTTCAAACCTTATATTACTACCGTCGAAGATTACTGTCACGGGATAGAAAGGCTCGATATGAAGTACTATTTTTGTATTCCAATCTTTCGCGTGTTTTATAAATTTTCTATCGTCCTTCCTCGAACTGAAAACATTATACAACGATATAGAAATTAAATCATCCGGGAATTCTATATTAAGCATATTAATTCACTTATATTAGTTTTTTTTTTTAAAAACAAATTAACCTTTTGCCCAATTTATAAAAAAAGGAATAAATTGGTTATTTTTAGTTTAGATTTGGTCTTATTTTAACATGGAACTATTTCTTCTAATAGCAGTTTCAGCGTTTTTCATTATTCGTTCAATAATATCATTGACATTCTCTATACTATCAATAATTCCTATTGATTGACCTAGTAAAACAGCTCCAGTATTAATATCCCCATTGTATACCCTATCATAGGCACCCATATCTTTTGCTCTTTGTTCTGGAGATATAGAGTTTTCGTAAGCGATCATTTCCTCTTTACTACTGGGCGCAGGATGCGATAATGCGTATTCGTTTTTATACAACCGAATAGGACCGAACGATCCAGTATAGAGCCCTGTATCTTGCGGATTTCCAGGGGGAATTAACGCTTTGTATTTTTCGTGAAATTCGCTCTGCTTAGAAGCTATAAATCTTGATCCCATTGCTACTGCTCCTGCACCTAACGAAAGTGCTGCAGCTAAAGACTCTCCAGTAGCAAAACCCCCACAAGCAATCTTTGGCAAATCAGGGAATTTCTCATTAATCTGTTGTAGTAGAACAAGAGTACTAACTCTCTCATACGATTGATGACCTCCACCTTCAGTACCAGTCACCACTATTCCATCTACTTTTGAAGCTATACATTTCTGAGCCAACCATACAGCTGGAGCAACGTGAAAGTGTTTAACTTCTGAATTCTCTCTTAATTCTATAAAACTTTTCGATTCTGCGAGAACTCTTGAAGAACCTGCCGAAGTCAGCCAATATTTACACTGATCGCGCATTTTTACATTACCCATGACTATTCTTGGTAATGATCTGACCATTTGTCTCACTCCAGGATTATTCCGAGATGTTAGGATATTAAGACCGAACGGTTTATCAGTATGTTCAATCATGTGTTCAAGGCTTGCTTTATGTTCCTTAACGGGATCTGTACCAGCTATATTCACGTTTGATAACACTCCTAATCCCCCGGCTTCACTGACAGCTAGAGCTAAATCGCGGGTAAAAAAGGGACCCATTGGAGCGCTAAATATAGGATGTTTAATCCCAAACATTTTTGTTATATTTGTTTCGATCATTTAATGTATCACCTTTATTTGGATAAATTAACAGAATTTTTAAAAATTCTTAATAATGATTCATGTATTCCATCTTCCGGGATTAAATATTTTATTTGGATCAATGCAATTTTTAATTTTGTCGAATAATTTTTGCCAACCTGGATTGATTATCTCACGCATTTTTTCCGTCATCCACGCAGGCGTCTTATAAGGAATACAGCCCTCGGCGATGCATAGTTCTGCAATCTCGTTTAGTAAGCTATGAATGTTTTCCTCATCTTTGTATTTATTATATCTAAGGATAGGTCGAAAAATTCCATAATGAGAATGCTTCATTATTTTCATGTAAATAAATGGAGGAACTTTGTATTTTATAAACAGGTCGTTCACTTGAGGTATTAAATCTTCGAGTTTATGTGTTGGAGCATAGGATCCAAACCATGTTAACCCCGAATATTCTACTAACGATAAAATGACTGCTGGTAGATCTAAATGGCATCTTACTCTTAAACTGAATAACTTTGTAAACTCGTCAGCATCAACTAAAAGAACTTTTATGCCCTTTTTCTTCAAATTTTCTATAGTTAGCTTTAAATATTCCTCCTTAGCTTTGAAAAGGCTTTCAGTTTTCCCAGAAATAGAAAAAAGTGCAGCAAAATCTGGTTCACCAGGTATTTTTACCGGTTCTGGAAGTTCTACAGCCATTTTTACAACTTCAATACTTACTGCTGAAATGTCATCAACAATTTCAGTCCTCCCAACTTCTCTTATGACCGGTGCGATATCAGGTAAGCCGAAAACAATTCCAAGATAGGTTTTCTTAAGAGGGGGATTTGGCCATAACTGTACGGCGCATTTGGTTACTAAACCCGTCATACCTTGCCAATTGATAAATAAACCCATTAAATCTGGCATCGGATATCTGCTCCACCAAGAATCATCATCTGCGGTATCCTTACCATAAAAGCAAGAACCAATTCGAATAAGTTCGCCATCAGCAGTTATAACTTCTAGTCCATTGATAGAATCTCCCATTGAACCAAGTTTACACGAAAGATTATTCATACCGCTCAAAATTACATTTCCAACCACTCCTGCGTAAGGTGGAGCAAATGGGTAACTATATCTTAGATGTGGATAATGTTCGTCTAACTGTTTCTTTAATTCTCCGAAGGTAACTCCTGGCTCTAAGAGAGCATACATCATATTTTCATTGATGTGGAGAATTCTGTTCATTTTCTTACTAAAATCGACGACAACACCCCCGTATTCTGGAATTGTCAAACCTCCAACGTTATTCCCAGATATGTAAGGTACAATTGGTATGGAATTTTGATTACAAAATTTTACTAGTTCGATTAATTGAGCTGAATTTTCAGGAATAACTACAAAATCAGGCATGTGTGCTTCGCATTCGGTCATATCGTATGAGTAAGGATATAAATCTACAGATTTATCTGTGACGTTTTTACTTCCAAATATTTCTCCTAATTTTTTAAACACATTCTCCTTCCTTATTTTCTCGTACAAATTTCTTTCCTTTGTTGCAGTCATATGTTTTCTTTCACCATTTTACCTAATATCTTTATTTAATTCGTAATATTTATTGTTAGGGTCTGAAGCAACCATTTGCATGCTTTTCAGAAAAATGTTCATAAATTTTAATAAAATTCTAAATTTCAACAATCCCTTAAATCTTAATTTACGCTGAAAAACGGCTTTTACAGGGTTTAGTCTTCTGTAAGCCAAATCTAAAAGGGTGTAAATGTTCATTTTAACTTTAAGATCTACTTTTTTATCGATATCGTTTACTTTAAATTTAATCTCGTTGCGATGAAATATAATTTCAAGTGGATAGAAATCTTCAATATCAATTAGAATCTTCTTGTTCCAATCGATAACAAGTTTTTGAAATTCGGGCTCGTCTTTCCTATGGTTTAAGATGGTGCTTAAGGAAATTGAGAGCAAATCCTCCCCTTTTTGAATTGAGATCATGTAGTTAACCTAAAATTAATTTTTTCTATATATAGGTGTAGTTAAACTTCAAAATTAAAATAACTATTCGTTAAAAGGATCAAATAAGATTTTGAAAAAAAAGAGAAAAAAATAACATCAAAATATCCTTTGAATAACTAAACGTACTAACAGATTAGGTAACATCAACATGGGCTTCTAATTTTTTAATCAAATTATCAACGTAACTAAGATCTGTAATAGTTATAGAGATGGCTTCGTTAGGACAAGTGGTTTCACATCTGCCACAGCCTAAGCAGTTGTCCTGGTTCACTACAGCCTTGTTATCAATCATTTCCATCCCATTAAAGACACAAACCTCGAAACATTCTTCACAACCAACACAAAGGTCTTCGTCAACTTTCACAGTGATACCCTCCATCCTTTTAAAAATCGTAGTTAGACCTTTTGAGGCATTTTGTACGATAGTACCATCTATACAGCAACAAGGACAGCAAAAACACATTGATAAGAAATGTCCCGTATCTGGAACTCCAAACCCCTCAGCTTCATCCATTACTCTACCGAGTAATGGAATTAAACCGTCCTCAATGCAAAGTCTAACATGTTCTAAGGCTTCCTCCTTCGAAATAACTTTACTCCTGAAATGGGGTGAAGGGAAATTTAACGTATCATTACCCATGTGCATACATCCTAGATCACGATTGTGATCTTTACATTCATGGTATGTTCTACAAGGACAGTCATTCATCTTGACAATATTACTCGCTTTATCAATAAAATGTTTAAAAACCTTGAGAGGAATGATTTGACTTTCATATGTTCCAAGAGCTTTATTGATAGGTATAAATGCTCCAAAATCATCTTCTGATACTCGTTGTGTTACAAGTTTTCTAAAAATAGGTATTTTTGATAAGACATAAGGATGGTATTCTTTTTCTTTGTTAAATCGGGCTGTCAGGAAAGGTTTATTTATCCTAGCATTTTTTTTACCCGTTTCTTTTTCAATCTCTTTCCATCCGATAGTTTGATTGATTTTAAAATTACCGCCATAAGCCGGGCCGTAATCAAATTCAAAGAGTTCTCCCTTTAAGAAAGTGAGTGATATCTCGCTATCTCTAATAACTAACGATATATCTGGCTTTTCTAATTTTTCTCCAAATTTGTAGGAGACTTTATCTTGCTCGAAGATTTGATATCCCAAAATACCACAAATCTTCCACTGGACTTTAAGCGTTCCGATAGTTTTAATGTCCTCCTGATAAATCGCGTCTTTTGGAGCGTTTTTTTCAGTTTCTTTTAGCATATTTTTAAACAATGATTCAATTTCAGCTTTATTTTCTACCATTTTCCCACTTTAATATTTCCTAATTAAAATTAATAAATAATATGAGGTGAAATATTATAAATTTAATTCTTCAGACTTGGTTTTACTTCAAAAAGATTTCTTGAGTTAGAGCGAATAATTTCCAGAAAATCAAAGGTTCAAAAATAAAAATACAGTATCCTTATAAAGTAACTTTATATTCTATCCGGTCCTAATTTGCTAAAGTGATTGATTTTGCCAAATTAATTTTGCGGACATTCGCACACGAATCCATCGATGGGATTGTATGGCAACCTCGAATAATGTATTGGTATAATAGTAATAGAATTCAATCACTTACTCCCGAAAAATACCCTGCCGTTGAAAAATATGTGCCAAAAGAGTACATCGGAAAAAATATCAAGGAAATCTATAAGGACATTAATGGTTCAATTCGATATCCTCAAGAAACTTTTGGTTATCCTTTATTTCACGAAACTAGAAAACCGAATCACCAAATAAAAACAATTAGGAAACGATTGAACTACAAAACATATCTTATAAAAATGATAACACCGGTAGGGGAAGTATCTCATGTTGAAAAAGATACTCGAATAATTGATTTTCCCGTCAAAAAAATTAAGGATCTTAAAGTAATGATGTATCTCGAGGATCAAACTGAATTTAATTTCTCAAATGTCATGTACGAGAAAGCTAAAAAGGAAATGGAAGGTTTTGGCATCCCAACAAGCTATTATTTTCGAAGTCCTTACATGAAATGCGTTCTTAATTATCTCGGCTTTGAAAGAACGATAATCTTTTTACGAAAATACAAGCATGAAATGGAGGATTTCTTTCACCATCTCGAATCCATTGATCTAAAGAAGTATAAACGAGTGATAACAAAATCCCCTTTAAAACTCGTAAATTTTGGAGAAAATATTGATCATAATTTATCGTCTCCGCCATATTTTGAAAAATACCTCTTGGATTATTATGAAACCCGCGTTAAATTACTACACGACGCAAGGAAGTTTGCCTTCATTCACATTGATGGTTCTTTCAAACAGTTATTACCCTATCTCTCCACGATGTCTTTTGACGGATACGAGGCGTTAACCCCACCACCTCTAGGAGATGTGCCTTTGGAAGATATTGCAAGAGCATTAGGGGATTCTGGAAAAATACTCGTCGACGGAATTCCAGCTACCTTATTCTTGCGAGAATTTAAAGAATCGAGATTAATAGACCTGACAAAAAAAGTCCTTGACTTATTTTCTCCAAACCTAATCCTCGGAATAAGCGACGAATTGTGCATTGGAGATGGGAGAAGGTTAAAGAAAGTTTCCAAAATCGTAGAAAAATTTGAACCATAAATTCACATCATTTTTCTTAAAAACTATTCCTATTATATATAGCATTTATATGCTTTATGACAACCTGGCATCCCCCTAGCTGACGTCGACGGAGGACTCTATGCGAGCAATCATCCTCTCCACACCATCATCCTCGATGGTGATGGTTATCGCTCCAGTGGGGCATACCCTCTCGCACCTTCCGCAGCCTCTGCAGTGATCCTTGCCCTCCCGGTCAATCACGGCTATGTGGTCGATGACCTCCATTCCACCGTATATGCACACCTCGAGGCATAGCTCGCATCCATTACAGAGATCCTCATTGACCGTGACGGACACACCCTCCATCTTCTGATGCCACAGCCTTAGATACCTTGGCGAGTCCTTTCCAGAGCCCTCGACACAGCAACAGGGGCAACAGAAGCAAATATGCATCAGATCGCCCTGTTCAGGCAAAGCCCTATAGACGATCGTATCGGATTTGACTCTCCCCAGAGAAGGCAGGAGACCAGCAGCAACAGCACGTCGCGATCGTTCCAATGCCTCTTCTTTGGTACCGATCCTTCCAAAGGTATTCATCCTCAGGGCCCCCTTACCCAGGGCCATGCATCCGATGGAATGGTCATAATTCTCGCAATTGGCGAGCGAGCGACACGGGCACATATTGAAGATATAGACGTCACTTGCCTTGTTTATGAAGTATTCGAGAACTGCGAGCGGTATCGACTGGTTCTCATATGTACCCAAGGACTCATTGATTGGAATGCGAACGTCGTTCGAGTTCTCGGGATCTGTGGTTCGCTCCATGATCGGCCGAAACACGGGTATTCTCAACAGACGAGAAGACAATCTTTTTTGCTCGGGGGGGGCATTCTCTTTTGCGGTACTCAACCTAGGGGCATTGCCGGGGGCAAAACCAGTTAACTTTCCAATTCTCTTTTCCTTATAAGTCCCGTCGGGGCCCTTTGTGCCAACCAAGAACTTAGTCCCCAGAAGGGCCGGCCAATGACTGATTTCGTCGTTGAGGAACTGGTAGGCCAGATCAAGATCCTTGCACCCCAGTATTAAGGTCGGATCTTCAGCCTCTTCGTCGATTTTGAATGAATACTCTGTTTCGTCGAATACTTGATATCCTCTGATAGGACCGAACTTCCATTGCACTACTTCGTGGAAATCCTTCATGTCCTCTGCGTAGAACTCATACTGCACTGCATACTTCGCGGCATCTTCCAACATCTTCACGTAAAGCCCTCTAACTTTAGCTTCCTTCTCTCGCATGGCTATTTCGCCATTTTCTTTTGTTTCTTTCAAAATCTTCTTGGACGATGATTCATTTTCTTCTTTATTACCCATAATTTTACCTTGCTAATATCTAATAAAAATTAATAAATTATATGGTTCGAAGTGTTAAAAATTTACTTCTTAGGTCGATTCAATTTTTTTTTAATATGACATCTTAAGAAATCAAAAAGAAACAAATTGAAAAAGATATTGTAGCGATATCTTATTACGCATGGGCCCATCGTGGTAAGGGCGAGATGGTAGTAAGAATCAATCGTAATCTAAATAAATAGATAAGATGACGATTTAATTTTTTTAAGTGTTGATAAATCACCAAAACTAATCAAGGTTTATTTGTCCTTCAGATTTACTAATAAAAAATATTGGAATCACTGACAACAAGGAAATTAGTCCTCCAAAAATGAATATCTCGGGTGTAGGAATGTATCCATCAGCTATAGGGATTCCGAATGTGCTGATAATAGCCGATCCAATCGGAGGTCCTAACACCATAGGTATCAGTACCATGAAAATCATGCGGATACCTTGAAATTTTCCAATATTTCCTTCAGGATAATTATCAAAAAGCCACCCTCCAAACGCAACTGAAGAAAGTAATGATGGTATAGTTGCCACAAAATAAAGGAGGAATGTCAATACTGCTAGAGAACTATTTCCTCCAACTAATAATGATGTTAACCCTAATAAAATCGTTAGCATTGCCCCCAAGATTGAGCCAATTATGACTAAAGTCTTGCGATTAACTCGATGACTATAGATCCCTGCAATAACTAATATAACTACTGTGAGAAGCAAGAAAAGCGCCCCAAAAATACTTAGTTCCGTTTTTGAGAAACCAATGTAATGTTCCATGAATATAAAGAGGTATGGTCCGTAGACATTCGCTCCTATACTTCCTAAAGCCATGCTAAGAAACAGCAAAAAAAGAGTCCGATTTTCTTTCAGAATTTTCGGATTTATGAGATCTGCAAATTCTTTAAGAAAAGATTTTTCAAATTTAATATCTTCTTTTTTTATTGGAGTGGATTCAATTAAAAACGTAGCAATCAAACCAGCAATAGTTACTACTCCACCTAAAATATAGAAAAACACGAAATACCCGAAGATATCAATAATCACTCCCGCTAGAACAAGTGAAGATATGGCTGCAACATATACAGTTATATTATTAATACTTTGTATTCGATTACGATTACTCGAATGTCCTATATCAGTTAACCAAGCATTGTATGCAGCATCGTTTGCGGTTGAGCCAAAAAAGGTCATGACTGCATCGGTTATGATTACTATTAAAATAGCAACCCCAATCGTTTGAATCCATTCGACCATAGGATAGATTGCAGTTATTATACCCCAAAGAATATATCCAAAGACAATGAATGGTTTTCTTTTACCCCATTTCCCAGAAGTTCGATCGCTAAGAATACCCATTATAATTGTGGTAATTGTAGCAGTTATAGCACTTACTGCTACCATCAACGCAACGGGTGTTGGATCGGTAGTAATCCGATCGAAGACAAATGTATTAAACCAGCTATTTTCAACAACCCAGGCTATTTGTCCTGCGGTTCCTAAGAAGAGAATAGACAAAATATTTCGTTTTCCAATTCTTCTCACTTGGATTCTACCATGTTTTTGCTTGTTTTCTTCACTCGTTATACAAATCACTTAATCCATTTAAATTCTTCACAATCTTTTTAATGTAAGACTCTTACAAAATTGAGCTTTCTTTTTACTTCTATTGTAATATTATGTAGTTTTTAAATTAAAAAAAAAAAATAGTTTTAAATTATTAAAATCCGAGTTCTTCCATCTTAGCTTTATTACTTAATATCTTTTCTTGAGTTAGAGGGAAATACAACCAGATAATCAGAATTCCTATGAGCAAAATATACGCTGGAATGACTCCCTGAAGAAGGCGGATTCCTATTTGAATACGGGTCATGTCAAAAACCACGGCAGCCAATTCTTTATAAGAAGGATATCCGGGAAGGAATCCTGAAATATCATGAATGACAGCAATAATTAACTCGTCAATAGATGCTACAAGCCGTCCAAGCAACGCAGAAATCCCGAAGAGAACTCCTTTTTGATTTCTCCCCATCTTAACAATCACATCCTCAGTCACGCTCGGACCGATAATAGTATATACGTATGAGTTTAAGCCTCCTTGGGCGAGTCCGAGAATGAATGCCATGATCATTAAATCAGTAGGTCCATAAAAGAATGTTAATGGAAATAACGCAGCACACGATGCGAGACCCGCAACCACTAGCGCCTTCTTGTTATTATTTATTTTCTTGATATACCTGAGCCAGATAGGAATAGATACCAAGGTACCTATGAGATATAAACCTAAAACAAGAAAATATGTTAAGGTACCAGCATTTAACACATAAGTCGTTAGATAATACACATTTACTACTACAAGGCTTATTTGAATTCCAAGACACGTTCCAAAGATAAAATATACCATGAAAGTTTTCGATTTTACAGCTTCTTTGAAGGCTTTAAAAAAATTCATTCGCTTCACAGACTCGGGTGAAAAATGCCGATCAATCATTATTTTATCCTCACGGTTACCATAAAGAGACAAAATACCAAAAAGAAGAGCTACTATGGCGACGACTATTCCCATTAAAGAATAATTGGCTAATTGAATGGCTTTTGGTGCCTCGTTATCAAGGAAAAGGGTAGGTAATAACATCCCGAGGACCATTGCTGCAATGTCGAGAGGTACATAATATTTTGTGAATCTTCTACGCTCGTACTCCGTCCGAAATTTTTCCATTTGAAGTGCCTTGTAATTAATATTCACAATGGTGCCAAAGGTGTCGAGTAAAACTAATGTTAATAATAACCACCAAAAAGCAGGCCAAGGATTAGCAGGAGTAGCGATAATTGGGGCTGAGAAGTGAAGGAAAACAGAAAAGGCCCAAGGGATGATGCCTATGGCGATCCATGGAAATCGTCTTCCCCATTTTCTCGTAAATCTCAAATTCCGATCGATTAAAAAACCAAAAATAGGGTCGTTAATTCCGTTATATACTAGAAAGATACTCATGGCGACAAAGACTAACCACACATTTAATCCAATAACAGTTTCATAATAGACAAGTGTAAATCCTTGAATAGAACCGATTAAAGTAGAGCAAAGGAGACTGGAAGCATTAGAAAGGAATGTCTTTTTTGAATGTCTTGTTACTTCAGTTTCAGTAAAAGCAATTGTTTCATTCATAATTCAGTATCATGTTTTTTTTTATAAATTTAAAAATTTATTATGTAAACGATTGTTTCTTATTGTATATAAAGATTTTTTGCCTTTGGAATAATTCCTAATCTAGTTTTCTTTTTCTAGAAGAATGAGGCTGAAAACTATAAATAGATCTTGTTATTTATAAGATTTGGATTAAATCTTCTTTTTATCGTTAGAACTAATTTAAAAAATAATTGAATGAATTTTGAAAATAATTCAGTTAATCTAAAATTCAATATTGATTAAATTATAGTGAAAAGCATAAAGTAAGAACTAAAATAAAGTATAATAAAGAAAACTCCCGCTTTTTTGTCTATTTTCTGTCTTACTGCTACGGTAATAATAACAATTATGCTAACAATAAGCGTATATAACACTGTTGGAACTGCTAATTCTGCTGTGACAGCTTGAGGGAAGAAGACCTGACCGATGCCAATAGATAGCGTAGAATCAACAATACAAGAACCAACAATATCCCCAATAGCTATACCATGGTGACCAGCTCGGAGAGCGTGAATATCAACTACAAGCTCTGGAAGGGATGTGCCGATAGCAAGGATGAAGAAACTAATAATATATTCGTGGATGTTTATAGCTTGTGATATGAAAATTACGGATTGTACAATAGCAAATGCGCTAATAGTCACGCCACCGAAGCCAATTACGGCAATTAGGAGATGGTATCTTTTTTTCTTAGTTGGTTGCGCTATGTCTAGATGTTCTATTCTATGTTGAACGCTATCTTTATTCGTACTGTAAATCAGCCAAATATAAATAGTTAGACTGAAAACCATAAAAATTGCGTTTAGCCTCGTGATATATCCTTTCTCCACAAT
The DNA here is from genome assembly GCA_029856125.1 of Promethearchaeia archaeon. Lineage (GTDB taxonomy): Archaea > Asgardarchaeota > Lokiarchaeia > Sigyniarchaeales > SOKP01 > SOKP01. The sequence continues at coordinate 31,714 of JAHQWJ010000148.1, read as the reverse complement.
TGAAAATATCACAATAAGCGATAAAACTTCACAAGAACCTAGAATTATTATGTCTCTTCTATGAATATGAAACGCGCCGCAAACTATTGGCAAAAGTCCGAAGACTAACGTGAGTTGGGTAAGGTCTGAGCCAACAGAATCTCCTACGTCAATATCTCCGTGACCTAAAGAACAAGAAATAATCGAATTAAATATTTCAGAAATATCCGTACCTATGGAAACTAACGTTACTCCGATTATTAGTGGCGATATTCCTAAAGCTACGGCAAGCATTGCCGAGTGTTTTACAGCGTATTTACTTGAAAAGATTACAAGAACAATCCCCCCTATAAGAATGAAAATAGCTATGATTAAAGCAATCATTAATCCATACTCTCTCAAATTTCCTAATTATGAAGTTAAGCCCTAATTCGAATCTATCTGATATTCTCGAACAAATTTTTTGACCTTACTCTATTTTGCTCCTAAAGGGATTCCAATATACGAATTTTACGATTAATTTTCGAGCTGAATAATTATTCGAATTAGTTCTCCGATCTATTATCTCATATATACTATTTAAATTTATTCGAAATAAAATTGGAAATTATTATAAAAGTACCAAATTTAAAAAAATAGAAATAAAATAGACCTTAGGTATCGTTTTAATAGTTTTACCTACAATTATCCTATTTGCTTCTTTTTTTCAAATTATTTTCGTTTCATCTCACTAAGATCCATTGAGAAGAACGTTTTTCCATAGTGATTGAGTAAACACGCTGCTGGATTATGAGGTGAGGATCTGTCCTTTGCGATTAACGTGGTAACTGGTGCGTTCGATAAATGAGTAAAAGTTATGTCGTGTCCAACGCATAAACCGATTATGATATTCAGATCTGTTTTAGCCTTATTAAACAACAATGCTTGGGCTGCAGGATTACAAGTAATCGTTCCGATAGGATATCCCGTCTTAGAAAACATTGTGTATTCTTCAGGGACGCCTACTTTTGTTTTTGGAACGCTACCTGTTTTACAGCAAACCGATGCGACCTCAAAACCATAATCAATTAAAATCTTAGCAATTTGTTCTGCTTCAGCGTGTAACCCTATACAGAATGCTAAACCTAATTTGTTATAATCCATTCCTTTAGCGTATTCAACCGTATCTTTTAATCTAGGCCATTTTATATATCCTTTAGCTTCTACAATAGAAGCTACGCCCGTTGATCTTTTTACGAAATCATCTTTTTCGTACAGTTCAAGAGCTTCTTTCTCAATTTCCGGAGAAATCTTCATTGGGCAGTTATCTTTCTTATTATTCGCTCTGCCCCTAACACAATATTTAAAACTATCACATTGGTGACATGTTGGATCTTTCTCTTCCTCCTCTTTAGAATGTAAATTCATTTTTATTCATTTTTTCAAGTAATTTTGTTTTTTCTAATTTTTATTCTACTTCCAAATATAAAAGACTATTTCTTGTTGGGCAGTACTAATTTAAAGCATAATTGGTAATAGAAATCTTAAAAAACGGTTAAAACCTAAATAAAGATTAATACCCCTTTATTATAATTTTATACTGGACTATTCTGAATAAGGTAAAAATTTTAATGGAAAATAAAGTTATTCTTGAAAAGATAAGAGATTTCTTAGAACAAGAGCAGAATCGTGGAAAAACCTTATTTTCCTATCGATGTGACTCAAACCAGATCAATTTAGTTCATAATTCTAACATAAAAGTAGGATTAAATAGCCACAAAGAAATAATCCTTGGAGAGGAAACTGGTTTAGAGCTTGGTGGGGTCAATAGAAAATCATTTTCAATTATATTTCCAATTAGCGACGCTCGATTAGTTGAGCACGGAAAAATAACATTATTAGGGAGAGAAATAAATGCGATAGGAGAGACGAACATAGATTTTGGAATGATGGTATTAATTGGAATCAATAAAGGTACTGATAAGGAAATCGATGAGTTAAGACATTTGAATTTCATCTCAAATGGTATCGAAGGGTTTTCAATTCGAACAATTCCTCGTAGGTTTTGGTGTAGAATTAATACTTCAGCTCTAGAGAAAGGCTTTTCGTTCGAATTCTTAGGAAATGCGATAATTTCTCTGTATCAACAAAAATTTAAAGGTTTAATTAAATCAGTAGAAATCATTTTCATTAATTCTTATCAAGACTCTATTGAGCAATTTATTGTGCATTCGGCAGATATCCATTCTAAGTTAAAAGAAAAATGGAAAAAGAAAATAGACGAATGGAAAAAAAGAATTGATTGTGATTACGATTGGGGCTGTGAAATATGCCCGTATAGAGAAGAATGCTTCAAAATCAAACAAGTGTTAGTTTCTCGAGAAGAGATTTAAATTAAAAATAGCGAATAGATGGAATCAAATAATGGAACTGAAAAAAACCCCGCTTATAATTGCTATCACCGGAAAAGGAGGCGTCGGTAAAACAATTATAACTACTCTTATTGCTAAAGCTATTTCTACATCCTATAAGTTTAAATTATTATTGATTGATGCGGATCCAACCCATCCACACCTCAGTAAAATGGTTAAATTAGTCCCGGAGGAAAGTCTCGAAAAGATAAGAGCAGATCTAATTGATAACACAATTAGTAAAAAGGAAAATATTCAAGCGATAGCAGAGTCAATAGATTTTAAGGTCTATAGCGCCATAAAGGAAAGTAAAGATTTTAGCTTGTTTTCAATTGGTCAACCTGAAGGGCCAGGTTGCTTTTGCCCTTCCAACGCTCTTCTACGAAAAGTTATTGAATCTATTTCACAGGATTTTGATATCGTATTGATTGATTGTGAGGCCGGTCTCGAACAAATTAATAGGATGGTAATAAAATCTGTAGATTACGTAATAATCGTAACAGATATTTCTCTTAGGAGCGTAGAAACGGCGTATTCGATAAGTCAAAGTGCTAAAAAATTTACAAATTACAGAAAAATCGGGGTTATTATTAATAGAGTTAAAGGAGATATTGCTAAAATCACAGATAAGCTTAAAGAGTACGATCTAACTGCGATTGCTTCGATTCCCGAGGATGAAATCTTAACAGAATTTGATTTAGAAGGTAAACCAATAATCGACATATCCGATAAATCAACTAGTTATCAAATAATAAAAGATAATATTCATCAGATATTGGAATAATGGCGAATTCTCTTTGTAACAAGTTATCTATAAGTTAACAAGGCAATATTCCACAAATTTTAACGGTTCTAAGGCACAACCACCTGAATCCAATCCACCTAATTGAGCTAGCAATTCTTCGTCAATCTCATTTCCCTGAAGCCACAAATCCTTCAAAACCATTAAAGATTCTAAACCTCTTATAGCTTTAACATAATTATTCCCTAAATCTAAGGTCTCTAAATTTTGGAGGGTTTCTAATCCTTTAATCGTCGAAATAATATTGCTAGATAAAAATAGTTTATTTAATTTAGTTAACGGATATAAACCACTAATTTCAGCAATGTTATTATCTTTCAAGTTAAGAACTTGTAAGTTTTTACATTTATCAAGGTTGTTGATTTTCTCAATTTGGTTTGCTGTTATCCACAGCGTGTCTAATTCGGTAAGATTCTCTAAACCTTTGATTTCTTGTATTTTATTATCGTTAAGATATATTTCACTTACATTTTTTAAATGATCAAGTCCTTGTATCTCAGAAATTTGGTTTCCTGCTAAATTTAAAACTTTTAATTTTTTCAACTTTTCCAATCCTTGGATTGTTGTGAGCTGATTTCCTGCTAGCCACAAAACTTCTAAATTCTCCAAACTATCGAATCCTTCGATTTTTTCAATCATATTCCAAGACAAATCTAATTTCTGAAGCGATTTTAAAGAATCTAAACCTTTTAAGTGAGTTATTTGATTAGCTCTTAGATATATTTCTTTTAAATTAGATAACTGATCAAGTCCCTTAATTTCGGTAATCTGATTAGACGCTAGATGTAGAACTTCTAAATTTGTTAAATCTTCCAACCCAGATATCTTGGATAGGTTATTACTTCCACAATTAAGAATTTCTAAATTGTGAAGCTCTTCTAAACCTTGTATTTCGATAATTTCGTTGGAACTCAGCTCTAAATGTTTGATATCAAGTTTATCTAATCCTTTAATATCAGATATGTCTTCAATTTCTAGTAGGCCCAGGTCTAAAAATCCGTCTTTAACTTCGTATTTTTCGCCCTTGTATTCCACAGCTGCCATATATAACACTTGATATTATAATTCGGTATTAAAATAATATGATATATCTGAGAATTATTATAAATTCTTTAAAATATATAGTTTTACCTTAAATTCCTTACATTTTTAAATATTAATCAAGCCAATTATCCACCTATATCTTATAAATTGAAGCTTTAAAACGAATCGAGCGCTTTAATAAGTGATTAAAATGATATTTTGTCTTAATTGTAGAACAAAAGCTAGTGGCTCAAAAGAAGGCTACTATTATTGTCATGTATGTGAAAAATTTACTAAGTTCTTTACGCTAAGATTTAAGTGATAGGGAGCTTTGTGCGATAATAAAATGAAATACCCTTTGAAGAATGAAACAAATATAAAAAATTATAGATGTTTGTTGACAACCTCGCTAAAGGTTAAGGGGTATAAATTTTCACTTTTTACCGATTTGACTTTTATATTATGTAATAACCTTAAGAAACCTTATTTTTCAATATAAAATTAAATGAATCATCTTCTTTTCATAATAAGAACATTTTAAAATTCTATTCCTCATTTGAATAATATGAATGCTGTAGCTTGCAAAGAATGTGGTTATTCTTTCGAAAATAAAGAACCGGGAAAGTTTTTTTGCCCTAATTGTTCCAAAGAAATGAAATTCTTAAAGATTGAAGCTTTCTGCGGTGCGAAACCCGGAGAACTTTACGAGAAAGAATAATGAAATAAATTAAAAAAAAAAAAAGAGATTTTTTGGTTACTTTTTCCTTTTTTTACGCTCTACTACTAATATCGCGGCGATTCCAATTCCAAGAAATAAGATGTAATAATCTCCAAAAGGAATTGCTGGTTCTGGATCACTTGAAGGTAGGTCCTTAGTAAGAATAACTTGAATAGTGTGAATATTTCCAGCGATATCATTTACAAAGAAATCAATTGTAATACTACCATCAGGGAGGGTATCCCAGCTACTTTCGTCAATCGGGATAATGTTTATACCATTACTAGGCGAGAAAGAGTGTGGCGTAACAGAAGAGCCTATTGTATACCATGCATCGTGTAAATTTAAGTCGAATATTGTTAAGTTGAATTGCGGAGCGTCAGAACCAAATACTGTACCTCCAATAGGAGAATTTAATGCAATCGTAGGATTGGTTACATCTTTTTCGATCATATTTGAGACACTTGCAATATTCCCGCCAGTATCGTTTATGTAAAAAGTCATTAGCATTGATCCATCAGAAAAAATATCCCATCCGGTTTCATCAATAATGACGACATTATTTCCATTACTCGGTGTGAAAAAATATCTGGTTGCTGAGTTATTTAGTGTATACCAAGACGAATTTAAGTACAAGTCAAAGATATTTAGACTATACGTAGGAGCATCAGTTCCAAAGATAGATCCTCCAGAGGGAGAATTAATTGATATTGTAGGGTATATTTCGTCACCTTTGTTCCATATTGGATAATTGTCTTGTCTATTAGCATCACCACTGATTAAATATGGTGTGTCTCCAATTCCATCTCCGTTATTATCAGCACCTTCATAATCATTCCAGAAATTTCCACGTATCCCATTATCCCATTCAGAATTCGATCCATTATCGTAAGCGTTAATTCCTAGAGGATTTTTGAGGCTATTGTTGTAAAAAACGGAATTATTACAATTTCTAGTAAGATCTTGTATCAGAATGCCATACTTTGCGTTGTTATGAATTACATTGTCGTAGAATTTATTGCCATGGGAATTATCAGTAATCCTAATTCCTTGATCGTTATCGCTTAACAGATTCTCTGATATTTCACAATCGTTGCTACCAGATATTTTAATTCCTGAACCGTATCCACTAGCTCCCTTATTATTGCCAAAAGTGTTTTCTTCTATTGTATTATTATGACTCGCGGAAACAATTATTAGACCATAATAATTACTATTGTTTGCAGTATTACCCGCAATCACATTATATTTGCTTTGTTGAAGAACTATTCCTTGCCCTGTATTATCGTAGATATAGTTTGCTGAAATCGAGTTATTATCGCTACGTATTAATTTGACACCGGCATAGTTATCTGTTATATTGTTCTCAACTATTTTGCCATTGTATACATCTTCAAACTTAATACCTGCGTCCTCTCCAGTTGCTTGAGAATTTGTCAAATTACAGTTTTCTATAACGAAATAGACGCTTGAGCTTTCAATAAAAATAGGTGAACCAACATTACCAGCGTCAATCGCTAAGTCTTGGATAGTGTAAGGATCATCGTACGTTCCGGAACCAGTGCACCAAATCAGTTTAGAAGCAGATTCCCAATCAAATGAATTAACACCAGTATCATCAATATGAATTTTAGTACCATTAAAACCATCGTCCCAGATAGGATAATTATCTTGTGAACCTCCAGAATCAGGAAGAATATAAGCCGTATCACCTATACCATCATCGTTGAGATCTAATCCTCCATAATCGTCCCAATAGTTCCCTATTACTTCATTATCCCAACGATTGAAATTACCACTATCTTTTGCGTTTATGTTATTGTTAATGAATCTGTTCCTATAAAATAGTGATCCATTACCATTCACATACACGCCATAATCATTGTGATTATCTCTTATCGTGTTATTAAAAACTGTGGCATTAAAATTGTTGCTTCCCATAGATATCCCTCGCCACGATGAAATGAAAGTGTTTGATTTTATTATTGTATCGTGAGCATAGTCTAAATTTACTCCCCAGAAAAAATTATCCACCGTATTGTTGATTATTTTATTGTTGTATCCTTGAATCCTAAGCCCTGTTGGGAGTGTGGCAGTAAGGCGATTAACGAATATATTGTTGGAAATAGTATTATTAATACAAGTAGACGAACCGGAAAGCCTAACGTTTGCTCCAGTATTGTTATAGAAATAATTATGTTGAAGCGTATTATTCTCAGCACTACCGCTTATGTATACCCCATATAAGTTATCAAAAAAAGTGCAATCTTCGATAATCCCATTACTCGTACTCCAACTATAAATACCATAATTTGGATAAGCGTTGTTAAACGTACAATTTCTAATGATAAAATAATCAACTGATTGACCTATTTCTAAACAATGACTTAAGCCTCCAGAATCAATAGTAACATTTTCTATTATCCAAGGATCTAATTCCGTTCCTGCTCCAGAACACCATTCAGTTGCATTAGCTTCAATCCATGTATAGTCTCGCGTGCCGTAGGGATTAATTGCAAATGGGGCTAACACCCAAGAACCTGCAGAATTTAGATAACCAAATTCTAGCTCATCATTTTTATTATTCCCTTGTATATCTATTAGATGAAAAGTGATTGGCATCAAAAGTATTGATACAAATACAGATAAAATTATACAATTCTTTAGATTTTTCATTTTTTGTCGATAAATTAATTTATTTAATTATTTCTCTTAAAAATTTAAAAGGATTTAAAATTTAGCATAATTATTCATTATACATATACAAAAATGTTAAAGAGGTCTTCTTTGTATACATTTCTGTTAATTTTGTGCGTTGTAAACAAAAATTTTTTAAGATCAAAATTATAAGCATAACTACTTTTTTATACTCTATGACTGAAGCTTTATACATGAACGACTCCTATTTAAAGACGTGGGATGCAAAAGTTATTTCTGTGAAAGATGATAAATTCATTGTCCTTAATAAAACCGCCTTTTATCCTAAAGGAGGCGGCCAACCATGGGACGAAGGATATATAATCAAAAATGGTGAGAAATTCAAGGTAGTGTATGTAGGTAAATTTTCTGGAGAAATTAGCCACGAAGTAGAAAAACCGGGACTAAAAGAAGGAGACTTAGTTTCGTGCGAAATCGATTGGGTGAGGCGATATACATATATGCGATACCATACTGCTTGTCATCTTCTTTCAAACCTGCTATATCGTAGAACGAACGCTAAAATCACCGGAAACCAGATTGAATTAGACAAAGCACGAATGGATTTCTCTATGGAGGATTATTCACCAGAAAAATTGCGGACCTTTGTTGAAGAAGCTAACGAAATTATTAAGCACGACCTTCCCATCACTATTGAGACGATGTCTAGAGCCGCTGTCCTGGAAGAACCCGAGCTTGCAAGATTAGCAGTTGGCTTACCTAAAAACTTACAAGAATTCCGCATAGTTAAAATCGGAGACATCGATAAACAAGTAGACGGTGGAACCCACGTTAAAAGTCTCATGGAAATTGGCGAAATTGAGATGACTAAAACGGTAAATAAGGGAAAGAATAATAGGAGAATGTACTTTGTTCTCAAATAATTAACAATCAAGATGGCTAATCTTTTTTATTCTTTTTATAATTTTGTATGAAATACCAAGCTAGTAAATCATAAAATCCCTTTATTATTACACTTTGATTTACATTATTGTAAAACCTTTTATATGCGTCTTGCGTATTATTCATAATAATTATTCGTAATTTTTTTATAAAACTAATAAAACTAAATTCAAGGCATAAAAATCATGGCAGAATTCTCAAAAGAAATGAAAATTGTGTTAATTATTAACATGATCGTCGCATTCGTCTATGGTATAATGTATGTGTTTCTTCCAGAAGCTGTATATTCTCTTAACGATGCCCCCTATTTTGATCCTCACTTTTGGCGTCTTTTTGGTGGAGTCTTAATTGCTATGGGAATTCCAATTTTGCTTGGAATACTAAAAGGAGATTGGGAACATATCAAATTGTTTTATTTATTTGCGATTATAGCTCTTATTATAATGGCTCTTGTCAATCTTACCTCTAATATATACGTAACTCGCTCAGCAACTAATCTCGTCTTTCATTGGTTAGACACCATAGTAATGATAGTATTAATTGTCTTCAATGTCTTTTTCTATCTAAGAGAAGAGAAGAAATAGGCATCAAATTAATTCCTATTTTTTTTTTTAATTAATAAAAAATCCATTTTAATTAAAAAAAGATTCTAAGAAAATTATCCACCACTTCAATTGTTTGATCTTCCCTCCCTGACTTAGGAAAAACCTTTTTCAACAAATAAGTTTCAATTTCCATCACATCAAGACCGACTAGCTTATTATTAGCGGTTTTTATTGTGTTGTTAATTATTTTAGCAGCACTAAGGATAGTAGATTGATCAAGTCCTAGAACATTTCTAAATCGAGAAGCAATAATTTCTTTTAAAGCACCAACATCTACGTCAAAGGACAGATAAAAATTTGATTTCGCTGTATCCTTTAGGATTTGCTTTAATTTATCAAGCATTTGTGAAGGTTCTGCTTTGGGTATGAATTTAACACCGTTTCTTTCCATTGTATCATAAAACTCAACAAATTCTACAATTCTTGGGTCATTTAAGGCTCGATATTTTTCATCTGGATAATCTTGACATCCAAAAATTATCAAATTTTCAGGTCTTATGATTTTCGCATTTATCAAATTATTTAGAAACGAAGCACATGTGTAAGTATTTCTAATCTCACGACCTTCCATTTGTGAATAATAATATTCAGGTATTAAAGGATTTACTTCATTGGGATGTTCGTTTGTATATTTTGCGATGTCGATTGATATATTCGCTGGTAATCCATCAAAATGGGCGTCAAAAATTAAGACTAATAGATTTTCAGGTCCGTATTCTTTAGAAAGAGCAGTCAAAACTCCTCCCGTTAGCGAGTGATCCACTCCAACCATTAGGGGAATGTCTGGCAATACACTAGTAGTTATATATCTCTTAAGTTTATCTGAAATTGGTTTTAATAAGCCATCATTTGTAAATTTTGAAAAATTTAATTGATTTATTAGATGGGAATCTTCCAGTTTGGGTTTAGGTGTTAGCCAAGAGTCAATAGGAAATTTACCAATCTTGAGGAATTTTTGCTCTGTTAAAATACTAGAATGCATAAGAAAAGCTTCGTAGGGATCAATGAAATTTGTCCTCTTACCAAAATTTTGAGCTAATTGATTTAAGTAGGCAAGTTTCATCTGAATACTAAGAGGGAAGTCACTCGCATCAACTGCAGCACCAAAGACTTTAATTTTTTTTCTCATTACTGATGGGACTTCTATACTTGTTTCTTTATATTTAAATAATAATTTGGTTAAATAAAAATTAAATTCTCAAAAATTTATTTAAATAATGGGTGCGAATTAATATTATTTAATGGGTGAATAAATTATGATTAATAGTGAAATAGTTAATGAATTAGGAAAAGTTGTTGGAGAAAAATACGTTTCAGATCAACCTGAAATAACATTTCTCTATCACTACGATTTTATCACGGCTGAACCAGAAGGAATATGTGATATTGTAATAATGCCAAATTCAGCAGAAGAAGTCCAAGAAATCGTTAAAATTGCAAATAATCACAAAATTCCACTAGTACCTTGGGTTTCGGGGATCAACTTTGGTTCTACTGCTACTCCAATAAAGGGAGGAATTGTTGTTGACCTGAGAAGGCTGAATCGAATAATTGAAGTAAATGAAGATGATATGTATGCTTTAGTCGAAGGGGGAACTACATGGGCCGATTTAGTAGGATATCTTGAAAAACACCATTCTGGTTTAAGAGCGGGCGTAACTTGGTCACCACCCGGAACAGGGGTAGTAGCTTCTTGCTTATGTTATGGTATGTTTGATTTGGGAATGCTTGGTGGAACAGGAGCAGAATTCATTAATGGTTTAGAAGCTGTCTTAGGTTCGGGTGAATTAGTGAAAGTAGGTTCTTGTTGTCTTTCTGATTACTGGTATGGAAGGCAACCATTACCTGATTTAGCAGGTTTGTTCATTGGCTGGGAAGGCACTACAGGAATCGTGACTAAAGCGGCTATAAAATTATGGCCAAAACTACCATATCGAAGGAATTATGTTGTGATGGGGAGAACTATGGATGATGGAGTCCCAGTTATGCTTAAGCTTTCTAAGGTGGGTTTAGGTATATGTGATCTTGTAATTCAAAATTATGGGTGGCTTCAATCCTCATTCGCTGCAAATGAAAATAAGATTCCTATAGATCCCTTAGAAAAAAAATTACCAGATTTCGCAGGAATTATTACTACACAAGCCTATACCCAAAAACAACATGAAGCTCAATGCGAAGCAATTGAAGCCATCTTAAAAGAAGGTGGGCTTATTGAACCCCAAGGAATTGATACAACTCTTCTTGATGCGATACCAATTCAATTATGGGGGTGCTGGAATTTCTCTAGGGGAGGTGGGGGCCAATGGATTGGGAGTTATTGTTCAACTCGAGACATTGCAAAATTTTACGCTCTAGCAAGAGAAAAAGCTCTAAAATACGGACGTACTCCGCAATTTTACTCCCGAATTTTATTTGGCGGTCATTATTGTGTTGCTCGAACTAACATAAATTTTAATAAAGACGATCCCGAGGAAATTGAATCTGCTCGCCAAGTATTAAAGGAAATTCATGAAGAAGTTCAATCAATTGATGGTGTTGTAATGTATAAGGCTCCACTTTGGGCTCATGAGGTATATGAGGAAAAGACATTACCAGCTACTAACGAATTGATCAAAAAAATAAAAAAGCTTTTGGATCCAAATGCGATAATGAATCCAGGACATGGTTGGGGTAGTTAGTATGGCAAAGAAAATCAGATATATAAGAGGTACGGGTATAGAAAAGATAGATATGAAACAAGAAGATCATGAGATAGATAGACATAAAGAAATTGAACATTATAAGGATATAATATACCAATGTGGAAAATGTGGAACCTGTAGAACTGTTTTTCAAGATGTTAATTGGGCTCGGGTTTGTCCCTCAGGTGAATTTGGGCAATTTGAAGCTTATTATTTGGGAGGAAAAAATTTGCTTTCTTGGGGTTTAATGTCAAATAAACTAAAATGGACTAATAATCTAGCTCGGATTTTTTACGAATGTTCTTTATGTTTAGCATGCACACAGCAATGTCAAATACCAGAGCTTCACACTTATGCTGGCGAATGGTTAATGGCGATGAGAGAAGAAGCCGTTCGAGCGGGATATGGTCCAATGCCCGAACAAAAACAGTATACGAAATATGTAGAAGATCTTCATAATCCTTATGGAGAAAAACATGAAAGTCGACAAGATTGGTTTCCTTCAGATGCTTTCCAATCTCCAAACGCTAAATTAGCATACTTTGTTGGTTGTACATCGAGTTATCGAGAAAAAGAAATTGCTATTTCTACCGTTAGAATCTTGAATACACTTGGTATTGACTTTAAGATTCTTGAAAACGAAAGTTGTTGTGGTTCTCCTGTATATATGACGGGTCAAGTGGATTATGCAAGAAAAATAGCTGAAGGTAATGTTGAGATGTTTACGAATTCGGGGGTAGAAAAGATAATAACCTCCTGTGCTGGATGTTATAGAGCGTTAAAGGAAGTTTATCCCAAAAAGTTTGGAATTAAGCATGGAATTGAAGTTTTGCATTTACCCGAGTTTATACTAAGAAACTTAAAAAATGGGACAATAAAATTTAAACAAAATGTTAATATGAAAATAACGTATCATGATCCTTGCCATATAGGTCGTCATATGGGAATGTATAAAGAACCCAGAGCTGTTTTAGAAGAAATTCCGGGGATTGAACTCGTTGAGATGAATCGAAATAAGCATAACGCATGGTGTTGTGGTTCTGGTGGTGGAGTGAGATCTGCATTTAAAGACTTGTCAGAATTCGCTGCTCGTGAGCGTATTGAAGAAGCTAAAGATACTGATGCCTCAGCAATAGTCTCATCTTGCCCATTTTGTCTAAATCAATTCAAGACTAATATTAAAAATGATGAAATCAAGGCATACGATATTTCTCAGCTAATAGAGAAAACGATTAAATGATAAAGAAATAAATAGATTTTTTCTTAAAATTAAAATAAAAAATAATTTTTTTTTATTGTTCTTTTGCTGTTAATGCAGCTCCTAACGCTCCTATTATTTGAGGATCAACCGGTAATTTTTTAGATGTGACCTCCAGCCTTTTCTCTAAATAGGTTACAACTCCTATATTCTTTGCTACTCCTCCAGTTATTGTCAAATCTTCTTCAAGGCCAACTCTATACACAAGAGACATAATTCTAGAGGCTACAGCGTCATGAATCCCCGCAACTATGTCTGATACTTCTATACCATCAGCCATAAGACTAACTACCTCTGTTTCAGCAAAAACGCTACATTGAGCAGTTATTTTAGCCTGATTCTTTGACTCTAAAGATATAGGGCCGAGCTCTTCAAGCTTGAGTTCCAGAGTTCTAGCCATCACTTCCAAAAATCGTCCCGTTCCTGCGGCACACTTATCATTCATGGCAAAATCCAGAATCTTTCCGTTCTTATCCACTTTAATTACCTTACAATCCTGACCGCCCACATCAATTATTGTTCTAATTGATGGGATTAAAGAGTGAGCGCCTTTACCATGACATGTCAATTCTGATATTTGAGACGTGGCAAAAGGAATTTTTATTCTACCATATCCCGTCCCTACAATGAATTCAATATCATTCAGAGATAAGTTTTTTTTTTGAAGTGCCGCATCCATTGCATTTTGAGCAGTCTTCTCAGGTTTGGGTGTTGTAGGAACAATACTATAACATAAAATTTCACCATCCTGTAATATTACTGCTTTTCCTGTTAATGAACCAACATCACATCCAGCTACTAACAATTCTATAATAAACCTCTTTTATAAAACTACTTGAGTCAGAAATTCTGAAATCCTTTCTCTTATAGCATCTGAAGTTACTTCTCGTGAATCGTACGGATCACAACCAAAAATTAAAGTCGGAATTCCTGTTTGTTCTCGCACAGCTTCAGAAGCAACTCGAGCTATTGCATATGCATGTTTACACGCAAATTGCATTGGCATAATCACACAATCTATTTTATATTCTTTTACATAATTTAATAAAAATTCGATATAAAACTCAATTGGGCCACGACACGTTCCTACCATTGAGAAATCTAATGTTCCCTTAGCTAAATTCTCATAACATTTTTCGAGTGTAGATATATCGTGAGGTAGGACTTGGTAGTATCCAAGTATATCCATAATCACCACTGCATTGAATGTTTCTTCTAACCAAATGAGAAGGTCAGCATCAAAGAAGACATGAGTATAAGGCCAAGCAATTCTAATCTTCTCATCAGGTACACCTCCTATCCCATTCCTAACATTCTCTAAAGCAGAATCACGTAACCATTTGGTAGCTTTAACAGCATCATCAGTGCCGCCACGAGTCACCATGGAAAGAAAGTTTCCAAAACCTGCTCGGCTCGGCACTGGGCAAGGAACAGTTTTTAAAAGTTCGTTAAACTCTAATATATATTCCCTTGATTGATTCACATTTTTCATTGTTTCTTGGAGATTTTCAGGATTTAACTTCTGCTTTGTTTCTTTTTCTAACCATAGTATTAAATCTTTTACTTGCTTTACCATATATGAAATAGTATTCTCATCATAAAATTCGTTATCTTTGTGTTCATAAGCCCAATAAGGAACATCTATACTATGTGCAGGAATTTTTGCTATGTGTTCAAAAACTTGATAAGTCATAGCAAGAGAATTACAAGGCGTTGAAAGAAAGAATAATAAATCAGGAATTGGCGAGGCACCTTGCAGAAATGAACCAATCAATGGCCTTTGAGCGTTACAGATTGTTGGATTGTCTCCATATCCAATTTGATTGCTAAAATCTATATAAGGTTCATTTAGATGTAACGGGGCTAATCCAACACTAAATAATTCCTGCATGAGAGGTGCTAAGTTCATTGCGTGAAATAATTCAGGACCATAATTAAATGAATGCATTATAACAAGTTTTCCTTCTTTCCTTGCCTTAGGGAGGTCAAGGAAGATATTAAATAATAATTCGAAAACTGGTGTAAATTCTTCATCTTTATTTTGATTTAACAATCCCAAATACATCATTTTCCACATAGTAAGATCTTTTCCCCAATTTCCTCTTCCAAGTTTTTTATATTTATTATACACTTCTATATCCATATTTTTCACCTCGCTTCTAAAATTTCTATAAAGGTTTGGACACGAGTTTTCATAGCTCCAGCACCGCTTAACACATATTCTCTTTCTAAATCAAGAAATGGAATACCTTCTTCTTTTAATTTGTCCCTTAACATGAAAATTTCAGCCCACCATATCGCACAAAACTTCATTCTTTGAAAAATTACTCCATCTACATTAAAATCTTTAATCATATCCATCATAAATTGCGCTCTTTTCAAATGTTCACCAGTCATACGAGGACATGAGATTTTCGATAGATAACGTTCTCCAAGTGCATCAAGAGGACTTGAAGTTTCATCAACCATATCCCAAAAATATCGAGTTCCTATACATGTAGAATCAGTAACTACTAATCCGCCGAGATGTTCAATAATTTGTATATATTCCGGCTCATCAAGCATACTACCGATTACCATTATTCTCGATTTATGATCGGAAATACCCTCTTTACTTTTAAGCTCCTCAAGTTGCTGTGTTAATAAAGCATTGAACTCGTTTCTTGGAATAGAGATTCCTGCTGAAATGATATTTAGTACATCACTACCTGTAATAGGAGGGGAATCATGTTTTCTGAGCTCATATATCTCTTTAAGCAATTTACGAGAATTATTATATAATCTAATCGTATCACCTAACTTTTCATCAGTAATTCTAGTATTGAAATTTTTCTCAATACTTACTTTAAATTTAGAGAGTTCATGTTTAAACCAATCTAATGTAGTTTCACTGATATTACCGGGAACTCCCATGATGTAATGATAAGGAAACGGGGCCTTATATCTTATATTATCGTAAAGTCTCCTAACTTGGTCGCAGCAATTACACGAAACAATTCCATCAAGATATCCAAATTCTTTTCTATTGGCTTGCTCAAGACAACATCTCGTATAACTACACATGGTAGAACTTAAATAGGCATCCGCCATTGGTGTATCAGTACACTTTCTTGCTCTTACCCTAATCGGCAAAATATTTGCAGCGTAGATAATCTCTTCAGGAATATACGAACAAAAATATCCTAATACTTTTTTTCCTTCATTTTTCCAGCTAGTAATCCAAGGATTGGTAAGTCGAGTTGCCTCCATAAGTTGTTTTAAAATAGACATAATATTACCTCCATCTAATTTTAATAATCTCGTCTCTCTATTATAATTAGTATTCTTAGGATTTCAATAAAATAATAATTTACTATAAATTATGCTGTTTATGTTTAAAAACATGATGATTTTCAATCTAGATTGACTATAATGTAAAAGAAGTTCTAATTAAGAGAGAAGAATTAGGAAAATGAAAAATATATGTAAGGATTGTGGAAAATGCTGTATTGAAACGGAGATGCTCTTATCTAGTAAGGATATTGCTCGTATTAAAAAAAATAACCCTAAACATTTAAAAATAACCAGTTTTATTCGAAGAACCGAAGAAGGATTTAATCAATTAATAAATGTTAAAGGATATTGTGTGTTCTTTGATAGTGCTGCTAAATTGTGTACAATATATGATGTGAGGCCACAAGGGTGCCGTTTTTACCCATTGATTTATGATCCTGATAAAGGACACTGTACTTTAGACCAAGACTGCCCGAGACCAGAAGTATTTTATCCTAATAAAAACTACCAGATGCAAACATGTAAAAAAATTGTTAGATTCTTGGAAAATCAGGTATTATTTACTAAATTATGATAACTGCTTTTATAAAATCTGGATCTTCATCGTAAGCAGCAAATGCTTCTCTAATTTTTTCTAAGTCATACATTTTGGAGACTAAACTTTTAACTTTAATATCTCCAGAGCTTAGTCCCTCAATTGCTTTATCAAATGGACCACATCTACTACTGTAAACGGTGATTTCTCGAACTACTATATCAGTAAGATTGATTGGAGTTCTTAATCCATGAGTACTTTTAATGTGGATTTTACCTCGCGTTTTACACGAAGCAACGATATCTATAAGAGCTTCTGGATTGCCTGTAGTATCTACGACAATATCTGCTCCAAGATTATCAGTTGAACCTTTGATTTCATCACTTATATTTTCTACCTCAAAACGGTTAATTAGTTGCTTTGCACCATACTTTTCAGCCATAGAAAGCTTTTTATCTGAACCATCAACTGCTATTACATCCAATCCTTTAACTAAGGCCACTTGGGCTAGTAATAAACCTAATTTTCCAAGCCCATAGATTGCG
The DNA here is from genome assembly GCA_029856125.1 of Promethearchaeia archaeon. Taxonomy (GTDB): domain Archaea; phylum Asgardarchaeota; class Lokiarchaeia; order Sigyniarchaeales; family SOKP01; genus SOKP01. The sequence continues at coordinate 14,305 of JAHQWJ010000148.1, read as the reverse complement.
ATAATTTTGTCTTCATCTGCTAATGGCATCATTTCAAATGTTTGATACGCTGCTGCTAAAGGTTCTATAAATGTTGCTTCCTTGTAAGAAATCTTTCTCGGTATTTCGTGAAGCATATATGGCTCAACAACTATGTATTCAGCAAAGGAGCCATTAATATCTATACCTAAGGCTTTGCGCGATAGGCATTGAGAGAAAATATTTCGTTGACAGTAATAACAGCTGAAATCGATGTTGCTATTAATTTCGGATGTGACATGTTTTCCTTCCCAGTTTGAGTTAATTTTCTTACCGACTTCTATAACTTCACCTGCAAACTCGTGACCTAAAATGATCGGCGTTGGCGTTGGTAAATCCCCTTTTGCTATAGCTATATCGGTCCCACATATTCCTGACGCTTTTATTTGAATTAAAACTTGAGAATCTTCAAGTCTTGGTATCGGTACTTCCTTAATGGAGATATCTTGCCCGTCGAATACAGCCGCTTTCATAACATCACTCTATCTATTATTCAAGAGAATAAAACTCGGTTCTTCTATCACTAAATACATTATTATATTTGTTAAGGTTTTTATCTCTCGCTTGTTTAACATCTATTTCAACAAAGTCAATATGTGGTTTATCTTTTGGGGCGGATGAGAGAACTTCGCCTTTATAAGAAGTAATTTGACTACCCCCCGTAAATACAAAATTATCTTCTCCCCTTGCTTCGTTTCCAATCCTATTACATGTTACAGCGAAAACTCGATTTACCAAACAACGAGTTGTCATCGCCCTTTGGCAATACGGAAGCACTAAGTTAGCGGGGTGAGCTATAATGTCTGCTCCAAGAAGAGCAAGACTTCGGAGAGTCTCAGGAAAGAACCAATCGAAACAAATCATGATTCCTACCTTTGTTTTTTTTACTTCAAATATTTCTAAAGGTTTGTTCCCCGGAGAAAACCACAGTTTTTCTTTGTAATAAAGGTGGAGTTTCCGATAAGTCCCAAGAACTTCGCTACCAGATACTATCATAGACGAATTATAAATTTGTTTACCATCTTTTTCTATGAATCCGCCTACAACCACAGCACCCGTTTTTTTAGCTAACCCTATTAAAAAATTGGCAGTTTTTCCTTCAGTAGTTTCAGCCATAGATTCTGCTTCTTCTTTAGATATAAATGTGTATCCTATTGCGAATAGTTCGGGTAAAACAAGCAAATCTCCTTTAGCATTTCCTAGTAAATCTTCAACTTGTTTAAAGTTTTGAGTTATTTCACCAAAAATTGGAGAAGTTTGTACGTAACCGATCTTCATGTTTATTCTTTTTCTTCCGCGTCTTTTTCTTCTTTATCTTTTCTCTTAATCGATCTCCGCTTCTTCATTACTCTAGCGACTCTTTGGTCATCGTATTTCTTTAATAATTCGCCCATGTCTCCAATAGATTTAGTAAGTTTTTCAATTGGGATATCTTCAAAAAACCTATTTCTCTTAAATTTTTTTGCCGGACCTCCATTGTATATCCAACCTTCTTCTAATTCCTGTCCTACCATCGTAGAAGACCACGTATTTAAAATACAGTTTTTTCCTATGTGAGTTCCTGGCATAATAATCACGTGTGCTCCAACTCTGACATTTTCTTCGATAACTGTTTTTCTAATAATTAAAAAATTCCCTATAATAACCGAAGACTGAACTATAGCACCTTGTCCAATAACTACATTTTTACCGAACTCTATAAATTCTGTATCTACCCAGCCTTCAAAAAGGGAATTAGAAAATTTAGTTTTTACGCCAAACACTTTAAAGCAAATATTATCTAAGAAGGGAAATGGAAACTTATGTGCGAGCCAAGTAGGCCATTTCTTTATCGTGTTTCTAAGGCTCCAATAACGATAATCCCTATCAGAAGGATCTCGAAGAAATACTCCTTCTTTAGGCTTATGGAAAATACTCGCGATCATTAACATAACTTTTGCGGAAAAGATGGCTGCAAAGACAGTTGTAACATAAATTACTATCAAATAAAGGGGCAGGAACACGTAGAAATGGAGTGGCCGAGGGTCGTACCATAACATCTGCCAGTACCACCAAATTTCTAAAATAGCGGGAAGGATGCTTATCCAAATCAAAAAAATGTAGGCTATCAAGTATTTTTTCTTAACTAAGACCGAGGCACAGAAAGGACCAATACGCATAGAATTAGGAACGCTCATCTCAATCATCCTCGCTCTTTTTTTTAATTAGGTGCTTTTTATCTTCGTCAATATTAACTTCGTGCTCGGTTTCGACTGCTTCTTCTTCGTCAACATCTACTTTATGAATAATATCCCTCCGCATTTCAGCGTATTTGTTAGGTTTTAATTTTCTTGCGGGGATTCCAGAATAGATCCATCCAGATTCTAATTCTTGATTAAGGGTTGTTACAGAAACAGCACCGAGCACTGTATCTTCTCCAAAATGCGTTCCTGGGGCGATAGTGCTCTGACCTCCTATGAGCGAATAATCATCAAATCTGATCGTTTTAATGATAAGGTAATTACCTACAACCATTGAGCTCATAATAGCCGCGCCTTGGCCGATAGTCACGTTTTTTCCAAAAGAAATGAATTCTGCGTCGCACCATGCGTCGTTTAAATGGCTTGAAAAATCCATCCTTATTCCAAACCAGCGGAAAGCTATTACATCAATCCACGGTAGAGGCCAATTTCTTATCAGCCACAAAGTAATCTTCTTTATCTCAGTTCTAAATCGCCAAAACTCAAAGTCAGGGTTACCCGAATCAGTGCGGAAAATCCCTTCTTTAGGGAGGTGAATAAGATTAATAAATATAAGGAATAATTTACTGAAGAACAAGCAACTAAATATGAAAAGAAACGAAAAGAATAACAATAATAACGGTAAAAATAATAATTTGATGATCCAAGGAACTAGACTTACTGTGTATCCATACCATAGAGTTGCTACTACTAAACCACTAAACCAAAATATTGGGATATACACAACTAAAAATTTCAAAGTTACTTTATTTATTGCTGAACTTGTTGTAAAGTCTATAACGAAATCTGAATCATCATCTGTCTCATCATTTTCCTTAACAATATCTTGCTTGTCTTTTTCTTCTTCTGTCATTTTATTTCACATATGATTTTAATTTAATTTTTCTCTACTTTTTATTTCTTCTTTATTCGAACTGTTCAGTTTCTTGTTTACTTGCTTAATTCTTAGTTCTTCTGCTCTGTTCAAATCATCTTCACTTACTTTTAGGTAATCTATTAGTTTCTTCTTGAAGATCCGTCTAAAAGGCATACCATAATAGAAATTATTCCCCTTAGTTGTGTTAAATTTTGTTGCTGCAGCCATTGGCAATAAGTAAGTATCATCTTTTAACTCGCACCCTGGAGCTACAACGTTAAAACCACTAAACGTAACATTATCTCTTGCTTTTACTTTAAAATAGACGATGTTACCAAAAACACCTTCAACAACATGAGATGCTAATGCCGAATTCACTCCAATATAACAATTTCTTCCGACTTCAATATTTCGATCATTACTTACAGATTCTTCAAATGTTGTGCCTTTATCAATAACACAAGCACCTACAAAATTAAAAAACCAGTTTGCCAGCCAAGGAAAAATTCCTTTCATGAAAGTATTCTTTCCGTATTTAATCATAAAACTTCTATAGTGGTAATAATCTGCGGTTTTAGAAGCGATATTGCGAGGAATTATTCCATCTTTTGATGGGCTTCTTTTCTCTGTAAATTTCCATGAAATTCTTGTAAAAACTCCTAAGAAAAATAGGTGTGTTAAATAGAAGCCAACGACCACAAGTGGAATTGTTAAAAAAATTATTAATGAATCAAGACTCGTAAGGATAACAATAAAGTTATCTACTTCTAAAAATAAGGGTTTTAATACTAAGAAAAGGTAGAACATTAGAGCTATGACTGGCGCTAAATAAGACCCTACATAAATAAAAAAGAAGAAAGCTATATATTTCTGATATTGGAATTGAACAATTTCCTTTCGAAGTTCAGGTCCAGAATCACTTGTGTCTTCAATCAAAATCTACTACATTCCTCTTTATTTTATCTAAATTTTTCTTAGTTCACTTTATTGTGTTTTCCTAATTTTTCTTCTTCTCGTCTAACTCTTAATTCTTCAGATCGAGATAAATCATCTTCGCTTAATTTTAAATAATTCATAATTTTCTTCTTAAATATGCGACGTAATGGCATCCCGAAGTAGTAATTATCTCCCTTCGTTGTATTAAATTTTGTTGCGGCGGCCATTGGTAATAAGAAAGAATTTTCTTTTAAATCGCCCCCGGGTCCAATTTGATTGAATCCGCCAAGGGTGACATTTTCCCCTAATACAATTTTAAAGTAAATAATATTTCCGAAGATCCCCTCTACTACGTGAGTACATAGCGTGGAGTTTACACCTATATAGCAATTTTTCCCTACGATTATATTTCTATCGTTAAGTACCGATTCTTCAAATGTTGTGCCTTTATCTACAACACCAGCACCCACAAAATTAAGAAACCAATTAACCAACCAAGGGAAAAATCCTTTCATGAAAGCGTTCTTTCCGTATTTAATCATGAAACTTCTGTAGTGGTAAAAATCTGCCGTTTTTGACTGTATATCGCGAGGAATTATACCGTCCTTCGTAGGACTCTTCTTTTCAGTGTACCTCCATAAGATTCGGGTAAACACTCCTAAGAAAAATAGGTGAGATAAATAGAATATAATAACCACAAGTGGAATGGTTAAAAAAACTATTAAAGAATCAAAACTCGTAAGGATAATAATAAAACTTTCTACTGCAAAGAACAAGGGTTTTAAGATTAGGAAGAGGTAAAACATTAGAACTATGACTGGCACTAAATAAGAACCAACATAGATAGCAAAGAAAAATGCCATGTATTTATGATACTGGAAGTGAACTAATTCCCGTGGAATATCCGATCCAGAATCACTTATATCTTCAATCAAAATCTTATACATTCCTCTTTATTTAATTTTTAGTTCTCAGTATTTGTAGCTTTTAACTGTCTTTTTAATTTTTCATTCTCTTGTTTAGCTCTTAATTCCTCAGCTCGATCTAAATCCCCTTCGCTCACTTTTAAGTAATCCATAATTTTCTTCTTAAATATGCGTCGGAATGGCATCCCGAAGTAATAATTATTCCCTTTAGTTTTATTATGTTTTGTCGCGGCCGCTATTGGTAAAAGATATGAATTATCACTTAGTTCACATCCAGGAGCAATATTGTTAAATCCTCCTAATGTGGTGTTTTCTCCCAATTTGATTTCGAAAAAGACGATATTGCCAAATATTCCTTCTACAAAGTGAGATGATAATGCAGAATTAACACCGATGTAGCAATTCCTTCCAACATTTATATTTTTATCTGTAACAACTGATTCTTCTAATGTGGAGCCTTTCTTAATGATACCAGAACCCACAAAATTAAAGTAAAAATTAGCTAACCATGGGAAGACTCCTTTCATAAATGCGTTTTTTCCGTATTTTAGCATAAAAGATCTAATATGGTAATAATTAGCGGTCTTGGAACCGATATTTCGTGGAATTACGCCATCCTTCGTTGGACTTCTATATTCAGTAAATTTCCAGAAAAATCGAGTTATTAAACCTACGGTAAGTAAGCGATATAAATAACTGACAATAATAACTAAAGGTAAAGCTAAAAACGCCAATAACGAATCAAGATTAGTAAATATCGTAATGAGGTTATCTACTAACAAGACATTTGGAACAAATATAACAATTACATAAGACATAAAAATGATTCCAGCAACAACATAAGATAAATAATAAATTACAAAGAAAATACTTAAGTACCAATGAAACTGGAGTTTAATTTTTTCTCTTGGAACTTCCGTATCGTCTTCATCATTCACTTCAATTTCATCTAGCACTTTTATTTACCTTTCTTTTATTCTTGATTTTAGTTAGGTTTGCTAATTAAGCTTACCAGATCAAATTTGAATTAGTTAATATATATTATATAATGCTATTATTCATTTCAGTGTTTTTCTTTTAAATATGCTAATTAAAAAATCATAAATCGAGCATTCATTTTTTGTTTAAAAGCAATCTACTACTCATTAACATAACAGTATCGACATAATTACGACTCAATCAGAAAAAAATCTTATGCAAATAAAGCGATAAAAACTAATGCGCGAATTACTACTAGATACATGGATTCAGCAAATTAACCCGCGACTCGAATTTAGTGGTTTAATCAATCGCTTAATATCTTCCAAACAATAATTTTAAATTAGTAAAAAACTTAAATTAAGAATTAGGTTAAGGCAATATAAATTTAGATTTCGTTAAGAACGCCGATAAAATTAATTAATTGAACTTCATCACAAAAAAAGAGTAAGATAATGACCGATAATTCGTTTTCGTTAGGAGATTTATATCCTAAGTATGTAATTAACTCTAAGGGTGAAAAAAAAGAGTTTGAAGTTTCTAGCATAGCTAAGGTTTTAAATAAGGAAACCGGGCTTGACATAAACATTGCCGAGAAAGTTACAGAGGAAGTCGTGCGTAAAATAATTGGGCTTGGCATTGATGAAATATCTACTAATTACATAAGAGAATTAGTGTGCGTAGAACTCACTCAAAGAGGATTGAATAAATACCGAAATTTATTTGCTCGTGCTATTAATTTAGAAAGCATTTCGTTTACTTTAGACGAAGTTTTCATTAAAGAATTCAAAGGGAAGCAACCAGATTGGGGGCCATTAGGACAGATTACGTATAAAAGAACCTATGCCAGATTTATTGAAAAAGAAGGAAGGAAAGAAGATTTTTGGGAAACTATTAGGAGAGTCGTCGAAGGTTGTTATTCGATACAAAAAGAACATTGTATGAAATTAAGCTTGCCTTGGAGCGATTCAAAGGCTCAAAGATCGGCTCAGACAATGTACCAGAAAATCTGGAATTTTAAGTTCTTACCTCCTGGAAGAGGACTTTGGATGATGGGCACGGAATTTATTGCTCGACATGGGTCAATGTCGTTAAACAATTGCGGCTTTGCCTCCACTGAAGACATTGATTTAAAATACTCAAAAGCATTCGAGTTCGTAATGGACGCTCTAATGCTTGGTGTGGGTGTTGGATTCGATACTAAAGGTGCTGGAAAAATAACAATTAAGAAGCCCCAAGAAGGTGATATTGCTTTTGAGATTCCTGATAGTAGAGAAGGTTGGGTAGAATCGCTTAAACTTATTATAGATGCGTATTTGTTGGGTAAGCAAATCCCAGAGTTTGATTATACCTTAATCAGGTCCGCAGGTCAGCCAATTAGAGGTTTTGGAGGAATTGCCAGCGGTCCAGCACCCTTAAAGGGTATGTTGATGAATATTGAAGAAATTTTAAAAGCTCGAATTGGTCAACCAATAAGTTCACTTGACATACTCGACATTATGAATCTAATAGGAAAATGTGTTGTGTCGGGAAATGTCAGGAGATCCGCTGAGATCGCTCTTGGAGACGCTACCGATTTAGATTTTATTACATCTAAACAAGACGAAGAAAAACTATATTCTCATAGGTGGGCAAGTAATAATAGCGTTTTTGCTGTTAAAGGATTAGATTATTCATTTATTGCCGATCAGGTTGCAGTAAATGGAGAGCCTGGAATCTTTTGGCTGGATAACGCAAAAGCATATTCTCGAATGGGAGATAAACCAGATTATAAAGATAAGAAAGCTGCTGGCGTAAATCCGTGCGGAGAACAAACTTTAGAATCCTTTGAACTTTGCTGCCTAGTAGAAACCTTTCCATCGCGCCACGACTCTTACGAGGAATTTAAAGAGACTTTGAAGTATGCCTATTTGTATTCTAAATCTGTAACGCTTGTAAACACGCATTGGCAAGAAACTAACGCAGTAATGCTTAAAAACAGACGGATGGGAGTTTCACAAACAGGAATAATTGAAGCATTTGTTAAAAACGGCAGGAGAACTATGCTCGAATGGTGTGAGAAAGGATATAAATATTTACAAGATTTAGACGAACAATATTCTGGATGGTTATGCATTCCAAGAAGTATTAAGATAACAACTGTTAAGCCGAGTGGAACAGTAAGCCTCCTTCCAGGCGTTCCTCCTGGAATCCATTACCCTCATTCTGAGTATTATATTAGACGGATACGCATTTCTAAGAATTCAGACTTGATAGAACCCATAAACAATGCAGGATACTTCGTTGAAGACGATTCATATTCTCCCAATACCGTTGTAGTTGAATTTCCTGTGCACGAACAATATTTTGAACGCTCAAAAAACGATGTTTCTATATGGGAACAAGCAGAAAATGCTGCAGATTATCAGAAATATTGGTCTGACAATCAAGTGTCAATAACAATAACTTTTCAACCACACGAAGCAAGTCAGATCAAACACGTCCTTGAATGTTTTGAAGACAAATTAAAAAGCGTTTCATTTTTGCCAATTAAAGAACATGGTTACAAGCAAGCACCTTACGAAGAAATAACCAAAGAAAAATATGAAGAAATGAGCGCAAACCTCAAACCTGTATTCTTAGATGATACAAAAGATAGAGCAATCGGAGAAAAATTCTGTGACAGTGATAAGTGCGAAGTAAATTTCGATGATAAGACAATCGGCGGATAAATTTCGACCCTTAGCTTCAACTTATTTTAAATTATATTAGTCTAAAGTGAATAAGATTTTTAACATCAATTCATATTATTATTACTAAGAAATTTTAAATTATTAAATTATAAAATTAGATTTAAATCAAAAGTGATTATTTATGGAACAAGATCCAGAAGAAGATAAGAAAACAAGGAAAGAACGCGAGAAAGCAAGAGATACACCCAAAAAGAAGTCGAAAGCAACGCCTAAGAAAGCAGCAACGGTAAAACCTGGTGAGACTCCTAAACCACCTTCAAAAAAAATTGTACATAAAAAATTAAAGATTAATTTTTGGAGGACTCGGCTACACGACGAGGAGTTAGGAGTACACCAGCAGTTAAAGTATACTGCTAAGACGCGTTGGTTTTCAAAAAGTTTTGACATAGAAGGTGTCATCGAAATTGACGATGAAAAGAAAAGTATTATTGCTTTCAATAAGCAACAATGGGAAGAAAGTCCTATCGAGGAAAAAAGACTTGTGTGCAGATACTTCACCATCATGGAAGAAACGATGGATTCAAAAGCCAAGGGCGGTAACTTTAAAGGTGGTATTGAGCTAAGCATAACTCATTCTCTGATTCAAAGTTTTGAAATAAAACACCCTGCTCCAGTTTTCTACGCACAAATTCCCGGTGTAAAAGTTTTAGTTCGATTTGTTAGGGGTTGGAGATTCTGGGGTACTCGTTGGACATTCCCTCTCCTTCCAGAACAAAAGGGGGATAAACTTCAAATGATCTTATGTAAGGGAGTTGTTGGTCCGGGCAGAAATTATAAATTGTATATCGGTAAGAAGTTAATTGCAAGAGTTGATGGCCACCCTATACAAAAAGAATATGAAATTGAGATATTCGACGAAGATTACGCTAAAGATAGAACTTTCGTGCGTTATATGATTTTGTTTGGTCTAACATGTAATTTCATGGACGGTGCTAAGAAAATCGTTAAGAGATTGTATAAAAAGATGAAAGCTACTGGTACTTCTGATTACATACCTCCCAAGACTGAAATGGATTTGTTTAGAAATCCACGTATGATGAGAAGATAACCTGGAAGATTTAAATAAAGATAAAATAAAAATAAAATAAAAATATAAATTTTTTTTATTTCTTAATTTTTTAAGAAAGCATCCTTCTTTTCCAAGATAGAAATGCTTTAGTTTCTTTTCCGCGATAGACTGCTTTCTTACCCGTTTGTTTGCTGTATACTTTTTTAAGAGTTTCGTCGTCTAATCCTTTCAATTCTTCTCTTTTGATTTGTGCATCGACTTCATCTTCCTCTTCTATTCTTTTAACGCGTTTAAGTACTGAGAATACTCCATGATTCCAGATGACAAATGCTAAGTATACCAGAATTACGATTACGAACATAATGAGTCCGACAAATAGAACCCATTCTCCAAGATTAAATGTTGTTACGATGAAATACCACATATCTGCTACAAGTTCCACGAAAAATGACGGTAAAATTACTATTAGGAGCGTAATTAGAAATAAATAAATACTGGCAAGAGTCACTGCTATTAAAAGTCTCAAAGTAGTATAATCTTCGTATTTTCTAGCTAGCACTCTGTCTTTGAATAATCGTTGGCATAGCCTTAATATTCCCCCTCTAAATAACACGTAAAAAAGTACGAGTAAGAAAAGATGGAGAACTATTATTCCAACAATAATAAGCACCCCCGCACCAAACCCCCAACTTTCAATAGTAGCCCATTTACCTGATTCTATTAGCCAACCTATTATTGTTAACCATATACCTAAAATTGTTATAACGGAAGCTAAGATGATCGAATAATAAATAGTTTTTGCAATGCGTAAATCCCATGTACTATAGGCGTCTAATGGATCAGCCGTTCTAGTCGGTTCTTTTCGAGCTTTTCTTGGCATTTTCAATTCCTCTTATTCTATTAGATTTTAAAACTTAATTATAATATTTCTATTTTAGTTATTTGTATATTTTGCGAATTTAAATATTGTGTGTTTGATAAGATACTAAATATTGAAATTAATAAGGCGTTATTATCGAATCGCTAGAGTTGAATGGCAATAAGGACACCGGCTAATCCCCTTCTTAATGTCCTCACCACAATAAGGACAAAAAGTTAATTCTTCTTCCTCTTCTTCTTCCGGAATTTCTGGTGGCGTGTCTTCTTCTGATTTAGCTTTCTCCTCCTTTGCTTTCCCAGCTTTTTTAAGAATTCTTTCCCTTTGCGTCAATGGTTCTCCTTCTTTTTTTGATTTTGCGTGTGGTTCGCTTGAAAATTGTACTTTTGATCGACATGTAGGACAATGAATCTTCTTCCGATTCGCATAAACAATAGCAAATATTATCGCCCCGATCCCAACCGTCGCTATTGATAACATAACCCAGACTACCTTTTGAGACGTCTTCATTGGCTCTCTAACAGGGTTCTCAACTTGTTTATCACAAATCTTACAGTATGCGTATTTTGTCATAATCCACTTATTAATTAAAATTAATTAATTCTAATAATTGAATGTTTTAATTAAAAAATTTCCATTATCTCACGATTTTCGACAAAATAATTGTGCTGAACTCATAAATTTTTTACAAGCTTTTCATTTATGTAATTACTAACCCACTTAGATTTTGCGTAAGCATGGAAAAGAATTCTTTTTATATGGAGACCTACGGTTGCGTTTCCAATAAGGCAGATTCATATATTATCTCAAGCGTCTTAAATAAATCGGGATATTTCTCGTCTACAATTGAAGAAGCAGAGTTTGTGGTAATTAATACATGTGCTGTGAAACAACAAACTGAAAATAAAATCAAAGCTCGTTTGAGCGAACTATATAATAGTTTTAAGAACGATACAAATAAACATTTTATTATTGCGGGGTGTTTACCTCATATCGAACCAGGATATATTGAAGTTATAAAAAATTTGATACCTAATTTTTCAGCAATAATAGATCTTGATAATTTGGACGATGTCCCCCTCATTTTTGAAGAAATTAAATCCGGGAAAACGAATCTCATCTATAAATCAAAAGATTCAATCGATAAATCTAATTTCTTAATTGATTACCCTAAAGGAAAAATAACAGGAATAATTCCAATTTCTGAAGGTTGTTTAGGTTCTTGTACATACTGCTGCGTGAAAAACGCCAGAGGTCGATTAAATTGCTATAACCCAATAAATATCGTAGAGAACGTAAAACACCAGTTAAAACAAGGAATTAAGCAAGTATACTTGACATCTCAAGATTGTAGTACTTTCCAGTATAAAAATACGAGATTAATCGATTTAGTTCAAGAAATTGTACATTTGGATTACAAGTTCTTTTTAAGAGTAGGAATGCTCAATCCAAGGTTTATTGTTGACAATTTTGATCAGTTAATTTCCATGTTTAAGCTTGATAAGGTGTACCAATTTTTGCATATCCCCATTCAATCTGGAAGCGATGCTGTTCTTAAAAAAATGAATCGTCCTTACTTGATTTCAGATATTGCAGAAAATCTAAAAATTTTAAGGAAAGAATTTCCATACTTAACCCTTTCAACAGATATAATATGTGGCTTTCCTGGAGAGACCGAGGATGACTTTACGAAAACAATTGACTTAATAAGATGGTTGAAACCAGAAATTCTCAACATCTCACAATTTACTCCACGACCAGGAACAAAAGCAAGGGATATGAAACAAATCAATAGTAGGGTAATCAAAGAACGTTCAATTAGACTTTCAAAAATTTTCAGGGAATCTTTGATTACAATAAATGAAAAATGGCAAGATAGGGAAGGGGAAGTGTTATTATTGCACGAAGGAAAAACTCCAAATCAAGTCTTTGGTAGAAATATCGCTTATAAAAATATCTTTATTGAAAATGCTAAAGAAGCCTTTGGAACCTTTGTACAATCTCGAATATACAAGGTAGATGGCTTCAATTTGTTTGCTAAATTGATTTAAGTAGAAAAACAAATCTCATTATTTCCTTATAGACCAAAAAATTCTAACGCTTTTTCAGCTACAATGTCTCCCCATTCTTGGACAAAATGACCTGCATCTTGAATTTTTAGAGGTTCAGGACATCTTGGAATCATCTTCCTTAATTTACGCATAACTGAAGGACCTAATATTGGATCTTGCATTCCAATTGCCATAAACGAATCCCCAGACCATTCGTTTTGAAACCAATCTCGAGCTTTTCTTGATATTTCCGCTCCTGGAGCATCATGTGTAGTTGGGACTAAGTCGGGAAATCGTCGAATTCCTGCTTTATACTTAATATCTGGAAATGGAGCGTTATAGGCTTCTACTTCTTCTGGCGATAAAATTGGAGTTCCCCTAAGCATCAAGCGACCAACGTCCATATCTGGTGTCTTATTAACCCAATCTCGAAAAGCTTTAAACCCCGGTGATGGTACACCTTCACCCGTACCGAGGGCGGTATTCATTAAGATCAATTTGGAAAACCTAGTTGGCATTTCCATGGGTAAAGTTAGGCCAATTAAACCTCCCCAATCCTGACAAACTAATATAATATTGTTCAAATCGAGACTTTCTATAAAATTTATTATCGAATTTCTATGAAAATCAAACGTGTAAACAGAGTCATTTACTGGTTTATCTGATCTCCCAAAACCATAATAATCTGGTGCAATTACTCTATACCCCACATTCACAAATATAGGAATCATTTTTCTATACAAATAACTCCAAGTGGGTTGACCGTGTAAACATAAAAATGTATACTTGGAGGCTTTTGATCCCTCATCAATGTAGTGTAACCTCAAATCATCGTAATTTTTAAGATTTGAGATATAATGAGGCGTAAAGGGAAAATCAACTAAACTACTAAATCTTTCGTCTGGAGTTCTTAAAATTTCCATATAATAATCTCACCTAAGTTATGTAAATTAAAAATTAAAAATTAAAAATTAAAAATTAAAATCTAAAAAAAGCTTATTTTGCTTTTTTTGCTTCTTTAAGCCCAAACTTTTCAAGAAAACCGGTTAATCGAGCTCGGTGGAATTTCAGACCAAGATCATCCGGGTTAAACCCGAAAGCTAAAGCGTAAAGTTCGGTTAAGTAGAGTATTGGAATATCAAATGTGTTATTTGATTGAGTGCCCGCTTTCTTTTGATTTGTGTCTAATTGTTGAAAACACGCAGGACATATAGCAACAAATGCATCTGCTCCGGCTTTTATAGCACTGGACAGCTTATTTGCTAACATTTGCATTCCCACTTCTGGTTCAGCGTTTCCAACTCCCGTTCCACAGCAGATAAACTCTTCTTCATATGCTACTGGTGTTGCTCCAATTGCAGCAACTAGCTCTCGTAACTTCTTGGGCTCCATTGGGTCGTCAGTTTGAACTATCTCTGAAGGCCTATTATAATGGCATCCTGTGTGGCACGCTATTTTCAATCCGGAAAAGTCATGAGTGACAAATTCTTTAATTTTTTCAAGACCATAATCGTACAAAACTTCGACAAAATGCTTTATATTAATACTACCTTTAAATTCTCGTCCTACTTTACTTAATATTTCATTTATCTTTTTCCTCTCGTGATCGCTATCAATCAATTCAGAATTTACCAACTTTAATGTTTGAAAGCAACCATTACAGAGGGAGATAATGTCTTTTC
>JAHQWJ010000147.1 GCA_029856125.1 Promethearchaeia archaeon | reverse complement strand
GAGGGAGGTAATTAAAAATGGGGAGACAAGTAGCTATAGCATCAGCTGGTTTTAGCGAACACGCTTCAAAAAGGTCTGATGTTAATATGGCAGAATTAGTAAGCGAAGCAGTTGAAGATTGTTTGAAAAATGCACCTGGTGTAGAACTTGGTGATATTGATGCGTTTGTAAACGGCAATATGCCAGCATTTGAGGGTTCAAATATGCCAGAATTATGGATGACCGATTGGATGGGGGCAAGGAATAAACCCTTGTTACGAGTAACAACTGGTGGAACGACGGGAGGGACGGTAGCAATAGCAGGGTATTACACAGTTGCAGCAGGTTTACCGAAAGTTGATACGGTTTTAGCAATAGCGTTTGAACAACAATCTCAGGGAGATACAAGTGTTGGTCTTGCAAGCGTTGCTTATGGTGAAATCTCTGTATTAAACACATTAGGTATTCCGTATGACCAATTATCGCGCCTATTATCTGCGGGAGCTGCAATAGGTGTAGCAGCGTACCAAGCTACAAACTACATGGCCAAGACTAGAATTACAGAAGAAGATTTAGCAAGAGTAGTCGTACAAAATAGACACAACGCTGCTAAAACGTGGTGGACCCATTTAAAAATGCCTGACCTCACAGTTGAAGAAGTACTCGACACTCCTTACATATCTTACCCATTAAGGTATGGTATGGTCTGTCCTGCTTCAGATGGAGCATGTGCTATGCTTTTTACAACTGAAGAAAAAGCAAAAGATATGTGCGAAATTCCTGTTTACGTCAATGGAGTAGCTAGCGTAGCTAATGAAACTGCAGTTCTTGGATACGATGGGAGCGGTACGGGGCAGATTGATCCCTCAGATCAAATAGGCGCTATGAAATCGTCTGAGTTAGCTTATTTTCAAGCAGGTATCTCTTTCCCAAGAAAAGAAATAGATTACGCTGAAGTGTATTCTCCATTCCCTAATCAAGAACTTATGTGGGTTGAAAAACTTGGTTTATTTGAAGAAACTACTGCACCTAAAATGTATGAAACTGGAGTTACTGCGCTAAAGGGAGAACTCCCAATAAATTGCTCTGGAGGAGTTAATTCGACAAATGCAATTGGAGCATCAGCAATGGAAAGACCCGCAGAAGCAGCTCTTCAAATAATGGGCAAAGCGGATAATCAAGTTCCTAAGACGGTGCATACTTCAATAGGACACGGTTGGGGGGGTTCGCTAAACTTATGTACTTTGATGGTGATGTCTGACGAACCACAAAGAAAATGGAGGAGATGAATTGAATGTCAAAATTAACGCAAAGAAAATCTCTCGATTATATTAAAAAAGACTATGTGAGGACACGAACAATGCCAGCTAATTGGTATTTAGCAAGTTACAAATTTAAATTCAACATTTCTCATGCTAGTCATTTCTTAAAAAAATTGAAAGACAAAAAATTGGTAGGAAATCAATGTTCAGGATGTAACCGTGTTTTCTTCCCTCCTAGATTAGTTTGTGGAAAATGTTTAGTAAAACCAGATCAATGGGTTGATTTACGAGAAACTGGAAGAGTTGCAACTTTTGCTATCGTTTACCTTAAAAATCCTGAAACTGGAGAAGTTGAAGAAAAGCCTACGGTACTAGTGCAGCAAGATGGAGCTGATACAGCCATTATTACCCAATTAAATCCAGAAATAGATTTTAAAGACACTTATGTGGGAATGCCCGTAAAGGTTAAGTGGGCAGAAAATAGAACTGGTGGATTAATGGATATTGAATACTACGATGTTTTAGAAGATGACGCTGCGGATTTAAATAAATCGAAATAATAAGCATAAACACCCTTAAACATTTTTTTTTCTTTTTCTTTTTCTTTTAGTTAGTGTTATATTTACACAATTCTTAAATTATGGAAAACACAATTCTTAAACTATGGAATCAAAAACAAACAACTTAATAGACTTAATTAAATCTCGAAAATCCGTGAGAAATTTCGTATATAAAAAAATTGACAACGACACCATCGGAACAATATTAGAGGGCGGAAGATGGGCCCCCTCTGGCAGAAATAGTCAACCATGGAAAGTTTGCATAGTCTCTCACCCAACTGTAAAGCGATTAATAGCAGAACAGTCTAAGTATGGCGGGATTATCGAAAGTGCTTATTTAAATTTCGTAGTTTTCTTAGATCACGAGCGGGGATACGATCGAACTAAAGATGTATTAGCCATGGGAGCCTTTATTGAAAACTTACTATTAGCCATTCACGCAAAAGGATTAGGTGCGGTTTGGATTGGAGAAATCTTAAAAAATAAAGAACATGTAAGTGAGATTTTTAAGCTTTCTCCTGAAAAATTCGAACTCATGGGAGTCATCACCTGTGGCTTAATTGACGAAGCTCTTGAAAAAAAAGAAGAAAGAGAAAGAAGAGCTCTTGAAGAATTTATAGATTGGTTCTAATTTTCATTTTTCTTATTCTTAATAAAACCTTCATCTCCAGAAATGAAAAATTTCTGAAAAGATTGGACCTATCCAAAAGTAAAACTCAACCCAATAGATATAAGTCAATCCAAGAAATAATAAGGCGTAGAGAAACCCGAAAATGAATCCGAAGATAATATCAGTAGGAAAATGTACTCCCAAAATAACCCTAGAAATCCCCATAATAATATCTAAACTAAAGAATATGAAAAAAATTGGCCAACTGTTAAAATAATAAGCAAGGAGAATTCCAAATAGCAGAAAGAAAGTCACATGTCCCGAAGGAAATGATTTTTCGTCTGAATCTGACATTAAATATGGAATTCGTATAAATTGATCATGTCTTTTAACGCCTTCTTTTTTAAGTTTGATGTAAGGTCTATTCCTTCTAATTAATCCATACCGAATAATTACATGAAGAATTAAGGATTGTTCAAATCCTGAAACAAATAGCACAAGAAGATAATAATCTTTTGTAACATAGCCATAGAAGAACCATACTACAATGATAATACTCCAGAAATATAACGAACCTAAAAAGCTGAAAATTTTCGCAAATTGTTTTGTTCTTTTAGAAAAATCGCTCTTATACAAGCTAAGGAACGCTCGGTCATCCCATTCCAGTAGTTTATCTAAGTAATCAGATAATATCGACATTTTCGTTATTAGATAATGAATTGAGATTTAGTGTTTTTTCGAGTATTAAAAGGTTTTCCAACTAAAAACCAGTTTAATATGTTTAATAATATGTTTCATCAGTAGGTAGAATTAACATTTACTATGTAGAATCAACAAGTTTAAATAATATAGTAATTATTAATTATACAAGTATCTAAGTTTAACTTCTTAGATTGTAAAATACATGGAGAAGTATTCCAATGGAAAGTTATGATGGATTTTCAGAAGAAAATTTAAGAGAAATTGCTAAAAAAAAAGTTGTCTATAGATTTGCTGTCAGATTACACGTTAGTATCTATCTGATTGTAATGATTTTAATACTTTTTATAAATAGTTTGACGACACCATATTATTGGTGGATAATCTATCCATTATTTGGCTGGTTAATTGGTGTGGCTGAACATGTAACTGCGTATATAATCTATGCAAAGGGGGTTTACCCAAACACTAAAAGAAGCGTGATCTTTCATATTGTCGCTTATATTTTTGTGAATTTGCTTTTATTTGTTATTTTTTATTATAATGAGGTTTACTATCCTAGTTTTGTATTGCTTATAGAACACACCGCGTTTACTTGGTTCTTATATCCGTTAGTGTTTTGGGGCACTGGTTTATTAATACATATCGCCGTTCATGTGATTTTCTTTAGAAGTAAAGTTGACAAAGAAGGAATAGAAAAATCGAAACGAGAAAAAGCGATCGAAAGAGAAATAGAAAAAATGAAATCTAAATTTAAAAAATAGGTTCCTCGAGGCTTAAAATCGAATGTGGTTAGGAAAATTCTTGGATTTTGAAGATATAAAAGATTTAGGATCCAAAATACAAAAAGAACTATTTCAAGGCATTAAGAAATATAAATTGACGCCCTTAGAGTTTACAATACTAGAAACTGTTTTTAATTGTAGAGAACTAGCTGGTTACGATTTAATATTAAATCTGAACAAACATTTTGCTGGAACATGGGAAGCTCAGTCAGGAACCGTCTATCCTATTCTTTCTAAATTGAAGAGAGATGGTTTTCTTTACTCTCGTCCCGTTAAAAGTCCTATAGGGCCAATTCGCAAAGTATATTCATTAACAGAAGCAGGAGAACATATATTAAAAACAAAAGTTAATAAAAATTTTGAAGACCAGTTGAATTTTGTTCGAAACGTTCTAATTGAACTTTCATCGATTTATATTCAATCTCATCCTAAGGAGGAAAAGGAAGAGATAATTATCGAAGTCCAAAATTCAATTAAAAAAATCTTAGAAACCGTAGTAGAAACAATTCCTTCAACTCTAAAATATAAGAGGAAATGTGAGAAATGTGGTTCTGAAATCGAACGAATTGCCTTATATTGTTCAGGTTGTGGGGCAAATATGCTTAAAGAGACAGAAAAGAAAGAATAACTCTCTTATTGAAATTTCTTTTTTTATACTTTATTTTTTAATTTCAAAAAAAAATGAATAGAATGATACTATTCTGGCTATTACAATTATTCTATGTCGATATTTAGTTTCTCAAAGATTTTCTCAATTGTATCGCTTGCTAAACTTTTCAATATATCTTCTAATGGAGCTAAAACTTCGTCTTTTTGCGTTGTTCGATTCTTACTAATCCGTGACCCAACTTCAAAACTACTTTGAGCCCACGAGTGAAGGTCATTAAATGTAAACCAAATTTCTCGATAAGCACCCTCAGTCCCTCCATTTCGAGCTAATGGCTTCTCTGCAACTAGAATTTCTGGATCCTGCAGATAACACCAATCTAATATTACCCACTCTAATTTTCGTTCTGAATCTGGGCGATCCGCTAAATAAATACAATACGCGTGGCCTCCTAATTCTGTGTCTGATGGTGCAAAGATAGGGTCCGCCATAACTTGGGCTGCACATACTTTTACTCTCCACGAAGGTATTCCTGCATTAATTAATAAGCTTGCAATTAAGATTGCTCCGTCTTCACAATCACCAATCTCAGATTGAATAGCTTCAAAGGGAAATAACCAGAATTCGGGGCATTCTGATGCGATATCGTCGTATTTGTACTTAAGAAAATTGCATACAAAATTTTGGATTGATAAAGCTGTGTCGTTAGGAGTGTCTTTTCTTAAATTAAGTTGAGTTAAGACGTGCCATAGAATAGCATCGTTTTTCTTAATAAATGCTTTTACATCTACATCAATTTGTTTGTTATAGGACTCCCCTCTTAACGCTCGTCCTGTATAGATGATGGGGGCAGTATCCCATTTATCATTCCAATAATCAGGTCCATATTTCCCGTAATCTTTTTCAAATTGTTCAAAAGGTTTATAGTTTGGTATGATTGGTATAGTTGAATCTGGAGTCTCTCTAGGCGGTTGCGTTTCCTTAGGAATGGGCTTCTTTTTAACCTTTTCCCCTTTTTTAGGCACATCCGCTAATTTTTTTGCTTCCACAATCCAATTCTCTATAGCTTTTAATGTAGGTACTTTTGTAAGAACGGCCGGATTATCTTTTTTCAGTAATTTTAATTTTTCAAACGAATTTTTAGCATTTCTATAAGCAAATTCCTTGACGGAATCCATCCCTATTAGGTTTAAGGCATTCGCTATTTTTGGGGTTACACCATCAATCCTCATTAGATCTGCGTGTTCTTGCCATGTATCAAGAGTTTTCACCGCAACTCCTATGCTTCTTGCCAGTTGTTTGATCTGATAGTAACTAAGAGAGAGAAGATCTTCGACTTCCTTTATACCAGCTTTCTCTAAAAGTTTTGCATGTTTTGCTTCTAAACCAATAATTTCAATTAATTTCATTTCAATCCCTATTAAATTATTTTAAATTACTATTAAATAAGAAATAATGAAAATATGAATTTTATTCTTTCATTGAAGTAAAATTTTAAAATAAAAGAATGTGGCGGGAGGGAGATTCGAACTCCCGAAGGCCTTTGCCACTGGATCTTAAGTCCAGCACCTCTAATCGGTCTTGACCCTTCTAAACCAAAAGACCTTTGACCAGACTCGGTAATCCCGCCAAAATTTTATAGGTTGATATCAACTGAATTAGAAAAATAAGGTGTTTTTTATTAAATCTAATAGGTTTTAAGTGTACTATTGAGAAATTTTAGTTTTAATTTAAATTTTTACCTTAGCTATAGGTTTCTAAATATCCTTTGCTTACTCTTTAATATCTAGGTATTAAATCATTTTTATAATTAGTAAGGAACTATTAATGAATGAACAAGTTACAAGTCACATTCTAAAAATAAAAATAAATAAATAATAACAAGATATTAAATTTATAATAAAACAAAATAAGTAAATTAATAGACATCTTAGAGGTTAATGTTTTGCCAGTCGGAATTCTTATAATTCGTTGGGATAATGAAATTGGTCCAATAAATGAAGGTTTTTATCCAGATAACCTTAAAATTACAAATAACTTGCTTACCCAAGTGTATTCGTCACATCGATATCAAAGCTTAAAGCCAGGATTCGCATCGATAAGCTTAAAGAACAATAAAGTTGTTTCCTTCTTCTCTGGTGTAGGAGATGACCACATAAGTGTGGAAAATTATGTCGTTGCGTTATTATTACGAAGGGATGAAAAACCTAGTAAATATAGAGAAATTTTAAAAACTATCGCAGCTGAAATACTCGACCAAACTCAGGATAGTAAGTTTTTAAAGCTTCTACCTAACCTCTATAAAGATTTAGCTAAAATCTAATACTTTAAGGTCTTTGATTAGAAATAAGAGAGAAAAAAGTTCAAGTTAAGCTTCTTCTTGTTTTTTAACAACAATTTTTCCTGCTTCGTTAATTTCGAACAAATCAACATCTTGTAAATTCTGAACAATTTTCTTGACAAGTACAATGGGAGAACCAAGCGCATTTCGTAGATCTTCAACAGCCATTGATCCTACTTGTTCTACAATTAAAAACGCTTTAAATTGAGCTTCATGTTCCATTAGAGCTGTTAATTTATCGTAATAATTAATTTTTTTAAGGTTGTTTTTCTTAAATTCCTGAAGATCTTCCATTTCATATTTCGAATTTCTTAAGGCTTCGTCAGCTTCTCGTTTTTTCTCTAAAGCGTCTTCTAACTTATTTATTAATTCTTCTTGTCTATCACGAATTTCAGAGAATCTAGACTTTAAGTCTTTAGCTTCTGAGCTTGCTTCAGTTGACACCAATTTACTATCTAAAAGAAACGTATCTAAGTCTGATATTTTGCCCATAAGTTCTTTTTTTTCTTCGATTTGATCATTTCTAAGTTTTTCGATTTCTTGTTTCCACTTCTGATCCATATCAGTTAATAGTTTGACTTGCTCGGATTGCAATTTATCAGCGAAAGCTTGAAGTTCCTTTACTTTATTTTCTAAAGATTTAACGTTGCTGTCTTTTAGAATTAATTCTGACTTTTTTTCAGCTAACTCCGCTTTTAAGTTCCCAATTTGATCAAAGCTTTCATCCAATCGTTTCATAGCTGGTACGTTTTGTCTTTGCATAAACTCTAACTCTTTTTTAATTGCCAGAACTTCACCTTTCGCAAGATCGTAATCGTTTTCTCTCTCGTTAAGCAGAGCTCTTTGAGTTCCTATTAACTCTTTTAATTCAAGCACGTCTTCTGGAACATCATACATTCTTGTGATTTTAATTTTTTGTTCTTCGATAACCTCCTCAAGGCTCTGGATAACATTTTTTTGCTTCTCGAGCAATTGTTGTAATCTATCAATCTTAGTTTGAAGTACTGCTGTTTCTTTTTCGCTTGATTCGATTCCATCGATTACGTTTTTAAGATCGTCAGGCATGGTTTTTTACTCACTTTTAAAATTAAATTAATATTAATTCATCAATTTTATAGTAATATATTTATTAATGTTTTAACCATTAAAACCATATATTGTTATTATTCAGATAATAGATACAATTTATATACTTATCGAAATGATAACTACATTGTATCTACTAATGAATTTGTTATTTTTAAAGAATTAGAGGTTAATTGAAATTCCCGTTTATTATTTTAAACCAAAAGTTATTGATCCATATATATACATTCTTTACGAGTATAAGACCACTCAGAATATTATAATACTGAAGGAGATTGAGTTTTTTAAAGAGGAATCCGATATTTTGAATCAGATTGACAATAATAAACTAAAAATCTTTGACAAAAATAATCAAAATGAATATTCCGTATTATTGGAAGTTCAAAGTATTATCAACGCATACTTGGAGGATGGTAAAATAGATTTATTCAATTCTTTGAAGAATAAAGGTATTTCTTTTGATCTCGATGGTAAATTCAGTACTCCATTTTCTGAACAAGTGTTAAAAGCTCTTCTAAAAATTAAACCGGGTGAGATAACTACTTATTCAGAATTAGCAAAAAGCATCAATTCAAAAGCTTTCCGCGCTGTAGGAGGCGTTCTTAGAAATAATCCGCTACCTTTAATAATCCCTTGTCATCGAGTTATAAGACAAGATAGGAAACTCGGAGGATTTATGGGTCATATGGAAGAAGATTGGCAAATTAATCTAAAAAGGAGCTTATTAAAGATAGAAGGTAATTTCATCTCAAATTAATTTTATTTATTCATAAAGAGAGTGTAATCATGGTTAAAATATCTAGTATCCGACCTTATTGCCCAAATAACGCAAGCGAATTTACAACAAATCCTTATGATGTAATAGGAAAAGAGGAAGAAAAAGAATTAAAGAAGCAAAAAAACTCGCTCATCCATTTGATTTTACCTGATGGTGAAGGAGATGAATTATATCATAATGCCTTCTCGGCTTATGAGAGATTTAAAGCTTCAAATATAATCGTTCGAGAAGGTAAACCAAGTATATTTGTTTACCGTCAAGAATCACCCCATTTTAGTCAAGAAGGGTTAATTATGGGAATCGCACTTCAAGATTATGAAGAAAACAACATAGTTAAGCACGAGTATACTCGAGTGAAACCACTTGAAGATCGAACTAAGCATATTACAACTTCTAATGTAGCGGCGGGACTCGTCTGGTCAGTTTTTCGCGCTGATATTGAGATCAACAAAGTAATAGAGCAAATAAAACAAAAGAAACCTAAATTTGACTTCAATAAATATGGTTATCGCCACATACTTTGGCAGGAAACAGAACTTAATATTATTGCCAGATTATCTGTTCTCTTTAAAGATAAAAAAGTCTATATTGCTGACGGGCACCACCGAGCAGCAAGTGCAGCAGAGTATCGTAAAATTCAAATGGAAAACTCCAATGAAAATGAAAACTCTAATTCTCCTTGGCAATTTTTATTGTCTTATGTTGCCTCAGACGACCAAATTAGAATTCTACCTTATAACCGGGTTATTAAAAGATTAAAAGATGGTAAAGAAGAGTTTTTAAGAAAGTTGGAAGAAATTTATTACATTAAAAAGGTTAAAACAGCTTTTAATCCAAATAGAAAAAATCAAACTGCACTCTGCATAAAAGGAAAATGGTATAAGTTAGAAACTAAAGAGAAAATATTTGACTCAAAACGGGACAGCTTAGACGTGACTATTCTTCAAGATAAAGTTTTGGGGCCAATATTAAGGATTATTAACATTCGTGCTGACGATAACATCTTTTTTGTTGGGGGATTACAAGATCCAAATACCATGGAAGAGTATACAACTGAAAAAGGTAATGATGTATTTTTCAATCTTTATCCTGTTGATATAAAGGATTTGGAGTCAATTGCTGATTCAGGAGGTGTGATGCCTCCGAAATCGACATGGTTCGATCCTAAACTTTTATCCGGTTTAGTGCTACACGATTTAAGAGAAGAATGACCAAAAATCTATAAGTCAGGCGCTTGAAAGTTTGAATAGGAATTTTGAACTAACAAAAAGGTATGGAACATGCTCCAAAGATTGTTATGGGTCATGTGTATTTATAGGGGAGTGGAACGATCAAGCTCCAGAGCAAAAACTTTTAACTGCCAAACCTTTAAAGGAGCATCCTTTTACTAACGGCTTTTTCTGTCCGAAGTTAAATAACAGAGAAAAACTGCTTTATCATCCTCAGCGAATAAAAACAGCATTGATACGGTCAGGACCTAAAGGTTCAAACTCCTTTACTTCTGTAAGTCTTGAAGAAGCGTTAAATCTTATCTCAACTCAGCTTACTACTGTTAAAGAAAAATATAAACCTTCTTCTATTCTGGCAGCTTACTACGCTGGAAATAGTGGTTTGATTTCTATGTATTCTCCTTTTCGATTCTTTCGTAAGCTTGGAGCAACCATAACAAGTGAAGGTACCTGCAATGAAGCGGGGTGTTTTGCGTTAGGAAGAATGTTCGGAAACTATTCTACAACAAATCCATTACAAATTTCTAATTCAAATAATCGTTTAATTGTAGTATGGGGGAGTAATCTAGCCGATCGAAATAATCACGCCCACTTCCTAGTTAAGAAAGCAATTAAGAATGGTTCGAAACTAATCGTTGTGAACCCAGTAAGAACTAATTTAGCAGAAAGTGCTGATTTGTTTCTACAACCTTACCCTGGTACCGATTTTCTGATTGCTAAATATGTTTTAAATAAGTTAGTTACTTCAGGAGAATGTGATGAAAATTTTATAAGCCAGCATGTCGATAAGTGTATTAATTTAGTAGAGGAAGTTGAAAATATCGATGAAGATAAAATTCTCCATCAAACCAGTCTTAATCGTGAAACTTTGCACGAATTTTTAAAACTCCTTATCAATAATAAACAAAGAACTCTTTTTATTGTAGGATTTGGACCTCAAAAATATTTTTACGGGGGAAGAAACCTAAATTCAATCGCTTTAATTCAAATATTCCTTGGAAATTTTGGCCATCAAGGAACTGGATTCCTATTTTCTCAAAGTGGCTTTAATCGAGATTTTAAGGGACCACTTATAGAATATATAACAAAGTCAAGTAAAACTTCACAAAATCGGAGGATTCCCCTTATTAATCTCGGATATTCTTTACGTTCCAACCAATATAAAATGTTATTTGTGTATAATGTTAATCCCGTGAGTTCTCTCCCAAATCAAAACATTCTTGAAAAATCTCTATTGAGAGAAGATTTGTTTACCGTTGTGCTAGACATGTTTTTGAACGAAACAACTAAATTCGCAGATATCGTTATACCTGTAAAATTCGATCTTGAAACTGATGATTTAATTACACCATATTTTATCCCTGGTATATCCACAAATCAAGGAGGCCCTTGCCCATATTCGGAGTGTAGTTCCAATTATGAATTTTTTCAACGACTAGCTAAAAAGATAGGATGGCAAGACGATTCTATTTTTCAAGAAACTCAAAAAGACATCTTTAAAAAATGTTGTGGATTATTGCC
Organism: Promethearchaeia archaeon; assembly: GCA_029856125.1. Lineage (GTDB taxonomy): Archaea > Asgardarchaeota > Lokiarchaeia > Sigyniarchaeales > SOKP01 > SOKP01. The sequence goes on along the minus strand of JAHQWJ010000147.1, from coordinate 65,051 downwards.
CAAATTCATTCAAGAACCTCTCAAAACTAAAGGATATTACATACCTTTCGATGTTAATGATGTTCCTTTTAATGATTTAAAATTTCCAACTTCAAATGGTAAAATTCAAATTCATCAAACCGATATCGAAATTTTTAACCAAAATTTAGATTTAGTACTCAAGCGAAAGGATGATGAATTCTATTTACTTTCACATTCTCATAAATATTTCATACACTCTCAAATGGGCGAAATTCATGGAGAATTCGAGAATGTTTTCGGTAAAATCTTTTTAAATTCCTATGATATTGACTCAATCGGGCTAAAACTTCACGAAAATATACTAGTTTCTAACAAATTTGGTGAAGCGAAATACATTTTAGGGGAGAATTCCGATTTAAAACCCGGTACAGCCTTGATTTATTCAGGACTTCCTTTCACTGACTCAGATTACAAGAATGTTAATATTTTTACCCCTGAAACCTCAGAGGAATCAAGACGTTCGGGAGCTTATTTCTCTACTATCGTTAAGATCACTAAAATTTAACTTTAGAGACTTTTTAAGAGGCTTGACATTTTTTCTGCAATTTTAATGGCCGCGTCTACCTGAGTTTCCTTCGTTTGCGCTCCAATATGGGGTGTAAGAATTAAATTTCCTTTACATTGACATAGTTCCTTATCTTTCAGTGGTTCTTCTCTATATACATCTAATGCTGCACCACCTATGTCTTTATTTTCTAACGCTTTGATTAGAGCATTTTCGTCAATGAGCTTACCTCTGGCAGTATTAATTATAATAGCTTCTTTTTTCATCAATTTAATATTGTTTTCATTAATAATATTTTCTGTTTGAGGTGTTGCAGGTAAATGTAACGAAACCACCCTAGCATCATGCAATAATTCCTCAATGGACGAATATATTTTACAACCGATGTTTTTAGCTTCTTCTACAGCCTCTGGTCCTTTGCTAAATCTTGAAAATACGCCCACTTCCATGTCTAGGGCTATTGCCCTCTTGGCTAATTCTTTCGCTATGTTTCCAAATCCGATCAACCCAAGTTTCTTCCCTTTTAGTGTATACCCTAAGTATTGTTTTTTATTCCATTCTTCAAGATGCATGGTTCGATCAGCATTTGAGATGTGTCGAGCCAAAGCGAACATTAGACCTAGCGCCAGCTCTGCGACAGAAACAGAAGGCGCATCTGGTGTGTTTAAGACCTCTATATTTAATTCTGCAGCTTTCTTTCTATCTATATTGTCTAAACCTACCCCAGCTCTACCTATGACTTTAAGATTTTTTGCGTTTTCCAAAACATCTGCCGTCAATTTGGTTCGGGAACGAACTACTATTCCATCGTAGTTACAAATTTCTTTTTTTAGCTGTTCGTTAGTTATCTCGAAATTCTTGACGACCTCAAACCCATTTTCTTGAAGTATCTTCACGCCCTCTTCTTGAAGTTTATCACTAATCAAAATTTTCATACGATTCACTTCTTATGATTCCAATTAATAGAATACTTATTCTAATCAACTAATATATAAAAGAATTTTTGCTGTTCTAATTATATCCCTTTAAATACCGCAATTAATTATACCATTCGATATTCTATCTCGATTTTAACTTAATTATCGAAATCTTTTTCGTAATCAGAAGTATGCCCAATACACCAATAAATATTATAATTCCTAAAAAAATAAAATAAAATAGAAAAAACATACTTGACACCCAGAGGAACAAGAATATAATAAAAAAAGGCAACAATATAATATCAACAATTAATATTTCAAAGATAAGCGTTTTAAATTCTTTTTTGCTTTCCATTTTTTGGTTTTTTTCTCTTTTACTGTTACCTTCTCTCTTTTCTTTATCCATCAGAATAAAATTATTTCTTTCACTTAAATATTTATCTTCATTAAAATAGAAGAACTTTGATTATTTTCCCCAATTATTCAATAAAATAAAAGAAAATATTAGATTTAATAATTTCACTAATTTAATCTTAAATCAGATACGATATCTGATAGAACGCTTAACATTTCATCAAGCTCTTTTACTGTAACTTCACCCATGTGACCAATACGGAATGTCTTGTTTTTCAAATCACCATAACCGTTGACTATTCGATAACCGTTTTCTAAAAGCGTTGAAACCATTTTTGCAATATCGATATTTAAAGAATTTTTCATAGTAGAGACCGTGTTTGATTCGTATCCTTTTTCTGGAAACATTTCAAAATTAGTGTCTTTTGCCCATTCCCTTGTTCGTTTACCAAGTTGTGCGTGCCTTTCAAATCTATTTTCTAAGCCTTCCTGATTCAAAATATAATCAATTTGAGCGGCTAAAGCCCTAATTTGTGGAATAGGTGGAGTAGACGGTGTTTGATGCTTCTCAGCCCGTTTTAGTAGATCACTGAAATCAAAATAAAATCCTCTATTCTTAACTAGTGGAAACTTTTCAATCGCTGCTTGAGATATGGAACACACGGCTAATCCTGGTGGGATCGTGAAAGCTTTTTGAACTGAAGCTAAGCATACATCTATTCCTAATTTATCGACCTCAATTTTAATACCAGCCATGGAAGACGTCGCATCAACACATACAAGAGCCCCAGAATCTTTTATGATCGGAATAACTTCATCCATTGGATTATACACTCCTGTGGATGTCTCATTAGATTGAATGAAAACTACAGCGTATTTATCTTTGCTTAAAACATCTTTTGCAACTTCTGGAGTTACTGCTTTACCCCATTCAACGCCCTCTTTTACGGATGTCTTCCCGTTTGCAACACCAATTTTATACCAACGATCTCCAAACGCACCAATTGATAGAAAAAGAGCCTTTTCGTCGCTTTTGACCAAATTTCTTACACAAGCTTCCATTAATCCTGTAGCGCTCGAAGTAGAAATTAAGCAAGTGTTAGATGTGTACATAATTTTCTTTAGTCCTTCTTCAACCAGTTGATGCATCTCTGTGTATGGTTTTGACCTGTGGGTGTCGTTTGGTTTTGCCATTTCTTTTAATATCCTTTCAGGAATATTGATTGGTCCGGGAGTGAATAATTTTGTTTGAGAGCCTTTTTCTTTATTAAAATGTATTTCTGCCATGATTTAACCAGAAACCTTGAATTAATTATTTTTTAAATTTTATATATTATGTATAATAAAAGATTATGATATAATATTCATACTAAAACCTTAAGTTGAGGATAAAAAATTCTTGAGATTTTATTTTATAGTTAAATCTAATTCTCCTCTAGTTGAGGTATTTCTAGTGGAAGATTATCCATCATGAACCAAACAAGTTTTAAATTTTTAATGTTTTTTAGTGATAATCCATATTCACTCAAATATAACGCTGATCTAAATATCCCGTTGAGCGCCAAAGTAGTCAAAAGAGTAAAAATATGAAACATAAAACCTGTTTCCGCAAAAATTATGGCGATAACAGTAATAAGTACAGTGGTTGCGCCGATTATTATATTTAAATACCGAAAATTAGGAGAGTATACATTAACAATTAATCCCTTTAATAATCCAGCAAGTCCTATAAGAAATATAGGCATTCCTAAGAGATATATACTAAAACTCGCAGGTGCGTCACGGTGTGAAAGTAAAGAATTTATAAAAATAATTGAGAAAATAATACTTGCTATTCCAAATAATAAATTTAAACCTCTAAGTATAAAATCTAATTTTCTCGTAAAAATACCCTTGTAAGATCTATAGAATCCATACAATATAAGAGAAAAGAAAGGATACACACCCAATGACACAATAGCTAATCTTATATTAAATATGATTAAATATAATACAATTATTAATAGAAGTGCAGTTATAACATCATCAACAAATACTTTCCGTTTATTCAATAATGATCGAACATTCATAAATAATCATCAATAATTTCATTGATAAATAACTTTATATTTTTTATTATTTAATCCGTAAATTCATTGAAAGTTAAAATGCAATAATAATACAAAAAGATTAAATTTTAAATTTTTTTAAAATAGAAGGTTGTACCTACGCTAGGATTAAACGCCTTGATTCTATTGTTACTAGTTGTATTAGCCATCTCAATGAATTTTTCTCCACTACAATGAATTGGAAAGAGATAAAGCGTATTTTTAAACATATTCTGCGAATTTAGATATTCGAGCGTAATTCTAATCCTTTTATCAGATGCGCCTGCCATATGAAATCCCCCTATAATATGACTTATTGGTTTACTTGAATAGCTTTTAACATAATCTAATGTATTCATTAAACCTGAATGACAACATCCGTTTAGCAAAACGATATTTTCCTCAAACTCTAAAATCAAGCATTTATCGTCCAAAATTTTGTCAACATTAAGAATTCCTGCTTGTAGCGAAAAAAAGTTATTAAAATCTTCCTCTGTGTGATTTCTAGGAATTTCTCCACTAGCAACTATTTTAAGTCCTTCGATATTGAGGATTTCATAAGGTTCCTTTGTAAAGTGGATATGACCTTTTAAATTTTTAACAAGCTCTATATTCATTGGTTCCTGACTGACGATTTTTGAAGATGAGAGCAGATGTAAAAGATCTGTCCTCTTTTTTCCCATCAAATCTTCATTTTTTAAATTTCTAACTCGCTTAAAAAATCTCTCAAACTTAGCACTCTCATGACTAATAATTGGAACTTTCTTATCTATTCGTTCTAATATTTTGAATAATCCCCCAGAATGATCATAATGCCAATGTGACAATACAATGCAATCTACATCGTATAATGGATATCCTCGAACATCTATGTTATGTAAATATGTAAGATTTGTACCTCCGGTATCAAACACAATTTTTTTAATTAATTTATAATTATTAGGATGATCTAAATCTACCACTTCATAAACATTAATTAAAAAGCCTAAACCGTGTTCAGCTAGTGACTTTGAGGCAAATAATTTATTTAATTCAAGAAAATCAATTTCCGGATTTTCTCGTAAATTTTGAAAAGGTAAAACAATATTATTAGTTAATAATTCTATTTCGACTCTAATCATAATAATTCTTACTTAGATTAATGAAGTTTATAAAAATAAAATGATGTAATTGCCAATAATTATTAATCCGACAGCAAATATAAATCTCTTACGGAATTTCTCTTTTAAAATCAATATTGATAGAATTTGTTGGACCATTGGTGTATTAGCTGTAAATGTTGATGTCAATACTAAGCCGTTTATTTCCGCTGCTTTATAAAATAATGTATCTGCTAAACCTAAAGACAACGCTCCTGCTATTCCAACAAATATAAAGTATTTAAATTTTTTTCTGTTAGCCTTTGTAAAACTAGAGTAAAATTCTATCTGAAAAATACCAAGTATGATAAAGAATATAGTACCAAAAAATACTCTGATAAAATTTGTAACGAACACATCGTTAGAGATAATTCTTGCTTGATTGAATGCAACTATAGAAAGGCCCCAGAGAAATGCCGAACCAATGGCTAGTAGAACTCCAATAACCATTTTCTCTGAAGATTGGATTTTCTTTTCTGAACCATTTTCATTTACATTTTCTTTATCTTTAGTACTTAAAATAAAAGCACTCAGAAGGATTAATAAACCGCCTAGTACTATAGAAAGTTTCAATTCTTCCCCAAAAAAAATAAACGCAAATGGATAAACAAAGATTAAACTTAATTGAGTTAGCGGAAATGCTCGAGAGGCGTCAATTTTCTTTAAGGAAGCGAAATAAAGCAAATCTCCTATTGTGACTGATAACCCTGAAATTAAACATGCGATTATATAGCTTGTTAAATTTTGCGAACTCAATAAGGGAATGAAAGAGAATGTGCCGAAGAAAAGAGCGAGAATAAAAGTGGAGCACGACACGAATATTAACCTAAATAGAAGACCGGGTTTTGATTCAATTTTACCTAGACTAAATTTATAAACTAACGAAGCAATACCCCAAGTGAACAAAGCATCAAGGGTTAAAATGTATCCAATTAAATCTGACATTATCTTAATCTTATTAAATATCGCATTAAAACTCTCTTATATACTAAATTTGTAAAGAAATGGATATAAGGGGCCCCTAAATCTTATGGTAGAGCATATATATAGAGGGTAGAGTTATCCAAACTGTGACTCCTAATGCCATAATCCATTCTATTATAGGTATCCATGTTAATAAGAACACAATTATTGTGCCCGCAGTTATTAGTGCTAAATACCCAAAAAATTCTGGAATAACCTTGTTTTTAAATATCAAAGAGCTAAAAATGCTTAAATAAATAATCGCGCTCAACCAACTAATTAAAGCACAAGTTCCATGAAGATAGAAAAGTATCATATTTGTTGAAGTAGGAAAAACACCAACTAATGAAAAAAAGATACATGAATTAATTGCGAAAAAATGGCCTACTCTTTGTAATTTTGGATCATTTTTTTCGTTTCCAATAGCCTTTATCATATATAAATAGAATAATAAGGCGAATATACCAGATAAGATTGTTCCAATATTAAAATATATCGCACCAGGACCGGCTCCTAAAGCACTTATCATATAGTTTAAATTATAACCCGGAAAAAGAGCTATGCCTATGATATCTCCGCCTATACCTACTATTGCTGAAAGCAATCCATAAATTGGTGCTGGTAACAAATTATATGTTTTAAGGTAATATGTCTTTAATTTCTCCATTATAACTTAGTTTGATAAATATAGGAAGCCCTTTAAACATTATTTCATCGAAATATAAAAAAAAGAAAGAAGGAGAGTTAACGATTTTGAAATAATCTTTATACCGGAAATGGTGGATGAGGTACATACAATTCTGTTTTTTGCCATTCAACAATTGAACCTAATTTTTTTTCTAATTTTGCTAATTCAGGATCTAAGAAACCTTTTGTCAAACCCTTTTCCATTTTTGATAAGCTTTGCCATTCTCTTTCAATAATAATTACGTTGTTGTCATAGGCCCCCGATAGGCTACGATATCGCTTTTTTGGAGGATAACCTATTTTGTCCTCAATTTCATTGAATTTTTTATCAAGCTCTTCTAATTCATCCCATTTACCATTTGCTATTTTTTGAATTAATCTCATAATAACTATTACCATTTAATTTCACCTCTCAATACATTTCACATTTTTGTGTAATTGCTAAAAATGTATATATGACTATTCTCGATCGTTTATAAATTATTTTTAAAAAAACATCTAAGAAAAAATTGCGAAAAATCAATTGCTATAAAATTATAGCCAAAGCGTTAAAAATGATTTCCTATAGGCTCATTAGTAATCATGGACACTATTGTATTTGATGTGTCATCACCAAAAGTAATTAATTACCCTTATTCTTATTTCATTTTATGGCATCAAATAATTCAAGCATTTTTGATTTTGTAATCGTTGGAGCAGGTCCTGCAGGGCTAACTGCCAGTATTGTAGCTGCCAGAGAAGGATTTAAAGTAGTGGTTATAGAGAAAGGAGACCAAGCTGGACCAAAACCTCGTGGTGAGGGAATGGGTTATTATTCTATTGTAGATGATATTCTAGGAAAAGATTTTTTACCATCTATAGGATTTAAATCCGATGGTGCTAGAGTTTGGCATTCTCCAGGAGATCTACAGATAACAACGACTTTCCGCGAATATCCTCATTATTTTTTCGAATGGAGGGAATTTATCGATAGGTTCGTAGAAAAAGCAAAAGAAGTAGGAGTTGATATTTTACTTAAGAGCGAAGTAATAGAACCAATTGAGAAAAATGGGATATGTGTTGGATTAAAATACAAGGATGAGTCCAGTAACATCAACGAGATTTATGGAAAAGCAATTTTAGATTGTAGCGGATATACAGGTGTTATTGGAAGATATTATGGTGTCCCCTATGACGAAGAAATTAATTGTCCAATAATTAAATCTTTAGTTAGTGAAGCTAACATAGAGATTGAAAAAACTCCTGGTTTACAGTTCTTTTTCATTGGAAATGGGGATTTAAACTATTCACCTAATTTTCCTCCGAGTGTGGCTTATGTTTTTCCTTTAGAGAATAAACGATTAGAAGTGGGACTAATGTTGCGTATGGCACAAGTTCCTCAAATGAAAACTGTAATTGTCCCGGATAATAAGGAAATCTTAAGAGTCTGGGAAAATTTGAAGAAAAATTACCCCGGCTTTAGTGAATTTTTTAAAGCGGCAAAAATTGATTACGAAGAAGTAACTGTACTCCCGAATGCACGAATGGTAAAAAACTTCGTACCACGCCCTGGTATTGTTCTTATTGGAGATAGTGCGGGATTTGTTAATCCATTTGGTTCGTCAGGTCTATATTATTCTATGGAAATGGCAAATTTATGGGTAACGAATATAGCAAAGAAAATGAAAGAGAAGGAAGATATATGGAGTACGGAGAACATTGAAGATTATAAAAATGTCTTCGAGAATTACGATGTATACAAGGAAGTAAAAGGCTTATATAATTTAATTGGAGCTTTCGAATATAAAATATTCAATCGATTACGAACTGCCGAAAAAATCAACAAGAAATGGGAATATATATCTAATCTCTTAAGTCAGGCATAGAATACGTTTCAGTTTCCTTAAAATTGATTTGAAATTAAACTTAATTGTCGAAAGAACTGATAAAAATGGATCTAACAAAAGATAATTCAGAGTATCTCGATTATAGAGTGAAATTAGATAATGTAAATGATATTACATTTGATATAGATGAAAAAATAGTTGTCAACAGTAAAACACCAATCAAAATAATCCTTAAAGCAAAAAAAGATTATCCAAGCCGTACTCAATTTAGATTCATAATCCCTTATGGATGGGAACCAATCAATTTAAAGAATGGAATTTGCTCTATCGAATCCTCTGTGAAAGGGAAGATTAAAGCGACAAAATCCACATTAATGGTTGTATACATATTGCACGATCCAATGATCATTGGAGATACAATTGAGTTTAATTATAATAAATTGAAGAACGTAAATACGGCTGGAGATGTAGCCTACATTGATGAAGTTTACTTCGCTATAGATGTTAAACTTCCCAAAGAAAAAGTGTTCAATAGAATAGGATTAAAGAGAATTTCTATGATCTCAGAAAAAGCTTTTTTTTTTCTTATTAAAATCCCTACAATTTACCGTGGAAAACCAGTGGATGTTAAAATCGTTGCTTTAGATAAATTTGGAAATCGAGATTATTCCTTCAATGGAGAAGTTGAACTTCAAGGTGATAATTGCCTAGACTTCCCAAATAAAGCAACTTTGAGAGAGGGATACGTGTTAATTGAACAAGCATTGAAATTTAAGGAAGAAGTCCAACCAAATTCAAAAATCAGTAGGTTACTAAGATATAATATGGGGTTTGCGCTGTATCCCGTATCTTCTGAAATAGTATCAAATATTGGGAAGTTATATGTTAGCAATAGAAATCTTACTGGAACTTCAAATCCAATTGTTTGGGACGAGGATATCTCGAGTCAAGTTTACTGGGGGGATACTCATATACATACTAGAGAATTTTCTGATGGTATGGGAACGGGCGCTGACGCATTTCACTACGCAAAAAACGTAGTACTTCATGATTTTGCTGCTTTAGGAGATCATTTAAACCAAAGAAGTAATACTTTTATGGAAGGTCGAAAAGGCATCTCATATCCATATAACAAAGTTATTTGGGAATCTCTAATAGATTTGTGTGCTGATTGGACTGATAAAAAGTTTACAGCAATTCCAGCGTACGAGTGGTCAGGACGTAATTATTGTGTTACTAATGCTACAAAAACAAAGAGTCCTTACGAATCAATCTCAGATAAGGTAATGTTATTTCCATTAGAGTCCGCTAAAGATGCTCCCTTAGTCGATTATTACTCTAAAGAGGGATGTTTTCAACATCAACTATATGAAGCACTAAAAAATATAGAATGCACTATAATTTCCCATACTCCAATAAGTTATGTAATGGGTACATCCTGGACAGAAGTTGATAACGAAATGGAAAAGGTTGTTGAGATCTACTCTTCACATGGTTCTAGCGAATCAATGAAAGGTAATTATAGACCTTTAGTTAACAATAAGAAAAAAGGAAGCGTAAACTGGGCTTTAAATAACGGTTTTAAATTGGGATTCATAGGTGGCGGTGACGATCATTACTCGCATCCTGGTTGCCCAGTAAAACAATATAAGATGAAAAATTTAGTCCCAATTTTAAGATACAAACCTGGAATTGCTGCTATATTTTCTAATCAGTTAGATTCTAAAAATTTGATTCGGAGTTTAAACCAAAGGATGTGTTATGCGACTACTGGAGAGAGAATGTGGTTGAAAATAAAAATAGATTCTGCTTTGATGGGTCAAAATATTGAAGTGAATAAATCCCCAGTAATAATTGTTACCGTTTGTGGTACCAATAAACTGGAAAGTGTAGAATTACTAAAAAATGGAAATGTTGTAGCAATTCGAGTACCAACAAATGATCGAATTAAGTTTGCTTTTGAAGATACCGATCTAAATAAATGTGATACTGCTTATTTTTATGCTCGAGCTACTCAGTTTGATGGGGAAAGAGGTTGGACATCTCCTATTTGGGTAAATTTTAATTAGAAAAAATTTAGATTAGAAAGAAATCGTGGAATAGCTTCGATATTCATTACGATTCTTTTCTAATTACATCACGGATTTCTCTATACCCAATTATCTTTAAGTTGTACTTTTCAACGCAATCTTTAATTTTTGGATCGGTAAATGCCTGATAATCGAGATCTCGCCAACTTGCAGAATCGGGAGTTATTGCATTCAATTCTGGACTCATTTTCGCTGCGTGAAACAAAAAATGTGTTATCCCTGGTTTAATTTCGCCAAACCTTTTACAATAATAATCTGTTTTATTTGGACTATCTCCCATCGTATCGATAATCATAGAATCAAGAATAGGAGTACCACTTTCTTCTAATTTATCAAACATCTTTAAATAAACATCAGCAGCGTCTCCTAAACCTACAGCTTCAAGATCTTCCCTAGAGACTCGAGGTAAAAATGGAGCAACTTTAAATTCGCGAGCTATCTTCAAATAGGAGGGAAGAAATTTAGGAGCCATGACAGTTCCCATATGAGTGTCTATATGTGTGATGTCAATACCACTATCAAGCGCTGTTTGAACTTGAGTACGCATTTCAATTTCTGCCGCTTTAGCATTTACATTTGCAATTGCTTCCTCTGTGGTTCGCCATAAAGATTTTTCTGAGTCAAATAGACCGGAATCTGGGGTCACGCTACTCAATGCGCGCCATCGGTATAGATCATATTCACAAGTAAGAGTAAGATGCACACCAATATCGTACTGAGGCTTACTCCTACATATGGAAACCGCTTCTAAAAACCATGGAGCAGGAACAATTACAGAACCACAACTAGCAATACCGAAGTCTAAACATTCAAATGAGGCTAGGTTTGAAGAGTGGGAAAAACCAACGTCGTCAATGTGAAAGATTACGACTTTATCTGAAGTCTCAAATCCAAGTTTTTCTATAAGTGTTAATTTACTCATAATATTTTAAGTTGGTTTTATATTGATTTAAAATTTGTGTTAAGATCGTTCTTCTATTTAAAATCAGGTAAATATTCTCTTTGAAGTTCACACATTTCATGAAATATTGCTTCAGCCATCTCAAAGCTACCGCAATTAACATCCATCGCAAGACAATCAATTGCAAGATCTTTAGATTCCCGCATTATGGCTTCAACGCATAAATCTTGAATGGAGGCTTCAATTCTTAATAGAGCGGCAATATTTTTTGGAATATTACCCAAATTAACCCCACGAATTCCTTCTTTACTAACAATACCAGAACATTCAATTATTAAATCGTTTGGGAGATTTTCAATAATGCCGTCATTAGGAATGTTTACTGCTATTTCGTACGAATTACTATCTTCTATGATTGCTTCGATAATGGGGATTGCTCTTTCACCAGAAAATTCTCTCATAAGCATACCCTTTTTAGGATATTTACCCTTCTTTAATTTCTTATAATGCCACTTTAGTTGAAAATTTATTGCTTTCTTCCCCAGTTCCATTCTAGTAATCCAATCTGTTAAATCTTGTGCTGTTGTATAATGAGAACCAAATTGTAGATATTCGCATATGTGGTTATCACCTACGTACGGAAACCAACCAAATCTTTTGTAAATCTCGAAGGTTAAATCGGCATAGTGGAATCGATCCCACTTACCTTGAAAATATTTTTGACAGTTTGCGTTAAAAACAGGTAGTAAGTTATCTCCAGTATTTAAATCTTTTAATCCCAGCAGAAACGCAAAGTGATTTAGACCTCCAGTAATTATTTGAACATCCTTCATTTCTTTTTTTATAATTTTCGATAAATGATGAGGTACCAGAAGTTCTATTTGATGACAAAGACCAAACATTTTAAGATTAGGCACTACTCTTTTTAAAGCTAAGCATATACGGGACATTGGATTACTATAATTAATAAAAAATGCGTCAGGGCATATTCTCGCTACATCTTTGGCAATCTTAATAATCTCAGGAATTTGGCGAGCGCTATGGAAAAATCCTCCAGGACCACCGTTTTCAGCCATTCTTTCTGTTGAGCCATGTTTCCTAGGGATTGTATTATCTTGCCAACGTAGCTCAAATCGATCTCCATGTTCAGTAGAATTTATAACAAAATCTGCTCCTTTAAGAGCTTTTTCTCGATTCGGTGTACATTCAATATTGAATTTATTCCCAATTTTTTTATTATCTTCTGATAATACTTCATATACCATTTGTAATTTTTCTGTATCTATGTCGACAAGCGTAATAGTAGAACCTGCTAACACTTTACTTAAATTTAAATCGACAAAAGTTGGAGGTCCAAATGCAGCAGAGCCTGCTCCTATCAAGACAATTTTTTTATCCATAAATTGTTTAAGTCCTTACAAAAATTAAACATATAGGATATTAATTTACAAATTTGTCAGCTACGCTTAACTATTAATATTTTCGCGAATTATCTAAAATTATGGGAAAGCTAATACATCTTGGTATTGTTGGTTTTGGTCTTCACTCAATTAGCATCAAAGCCGAGTTAGAAAACCATCCATTACTAAAAGGGCAATCTAAATTGGTGGCTGGTTATGATCCAAATTCAATCGCTACTGAAATGTTCAAAAAGATTGAGGGATTTAAAACTGCAAAAACTTTTGAGGATTTATTAGACACTGAAGAACTTGATGGAATTATTATAGCAAGCCCACCTCAATATCATGTGGATCAATCTGTTGCTGCACTAGAATCGAACTTGCATGTTTTTTCTGAAGTTCCAATGGCTATTAAAGGGGATGATATAAATCGCATCATAAATGCTGAGGATGTGTCTGGAAAAGTTTATCAACTTGGAGAAAACTATTGTTTCTACCCTGAAGTATTATATGCCGCCCAACTTACATCAACAGGTAAAATAGGTGAGCCAGTATATGCTGAGTCAGAATATTTGCATGATGTTACCTATAGATGGAGAGATCAAGGTTTTGGAGATGTTGATACTCCTCGTGTCAATTCATGGTACCAGTTGTTTGACCCAATGATGTACGCCCATTCCATTGGTCCCGCTCAAGTTGTATTAGGAGGACTAAAAAATCCAATGCCATTTATCGAAGTTACAAGCTTTGCTAACGATATTGGTGGGTATCAGGGAAATCCAATATGCAAACCTGCTAAAGCTTTCCAAGTTGCGTTGTTTAGAACAGAAACTACAGCTATAGCTAAGTGTGCTAACGCTTATGTCTTTGCTCGAGAACCCGCTAGAATTTCGATTCAAGTGGTAGGTCGGACTGGCACTTATGAATGCTCTCAAGTTGATAAACCTGGTCGATTGTTTATAGCCGATGGACATAAAATTAATAAAGCCCAACGTAGAAAAGGAAAAGCTAGAAAAATTGATCAGGAATCATTATCTAGCATAATTTCCCGAGTTGAAGGATTTCATTCTGGTGCTAATGCTCGTATTTTAGATAACTGGTTTCAAGCAATAAAAAATGGGACCAAAGCTTCAATACACGCTAAAATAGCGGCCAATTTCTGTATGTCTGGGATTCAAGCTTCTCAATCTGCTCGTGATGGAGGAAAACTGAAAGAAATAAAAAATTATACAAATTAAAGAAATACTCTCTATTCTTAAGAGGGTATCTTTTTAAAAAAAGAATTAAAATCTCCTTTATCTTTTGAATAACCTCTGATACTGAAAACATAAGAATATTCCTCATTTTTCTTTAATACATATTTCTTGTGAAGCATAGCCATTGCTGGAAAGTCTCCGCCAACTCCACATTGCTTGTAATCAATATTCAGAGTGTTAAATTCGCGTTTAGGTAAATCGTAGGTATGATCTGCTGATTCTAAATCCTCTAAAGAATATGGCCACGCACTTATATTCAAATGCGTACCCCCTATATCCGAAACAAAAAGTCCTATATCTTCTTCGTTTGTCAGAGCTACCCATCTCACATCCGTTCTATTCCCATTTTCTTGCGGTTTTATATAATTGTGAATTAATTCTCCCACTTTTCCTGCATATATACCTAATGATCCGCTTGTTTTGCGGTCAAGCATAGTTTCATGAGGACCTCTCCCAAACCATGTTAATAGATTGAATTCTTTTGGAATTGTCAATTGCATACCAAAACGCGCCATATTTTTAGATGGTTTAATAGAACTCTTGATAACTATATTTCCATCACCGAATATTGTATATGTAAGAGACATTTCTTCTTCTGAATTATCAATATTAAAAAGTACAAAAATTTTAAGGATGTTATTATTAACTTTCTCAAATTTAATCTCTTTTACAGTTCTATTTTTGCTTGTATTTTTCCAACTAAAATCAAAACTAGTTATTGAATAACGAGTGTCATCAGGTACCCCTAAATATTGAGTAAAATCAATCACCCCTAAATCGTTATCCGTAGGTGCTCTCCAAAAATTAGGAACTAATGGAGATTTGAATAATTCAATATTCTTATAAATATACGATTCGATAGCACCAGTTTTTTTCCCTAAACTGATTTTAATATCCTCCCCTTTAATGCTATAAATGTTCTCTAAATCATATATTAATATTTCAGGCACTGAATTTATTGGAATATATTCTTTAGGTGAAATATATGGTAATTTGAACTGATCCCAAGCTATTATGTGACCTTTTTCAGCCCAAAACTTATTCTTACCTAAGGATGTGATCATTTTGAGATGATATTCAGTATTAGGTTCGAGTTTAGGCTTGTGAAAAGATACTATAAGTTCCTTTTTTTCACGAGGACCAATATTTAGATTATCAATAAGTCCTTGTTGGATAACTTCACCATTTGCAGTTAATTCCCATTTAATTATGAATTCATCCAAGGAAATAAAATTATATTTATTGTGAATTGTTAGTTTTCTCCCTAGGAGGTCCAGGGAGTAAAATTTAACATTCTGATAAACTTTTTTAACTTCATGTAAGGCTGGATTCGGTTTACGATCTGGCAACACTATACCATTAATACAAAAATTGCCATCATTTGGCTTGTCTCCAAAATCACCCCCATAAGCCCAAAATTCTTCTCCTTTATCTGTGATTTTCCTTAATCCCTGGTCTATGAAATCCCAAATAAATCCACCTATAGCATGCGGATATTTTTCAAACATATCCATGAATTCTTGAAAATTGCCTAAACTATTACCCATAGCATGAGCATATTCACATAAAACTACAGGTTTCGGATGAGTTATTTTCCCTGTTTTACTCATTTTTCTCTTTGAACTACGCCGCAAATTTCTTTCAAGTTGCTTAGGCGACATATACATGAAACTATTTATGTCAGCTATTTCATGGTTATAATCTCCTTCGTAATGGATTGATCTTGTTGAATCTAATAAAAGTGCTTCTTTCTTCATGATATTAAAAATTTCCCCCATTCCAGCTTCATTTCCTAAGGACCACACAACAACACAAGGATGATTCTTATCACGCTCAACCATGTTGATCATTCGGTCGATGCATGCTTCAGTCCAGTTTGGATCACTTCCAGGTATTATTTCTCGAAGACCATGAGATTCTAAATTGCACTCATCTATCACATAAATCCCGTATTCATCGCATAAATCGTACCATTTTGGATGGTTAGGATAATGGCTTGTTCTAACAGCATTAATGTTGTTTTGTTTCATTAGTATTAAATCTTGAATCATCCTATCATGAGTAATCGCGCGACCGTGATCTGGATCATGCTCATGTCTATTAACTCCTTTGAATATAATGGATTCTCCATTAATAAGAAAGCTGCCTTGATTATTAATTTCGATCTTCCTAAAACCAAATTTACAATGCTCAACTTCGGTTATTTGATCTCTCGAATTCTTCAGTATTAGAAATAAATCGTATAAATTAGGAGTTTCTCCGGTCCACTTCTTAGGATCTTTAATCTTTGCTTGTAATTCTATTAAATGTTCAGTACCCGGCTTGATCGAAAAAACATCATCCATAAGGATTTTGGAATTAACAAAGTGTTGTTCGTTATCTAATAATGATATTTCTACTTTATGTTGTTCGGCAGCGTCTTTTCCATAATGAATGAGTTTTACGCTAACTTTTATCTTCGCATGTTTATAATTTTCGTCAAGCTCGCAGCGTGCAAAGTAATCTCGAATATGGACTTTTGGAGAAGAATATAAATAGACATCCCTAAATATACCACTAAATCTCCACATATCCTGATCTTCTAAATATGAACCGTCTGACCATCTATAAACCTCAACAGCAAGTACATTATTATTCGCTCTTAAATATTTCGTAATATTAAACTCTGCGGGAGTCATACTTCCTTGGCTGTAACCAACTTTTTTCCCATTAATCCAAATATAAAAAGCAGATTTAACGCCCCCAAAGTGTAAAAAAATCTCGCGTTCTTTCCAATTGTTAGGGATCTTAAAATCTCTTCTATAAGAACCTACTGGATTGTAATTATGGTCAATCTTTGGAATATTTTGAGTATCAATGCTAGATGGGTACTCTTTATTAGTATATATGGGTATTCCATATCCCCGCATCTGCCAATTGCTTGGAACATCAATTTCATCCCAGTCTTGGATTTCATATTCTATATCGTAAAAATTAACTGGTCGATCTGCTGGTTTCTCTACCCAATTGAATTTCCATATGCCATTTAATGATATATAATATTGTGATTCTTCCCTATTTTTTTTCGAATTTTCCAGACTATCAAAAGAAATTAGTGTTGAGTGAGCAGGCTCCTTATTTATGTTGAAGATTTTTGAATTCTCCCAGTCTGGAATTTGGTTTGGTTTATCCATGATAAATCTGACCATGTTAAATGATTTCTAGTTAAAATTATCTCCTATATTTTCTAAACTGATAAAAAAGTAAGAAATACCATTTGTGCTTTATTCATAAAATTTTATAATTAGGCGTCTATTCTTCTAAATAAATTGTATTAAAGAAAACTTATGAACTTCTTAAGGTGAATTAAAATCCCTACTGATTTTACTCAAAATGTGATTTTATTAATACAAAATATCCCTGAAGGTAAAGTATTCACTTACGGTAGGATTGCAAAATTGGCTGGTAATCCCAATGGAGCAAGACAAGTTTCATGGTTGTTACATTCATCCACAAAAAAATATAATTTACCATGGCACCGGGTTATAAATTCACAAGGTAAAATTGCCTTGAAATCACAAGACGGGCAAGATTATCAAAAAATTTTGCTTGAAAAAGAAGGTGTTGAAATAAGCCCTACAAACAAAATTGACCTCAAAAAATACCTATGGGGTATAGAATCCCTTGAGAATCTAAAAGTCTAGCATATTAAATCATTAGATAATCTTTGATTCTTCTCCTAAGAACACAATATATTTATAAAAAATTAAAAAAAAATTATTAAGACAAGAGTCTTTTAATGATATTAATTATGAGAAAAGAAGATTTAGTTAAACCATCTGAATCTATTTTTTTACGAGATTCCATAAGCAGCGATAACAAACAATCTACGCAAAGAAATAGTCAAACATTAAAAACGGGGACAACTACGGTAGGTCTAGTGTGCAAGGACGCTGTAATCTTAGGTACGGATAGGAGGGCTACAATGAGTTACTTTGTAGCGAGTAAAACTGCTGAAAAATTACATAAAATCCAAGAACACTTATACATGACTATTGCTGGAGGGGTGGCTGACGCAATGTATCTGGTCGATGTTCTCCGGGCTGAAACTGCATTGTACCAACTAAAGGAAGAAGCACCAATTAAAATAAAAAGTGCTGGAAAAATGTTATCTAATATCCTCTATCAAAATAAAATGTATCCGTTTCAAGTAGGTCTCATTTTAGGAGGGGCAACTGAAGAAGAAGGCCCAGTACTTCTAAATCTTGGAGCATATGGTTCCATTTTACCTGATAAATTCTGTGCTGTAGGTAGTGGTCAAAATTTCTCTTATGGTGTGCTCGAAGCAAAGTATAAAGATAACTTATCGATTAGTGCAGGAAAAGAAATAATTATAAAAGCAGTCACTTCAAGTATCATAAGAGATATGGCTTCAGGAAATGGAATAGACATCGCAATCATCAAAAAAGATGGCCCTGCAGAACGAGATTTTATTTCCATATAATCAAATATTTCAATATTTCTAGTTCTATTTGTCCACTATTTTTTAAAATTGATTATAATTCATTAAACTGATCCTAATATTACTTTGATACATCTACACACAATTTTGCAGTTAGAATTTATAGGATGTAATTCTTGAATTTTGAAGAGGTTTAATTCATTTAAATTCCTTAAAATTTTATTCGCGGAAAATTTACACGGAGAAGAAGTATGCGAATATAAATGTGCTTTATTTTTTTGATCCTTTATATTTTCTCCTCTAAATATTTAAACTTTGCGTTAGCAGTATTCCGATTTAGAAACCTTTAATAATAATACCATATCTTTAAAAATAAAAATTATATTATTTTAGATAATAGAATTTACACTTAGAACAAATTAGAATTTACTTCAAAATAGCCTTGGAGTCGGTTTAAAATGAGCCCTTACAGTGTCATAGTGGATTTATCACATCGAGAAAAAATAGAGGAATTTCCCGAATTTTCTATGGGTGATGATGAGTTTGAGGTCGAATACATAGACAAGAATGAAGGTCCTATTGACTACGATTTACTTGAAGATTACGATGTTTTATTTCTGGGAAATATCCAACATACTAAGGATGGCAAAGAAGATAAATTCACTAAAGATGAATTATTAGCAATTAAGCGGTATGTTGGAGACGGCGGGGGACTTTTTATAACTACTGGAGCTGGAGGAGATCAAGACGTTCCAATGAAGATGGGGTCCCTCAGAGTATTATATAAAATGACTGGAGTGCGAAGATATTGGAATGGGGTTATACAAGAAGCGTCATCACATTTTTTAGTAAATAAACAAAATGTGTTAGTAAATGACCTGTTTGTCCATCCGATCACTCAGGGTATAACTGAAGTCGTACTCCCTAACTGTACATTTTTTACAATAACTGAAGAAGATGTTGAAGATATTATAGTGACTTCAGAAAAAGCAGAGTTTAAATATCTTGCTGACGATGACATGGGAAGTATTGGTACTGTCCCTATCTGTGTCGTTAGCAATTTTTTCAGTGGAAGATGTGTAACTATTGGTTCATCTGATTGGCTTATTGAAGATGATTTTGGATTAGACGCAGGAGATAACATACCATTTCTATCTAACATTATTAAATGGCTTAGTTTTGATATATAGCGTTATTCTCACTATTTTTATGCAGTTAACCATAATTAAGGCAAAAAAGAGCGAAAACCAAAATGGTTTTTAGAATTCTTCGGCCAGACTCAGCTTTGGTTTGGAAAAATGAGATAATTCGCAAACGATTTGCCAGATACAGAAGTATCATTGATGATAAAGAAATTGCTCGGTATCTAATCGCAAAAAGCATAGAATGTGACTTTGATACTAATGAATCCATTAAAAACTTAGAGAATTTGTTAGCAGAAAAATCTCTTGAATTTAAAGAAGTATTAAAAAAATCTACTGAAGAACAAAAGAAACGTAGTATAGTTTCTAAAAATTTTATTAATCTGGCAGAAGAATTAGCAAATAAATATCTTGAGAACTGCATTTTCTGCGAAAGACAATGCAAAGTTAATCGTATTAAAGGTGAAACTGGTTTTTGCTATCTTTCTAAGGATTCTTATGTATCATCTGCTTTTCTTCATTCTGGGGAAGAAGCTCCACTAATACCCAGTGGTACAATATTTTTCCAAGGATGCAATTTTGGGTGTGTTTTCTGCCAAAACTACGATATATCTCAGTCATGGAAAAACACGAAAAAAATTGAGGATGTTGCTCAAAAAGTTGATGTAAAACAATTAGCAGCTCTTGCAGACAGATTAGTTGAGAAAGGTGCGATTAATATCAACTATGTAGGAGGAGATCCTATTCCAAACATCCATACTATTGTTGGTAGCTTACAATATCAAACCTCAAACATAACTCAACTTTGGAATTCGAACTTTTTCTTGACTAACAAATCCTTATCATTAATTATAGATTTCATGGATTTCTGGTTGCCAGACTGGAAGTATGGAAATAATACATGTGGAAAAAAATACTCTGGTATTGATAATTACTTTGATGTCATTGCCAGAAATCACAAAAGAATCCACGATGAGGGAAGTGGAGAAATTATAATCCGACACTTAATTATGCCCAATCACATAGAATGTTGTTCTAAACCCATATTAGATTTTGTAGCTAAAGATCTTCCGAAGGCTGTAGTGAACCTGATGGCTCAATATAGACCACAATGGAAGTCCTCTGAATATCCTGAGATAAATCGTAGGCCATCAATGGGAGAAATTCACGAAGCGAAAAATTATGCTGACGATTTAGGAATCTTGTATGAGCCAGTCTCTTAGTTTTAGAAAAAATAATAAGGAATGATTAATTCCTAAATCCTACTAGCAACAATTTAACTAATTATATTTAATGGTATTTTCTATGAATTTAGAAGATGTGAAAGGCGTAGGTAAAAAAAAAGATGTGCTGATTGAAGCGGGTATTGAATCCGTAGAGAAGTTAGCTAACGCAAGTGTGGAAGATTTAACGCAATTAAAAGGCATTGGAAAAGCTACAGCTGAAAAATTCGTAAGCAACGCTAAAGAATTATTAAGTGAATCAAAAGAGTCTACTATAGAAAGCGATGATTCAGTTCTTGAACAACCCTCAGAGGACGTAGAGAAAGCAAAAAAGGAAGAAGAAGAAACCAAAAAGCTTGAAGAAGAAGCTAAAAAGCTAGAAGAGAAGAAAGCGAAGTTAGAAGGCAAAAAGGCAGAAGAAGGCGATTTTGTTTTACTTAAGATGACAGCAAGGACGCAAAAAGGAAAGATTTTTAGAGTATCTTCTGAAGAAGATGCAAAAAAAGCAGGAATGTATGAGGAGGAAAAAGCTCAACAAGGGTATTACACTCCGGAATTTGTAATAATTGGAAAACCGGGATTTTTAAATGAAGGTTTAACTGAAACTGTAAAAGATATGAACTACTTTCAAAAAAAATCTGTAAAGATTCCCCCTACTAAAGCCTTTGGTAAAAGGGATCCTCAAAAAATTGAAAGAATTGGCATAGCTAAATTTAGAAAATTAAACGATGGAAAAAACCCAGAATACGGTCAAGACTTTACAAATAAAAAAGGACAGAGAGGTGTTATTTCAAATATTCTTCAAGGCAAAGTAATTATTGATTACAATCACCCTCTAGCAGGACAATCAATAGATTATAACCTTGAGATAGTAGATAAGATCGAATCATTTAACGAAAAAATCGATTACTTTATGATTTCAAAGGGAATTCCTAAAGAAAACGCATCTGAATTTATCGTAAATCTTTTGAAGGACAAAACTCTAGAAATTACTGTTCCTAAAATGCTCTTGTTTCAAAACCTTACATATCTTAAATTCGGTTTAGCTATGGATTTACAGACTCATATGGGTGATGAAATTGAAGATGTCAAGTTCATTGAAGTGTATGAGAAAATGCCTATACCTCAGACACCTGCGGAATCCGTTATGCAAAAAGTAGAAGAGTATAACAAAGAGCAAGAACAAGATTCAGTAGAAAAAAAATCCTAATAAGAATTGAAATTCAATACTTACTAATTAACTTATTATTTACACCTATTTAGTTCTTTAACATCCTGAATTCTTTTAAAATTAAGTCACATATTTTCGAAGTAGGATCAGTATCACGCTTCCAATTAGAGAATTCCGGAAAAGTACCTGCATCTACCACATATAACTTATTTGTATTCGTTTCTCTAACTAGATCGAGATGTCCAAATAACAGATTATATTTTTCTTTCCATTTAATAAGATATTTTTCTATTTCTTTATCGGATTCGATTAATTCAGTATCTTGATGTTCATTTGAGAGTGGTCTTTTTTTGCATATGCAAATTTCATCTTCTATAAAATAAGCTAAATAGTGCGTTCCTTTGATAAAATTTTCTAGATAGAGATAATTATCGGTAGAAACATTAAACTCTTGAAGAGAATTATACACTTTGACACCCCTACTTCCAGATCCATGCATAGGTTTTGAAATGAGGGGAAAACTTGACTCTTGAAGTTGACTTCTAAGAGTTTTAAAGGTACCCATAAAAATATTTGGACATAATAAATCAAGCTTTTTCATAGAAAAATACGATTCAACCCGATTTTTATGAAAATAACTGATAGTAGTGTTTGGAATGACGGGAATCATATTAGCTTCTAAAAAATAACCTGCATAAAGATAAAGTAAGTGTTTAGATTTTAATATATATAAATCTCTTTTAAGAAGCATTTCATTAACAATTAAATCATCTACTGTAAAGATTTTTACATCATGCCCTTTAAGCTCAAGATATTTTTGAATTTCCCCAGCGAAATTTCCCCTCCTTTTTGATAAAATTCCTATTTTCATAATTGCTCTTCTTCCTATAGTTTAGCTTGTTTTATCAGATAATCTCCTATAATTTTAGGACCATTCTTGATGTAATTAAAATTTGGGGATGCATTTATATCTGTCAAGAAATAATTTCCATCTTTTGATTTTAAGAAATCCATAGAGCTTATTTTTAATCCAATTGTTTCTGTAGCAGTATAAGCCATTTCTGTTAATTCGGGAATTTTCTCTATTTTTGTTCTAGATTTCATTTTATCAGGATTTATTAAAACTGGTAATTGTTTGAAGTAAAGAAGGTTTTCACCTACAAGATACACTTTGTATTCCCATTTACTCTTAATAAATTCTTGATAGTATAGATGTGTGTATTTTGGGTAATTTCCACTCGATTCATTGATAGCGCGAACATCAATTACACTTAAATATCCCTCTTTTTTCTGAACTTGAGGATTAAATGCATAATTTTTTTGGTCCATAATATTTTTAATTATGTATTCATTAAATGGGGGTGGCTGTCCTACAGGATTTAGCGAAAAATTGGGAACTTGAATCCCCGCTTTTCTTAAGGCAACGCTATTTAAAAATCTATTAAAAGCAAGAGAGATTCCTCTTGATGAATTAATTACTGGAATACTAGTTTCTTTTTCTATTAATTTCACTAAATTTAATACTAAGTCTCCTTTCGCTTTCACAAAAAAAATATCTTCCTCGAAAAAGTAATTCGAGAAATTAATTAGATAGTCTTCTTCGAGATAAACTGATATATCTGCTAATGGTTTAATATATTTTAAGAATTGAATCGATTTTTTCTCTAAATGGTAACTATCCGTCAGTAATCCTATTTTTATCAAATAACCACCCCAATTAAACGCAATCGATGAAAAAATCTTTCCTTTATGAATAATATAAAACTAAGTTATTTTAAAGTATATATAATAGCGAAAAAATAATAAACTAAATAGAAATATTACTCGGACTCATTTATCAATACATTTATATATTTTAATTTGTTTTTTAGAAATCAAATTGCATGGGTTTTTTAAATGGCGAATAATTTAAAGCGAAAATATATTGGAGCCATTTGTAATAGAGATCTTGAAGTTTTGGAAAACATCAAGAAGTTCTTAATTAAAAATTATAATATAACAATAGTTAATTTAATGAAAAACGGATTAGAATCGTTTAATGCTAAGTATCTTGAAAAACGATTAAGAAAATATCCAATTTCGTTTTTACTTGTAAAACTGACAACTCAAGAGTTAAATGAAAAAATCTATAGAATCGTTAAAAAAACGTGTCCTGAAATTCCTATTCTTAACACCCTAGAATCCGTTCAATTATGTGAGAGTAGGCAAAACACTTTTAATTTTATAAATAAAAATTACAAAAAAATTCTAACCCCACGCTCTTTTTCTAATAAATTAGAAGCGATTCGTGTTTCTCAAAAAGGCACACCAATTATTGTAAAATTAAATCCTCATAACATTCCAGATTTACCTAAGAATGATAGAATAATTGGTATCGCTAAAAATCACAGAGAATTACTTGAATTGATAAAAAATTACAATGGAAGCGAGTTATTTTTTCAAGAATATTTAGGGGAACATGATATTCTCTATAAAATTTATGTTATAGGTAATTGGGTTGTTTCAATAACTTCTCATAATCGTTTACAGCAATTAGATAAATTGTCTCCTCTGGAACTCATCCATATTAGGATTCCAGTGGAAGAACCATTCAAAAAGAGGATTATTCGATTAGGCCGAAAGTTTGGGATGTCAGTTTTTGGGTTAGATTACATATTAACCGAGAAGGGACCTTATATCGTAGATATTAACGATTTTCCTAGCTTTAGGAGCGTGCCAGAAGGAATAAGTTTAGTTTCAGATCATATTTATAATTTAATTAATACGCGAGAAATATATCGAAACGCATTTGTTAAAGCTAAGAGCTAAGTTTTTAAAAGTATCAAGTTTCACGTATCTTATTATCGTTCTCTTCTATTTTCTAGAAATTCTATAAGTTGTTTTTTTGCAACATAATCATCTAATTGTTCTGGAGGATGTTTATTAAAAAACGAGCAAGCTGATTGTAAAACCCCCCCAATTTTGCGATCTTTAGCAATTTTTATAACCCTTATGCAATCTGCTATTATACCTGCGGAATTATTACCATCTTCTACAAACATAGTAATATCGACTCGAACAGGGGCACCACCAAAAATCCTCCCCTCTAATCTCATATAAGCCTCTTTTTGATTCTTTAAGAATGGAATATAATCTACCGCAGATATTCGACATTCTAAATCGTCTTTATTCTGTAAATTTGCTATTACCGATTCAGTTTTAGATTGACGTTTTCCTTCCTCATATATTAATTCACCATTAGATTGAGGGGTTAATAAATTGCAGAAATCCGATGACCCTCCCCAATCAAGCTGTATAGTTCTGTCAAGAATTGCGCCACGCATTGGAAAGAGATTTGCTAGCGATCGATGTATTATAGTAGCTCCTATTTGAGATTTTACATCGTCACCAATTAATGGAAGTTCTAATTTTAGAGCTTTTTCAACAATTTCTGAATCTTTAACTACATGTGAAGGCATACCGTTAACCACACAAGCTCCCGCATCAAGACTTGCCATAGCATAGAATTTAACCGCTTCATGGCAGCCTGTTGGAAGCAAAATAACAACAACATCAACATCCCGTTTTCTAAACTCTTTCACAATCTCTACGACTTTTTGATTCTCATCAACGGGTAT
This sequence comes from Promethearchaeia archaeon, assembly GCA_029856125.1. GTDB lineage: Archaea > Asgardarchaeota > Lokiarchaeia > Sigyniarchaeales > SOKP01 > SOKP01. Next base: position 39,308 of record JAHQWJ010000147.1, on the reverse strand, counting down.
AATGTTTTTGATATTACTTTTTAATCCATCTAATATTGGACCTTTTAGGACAGGAGCGTCTAAAAATCCTGGCTCAAATGTTTTTCTATTACAATTTGGTTCAACAAAAATAGCTTCACTTAAATCTTTACCAATCTTTTTAGCATTAACATCAATACCGAGGACAAAATTTATATCTTTTACTCCATATTGAGTAATTTCTGGTAATAAACCAATGATCTTATCTGGATTTTTCTTGTAATTCTCGACTCCCGCAACTAATGCGCTTGCAACGTCACCTACTCCGATAATTGCGACTTTTATATCATTTTCAGTCATTTAATTCAACTTTTTTCTAAATTTTTAGTGGTCGCCGTTATAGTATCTATATTAAAAAGTATTATTTAAATCATTTTGAAATAAACTATAGAGATGGATTCTATTTATTAGATTTTTGATATTTTTGACACTATTGAAATTATTTGATTGGAGATATTTGTGGATGAAAATCATAGTAGAATCCTAAAAGAAGTAAAAAAAAGAGAAAAGAGTATTATTTTATTTATAAATTTACAGTTTCTTTTACTTTCAAAAATAGTGGAATCGAGGCTAGAAAAAAGACAGGACCTAGAACGAATATCCAAGAAATGCCAAATAAAGTAGCAACTATGCCTCCTGCAAAGGAACCTATAATCTGAGATACTGTGTTAACAATATTTAGTATTCCTGTAAATTTTCCACGTTTATCCTCTGGTAACAAATCTTGAGACCACGCATTCAAGGGTGTTACTAATGATAATACACCTACTAACACGAATGGCAAACCAATCATAAATAGGATGTAATTACTTGAAGCAAATGGCATTAAAAGGTATCCCATACTTACTATAATCATAGATATAGGTACGAATCTTTTTCTTCCAAATTTATCTGACAATCTTCCTAAATAAATAGTTGCAACGAACACAACTGGAAATGCGATTGCGATCCCTAATAAGAGTTGTAGAGTTGTGAGCCCTTGATCGAAGATGAAAATAAATAAAAACGGCATAATCGAAGAAATCCCAGACTGGAATATGACTAATGCTAGAAGAATTTTAAAGAATTCTTTATGGGATTTCAATTCTGCTATATTAAAAGTTTGCTTTAGCTCTGTTAAGAACTTTTTCTTCTCAGGAAGCTCAGAAACAGGTTTTTCTTTTATGAAGTAAAAACCAATAATTCCAACTATAGCAAAAAGAAGTCCACCCATAGATAATAATATCATATGCCCATCTTGTGTAATAATCGTTCCTGTAGCACCCGGGCGAGGATCAGGAATGCCAAATAATTCATTTCCTAGTAATAGAAATACTACACCAATTAATAGCCCAATGTAGCTAATTGAATTAATGATACCATTTGCACGCCCCCTTTTTTCAACTTCGACTGTATCTGGAATAAGAGATCTTTCAGCTACGAGAAACGCATTTGAAGCAATACCGATAAGTAAAACATCAATTATTAAACACCATATATATGCACTCTCTGTTCTCCCGAATAACAGATATGCAAAACTAAATAATACCATACCAAATCCAGCCATAATACCAAATAATAGAAATGGCCGACGCCTACCATATTTTGTTCTTGTGTTATCACTTGCAATCCCCCATAATGGCATACTTAAAAGACCAACCGTAGCTGATAAGGAAACCATTATAGAAATGAAGAGTTCTGGGAGATATAGTACATGATCTAAGTACGTGTTGAAAAAATTCTGCTCAAAAAAGAAGAAAAGGTAATCTCCCATGTAAAGCAATCCGATTAACAATACCTGTCTTCTGAGAAATTTACTAAACACTTTTTCTTTCAAATTAATATCCCCATTTTTTTAAAGAAGTTATTATTTTTCTAAAATATACAATACAAAAAGAAAGTATGCATTGAGGGAAAATTTAAGAATATTCTGCGCTTCTTTATTTTTAATTGATGATAAGAAATGTCGTTTTTTCAGCTAGGGAAGATCACGAAATAATTAAGGGTGTTATTAATAAGCTAAAAAGGTTACCCGATGTTAACTTACACTTTCACGATCCTACAAAAAAGTTTTTTAACCTTTCCAGAATGCCTAAATCGATTAAAGAAGCAGATTTAATAATAGTCAAAGTAAGAAACGATTGTTCTATCGATTTACTTCATTACGCTAAAACAAATAATATTCCAACGCTACATAATGTCGATACCGTTCAAATGTGTAAAAACAAGATATCCCTTGATTATGCTCTAAGAAAGGTATTTAAAAACCACCCCAAAATTAGTAAAAAGTTTTCATTTCCTAACTCATGGAATAATAATGCTACAGATGTCCTTAAATTTAAAAAATGGGCTTTACCTAAGCTTCCAATCGTAATTAAAAGTCATTATCAGCACGACAAATATAATAGATTTAACTTCTTAGTTAGAAAGATTGAAGAAGTAGATACATTTTGCAATCGGTATAAACATCTTTTATACTACGATGTCTATATTCAGAAATTTATTGAGTGTGATGGATTTGAAAGAAAGGTTTATGTAATAGGAGATAAAGTTTATGGCATTATAAGAGAAAATCCGATTTATATTTTTTTGAGAGATAAACCTTCCAATATTAATGTTGATACTATTAAGCGGAAAGAGTTCAAGGTCAATGCTGATATTAGATATCTAGCAGAAATTTTGTCAGAAGAACTTAACCTTAAAATTTTTGGATTTGATTTAATAAAACTAACAAATAAGGATCGTTTTTATCTTATCGATTTAAACGATTTTCCGGGATTTAGAGGAATAGAAAATGTAGAAAACGCTTTATCTAGTTATCTGATTGAATATATTAGAAATTTATAGATTCTACCCGAAAAACATGAAAGGAACAATTATTACGAATGACACTACTCCATATAAGATGCAAAAATAACTAAAATTGATTTTTCGTGCGATTCTTAACAATAGTTCCATTGAAAAGTAACCTACAATGAAACTAACTGCTGTTATAATCAAAATTGTGAAAAGATCAATTGTTCCAAAAACCGATCCTTCTCCGAAAATAATATCCATCCCGATTGACGCAAGAGCTACTGGGACGGACATCAAAAAACTTAATTTTAAACTTTGATCTTGGTTATATTTCTCGAATAAGATAGTAGAGACAGTAAAACCTGAACGGGATATTCCTGGAAGTATGGCAATCCCTTGAATTAATCCAGATATGCTAGAATCCCTGATGAGATCCCGATCTGAAACAGTATCGATAGTTTTTATGCCAAATTTACTTCTAAAAGTCAGTAAAACAATTCCAGTTATAATTAACAAGCCGGAAATTACTAAAGTTAAAATCTCACCTTGAAATGCGTCAAATCCTTTTATTATTACGAATTTAAACAGGAAATATAATGGGATTGCAGTTATAGCAGTTCCAATTGTGGCGTAAATTAACCAGTTTCTTTTCTTAATATCGTTTCCATCAACTTCAAACTTCTTTGGTAGAATCGATTTAATAATATGAATGTAATCTTTTCTTAGCTTAAGCAAGACCGCAAATGTTGTTCCCAAATGCATCCAAATACTTAAACTAAAGGCTTGTTCAGGAGGAATTCCAAAAAAATTAACTGAAACTATCATAACTTGACCCGAAGAAGAAATTGGTAACCATTCGAATAACCCTTGTAATATAGCTATTATTATATATTCAATCATAATTATCATTCAAATCTTTTCAATCCTTTAAAAATACAACGATTTATCTCGTCACGTGATTTTCGAAAACCCTCAACTCCTTTCATTGATGGGTCTTCGATATCTCCACTCTCTCCAGCAAATTCTCTTAAAGTTTGGACTTTATTATCGCTGGAGTTATTATATTTTAGCACTTCTTTTTTATGTTTTTCAGTTAGCGTCAGAATTAAATCTGCTTTGTTAATTAATTCCGGTCTTTTTTTTAGGTCGATCGACACTGCATTGTCAGATAATATGATACCTATCTCTTTCATAACCAATTTCGCATCTAAAGATATAAGCATTCCATCCCTTGCGTTTGAAGCTATGCCCCCAGAAGATACCGAAACATCCATTCCATTACGGATAAAGAAATCTCTGAAAAATCCTTCGGCCATCTTGCTGCGGGCAGTACTGACAGAACACACTATTAGTAAATTAGAAAAATTCATTAATAGTGTTGAAAATTCTTTTTCTTAATAATTAATTTATGATTTAGAAATGATTTTGAATATTAGTTTAGCAATTGAAGTTAAATGATTAGAAATTTGTATTTATATATTATATCAAATTATCTATTGTAGCGAATTTAACTCCTTTCTCCTTCATGTGCTGAAGAGATTTAGAGATGTTTCCAGGAGGTAAATCAATACCTCTGGTTAAATTTACTAAAAAATAAACCTCAAAACCAAAAGCTATTCCATCTAAAGCGGTGTAATAGCAACAATAGTCTAAAGCTAATCCACAAATAAAAATCTTTTTAATTTTCAAGGAATTAAGACAACCTTTAAGTCTAGTTTCAGATTTTTTATCATTTTCAATAAAGGCTGAATAACTATCTACCTCAGGATTAAAACCTTTACGGATTGTGGCGTGAGCTAGATCAATATTCAATTTATCATGAAATTGTGCTCCTTTTGTTCCTTGGACACAGTGATCTGGCCATAATATAGGTCCAATGCCATCAGAATGATATTCATCACCTGGTTTTTTATCAATGTAGCTACTAGCAAAAGATTTATGATTCTTTGGATGCCAATCCTGTGTTAAAATGATCTTTCCATTATATTTTTTAAAAATTTCAGATATTCGATTTATACCATCAATTATTTGATCGCCCTCTTCGACAGGTAAAGCCCCATCAGGCATAAAATCATTTTGCATATCAACAATTATCAGAGCATTAGTATTGTTAATACACATATTTTTTTGATAATATCGTTTCTCAACGCTCATAACATTCTAGATAAAAGCAAGAAAATTAAAATTTTATCATAAAAAAAAAGCAAGTGAATAAAATCTAATAAAACTAAGTATTTTCTATAACTTATTTTTTAAATAGCTTGAAGTAAAATGTTGCCCCTTTATTTCTGCCCTCAGATTCGACCCAAATATTTCCTCCGTGCAGATCTATTATTTCCTTTGAAATATACAATCCTAAACCTGAACCTTCGATGTCAATATCCATTTTTGGACCGATTCGTTCTATTTTTCCAAATTTCCTAAAAAGCTTATCCATTTCTTTTTCCGTCAATCCTATACCCGAATCCTTTACTTTAAATAAAACGCTATCAGGTTTATCCTCTAAAACTAGCAATATAATCCCTTTTCTTGGAGTATTTTTAATCGCATTTGAGATTAGATTAGTGATAACTTGTTCAATTCTAATTTTATCTACTACAATATTTACGGTTTCAGGCAAGTGCTGTTCTATGATAATATTCCGCTTATAGGCTAAGTATCGAATTTCGATCGTGCTGTCCCGTATAATTTGTGTTATGTTCTCACTTTGAAGATTTAATCTTAATTTATCAGAATCAATTCTTGAAGCATCAAGTAAATTATCAACTAGAAGTTTTAATCTCTTTCCCCCTCTATTAATCAATTCTATAAATTCTATCGCATCTGAACACGTCTGATCTTTATATAATTCCATTAAGATTTGAGATCCCCCATATATTGAAGTTATTGGAGTTTTCAACTCGTGGGAAGCTCTTGAGATAAATTCGTTTTTTATTTTGTTTAGTTCCATTAATCTTTTATTTTCTTCGATTATGAGGTTTTCAGCTTTTTTTTTTTTAGTAATATCTTGACAAATCGATTCAATTATAATTTCCTTATCAATTTTAATCATTGAACTCTGAAAAGATATCCATGATATATTACCGTTTTTTCTTTTTATTTGTAGCTCAATAGATTTGGGCTTAATGCCATTGAGAAGATCCTTATACTTGTTTTTAATAGTCGAGATCTGATCATAAGTAACCATATTGAATTCCGTATAGTTTTTCCCAATAATATCCTCTCGTTTATATCCTAGAATTCTTTCTGCTGATGAGTTGATATCTAATATCAATCCCTTTTCATTCGTTAAAACTACAGCATTGGGAGAGTTTTCATATAAACTTCGGTATTTTTCTTCTGATTCTTTAAGAGCTTTTTCAGCTTTTTTCCTTTCAGTGATGTCCCGGGATATGTATAAGTATTTTTGATTACCATGTTCATCGGTAAACATTTTTGCTTTATTCTCAAACCACACCCATTTACCATTTTTATGTCTTATCCTTGTTTCATGCATATTTTCTCTATTTTTGAAGACTTTGAGCATAAAACGTCGGACTTTTTTATAATCATTAGGATGGTTTAAGATAATCGAATTTTTACCAAGTAGTTCTTGCTTAGTATAACCTAATAAAATTTTGAGTGAATTTTCGTTTACATATTCGAGTTCAAATTTGTCGTTTAAAACTCTTATGAGATCGTTAGATTCTTCCGTAATAAGACGATATTTTTGTTCCGATTCTTCTAGCTTATGTTCAGCATTTTTTTTATCAGTAATATCCTTAAGAGTTGAAATAAAGCCAATGACATTTCCAAAATCGTCATAGTAATTTTTAGAAGAACTGGAAATCCACATGAAATCTCCATGCTTAGGCATAATTCTGAATTCAACTGGTTGTTCAAGAAAACTCTTCTCTATAATAGTAGTTCTATAAAAAGAAATTAATTTCTTAACATCATCTTTGTGGATATAATAAAAGAATCTACTGTTTTTGGTGATTTCTCTTCCTTTCAACATCTTCGATAGTTGGGGTGAGATGTATAACAATTTTCCCTCAAAATCTATTATGACGATCGCATCCTTAGTATTTTCAATAATATTTCGATATTTTTTCTCTGATTCCTTCAATTTTATTTCTGCAATCTTTTTTTCTGTAATATCTCTTACTACTCCAATTAAAAATTGCTTCCCTTCTCGGGTGATTAATCCTCCTTTAGTTGAAACATAAACATAACTCCCATCTTTATGTTTTGCTCTGTACTCATAAGAAAGATGTAACTTTTTTTCAATAGCATTTCTCATAGCTTCCATAACAGTCTTCAAATCTTCAGGATGGACAAATCGAAGCGCTTTTCTGCCAATCACCTCATGTGGTTTAAACCCAAACATCTGAAAACACTGAGGGCTGGCATAAGTGAAATTACCGTTCAAATCTATCTCGACAATTGTATCCCTAATATCATTTATAATCGTTTTGTAAATCTCGTCCGATACTTCGAGATGTTTTTTCAGACTGTTTACTTTGCTAATCATCTAAAATTCTCCCTTTTTCCCCTAATTGGATATCTACGTCTTTAGGATCTTTAATCCTGTAATCCTAATAGTAGAATTTTAAACCTATTATTGAATAGAAAATGAAAAACACTTTTCTTTCTAGAATAACATGAAAAATGGCAATATAACACTATTCGAAAATAGTAGTTGTTCGTTAATTTAACACGACAATCTTTTTCGAGAAATCGAATAATAATTAATACAAATTTATTTGCGAGAGCTCATTATTATTTGTTACTTTATTCTTTTTTGCGCTTGTAGTATAGTGGTAATATGCTGGCTTCCCAAGTCAGCGTCCCGGGTTCAATTCCCGGCAGGCGCATTTAACTTTTCAAAATTACCATGAAAGTCCTTTACTAAATCTTAAATCGCTAATTATTTTTTTAGCTTCTTGACCAGGAACTTCCATGAAGGAGTGAAACTCATTCTGCCAGAATGCTTTTCCTGAAGTAGACGAGCGAATATCTTCAGCAAACTTTATCGAATTTCTTACTGGGAATAACATATCAATAATAGCTTGGTAATCCTTTTCTTGGTTAACATTCTTTATTTTAGCAGAATACTTTGAAGCTAAAGAAAGGGCATTTTTTACGTAATCGGGGGGTAATTGAATAACTGTGTGATAAATAGGCTCAAGAAGGATTAGTTCAGCTTGATTTAAAGCCTTTTTGATGGCATCGTAGAACAATGTGGATAATTCTGTATAAGCGTTTTCTTCGTTAAGTTCAGCGATGGTTAAATCTTTAATTTTAACTTTAATTCCCGTAATTTTTTCGCCACACAAAAACCCGTTTGAAAGAATCTTAGTAACGATTTCTTCTATAATTTTTTTATAAGTGAGGGCAATTTCTTCATCCTTTTTATAAAAGAGCAGATTAATATTGTCAAAATACCTCCAGAAGGTGTGTATTTCCTCTAATGTTAATTCTGTGCGTTCCTCAAATAGTTCTTTCAATCTCGCTTTAGGTTTAATTGTTGCTAAATCATGAGTTTGTAAAAACCTTGAAGTCTTATCCTTTATTCTTTCAATTTTAAGTTGAAGAGAATTCTTGTTGTTTTGCGATTTTACGGTGACAAGGGGAGAATCATACTTACAAGATTCTTTAAATACAGCTCGTGGTTCTGAAATAGAAACATTAATCCCTCGTTTTTCTATTTCATTTGCTGTGATTTCAAGATGTAGGGGGCCAACTCCCGAAAGCAAGAATTCACCGTTTTCCTCGTTAATTTCAAATTTAAGGTTTGGGTCTTCTATTAATAAGTTTTCAATTAGTTCCTTCATTTTATCCAGTTCTCGTAAATACTCCGGCTCGATTGAAACGGTTACTACAGGAGTAGATACATATTTAACATCTTCAAACGGAACCATTAAACTGGCAAACTCTTTGGCGATTAGTGTTTCACCGCTCTGTAATTGCTTCAATCCTTCAACTGCTACAATGTTACCAACAGGAATTTGTTCGACTTGTTCCCTTCTTTGTCCCATAAAGAGAGCTGTCCTTCGGATTGTATCATAACTGTTTTCTCTTACCAAAAAAACGTCTTCTTTCATCGAACACATTCCAGAAAAAATTCTACCCGTCGCTACCAAACTGTGTTTATCTACTTGTACCTTGCTTAAACAAATAATTGTGGGTCCTTCGGGATCACAATTTATCATCGCTTTTCCAATATCCGATTCTAAATCGCCTTCCCAGATCTTTCTAATTCTGTAAGCTTGCGCTTCTTTAGGATTGGGGAGATGGTCAACTACCATTTCTAATATAGCGTTATGTATTGGAAAATAAACTGCTAAATCAGCATAACTCTCTTTGGTATAAGTTTCTTTCTGATAACGAGTTCTAATATCAGAAAATTTTAAATCGTTATCTTCTAATAGTTGCAAAGTAAAACCCCATTTGTGAAGTGCGGAACCGAAAGCAACGTTTCCATCTGCCGGAGATACTTGCCACTCTTTTTTGAAGGGTTTGTCAGCGTATCTTTTAATAAGCGTATTGAAATCTTTAATAATTCTTGAATATTTTTTTCTTATTTGTTCATCTGTTAGCTTTAACTCTCGGATAAGGCGATCTACTTTATTAATATACAGAACTGGTTTTACACCTTCCTGTAAAGCTTGTTTAATCACAGTCTCTGATTGTGTTATTATTTCTTCAACAGCATCAACAACTACCACAACCCCGTCTATTAATCTTAGGGCGCGAGTTACCTTTCCACTGAAATCCAAATGTCCAGGCGTATCGACGAGGTTTATTAGAAATGGCTCATGGTCTTCTAGTGATTTTTCGTAGTATAATGAAATATTGGTAGATTTCATAGTGATCCCACGAGCTTGTTCTTCCTCTAAATAATCTAAAGCACGAGCCTCGCCAGCTAAATCGGGTGATAATAAACCCGCCTCACTCAGAAGCGAATCAGAAAGTGTTGTCTTTCCGTGATCGATATGTCCAACAAATCCAATGTTTCTAATATTCTGCGTTTTTTCCATCATATTCAGAATTTCTGAAATCTCCTTCCGACGTGGCATCTTAACTTTTTTCTCTTGTTTATTGTTAATAATATATTACTTACCATGAGTGATTTGATTAAAATTTTAGGGTTATTTAAGGAAATTAGGAGCGGGAAATGAAAATTCTCATTACTCAAGATCTTCTTCATTAAGTTATGGAATCCACCATACTTTCAGTTGGGTCAGAGCTTTCACCGAATTCATTCATTTTCCCGCATAATAAATGTAGCTTGGCTATAGTTCAAATTCGCCATCTATGATAACAAGTCTTTCTTCTATATGCAGCTTCTTATTACAAAATAGCTCGATCGCTTTAGGGAATATTCTATGCTCCCATTCTAAAACTCTTGCTCCTAAAGTATCTTCAGAGTCATTATCATAAACAGGAACGCATTTTTGGATAATAATTGGGCCGTGATCCGATTGATCATCAACAAAATGAACCGTACATCCGGAAACTTTGACCCCATAATCTAACACATCTCTATGTGCGTGCATCCCTTTAAACGAAGGTAACAAAGCGGGATGAATATTCATAACATTACCATTAAAGGCTTCAATAAACACTCCGCTTACTAATCTCATGTAGCCTACCAAAACGATTAATTCGCAGTTATACTTTCGAAACACCTCTATCATTTTTTTGTCATATTCTTCCCTTGGAAGATGTAGATACTTATTAGACTCAATTAATTCATAGGGAATGTTATGATTTTTTGCTCGCTCCATACAAAATGCTCCCGCTTTGTTGCATATAAGAATTTCTACGCTTGCCTTACTTTTCAATATACCAGTTTTACAAGCTTTAATTATAGCTTCTAAATTAGAGCCCGAACCACTAGCGATAGCACCTATTTTTAATTCTGTCATAAATTTTTCTAATCCTCTTTGTCAAAAAAATTTTACCTAATGCCTTGTTAGATGTCTAATTTGACACCATCTATAATGAAAATGTTTTTATTTGATTAATTTATATAATATATAGAAATTAGAATAAATTCATACTTAAATTTAATCTCTGGTATTTGTATTAATATCTAAGAATTATTCTATTTGTTCAAAAACATCATTTAATGAATAACAATAACTGCATATATAATTTTAAAGGAGTTTGTAATTAATTTATTTCAATTAATTCAATCTCAAAATAAAATAACTCTAAATTAAATCAACATTCATTAGCTTTTACATTTTAAAATCATTAAATAGAATTATATAAAAGAATTGAAAATACATGAGTTTCGAAGGAGAACTACAAAGGATAAAAGACCAAATTATTTCACATCTCCCTCCCGAGATAGTCGTAAAAAAAATCGAATTTGAGGGTCCTGAAATAGCTGTTTACTCAGAGAATACAAATCTTGAATCTATGGAAAATTCCGATGTACTGAAGGATTTAGCTAAATCTATGCGAAAGAGAGTGGTTTTTCGATGGAATGTAGAAGATCGCAAAGATCCCTCTGAAACTGAGGATTACATTAGAAATTTAATAAGCGAGGATGCAGAAATTACTAACATTGAATTTGATCACACACGTGGCGAAGTTATTATAGAATCGGGAAAACCAGGATTAGTTATTGGTAAGAAAGGTGTTAATTTAAAAGAGATTAGATTGAATACATTCTGGCAACCGAAAACCATCCGAACTCCTCCTCTTGCCTCGAGAACTATTAGTTTAATTAGGCAAATGCTTACCAAAGAAAGACAAAATCAGAAAGATATACTCCTTAATATTGGAAAACGAATCCACAGACCTACTCTGTTCAAGGAATTGGATATTCGTCTAACTGCGTTAGGGGGATTTAGAGAAGTTGGAAGATCTTGTATTTTAATGCAAACGAGGGATAGCAATATTCTTTTAGATGTTGGTTTGAATGTGGGGAACAAGAACGATCAATATCCTAATTTTGACATTCCCGAATTCTCTATAAGAGATTTAGATGCTGTCATTGTAACCCATGCTCATTTAGATCACTGTGGTATGGTTCCATACTTATTTAAGTATGGATACGACGGTCCAGTCTATTGTACTCTTCCAACTCGTAACTTGTCAACTATGTTACAATTGGATTTCGTCCAGATTTGTGAAAAAGAGGGCGTTCCAATGCCATACTCAAAGAGAGATGTGAAAAGCGCTGTACTCCATACTATCCCTCTTTCATGGGGAAAAGTCACTGATATTGCTCCCGATATAAAATTGACACTTCATAATTCCGGACACATATTAGGTTCATCGCTAGTTCACCTCCATTTTGGAAAAGGAGGCTATAATTTCGTATATACAGGAGACTTCAAATATCAGAAGACTCGGTTGCTCGAACAAGCCGCTGTGAAATTCCCTCGCGTCGAAAGTTTACTTATAGAGTCAACATATGGTGGACCGCAAGATCGAATTCCCAGCAGGCAAGATTCAGAGCGAGAACTTAGACAAATTCTAACTTCAACAATTAAGCGAGGTGGTAAGGTGCTTATTCCTGTGTTAGCTGTAGGAAGAGCGCAAGAACTTATAATCGTGTTAGAAGAGTTCATTTCGAAGGGCATCATCGATCAAGTTCCCATTTTTCTAGACGGATTAATCTCCGAAGCAACAGCGATACACACCGCTAACCCTGATTTTCTCAGTTCAGACCTAAGAGAGAAAATCTTACATCAAGGAAAAAACCCTTTCTTGAGCGAATTTTTCACTACAGTCTCAGGTCGCGATGAAAGGAACAATGTTATAATGGGTGGACCTTGTATAATATTAGCCACTAGTGGTATGCTAATTGGTGGTCCTTCAGTACAATATCTGAAAGCACTCGCAGAAGATAAAAATAATTCTCTTATTTTCGTATCTTATCAAGTAAATGGTACTTTAGGGTCAAGAATTCAGCGGGGATTTCGTGAAATTCAATATTCTAACGCAAAAGGAAGAACCCAACTAGTACGACTTAATTTGAATGTTTTCACGTTAGAAGGATTTAGCGGTCATTCATCGCGCAGCCAAATATCTCAATTTCTACGCAGAATTCAACCAAAACCTAAGCTCATCATAACAAATCACGGCGAAGAGAGTAAATGCGTGAGTTTATCAACGATGATTCATAAGAAATTAAGGAAAGCAACTAAAAGCCCTAAGAATAGAGAAACTTTACTCCTAAAGTAATATCTAATAAATAATTTTCTCATTTTATATTTGATTGTTATCAACTCGTGAAAAATTCACCGGGAATTGCCCTAATTTATATTTTTAGAAAAATATAAGTATACACTAATATTAGTTAATTTTCAAAAGAGTTGATTTTATGCCGGAAATCGAATTAAAAGTAGAAATGGATTCACCTGTAGAGAAGATTTACGAAATTCTTAACGATTACTTAGCTTTACCTAAATGGAATATAGTTGTAACAGAATGCACACAGCTTGAACCTAAAAAATACTTCCTGAAAACGAATGTAGGAGATGTAACAAACACTGAAATAGAAAACATACCTCATGAAAAAATGACATCCCTTCAAGAGGGTAGTCCGATGCAAAAAATGGGATATATTTTCGAAGATAAAGGCGATTCTACTATTGTCACATTATGGGCTGAATTTGAGTTGGAGGATCAACGATCCATCATGGAAATGGCAGGAGACCTATTTTTAAAAAGTCTAAAAGTATATGTTAATTATCTCAATGATGGCGGAAACCCAGAAGAATATAAGAAGTCGTTTAGTAAAATTAAAAAAGCATAAATGGATTTCCACTATTTTTTTTTATTTCTAATTTACTATAAAAAATTCTAGGTGATGAAACTCTTTTTTTAGAAAATAGAAAATCCACACATCTCATTTAGGAAGATCAATTTTTTTAACCAGCAATTATTTATTAATTTAAAATTGAACAAGTGATATCTTTGAGATTTAAAAAGTTAAAAATAAGGGAAAACTCGATAACTATCTCCCGAAGGATTATTCAGATTTTAGCTTTTTTAATTATTAATTACATTATTCTCGAGGCTATTTTACCAATTAATTTATTAAGTTTAGAAGGATTTAGTAAAGTTTTACCTATTTTAAATTCACCAAGAAATCCGTTATCTAAAGGTGGAGGAATTTTAGAATATATCTTTTTTTCCATGGCAGAAGGAGTTTTTCCTTTTTTCCTTATCGCAGTTTTATTATTGGTTTTATTATTCTCGAATCGATTCTTTTGCGGCTGGATATGTCCTATAGGTTCGATTCAAGATGCTTGTGCTGCGATCCCTACTAAAAAAAAGAAATTTAAGATACAAACTCATAAGACTCTGTTAAACATAAAGTATGTGTTCATAATTATTACGATTATCATTATCTTTCCTTTAGGGATCACTAAAAATGCAAATATTTTGTTTTACATCGATTTTAAAGCCCAATTAGGTACTTTCGCTGACCAACCTATTGGATTTTTCTCTCTTTCGGAATTTATCTTCGTTTATTTCCCAAATTTAGTCCAGAACATCTTTCTTCCAGCACAATTTGGTGCGCTCGATTTTGGAGGTTATTTAATCTTATTTTTTTACCTATCGATTATTGTATTGTCAGTTTGGTATCCAAGAATATACTGCAGGTATATTTGCCCATTTGCTGCGGTTTCTTCGGCAGTTTCAGAGTACTCCTTTTTAAAACTGGCGCGTAATCCCGTTAAGTGTGTAGGGCGGTCGGAATGCGGTATTTGTGAGGATGTGTGTCCGAAGCAAATACGAATATTAGATGAGCCGTTTGATTTCTTTACAGGGAAGGGGGAATGTAATCTTTGTCTAGAATGCAAGGAAAAATGTCCTTACGACGCCATAGATATTAAATTTGGGAGTGTATGATCATTGGCTATTAATCCTAATATAAGTAAGTGAGTTAATACGTGGATCCTAAAAATCTTAAAATTTATACTCTCCATATGAGGCGGGATTCAGATATCGGAAGTTTAGCTATATCTGATTCACAAGCAGTAAGATATTACGAAGAAGATGAAGAATCCGCTATTGATATCAGGCCTGCCTTCTTTCGAGATGTTGATCGAATTGTTCACAGTAAAGCTTACGCTCGCTATATAGATAAAACTCAAGTATTTTTTGGCATTAATAACGCAAATATTACTCATCGTTCTTTACATGTTATTTTAGTAGCCAGAATTGCGCGTCAAATAGGACGAATTTTGAAATTTAATACTGATCTAATAGAAGCGATTGCTTTAAGTCATGATGTAGGACATTCTCCTTTTGGGCACTTAGGTGAAGCTATATTAAATGATATAAGTTTGAAAAATCATATGGGTGTTTTTAATCATAATGCTCAAGGGATAAGGTGGTTATCTTTTCTTGAAAAAAGATTTCCTGACAAACCTGCAAAAGGATTAAATCTGACCCTTCAAGTGCTAGATGGCGTTCTATGTCACGATGGCGAAGTTAACGAGAGAGAGTTGAAGCCAGCTACAATAAACGGAAAGAGTTGGGAAGATCACTTTAAAGAATATAAAGAAAGTTTCAACGCTAATCAAATTAAAAGAATACCTATGTCTTTCGAAGGCATCGCAGTAAGATTTGCGGATTCTGTAGCCTATATTGGCCGAGATATTGAAGACGCAATTCTATTAAAAATAATTAAAAGATCAGATATACCAAATAGTTGTAAAAATGTACTTGGCGATACTAATCGGAAAATCATGAAAGCACTTATCATGGATTTATTGAACACAAGTTTACATAACGATTTTATCGGATATAGTGAAGACATTTTTGAAGCGTTTAAAGAATTAAAAAGATTTAATTATGATAATATATATAGTCGAAGAGATATGCATAAAACCGATGATTCCAAAATTTCCTACATGGAAAATCTAACAAAGAAATTTAACCTAATTTTTGAAAATTCTCTCCGAGATTTAGAGGAAGAAAATTTTAAAGCTCCTATTTTTATCGACCACATAGAATATATTGATGATGAAAAATATACTACTTATTTTGAACCAAATAAGCAAAATGGAAACCTTAAATTAATAGCCCGAGATTTTATCGCGGGTATGTCGGATAAGTATTTTCAAGAGATTTTTTCCCTTTATAACACTGATTAGAGAAATCTCTCTAATTATCTTTCTAAAAAAAAGAGGATTACACCGGAGGATAAAGAATTACTTTTAGTTTACGGGGTTTTGTTTTTTCAGTTTCCCAAAATACGCAGAAAACGCGTAATTTCACGGGTTTTTAATACTCATAAGAGCATTAAAAAAAAACAAGTTTTTTTTTTTTAAATCCTCCTTGTAAACCTAGTGTAATCCAATAATTCATAAGGTAATACTCTAATAAAAATCTATCTCAATTCAAAGATATTTTTTTTTTAACAAATTAGATTATTAACCTTTAGTAGACTTTTTGGATTAGCCTTAATTCAAAAGAAAAAGATTTTTTAGATAATACTAACTATATTCTATTAATTAATAATCTTTTTAAAGCCCAGTGGTGTAGCGGTCAAGCACTCGGGGCCCTGAACCCTGCAACCACGGTTCGAATCCGTGCTGGGCTATTTAATCTTTTACCCCGTTCTTTTAATAATATGATATCCAAATTTAGATTTAACGGGTTGAGATATTTCGTTGATCTTCAATTTTGCACAAGCGGACCAAAATTCAGCTACCATATCCCCTTTGGCAAATTCTCCTAAATTTCCGCCTTTTTTCTTGCTCGAACACGTAGAAAATTGCCTCGCTAAATTTTCAAAGTTCTCTCCGGCTTGAATGTCTTCAGAAAGCTCTTGAGCTTTACTAAATTTATCAACTAAAATGTGACTGGCTTTGATCTTACCTCCACGAATTGGTGCGCCTCCACCTTTAGAACCAGAGCCTTTTGAAGCTTGATTTTTCTTATCATATCCTTTCCCATACTTTCCTTTTCCCATCATTCAACACCTAAAATTTTATAACACTCCTTTTTCTTTTCGTCTTAATTCTGCTTTCTTATCCATTATTTTCAGAAATAAGTCCTTTGTAGTATTGGGTGGAATCAGCTCTTTCTCTTTCTTCTCGAGAGTTATGGCTTCTTCTGAACAAGTGACGACGCAATTACCGCATCCTATACATAGATTTTGGTTCACAGTTGCTATATTTTCGACCATTTCAATAGCATCCATTTGACATCTATTCAAACAGGATTCGCAACCAATACATAAATCAGAATCAACACTTGCGATAAAGTTTGAATGAAACAATTCCCAAGGGCGATCAAGTTTTTTTATATTAGTTATTAAATCGCAACAACATCCACAGCAGCAACAAATGAAATTTGGATCTAAAGCGTTGCCTGGTTGGAGGATTAGTCCTTCTTCCTGAGCTCTTTTAAGAATGAGTAGGGCTTCGTCGTTAGTGACAAACTTACCATTGTTAAGATCTACAACATGTTGGGCAGAATTGTTTAATGCGAAGCAATGTTCTCTCATATCAGTTTGTTTACACGGTTTGTTTATAAGCTCTTTACCTTTCTGACAGATACATTCCATAACTGCAATCTTTCTAGTTTTCCTTATAATTTCATTTAATTCGTCGAAAGTAGCTATATTATGTTCGGGTGTGACGCTTTCTTCAATGGGTATTGTCCTTAATTGATTAATCTTTGTACTTATAACTTCATCCCGGTAAGCTTCATCAAAATAATCCTCAATATCCTCATAAAAATCTTTAGTAAGCGTACCGACTTGATATTCGTACATTCCTACTGCTAAAAATGCTAAATGATATCGAATTTCTTCTCCATTACCTTGATTGGTTCTCTGTAAGTTTATTGCCCCATTGTGGTACATTTTATCTAAGATTTCCCTTAATTCGTCTTTAGATGCTACTATTTTTTTCACGCGTCTATAAATCTTTTCTACAGATTCGGGTATAAAACTCATTTTCACAGCTATCTCTGCTTCTTTAGGAGTAAAAAGGGCTTCTAATATTCGAAGCTCTACACCTGATTTTGTTGCCGGATATCCTATTGGTAAAGTATTCAACCGTTGTTGCAATTTTCTATAAGACATATTTCTTTATACTTCAATAATAATATGGTATGTGATATTGTTTTAAATTAGATATATCTATTAAAGTTAATCCCGATTAGTTTTAAGTATCAAATTCAATATAACTAATTTATTTAATCCTTACGCAGAATAAAACAAGATTTATTTAAGCTAATTTTACGCTTAATTGACTATTAAGTAACGGAAGTTCTTAATTTCTTTAATCCCATTTATGTCGACTACGATATTTTGAAAATCTGAGACGTTCCCATCGAAAATAATTGACAATATGAGATTTTCTCCTTGGAAGTGTTGATTTTTATTAACAATTTGCTCCATATATTTATTTTCGATTTTGTTCAATTTTCTCTGAACAATCGGATCATGGGGCATTATTATAATTAGATTTCCAATAATGCTTTTCTCAATCGAAGCCACATCCCCAATAGACTCGACGCTTGATACTTCAATATCAGACATTAGTCTTAATAAAGCATCTCGGATTAGCTTGGATTTGTTGTCATATTGGTTTTTTGAAACAAGTTTATTGATAAATTGTTTTAAGCTCTCATTGATAGATATACTAATTATGGGCATAATAATTCAAAACTCTTCTCACTTATCATTAATATAAATTCACGATAACACTTATAAATGTTTTTGAACAAAAAATCACATTTTTATGGCTCGGGAAATGACACTTTTGATTTTTTCTACATCATTCACTAGTTTTTCGGCATCCTCATCGCTGATTTTATCGTCTTTGCCATATTTATTCAATTGAGTTAGCCAATATTCGACTCTACCTAAGATAGCCTCATTATCTCCTAAAATTTTCCTTAAACGTACAAATGTGTCATGCAATTTGTTTCTTATATTCTGTGCCTTCCATCTAAGCATACAATAATCGCTGATTTCAGCTAAGTTCTGTGTAATTGCCATGACATCTATTGTTTTCTCTCTTTCCTCTGATTTGATTTTTCTGATTATGTTTATCTGCTCAAACAATATTTCTATAATTTTAGCTAAGAAACCAGTTAATTGTCCTGGATTTCCACACCATACTCTTACTTCCAATGATTGACTTGTTTCAGATACATAGATTCGTGTAATAATTCTCCCGCCAGTAACTTTTGCTTCAGAACAGAACCATGCTTCAGCTTCGTAATTTCCCTTTGGATCAGAACCCTCGTGTGATGTTACAGCGCTAGTATCAAAGTTTTTTAGCGTTCTTATCGCAGCCCTATAAGCTAAACGAGGGTCTAAGTCAGCAATTAAAAATGCCCGAGCATCGTTTCCTAAGGTTTGTATTGCAACTTGACAATCCTCTATAGTGCTCATTGAGGTACAAACAAGTGGACATTTTATAGCAACTTCTTTTTTTCTTATGTGTTTAGTGTGTTTTTCACCCGTTGCATCTTTAAAGATAACAGTTCCGCCAATGTTTGATGTGCCGCAATTTTTGGGCTCAAGATAAAAATCTACTCCCCTACTACTCTTAGCTTCAATTACGGGAACACTTATCAAAGGTTGTTTTACTTTGAAGTTAGTTGGCGCATCTAATAGGACTTTAACATTATTGATAGCCATATCGCTTTTATTCCGTACAGCGATTTTCATGTGTACTTGTCCACCCTCGAAATCATAATCCCTTACAACTTCAATGTTTCCCTCGTCAACAGGAATTGCTTTTTTCTGTTTTGGCCGCGAAGTTCCTGATGAAGTGCGCGGTACCGAGTATGCTGTAAACATTCTCTTTCCTAAATCAATAAAACCATCGATATCTCCACTTCCAATCAGTTGAGCAAGATTCTCTTCTATGCTGGATTCAGTTACACCCAATCTGTTCGAAAGTTCTCTTAATGGCATCGTTCTGTAGGCTCGAGCGATTTCTTTTATTTTCGTCTCGAGGTATTTACGTGTCATGAATTCTCTGCGTTGGGTGAAAAGCCCTTTAATTTTGCCAGATTTAATGAGTTCATGAAGACTTTTTCTTGCTAATTCTATAGCTATTTTTAATTTTGTAGCAAGCTTAGAAAGCTCAAATAAACCTACTTCTTTTGAAAAAGCTTTAATTTCTTTATAAATTTGGTCAGAAGTAATAATTTCATTACCACGATCGGCAAAAAATCCATTAATTGCGTTTGTTCTCATTAGATTGACGCAAAAAGATTTTGTCAATTCTCCTGGGACATCAAATATTTTCGCAAGTTTATCTAACGAAACCCTTCCCTTTTTATTAATCTCTTCTATTAAATGGTCTATTATATATTTTTGGGAGTAATAGAATTGTTTTGTTTGAGAAAACGAGCCTTTGATTTGAAACTGGCTAATTAACTTATAAATGACTTTTATAGCCGCTTCTGAACTCATATCGAGCATTTCTCCCAGATCTGCTACTTTCAATATACCTTCGTTTTGAATTTTCGATAAAATTTTCTCACGGATTTCGTAGGATATGTAGTAAAAAATCTGGTTCTTCTGGTCAATTATACCATAAATTCGTTCCTCTTCAATGTATTGGTTAATTAATTTAACCATTTGTTGAGCAGTAAGATTGAATGATTCGATAATAGTGGAGAAGTTAGTAATTGAGGCTCTCTTGAGAAACTCTATGAAACAATTTGGACAAATATCTTTCCCAACTATCTTTTTGAGAGATCGACGACATAAGTTTAACCTATATCCTTTAATTAAATTATATTTCGTAGCTTCCCTAGCTAACTGTTCTTTAGTAGGAAAAAATAAGCCGGGAGATTTTAAGTAGGAGTTCCAACTGCATGTATCGTCAATGCACTCTAAATAATAATGACCCGATGATAATCTTTCTAATCTTAAGAGAGAATCGCACTCCGGACATTTACTATTTTCAATAACAGTACATTTATAAAATTTCTCAGTAGCACTCGCCTTAGAATAATGTAACTCATGCTTTCTACAAAGCCAGCTCTCTGTTGTAGCCATATGGTTAATGCAAAAACTTGACTTGCATTTCTCACAAGTAAAAGAAATGTTTTGGGATTCACAAAATTTGCAGTCAACCATTATTTGCTTCTCTCCATCATTGGTGAAAGATGTATAATTAGTTATAATATATATAAAAATACAGTATAATAAATTATTTTATAAGACCAATATTGATTAATTTGAATAATTAATGAGTTTTTAATTTTTTGATTAAAAATATAATATTTACTGTTTTGCTTATAGTAACCTATAAACTTTCTATAGGAAATACAGATATTCGTAAAAACGATAAAATCATTACCACACTATTGAAAATAATGATGATTAAAATCATTAAATAGAAAATGACTTTCCTCCTTTTAATATTTGGCTTGACCATCTGCGAGGTTCCATATTTCGCTAACGCAAGCGGAAAAAGCCCCACGAAAGTCCCAAGCGAAAAGTAAAAAACAACTAATAAACCCTCGATAAACCCATATCCTAATGCGAACTGAAATGATTGAGAATATATAATTAACTCAAATATGCAAGGAGCAAACCCCGCTAGAATACCAAAGAAAAATGGAGTCTTCTTTAATTCCCAATCTAAAGTTGAAATTTCCTTCGAATATCTCGAGTGTGGCGTGTAGTCTCGCCTTGTCAAAAAGAATAAGAGAACGATTCCAGCGAGCATAGAAGTAAAAGCACCAAAAAAGTTGATAATATGAGGATCTGGGGTAAAACCCGGAAAGACAAATCTTGGGACTTGGGGAATTAAAACTGTTACCGATGCAATGATCATATTTGCACAGATTAAACCCAATCCATAAAGTGCTAAGATAAAAATGCTTTTACCAGGGGTTTTCGCTATTCCAAAAGACCAAAAAAAGAAGATAGCTTTATCTTCGCACGGAATAGCAGTATGTAAGATTCCTAATAAAAAAGCTGGCATAAAAATGATTATGTATTCTTGAACCATCTTATTTCTAATGTGTCTTTTGGATTTATTTATTATTATGTATATTCAATTTTTCAAATTAAGTGTAGAATAGAAATTATTTAACTTTAATCATTATGTTTAGAATTAGTGTTCATTGAAGTGGGAATACAAAGCTGTTCAATTAGGTGAAAAATTGATCTAAATCAAATTTCCATTAATTTTTTAGTATGCAATATCTGCTGACTCCGATAAAAATTAGAATTAGAAAGATTGTAGACGCAAAATTAAATGGAAAGAATAGTTGGGTAAGCCAAAAAATTCCTGTAAAAACTAGACCTAAAAAGCTTAGAAAGAAAAAACTAGGTTTTATGTATTTTCTTGTTAATTCTGAATTTCGCGGTAAATTAAATAACATAATAATTAGAAGTGGAGTCAAATTGAGAAGGTGGTGATCCCAAGAGTCAAAATAAGCAAGAAACATTATTAACATTCCAAAAGTGTATCCGTATATCAAATTATTTTTATTAAACCTTCTAAAAATATAAAATATAAATCCAAAACAACCTAAGACGAGCAAAACACTAATGAATATTGGTAAAACATTTAATCCATTAGACGGAACGCCTATAAATAATAATATGTTTGAAATGATTTTGGTAATGCTAAAAGAATGATTTAATAGCACGGTTTCAGAACCAGTAAAATTCGTGACTAAAAAACCGCTAAGTAATCCAGGATAAAGGAGAAACATTACAACATTTAGTGATAGAGGTAAAAGAACTCCGAATAGCCTTAAAAAGCTAAGTCTAAGATCAAACGAAATTCTCTTTTTCTCGTAGCTATAATTGAGAACAATTATGAAAGGAATCATAAATAAGGTAGTAGGTTTGATTATAATGCTTATTCCTAATATAATACTTGCCAATAATTGATATTTGATTTCTTTAAATTTAAGAAAAACGAATAGGGATAATAGAATTAATAGAGTCACATATAAATTGATTTGTCCTAAAACATAATTAAAAACCTGAGGTAAACCAATTAAATAAAAACAAATATATAATATAATTCTTTTATTTTCTTTTTCGTGGTCATCTCCTCTAACCATAATAATGACTTTGTATAGAATTACAGAGATCAGAATATTTAGGATAAAATTGATAAAATTGAAAATAATAAATCCTAAATTAAAACCCAATAAATAATAAGGGACAAAAAGTAAGGCTGATAGAGGGAAATATCTAAAAGGCCATATGTCTACATAGTAAGCAGGGTTATAAAGATTATTGGGATCGTTTACATAAATTTCTCCAACTTTATAATACACATAGAAATCACTCTGCGTTCTTAAAACGAAAAGTGTTAAAAATAATGATAAAAAGAAGTAAAAGAAATGAAGTAAAATTGCGTATCTAAAAGACTTTATATTCCAGAGTTCTGCTAACCGTTTTTTAGTGCTATTGTATATTCCTTTATAATTCATGGGACTTATAGTAAAATTTAATTGAATATTAATTGATCCGTTTTTTCTTTATATATAAAACTATGAAGCAAACAAATGCTAATACTAAACCTATCGTTGAAGGGATAACAAAAATCGGTAAGTTTTCTAATGAAATGTCAATTACGACTACATTACCGCTTGTATATAACTTAAAAGAGCTCAGAATCCCATTACTATTATAGACCGCGATAAAATAAACAGTTTCCATAGGTTCATTAAGATGGATGGAGTTTTTAATAATTTTTACATTTAAAGTTGGTAATACCCTATTATCGACGTCGTAAATCTCACCTAAAGGTAATTCGCCTAAATATTCACCAACGGGAACAGGAAGCCAAAAAGGAATAAATGGAAATAAGTCTGTAAAATTGAAGCCACTAGGGTATAGACTTGGATTTCTTAGATATAAGAATTTAGAGTTATTATCCTGCGTACCCCAATTATCTTCATACTGCCACATCCATATACTAAATAAAGCTGATAAAGTTGTAGAGTTTTCTTCTACCATATTTACGCTCCATTTCATTCTTCTATTCACGCTCAAATTTTCAAATATTCCCGCTTCGTTCCAAAATTCTCCAAATAATGCATCCATTTTTTTATCATCGCATAAATGGCAATTCCAAATTAACTCATCGTTAATTTTAATTCCATTTTGATATTCATTTGCAATTACATTTGATGAGAACCCTAATATGAAAAGAAATAAGAGCATTATACTGAAAAAAATGGCTCTTTTTTTAATTTTCATTAAAGTTTTACCTCATCAGTTTTTAATCTTTTAACCAGAAAATACCTCATTAGGCTATATAATACCACGAATAGAAAAAAAGTCCCTACAAAGTTATAGGGAAACAAGGGATAAGTTAAAAACCATACACCTACAAAAATTATATCAAAAAAATTGAAGAAAAAGAAACTTGGTTTTATATAATCTATCAATTTCGCTCTTCTTGGAAGATTGAAGATTGTTATAATCAGTAAGGGAGTTAGATTTAACAAATGGTGGTCCCAACTATCAAAATATGTAAGGAGCATGATTATAATTCCAATTGTATAACCATGTAAAATATAATTCTTATTCCTCCTTCTCAATATGTAAGAAAAAAATCCTAATCCCCCAATTAATCCGACTAAAACTATCAATATGATTAATTGACTGAATGGTATATTAAAGAAATAACAGAAATTCGTCACAAGTTTTGTCAAGCTGAAAGAAAAATTTAATGCAAGAGGGTTGCTTCCCGTAAAATTAGTAGAGAGAAAATCACTCCACAGCTTAGGGTAAACAGCGAAAAGTGCAAAGTTCAATAAGACGGGTATTAAGACTCCAACCAATCTTACTACACTCGTTGAAAAGTCGATTTTCAACTTTTTAGTACTCATATCAAAATGAATTACTAATAAAAACGGAATTAGGAAGAACGAAGTTGGCTTGATTATAATACTGATTCCTAATATAACGCTACCAAGTAGTTGCCATTTTTTTTTTTTATAGAATAGAAAAATCAATAACGAAGCTAAGATTGAAAATGTAATGAATAAATTAATTTGGCCATAAATATAATTTAGAATATGTGGTACTCCCATTAAATATAAACTAATGTAAAGTATTATTCGTTTATCGTCAGTTTCGTGATCTGGCCCTCGAATTGCTTTTATGATTTTATACATCATCAAAGAGATCAGAATGTTCAATATGAAATTGAGAACATTGAAAAGAATAAATGCTAGCCCGAAATCCAAAAAAGAAAACGGAATAAAAAAGAATGCAGATAAAGGAAAATACCTAAAATCCCAAAGATAATTTGCTTGATTATACAAATTCTCAATATCTGTAAGAAAAATCTTCCCCGATTCATAAAAGATTACGAAATCATTTTTTTGGTATAAAAATAAGAAAAATAAAATTATAGACAAAAGAACGTAAAATATTTGAATTAGGATAGCATACCGGAAGATCTTCTCATTCCAGAATTCTTTCAATTTATTAAATACTCGAATGAATAAAACTTTCAATGTCATTCAATATTTGTATAACTCTTATATTATAAGATTTAGAATTTGTCCATAACAATTAAATTTTTTAAATTCGAAAAAATAACTAACTATATATCATTAATTAATGAATAAAATAGGTTTGTAAAGAATGAAATTACTAAGCACTCCAGAAGAAAGGTTTGAAAACCTTCCCGATTTTACATTTGACCCACATTTTATAAAAGTTGATGGAATCAATATCCATTATTTAGACGAGGGTAACAAACAAGCAGAAGTCATTTTACTTATGCACGGTGAGCCATCGTGGTGTTTTTTGTATAGGCATATGATTCCTATTCTGGTGAAAGCAGGATTTAGAATCTTAGCCCCAGATTTAGTAGGGTTTGGTCGGTCAGACAAACCAACTGAACAAAACGACCACACATACCTTAAACATGTGGAATGGATGACGAAATGGCTACAATTACTCGATCTTCGAAATATTACCTTATTTTGTCAAGATTGGGGATCGTTAATAGGTTTAAGACTTGCTATTGAAAATCAGGATCGGTTTAATAGAATTGTTTTATCAAATGGAGGGCTCCCAACAGGTGAGCAAAGAATGAGTGATGCTTTTTCAAATTGGAGAGAATTCTCTAGAACTGCAACCAAGTTCTATGTTGGAAGGATAGTACAAGGAGCAACAACCACCAAATTGCCGAGAAATGTCATTAAAGCTTATGATGCACCGTTTCCCGATGATTTTTTTAAAGCTGGCGCCCGTATCATGCCTTCATTAGTTCCTATTAGTAAAGATGATCCAGAACACATAACCAATAAAAAAGCTATTGAGCAGTTTGGAAAATGGGAAAAACCATTTTTAACAGCATTTTCTGATGGGGATCCAATTACAAGAGGAGGGGATAAATTTTGGCAAGAAAACGTACCAGGCGCACAAGGTCAAAAACACACTACAATAAGAAATGCAGGTCATTTTGTTCAAGAAGATAAAGGTCCTGAACTGGCAGAAGTTATTATAGAATTTATTAAAAATAACCCGTAAAATAGTTTTAGAAATGTCAATAACGAAAACAAGTGAAAAAAATTTAGTATTTGGAGTAATCGTCGGTAATAGAGATGTTTTTCCAGATCATCTTGCTAAAGAAGGACGAATAGAAATTATAAGTGTGTTGAAAGAATTAGGGTATGGTTATGTTATTTTAAACGAGAGCGATACAAAAGATGGCGTAGTTGAATCTTATTCTGACGCAAAAAAATGTGCTAAACTTTTTAAAGAAAAGAAAGAACAAATAATGGGTATTATCGTAGTTTTACCAAATTTTGGAGATGAAAAAGGTATCGTCAACACTCTAAAATTATCTGATTTAAATGTTCCAATCCTTATTCAAGCTTCATCTGATGAAGTCGACAAAATGCATCGAAAATTTAGACGAGATGCATTCTGCGGAAAATTATCTGTTTGTAGCGTTCTATATCAGCATGGAATTCCGTTTACTCTAACTGAGACGCATACATGTCCTATTAACTCTGATGCTTTTAAAACAGACTTGGTAAAATTTGAAAGAGTTTGTAAAATTGTAAAGAAACTAAAAAACGCAAGATTCGGACAGATAGGAGTAAGACCTAACGCTTTTGAAACCGTGAGATATAGCGAGAAAATTTTACAATTACATGGGATTACGATTGAACCAATTGATTTATCAGAAATTTTTGGAGAAATTAGTAGGTTACCAGATGACGATCCCAAAGTAAAGGAAAAAATTCAAGTCATTAAGGATTATACACCAACTACAACATTTCCAGAAGACGGCATATTAAAATTAGCAAAACTATCAGTTGTCGTCGAGAAATGGGTATTGGAAAACGAATTGGATGGTTTTGCTTTTCAATGTTGGCCAAGCATTCAAGATAATTTTGGGGTTGTTCCCTGTGCCGTCATGAGCATGTTTAGTGAAGGTTTAGTGCCCGCGGCTTGCGAAGTAGATATTTCGGGTTTAATAGGGATGTATATTTTGCAGGTGGCAACCGAAACGCCTTCGGCAATTTTAGATTGGAACAATAATTATGGTGATGATCCTAATAAAATGGTTTTATTTCACTGTAGTAATCTTCCAAAATCATTCTTTAAAGACACTAAGATGACAATTCACCCAATTATTTCAGATCTTAAAGGCGATGACCATAGTTTTGGAGCTATTCAAGGAAGAATTAAAAGTAAACCGTGTACATTATTAAGGATTGAAACTGACGATGTCTTCGGAGAGATTAAAGCCCTTTTAGTAGAAGGAAAATATACAGACGATCCTTTAGAAACTTTTGGAGGTTATGGAGTGATAGAGATACCTAATTTACAAGATATATTAAAAACATTATGTAAAGAAGGTTTTGCTCACCATGTAGCCGCCTCATTAGAAAAAGTAGGCGAAATTGTATTTGAAGCACTTTCTAATTATCTTGGATGGAATATAATTTATCCAAAGTAAAGATATACAAAACTCTATTTTTTTCTTTTTATTTTCAAATTTTTTTCAAAAAAGCCAGAGGATATTAAATTCTTTTTCTGTTCATCAAAATGAGTACAGACTTCAATAGGTTCAAGCTTTTTTACTTGATTAATTATATTTTTTCTATAATTAAGTAATCTCTTGCGAGTTAGATAAATTGAGTATTCGGATATGTCGCTCCCTATCCATCTTCTATTTAATTTATCAGCAGCTAATAAAGTAGTTCCGGAACCACAAAAAAAGTCAGCTACTAAATCCCCTTCATTGCTTCCAATTTTAATTATTCTTTCAAGCAAATCGTGGTGCTTTTGTGTAGGAAATCCTGTCCACTCCTTTGAAGCAGGTTGCATACATGGTATTTTCCACACATCATCTATTTTTTTATCTTTTACAACCCTATAAATAACATGCCCATTCTCGTCTTTTGCATTTTTTAAAACGCCATCAACCATTACTCTTTTTAACTGCTTTATTGGTTTTTTACGGAGACTTCTTAACTCATTGAAAGTATAATTAGCAGATTTAGAATAAACTAAAATGTCATCGTGAGCCCTCGGCAAGTTCTTTTTCCCCGCTGAATATTTATTGTAGTAATACCAAACTATACTGTTGACAAAACGGTTTGCACCAAAAATTTCGTCTAACATCACTCGAATGTAATGACTTGCATGCCAATCTAAGTGGATAAATAACAACCCGTTTATTGACAACAATTCCCTAAATAAAACAATCCTATCACGAAGTATTTGTAAGTAGGAATCAATATCTTTGTCCCAATGATCAAAATACGCAATTGAATCGTATTCATTTCCATTTTCCTCGATTTTGATTTGGTAATTCGTTCCTGAGAAAAAAGGAGGGTCAACGTAAATTAAGTCGATCTTTCCAGAGAAGGTATTCGTTAAATAATGGAGTACTTTGAGGTTTTCCCCCCAAAATAATAAGTTTTTCCATTCATCACCC
This sequence comes from Promethearchaeia archaeon, assembly GCA_029856125.1. Lineage (GTDB taxonomy): Archaea > Asgardarchaeota > Lokiarchaeia > Sigyniarchaeales > SOKP01 > SOKP01. Next base: position 10,623 of record JAHQWJ010000147.1, on the reverse strand, counting down.
TGAAAATCTCCTAATCCTAAATTCACAGTTTCAAAATAATCAGAATATCTTAATTTTGAATCTTCAATATTTTCAGAAATATTTGACTTATTTTTCCAAGTGAGTTTAACCATTATCTAATCATTTTACTATTATCATTCTCTTCAGAAGATTGATAGATTGAATGTAATTATTGTTAAAAAGGTCATCGTGATTAACAGAAAAATAGTTATAATGATGTAAAAGACGAGATGAATAACATATCCTTTTTTATTTTTATCTTCCTTCAAAGCTCGAGTTGAATAGAAGATCTTATTTATTATCGCAGCCGATAAACCAATTGTTAACATCAATAGAGCATTCCCTTCGTTAATTAAGGATTTATAAAATGCTGTTGCTACAAACAGAGAGGACGCACCGCCGGAAAGAAATCCGATCCCAAACACAATAATGTAATAAGCAAGAATATTTATTTCAAAAAAACTTAAAACGATAGATATTATCAAACCAATTAAATATGTTCCCGAAAAGATTAAAGCACCTTTAATTGAGAGAGGATTTTTAATTTTATCTAAAGTTAATTGAGTTTCTTTTTTCTTTAAAATTAAAAATGAAAAGATTAATCCTATAGACGCTGTGGAAAGTATTGGAATCCAAGCATATGATAATAATGTTGGAGTGATCATCAACACAATTAACATTCTAATTAGCATAGTCTGAATTACGAGCCAAACTGATGAAGATGATGCGCCAGCCTCAGCTAACTCAACAGTTGTAGCTTCACTGTGAGCAAAACCTCCTAAAAAAGAAATGTAATATAAATTTTTCTCAGTTGTACTTCTCAATATAAAGTAGCTAAAATATTTTACAGCTAAAATTAATATAAAAATTGTTATAATTGATTTAATGTTGATTCCATAAACTAATAAACTCTCTGGAATCAAAATGTAAAGCAAAACAACAATTGCAATAAACTCGACGGTTCCCGTCCATTCAATATCTTTCATACTTCTAATTTTATTAAATTGCTTTTTTGTAGATAGGATGATCAAAAATATAACAGAAATGGTAATTGCCAGATATTCATTATAATAACACATTATACCAACAATCATCGCTAATATCATTGAAAGAGTAGTTGTATAACCGGGGTCTTTTTCCAGAAATAACCTATAGATAGATCCAATCAACAAAAAAATAATCATTCCACCAAAAAATAAAATAATTAGAATAAATCCTTCAGACACAGGTAAAAACATATCATACAAAATTATTAAAGAGGTCGAAATCATTGAAAAAAAGATGTGGTCTCGAGCGCCATATTGAGCTGCCACTCTGGTGCGCTCTATTCCTATAACGAAGCCACAGAAAAACGATACAATGATTTTAAAGAATAAGATGTAAAAATCCTCTAACGATACAATTTGAAATAACAATTAATTACCCTTTTTGCTTATTATTTTAATGAATTGATTTACATGACTTATCACACGGAAGTTAAACCTTAAAGAAATAAAAAATAAAAGAAATAAAAATTCTCAATCTTAACGACAATTCAGCAGAGTTAAGTCGTAAAATCAACGATCTCACTGAAATAAATCTTCAAATTCCCGATCCGACAAAAATCCTTTATGTGCCATAGTTTCTCTAATTTTTTCAATAACTTGAGGTGCTCCTTTTGATTCTTCAATGAAATCCTCTAAAGAAGTTAGCTTAAGTTTAATTGCGTCAATTTCTTTGTTCTTCGCTTCAACTTCATCCTTAGCAGTGGTTATTTCGCTCTCTTTAGTTTCCAATTGTCCAGTTAACTCGTCTTTTAAGCTTTCGATCTCAACATACTTATCAGAAATTGTCTGTTGAAGGTCTTTCTTAACACTTTCTAGCTCCCTTTCTCTTTGCTCGTATTCTTCTTTTAAAGAACCTACTTTTGGTTCTAATTCCTTCAGTTTCTCCTCTGCTTCATTGTATTTCATCTCAAGGTCAGATTTATCATTTTTTAATGAATCTAATTCTGTACTAATTTTGTTTTTTTCTTCTGACACAGATGTTAACTCTGCTTTAGTTGAATTTAGATCTTGAGTAGTTTCGTCGAGCTTCTTTTCATTTACCGCTAAGTTATCTTTAGTTTCGCTCAGTTCTTTTGACACGGAATCTAATTTCTGTTTTTTTTGCTTAAATTGCTGCTCTAGCTCATCAATTTTTGCTCTAAGGTCTAATAAAAATCGTCCCTCTACTTTTTGAGCCTTTTCTGGATTTTCTTTAGCTTTTTGCCAGTCTATTGTAATATTTCTTACACCTTCATTTATTTACTTTTAATATCATTATTTTAAATTATTATTTTTATATTACAATATATAATTTTTTCAAATTATTTATTAACTCGTATTATATTTGCTTATGTACGATTTTTTAAAACTTAGAGTTGCTGTATAAGAGAAGCTCCTATAATCTAATCGAATTCTATAAAAATACGATCGAGCTCACGGTCACTAATAAAACCTTTATGAGCCATCATTTCTTTAATTCGTTCTAGAACTTTTGGTGTGGATCTTATTTCTGAAAGTTTTGCTTCAAGTGATTTGATTTTATTTATTAATTCATCAGTTTCTTTTTGATTTAATTTAACCACTTCATTAAAATTGTCTATCTCCTTTTTTCTTCTTTCTAAATCGTCCTTGTGGTTTTCTATCGCCTTTTCCTTGAATTTAAGGTTTTGTTCCATTTCATTTGCTTTTTCAGTCGTAAATTTTAATTCACTCTTCAAATTACTAATATTATCATTTGCGTTAGCGAGATTTGCTTCAAGTTCTTCAAGCTTTGGTTTCAGTCGAGTCAACTCAATATCGGAATGTAACTTATTTTCAGAAACACTGTCTAAATTCTCCTTAGCCGATGAGAATTTCTCGCTTATTTTAACTAGGCTTTTTTCTCTTCCGACTAATTTATTGTGAGTTTCCTTTAAAGTTTCTTTAGTTTTCTGAAGTTCTTCTTGATTTTTAGCTAATTCTCTTTCCAATTCGTTAATTTTAGCCCGTAAATCTAACAGAACCCTTCCTTCTACTTTTAATGCTTTTTCAGGTGACAGCTCTGCGCGTTCCCAATTAATAGTAATACTTTACTCACCTTTTTGCTTTATCTGTAAAATTATTAATATATTAAAATTATCTAATTATATTCTCAAATATTGTTTAGATTTTCTGTACATTGTTTTAAGCTATATAAATTAATTCTTCTTCTGTTATATTAAGCTTTGCGAAGTCATTAATTTTTTATAAGGCTAATTTATTTTATTGAAAATCGCTTTGGTTTATATGAAAAGGTAAGATATGTTTATTTAATGGAATTATAATCGTGATTCTGGATGGTTAGAATAAATATTGGGTGCGCTGGATGGGATTATAAAGATTGGATAGGTCCATTTTATCCTAAACTGCTCGAATCACACAATAGACTTGGTTATTATGCAAAATATTTCAATATAATTGAAATCAATAACACATTCTACAGTCTTCCTAAATTTTCAGTCGTTCAAAATTGGAAAGAACAAACTCCAGCAGATTTTAAATTCGCAGTTAAAGTCTGGCAAGAGATTACTCATAATTTCAAAAACGCTAACATAGAAGATTCAGTCCTGCAATTTTTTTATAGACTATCTCCTTTAAAAGAAAAGATCTTCGGTTATTTATTACAATTCCCTCCATGGTTTAAATACACTGAAAACCATTTTCACCAACTAAAATATCTAATAAGTGAACTCCCTACTGAGAATATGTACTTCATTGAGTTACGTGATAATTCTTGGTTTATGGAAGATCTGCTATACGAAGTATTAAAAAATTCGAAAATTATCTTAGGGACAACGTATATGCCGGGAATTAAAGCTTACTATTTGCCAAGACAAAAAACATATTATATTCGCCTAATTGGTGATCGCGAATTAACAGTCTTTGATAGAGTCCAAAGAGATCAAGAAGAAAGAATAAACGATCTTCTTAGAAACCTACAAATGATTGAGAAAATGCCTAATATTTATGAAATTTTCATAATTGTGAATAACCACTTTCAAGGTAACGCTCCCGAATCTGTAAACTTGTTAAAGAAGAGGCTTAAAATTCCACTAAGAGAGTTCAACGAACAGAAGAAATTATCTGATTACTTTTGATTTATGTATCTACAGAAATAAAAAAAAAGGAGTAATTTAAAGTATATTCATGAATATGCTTATCCCGAAACCCCAAAGTAAAATTCCCTGAACAAATCCGAAGACCATTATAATTAAGGCAACAGGGGGCCATGAAAGGAATTTTGAAATTGCCTGAGGCAATTTAATGAAGAATTTAGCTATAAAGGCAACGAGTGCTGTTACAATTATGAATATTATAATTAGTAACAATTTTGGGTTAATCCAACCGGCAATCCATTCCACTGCTGAATCTGGAACGATGAGTGCTAAAATAAAGACTGTAGCTGATGCTGCAATAAGGCCAAGGATGCTAGAGAGTGGTAGATCATTTACCGGTTTAAAAAACATAGCGATTCCAATAACAATCAAAAATATACATGTAAAATGATCAGCATGAGGTGTTATATCACCGTATTTAAAACTTGGTGGAATGTCCAGGATTAAACCCATAGCTCCTGCCCAGATACAAAGGATTCCAACAACAACACCGGAGTAAGAGATAATTCTTAAGATAATTCTTAAGAATTTGGAAATGGTAGATTCCGATTCCGATTTTCTTTTGAAGAATGATCCTCTACGTTTACTTTCAAATCCAACCCAAGTTAAGGCTATAACTCCGCTAATGAGCACAAATATTCCCGCTGATTCTGAAACCCAACCAAAGAAAGCTGATACATAGGACCAAATTATTTCTGTTTGAAATATCAAATAAATCACATATAAAAGGTAAATTTTAATTATTAGATCGAGTATGCTTTTAAATATTTATTGAATTGCTACGACTTTATAATCATCCTCTATTACATATTATAAAATTTTAAATATTCGAACTTTATCTTCTTTTTATGGATACTATCGATAATTTAAAGAAATTAGGACTCAAAGAAAATCGAAAATATTTAATTCTGGTAATTTGGCTTCTTGTAAATATCATAATTATACAGCTTCCTTTTGAATTTACAATCCAAATTTTTGCTATTAATATAGATTTATTAGATTTAATCGGTGTGGTAACGTATCTCCCTTTTCTATCGTTCTTAGCCTTTATATTTTTATATTCACTAATTGCTAAGGAAGACGTGAAAGAAGTTGCTTCATGGAAAGTTTTACTAACATTCTTTTTGACTTTACCAATTTTAGTAATAATTATTCCCATTATGGTAGGAATCTTTTTGTTCTCGCTATTTTCTTATGTTTTCTTTACTTCGTGGTTTATATTATATGGTGCTTATCTTTCAAGCAAGAGATTAGACAATAGCCTTAAACGACGCGTTCACAGCTCATTTTACAGGGTGATTCAGTTTTTCGGTGGCTCTATCCTTTCAATCGTTCTATTAACTGCTTACGTACTTGGATCGCAATCTATAGGAGCCTTGATCGGTTTAACATTTACACAAGCTGTATATGATACATTAAACTATGTCGTAATTTTTATTGGGATAATAGTAATTATTTTTATTATCGTTGGAATCGTGTTCATGTTTAAAAGAATCTTTAACGCTTGGTTAGGGATGTTTTCGCTTTCAGTGGTAATTTATACTTTTTATTTATTGATTAAGATTTTTTTAGCTATAAGAAGTATAGGGGGGGCGGAGTCTTCAATTACAACCCAAATTATTATGTTAGTTGTAGATTTATTGATATTGCTATATTCAATTAGCACCCTAATGGGTTCTCAAGCTGAACTTTTAAGTAAAAACATCGGGATTAAGCGAATTGGGGTTGACTCCGTTTTAATTTGGCTAGTGTTTTCAAAGGTAGCTTACGAATTTATTCGTAATTATCCATTTAACCTATTTAGTGGCTTTGTGTACAATGATTACATAAATTTTTTGGATGAAGCAATTATTAATTTTTTAAAGAATATCGGAGTTTTGCTTTTCTTCTTAATTATATTAGTCGCTCTTGGTTTTCATCAAATTAAGAAATATAATCTTAACGAAAAAAAGTTTAAAGATAAAGTCAATCACGAAGTTAAAGATTTATTAAGCCCAGTAGAGTTTGTAGAACAAATGAAAGAACCTCTCCATACAACCGAGTCCTTAGACGAACAAAATAGTGATAATTTAAATTCTTACGAAGAAGAGAAACCTGGTTTTGAATCTACTGAATAAATAAATAGAAAATAACTCTGTTCCTCACATTTTTTTTCTTTTAAGTTTTAATCGATAAGAAATTACTAATTCTAAAGAGATTAATCCTTTAATAACTAATTTTATTAACCACTAAATTAAAACGAATCATACATAAATGTTGGGTGCTTTCTGAAATGAGCGATAATGAGATTTTAATGAATAAGGAACTATTTCTCGATAAGTTTGAAAAAATGTCGTTAAAAATCGAACAATTAAGTTCTGAAATTTCAAAAATGAAAGAGAAATTAGATAAAACTAACAAATTTAATAGGAGTTTCGGATTAGAGGCAATAAGAAACTCTAAACCTTTAAGTTTCGCTAAAGAGATTCAAGGCATAAGAAGTCCTACAAAAAGATACATTATGTCCATTAGAACTGTGTCTGAATTGTGGAAAGGCAGAAAGAACGATTTCTTAATTGCCATTAGGCAACAAGAAAATGAAACACACTTGGATCTGAAAGCACTAGGTATCAGAATTCCTATTGATGACATGAAGAATCTTACAACTTTAGCCAAAGAAGTGCTTTCAATGCTCTATATTTCCAGCGAATTAAAGGGTATAGAAATCACCGAAATATTAAGAGAAATTATTTCTCAGATCAATAAGGAAGGGCAAAACATGGTACATGAAGTAAAGCAAAACATGCTAATTAAATGAGCACACATTTATATTTGTGTTAAATTAAAAAAAAAGGAGAGATTAATTTCTTATTTTCGATACATTCCATATTTATGGACCGCGTCAGTCATAGCTTGCACATTTTCGTGGCGTGCTTCGTTTGGAATACCCGAAACCCCTCCATCTACGAGATACCCGCCGCCCTCCATGCATCCTTCTATACATTTCTTGACATATTCATCAACAGCACTGGGGGGACCACCTACTAAAAGCGATGCGGGAACATTCCCTCTTATACATACGTCATCACCCATCATTTCCTTAACCTTAATTATGTCTGTATCGTGGAACCAGTAGACTGCCTTTGCCTTATGCGTTTTCGCGAATTCACCTAAAAATTCAAGACGGTCTGAATATCTTCCTTCAAAAAAGGGCATTGGAATAATATCTTTCTTAATCATCCCATCCATAATTTTTGTCAAAGAAGGCCAATAAAACTCCTCGAATTGGTCATTTGACATGAATCCATCCGCACCTCTGTGTAAGGGTATAAAAGAAAGTGTGATTGAATCTTCGTCAGGATCTCCGAGTTGTAAAGGGGAATTATCCATGGCATCCAAAGTTGGCTGCACCAATCTATCACATAATGTTTTTAATTCCTCAGGGTTTCTGATCATATCTAACATTGTTCCCCTCATACCTCTGAATGTATCTGAAACCATATCAAATGGAGCTTGTGCTAAAGCAAATTGCCCAGCTACTGGATTTCCCATTTTTTTCATTTTTTTAGGGTAGTTCCGCATTCCCAATAATCCGCCAATCATACTTCTCAAGGTTTTCTTGTATCCTTTTATTAGTTTTTTCACATCTTTATCTATAAAAAAGAAGAAAAAACCTATTCCATTAAACATCATGGCCAAATCAGATAATTGAGGGAAATTTTTAAGAACCTTTAACGATGCATTTTGGGCTGGTATTACATTTCTAATTAGATAACCAGTCGGATCTTTTAAAAGTTCCTCGTATTCTGATGCTTCCATCCACGGCTTTTCTATATATTGATAGGGTTGATTATCCCCTATGCGAAAATCTGGATTTGCCGCTCCAGGCCATTTCATTGCCTGAACTCCAAGCCCATCATTTAATTTTCCCATTCCTGGAAAAAGAAGGGTTGGATAAAGGTCCCAATCATATCGACTATATACTTTAATTGCAGCTTTAGCATATTTTCTACCTTTGTACATCGCCTCTTTATGGGTCATACCTGCTTGTAGAGCTGGAAAGAATATATCAGAAAAAGGCGTAATCGGGACGCGATCAGGTTCTTTTAAAGCTACGGCATCTCTCACTCTTTGAACCTTTTCTTTTAGAATTTGTTCTGTATCCATCTTTAGTTAAACCTCCGTCCATTTAGTTGCTAAATTTACGGCATCGACAGCACTTTCTCCGTAAGCATCAGCTCCAACAAAATCAACGATTCTCTCATCAACAGTACCTCCTCCAATCATGATTTTCACTCCGTCTCTTAAATCCGCGGCTTTTAATTTCTCAATAATCTCTTTCATTGAATCATATGCAAGGGTTAGGAAACCACTCAGAGCTAATACTTTAGGTTTAAATTCCTTCAAGCTACTAATGAATTTATCTGCAGGAACATCTACTCCTAAATCCATAACCTCGAATCCATTCGCATCTAGCATAAATTTGACGACATCTTTACCAATGTCGTGAATATCGCCAAAGACTGTTCCTAACAACACTTTTCCTTTCTTTTCTCCACCCTTCTGTGTTTCTTTCAGTTTTGGACCTAGTGTTTCGACTATTTGTGTTAAAATTTCTCCCGACATGATCAATTCGGGAAGAAAATACTCCTTGCTGCTAAACTTGTCTCCTATAATTTTCATGGCTTCTCTAACATCATTCATGATATTAAGGGGATTCTCATTTTTTTGGAGTCTTTCTTTTACCATTTCGTTTACTTTATTCTCATTTAATTCAACTATTTCATTTATAAAATCCATTACAATCATTCCTATTTTTAGAAATTTATAATTAATTGTACTACTCTAAGATTGATCTCAACAATTATTTAAAACTATCTTATTTTGACTTTCTCTTATTTAATAATGTCGAAAGTGTAATATTTCATTGAAGAACTCAATCAAGAATTCGTGAACTCACATTAGAAATAGACTATAATAAATTGAAAATTTCGTGAAACAGAAGTTTCACGATGTGAATTCAATATTTCTTTTTTACCGAAATAAATATTTCAAGATCATTCTTATAGATTAATTATAATATTAAAAATAAAATATTGTGGAGATGAGAGATTTTGGATTATAAAGATATAATATTTGAAAAGAAAGATGGCGTTGCTCGTATAACCATCAATCGACCTCAACGCTACAATGCTTGTACGCAACAAACAGTCCATGAACTGATCGACGCATTTAATCGGTGTATGGATAATGATATCGGAGTTGTTGTATTCACTGGCGCTGGAGAAAAAGCTTTTTGTACTGGCGGTGATCAAACAACTCGCGAGAAAGGAGGCTACAAGGGAGGATATATGTTGCCATTAGAGGTTGGCTGGCAGCATGTCACTCGCTTGATTCGCACACTTCCCAAACCCGTTATCGCTCGAGTAAATGGATATGCAATTGGGGGTGGACATGTATGGCATGTAGCAAGCGATCTCAGTATTGCAGCAGAACACGCTCAACTTGGACAAGCGGGTCCACGGGTTGGATCCTTTGATCCTGGGTATGGGACGGGGGATTTAATGCGTGCTGTTGGAATAAAACGAGCGAAAGAAATATGGTTTCTTTGTCGTAGATATACCGCACAACAAGCGTTGGATATGGGCTTGGTAAATGCTGTTGTACCCCTTGAAAAACTAGACGAAGAAATAGAGAAATGGTGTCAAGAAATATTAGAAAAAAGTCCAACTGCTTTGAAGATGCTGAAGTTTGCTTTTCTAGCAGAGTCGGATGGTACCCATGGTATTACTCAGTTAGGCGTAGGAGGATTGTCTCTTTATTACGGGACGGAAGAGGCACTAGAAGGAAAGAATGCGTTTGTAGATAAGCGAAAAGCTGATTTTATGAAATTCAGGAAGAAGTGAGAATAAAATGGAAATAAATAAAGTATGTGTGATAGGTGCGGGAGTAATGGGCTTTGGAATAGCACAATTAGTAGCTACGCATGGGTACAGCATAAATCTAGTAGATATAAGTGAAGAGATATTGAAACAGGCAAAAATTAGAATAGAAAAAAACCTAGATAGGTTTTTTGTAGTAAAAGGGAAAATCTCAAAAGAAGAAGCAGAAAAGATTCTTAACAGTATCACTTTGACCACTAATATTGATGAAGCGATAAAGGATGTACAGATAATAATTGAGGCAGTATTTGAAGATATGGCTTTAAAACAGGATTTACTATCTGATTTAGACAAAAAATGTGAAAAAAATGTCATTCTTGCTTCTAATACTTCTTCTTTAAGTATTACAGAAATGGCAAAAAAAGCGACGAATCAAGAAAGAATCGTTGGCATTCATTTCTTCAATCCTGCTCCAATAATGAAATTAATAGAATTAATAAAGGGAAAAAACACCTCTGATGAAATCCTTGAATTATCTAAGAAATTTGCTCTTAGTCTTAATAAAACTGTAGTAACTGTCAACGACTCACCGGGATTTATAAC
>JAHQWJ010000146.1 GCA_029856125.1 Promethearchaeia archaeon | reverse complement strand
TTTTAAATTGGGATTGAAACATTTAATAAACCTTCTAGTTGGACTTTATGAGCAGAACTGAGCAACATGCAGCATTTGGGTTCTTAATATATTATTCTATCTATATCATATGGACCGGTTCTTTTATAATGCCAAGTTATTATATATCTTTGATAATTTTCTTTTCAATTTGCCCTGATTTTGATGCAATTGTATTTTTTATCAGAAAGCGAGGCAAATTTAAGCTTAACACGGAATTTCAACATCACTTTAGTTCTATAGCTCATTATCCACTTTTATATCTTCCTTTCATTATATCATTTATTATAAATATATTTTTGGGTTCAAATCCTCTTACTTCTGTAATTCCTGTCATAGGTATTTATTTTGGTCACTTTCTTTTTGACACTATAGCTTGTGGAGATGGAATTATGTGGGGAAAAAACCCTTTTAGAAGAAAAAAATACACCCGTTTCATTAATATATATTGTTATAAAACTGATGGATATCACGGAAAATATTGGGGAGCGAGATATAGAACAACAAGAATCAGTAAAATTGGTAATATAGCTGTACTTTTTTGTGTTTTAATATTCTTGTTTTTCCAGTTTAGCACCATAACTATGGTGATTCCTGAATATCCTTCTTATTCCCGAGGGCATTCTTATTTAAATTCAATAATGTTTCTATTAATGATGATGTATCTGGGACTAAAGTTCACATCTAAAAAATGGCTTCGAGAACCTCCAGAGGGAAGATATTCTGATTATAGAATCAAAGAAAGATATATTAATGGCTTAAGCGAGGAAAATCGACGGTTACACTTAATGAAATATTCAGATTTGATAGAGAATAAAAATTCACACGCAAGTCTTAGTACCCCCAAAAATAGTAACATTATAAACAAAACTTAGACATTCATTATTTAATTCTATAAAAAAATAATTAGGGTATAAAAATGAAAAGTTCAACTTTTACTTTTAAAGATAAAGATAATATTGAAATATTCGTATACAAATGGGAACCGGATATGCCTCCTAAAGCAGTCGTACAAATCGTTCACGGTTTAGCAGAACATGCAAAGCGATACGCCCGGGTAGCTGAAGCGTTATGTAACAATGGTTATGTGTGTTACGCCAACGATGCGCAAGGTCATGGGAGAACTGCGGGTGATTTAACCGAAAATACTTTAGAGGGTAACGCTGGAGTTTTAGGACCAAATGGATGGAGAGGGGTTGTAAACGATCTTCGTGAATTAACAAAAATTATTAAAAAAGCACATCCCGACATACCAATATTTTTAATGGGACATTCCTGGGGTTCTATGTTAACTCAAGATTACATCCAAGACTGGGGAAATGAACTTAAAGGATGCATCTTAAGTGGCACTAACGGAAAAGTAAGAGCCATAACCGTAAAAGCGGGTAAACTCTTACTTAAAAGCGAAATTAAAAAACGAGGTCCCACTGAGCCTAGCCAAAAAATGTACGATATGAACTTTAAATCCAACAACCACGATTGGGATACCGATGAGGGTGCAACGGGTTTTGAGTGGCTAACGAGAGACAAAAATGAAATGCAAAAATATATTGACGATCCTTGGTGCGGATTTGTGAGTCCTGCTAATGTATGGCTAGAATTTCTTTACGGTTTTGAGAAAATTTATGACTCGAAACTAGAACAAAATATTCCAAAAAGTTTACCTATCCATTTCATCTCTGGTTCGTTATGCGTTATAGGTAACAAGACCAAATGGGTTACCGCAATGATTAATCGCCTTCAAAAATACGGTATAAAGGATGTAACCTATAAATTTTACCAGGATGCACGACACGAAATTTTTAATGAAATCAACCGCGATGAAGTTCACCAAGATGTAATTAATTGGCTTAATTCACATCTGTGATATTAAAACCTTCTAAATCCATCTTTTTTTTCACGCTTTTTTTATTCATTTAAATCCTTCGATTTTATATTAATAATATAAATTCTGATATAAATCAGAATTAAAGTTCTTTTTCATCTGATCTTCCATACTTTTCTTATAGATTATATAATAAATTTTTTTAATCTATCCTTAATTTTCCTTATAATGACAAATGAAAACAATGATTTTTCAATCATTAAAACACCTGCTTTCAAGGTTTGGATAGCACTTCTTATATTCGCTGTGGTAGAAGTGGTTCTAATATTTCTACTTGAACCGTTATTGCGAGTTAATTTCCCGCCGTTGAATCCCGATACAGGCCCCGAAGATTATTATTGGAAACTGAATGTCCGAAACGCGTTAACAATGGTTGTCACTTGGACTTTTTACGCAGCTCACCAACTCTCAGTCTGGATTGTGATAATTTGGGCGCATAAGAATTATCATGACAAAAAACTCGATGAAAAGAAACTGCTTACTTATACATGGGTAATGGCACTTATTTTAGTAAGTTTTACATTACTCCACTTACTTCAAACGCAAATATGGTACGACGGTCTTGCGCAAGATGTCCCGATTATTACGAGTCAAGGAAGTGTAATAGTTATGCTCTCAATTCTCCTCGTCATGCAAAATCCCAAACGAGGAATATTCTTTGGTATAAAGGGAGGAAAATTGATGCGCCCAGAAGTTGCTAGTACTTTTATGAAGAGCCATCAACTCATCTTTAGTTGGGCTTTAGTATATACTTTCTGGTTTCATCCCATGGATTCTTCTCCTGCCTTACTGAGCGGATTTTTCTTCATGGCACTCTTATTTATACAGATGGTACTAGCCTATACCAGATTGCATTATAATAAGTGGTGGGTGTTAATCGTAGAAACTTATGTTGCTATACACGCTACTATAGTAGCAATAGCTCAATGGATCGATTTTGGTTCACAGCCCATGTGGGCTATGTTCTTGCTGGGATTTCTCGCAATGCTCATATTCACATATATTCATGGATTGGGATTACCAAATTGGCTTCGATGGTCTATAGTTTTAGCTTATTTCGTATTTATGATTTTCATATATGTTCCATTACCGTTTGGTTTTGGCCGAGATATAGCTAATTTGCTCAGATTAGAATTTCTTTGGATACCGATAATTTTGTTCCTCATTGCGTTCATTGCCGCTGCTATTGCGCACGTGTATGTAATCATTCGAAATAAACGAAGTTCTAAATAATCATTTCTCAATTTTTTTTTTTAATTTTTTAAAAATTCTATACCTTCCTCAGCCACTCCCGTTTTATAAAGAACCTTCTAATGAATTATTAAGTAAAAAAACATAAAATCGTCTAAATTTATATTGTTGATAAATATGATCAGGAATCAATGGTACGCTGTGTTAGAATCTAAAGAAGTTCCAAAAAGCAAATTAATTGGAGTAACTAGACTTGGAGAAAAATTGGTTTTTTGGCGGGTCAAAAATGGAGATATCGTTTGTTTGAGAGACAAGTGCGCTCATCGAGGTGCAGCGCTTAGTATAGGTAAATTATGTGATAATGGGGATAAAATTGAATGCCCATTTCATGGTTTAAGATATGATAGCTTAGGGCAGTGCAAAATAATTCCTGCAAATGGAAAAAAAAATCCTGTTCCAGAACATTTTAAAGTCGTATCTTACCCTACTCGTGAAAAACACGGTTTTATTTGGTTATGGTGGGGAGAGATTCAAGAGCAATATCCACCAATACCATTTTTTAAAGACATTGATAAAAAATTCTCCTATAAAACCCACACTGAAGTTTGGCCCGTCCATTATTCGCGAGCCATAGAAAATCAACTCGATGTTGTTCATTTACCTTTTGTTCATCATAATACTATTGGTCGTGGTTATCAAACACTCGTTCATGGACCGTTAGTAGAACCTTCAAAAGATGCAAACGAATTTATTTTTTGGACATATAACCAAAAGGATGATGGAAAGACCATACCTTTAAAACCTGAAGAGTTTACTGATGATATGAAGGTATTTCATCTACATTTCAAATTTCCACATATCTGGCAGAATTACCTCGGAGATAAAGTCCGTATATTTATAGCTTTTGTTCCAATCGACGAAAATCATACGAAATTTTACATGCGATTTTACCAAAAGTTTCTAAGAATCCCAATCCTCAAATCATTTATTAATTGGTTGGCTAATAAGTTTAATATCCTTATCCTTCATCAGGATAAAAATGTCGTATTAACGCAACAACCAACTAAAACTCATTTAAAAATGGGAGAAAAACTATTTCAAGGTGATAACCCCATTTTATATTACCGTCGTAGAAGAGAAGAATTATTGCTAAACAACAACTAATTTTTAGGTTAAAATTTAATATTTTATTATTTTATTCCAACATCCTTACAATTTTTATAATAAACTAAATTCTTCAGTATTTAATTTATAAACATAAGCAAAATATACGAAATATAAGCGAAATTAATTTTCATTACATTCAAGGATTTATTCAAAATAAGCGGAGTTCTAAATAATAATATAATCAATTTCTATAAACTACCAATAAAATAATTAATATTATAAGAAGAACGCAAAATTCGAACCGTATGTACAATCCTCCAATTTTTGGAATATAAATCCTTAAACCCCGAGAGCCAACGTATACTTTCAAACGCTTTTTTGTTCCGGGAATCCCGCTTTCTTGATGATATCGTTCATGACAATCGTGGTGGACAAAATTAACGTATTTCGGGTCGAACAATTTTTTTTTATCGTAGTAGATATGGTGCAAAGTTGAGTAGTATGGGTCTACAACCTTATTACAAATCGGGCACCTAAATAATTTATTTTCAAGAGAAAAATACTCTATCAGCAATGCCTTTGCCTCAGTCCAAGCCTCTGACTTTTGAAAGTTATTGTATGCGTTCTTAAAATCAAGGGAATTTTTCCTAAGATACATTTTCGCATACCTATTATACTTTCCCAGCTCCTTAAGAATTCTTTTATGCCTAATTGTTTTACCTGACACGGTATTTCTCCAAAATTATGATTATAATGTTCCAAAAATCATGTAATCTAACTTAAACATATCGGAAATAAATTTGTGCCTGTATTTAAAAAGAAAAAATACAAATTTAAGTGTTTAAGGTGTTAAATTTTTCATTCTTCAATCTCAAAATCGTGGAAGTATTGACTTATTTCTCTTCTAGACGAGATATACTTAGAACAAAAATACGCAATAAATATACTAATTAAAATGGGAATAATTATCAAAAAAATCCTACTGAATGAAATCAATAATTGGTTGTACATTCCACCAAAAATCCACATGAAGGTGGAAGTAAAGCCTAGAGTGTGAAAATTTAAACCGTACAGAGCCAATAATGCGATAAAAAGCGGGAAAGTTAAAATGACAATGTTTTCCCTTGCCTTTTTCATATTTCTTTCTAATAAAAGATAATCATCAATCTCTTCCTTATCATTTATCATAATTGATCATTTGATTGCTAATATAATAAATAACCATTAAAGTAATCAAGAATTTAATACTTATTACTTTTTTGTCTAAATAATCTCAAAAATTCCGGTAGCATTTCTAATCGGTAAAAGTATTGATTTTTTCAGATTTAGAAGATACAGGGCTTTCACTTAATCACTGTTGTCTTCATTTTCTCCACTTTTTTTCGGTTCGTCTATATTGTCAACTAAATCGGTAATATTATTTTTTAGTGCTTGTACTCTTTCTTTTACTTGTTTTGACCTAGCCTCTTCTTCAGATTCTCTTCCTTCATATTCGACCCATGTTTTTTCGAGCTTATCCAGTATCCTATCGTGGTATTTACGAGCTTGATCTCTTATTTCCTGAAAATATGATTGTAAAGCTTCTTCGTAACTCTTATCGTCAATAGTGTAATATTCCCTCCCCTTTCGATTTAGCATTCCATGCTTAAGGATTTTGGGATATTCACCCTCGCCACGAGGTTCATCGCTATCAGGGGTTATGTCATCTAAAATTTTCTGGATTTTATTAAGACGATCAATAAAGTATGGTTTGTTGTAAATATAGAAATCTTCTTCAAGCCTATTCCCGTAATTGAACCAACAACCTGAACGGTCGCACGAACCACTCAAGTAATCTTGTTCGTAATCTATAAATTGAATGATTCCATCCTTAGTCAATCTTTTCTCTTTGTTCATGTCCCATACGACATTTATGATAAAATCGAAATGTTTCAAGTCAAATTCTTTTAAATATGATGGTAATTCGTCTCTTTCTTCTTTAAGTATTGAGTTAACATAATTAACGCATTTTCTTATTCCTGTTAAACCCGGTTCAATAAAATACACAGCTTCGATCTCGATATTACTTGGACTGGATACTGGTTTGTTTAAACGTTTCATTGTCTCTTCTCTTTTTTCAACATATATACCCTCAAGTTTATCGTTTTTTGCGTTGAGTCCTAATTTCAATTCGAATCTTTTTTGGATGCCTTCATAATGGATATAATAATCACCATGTATGCTTGGAGATCGTAATTCAATGTTATCCAACCAAAATTGAAAGCTTCCAATTGCTGCGACTACATCTGATTCACATATCTTCAATAAAATTTGAACTAAGATATTCCTAGACGAAGAATCGACAACATCATTACCAGAAATTTTAATATGAAAATCCATTATTATTTTAACTCAAGATTTGTAATTTTTTTGCTAGGTTAAATAAAGTAGAATGCCTATTTAAATGCTTGGGGGTTGAAATTTTTCTTATTACTTGAGATCCGGATTATTAAAACGATTTTCGATCGTGAGAAGATTTTCGATCGTGAGGTGATATATTGATCCACACCAGTGTGTATAAATACACAACTTTAAATATGAAAAAAATAATATACTAATTAGAAACAAAAAAATAAAAAAAAAATTGGAGGAAATAATCATGACATACAACAACAAAACAATAGAATTGAACGATATTAAATGTAAAATATATTCCCAAAATTTAACAAGTTCTTTTGTTAGCCACTAAATTAAAAATATTTTTTATATTTTTTATTATACACACGAATAACACAAAAATCAAGATCATAAATAAAAAATAATAAGGTAAGAAATAAACAAAAATAAAAATTCAAATCAAAAAAAAAACAAAAATAAAAAAAAAGTAAAAAGGAGGAAAAAAGAAATGAAAATATCAGGATCAGGTAAACTCTCAGCGGGAAACATAGACGATACTATTAACGTTTCAGGTTCAGCTAGAATTGATGGAGATTTTTCTTGCGATGCGTTTAAGTCGTCTGGTTCATTAAAAGGGGAGGGAAACTTAGTTGTACGGGGCGATGTTAAAAGTTCAGGTTCGTTCAGAATACTAGGAGCCCTTCATGGAGACGGCAACGCTAAATTTTCTGGTTCAGCATCAATTGGCGAAGAAATTGATCTTAAAGGAGAATTAGAAAACTCTGGATCGTTAAGAGCTGGAGGTAATATTGATGCCATCGGAGGTATGAGCTTCTCAGGTTCTTCTAAAATTGATGGTGGGTTAACTTCGGAGGAAACTATTGAAATTGAAGGATCAACTACAGTAAGGGGAGGTATTAAGGCAAAAAATGTGTTGATTGGGTCACAATCTTCTTTTGGTGGGAAAAGAGTCTCTAAACACCCTTATAAAGTGTTTGGTGATATATTTGCCACGAACGATATTGAGATAATTAACACGTTTGTACAAGGTAATGTTAGAGGTCGAAATATAAAAATTGGTAGGCGGACAGAGATTTTAGGGAAAATATATTATATTGATAGTATTGAAATTGACAAAAAAGCAACCTTAACCCATGAAACTACTCAAATTTCCGAAACTGCTGAAGACGAATTGCAAAAATAAAATAAATTAAAATAATAAGATAATAAACGAATTATAAGGAGGATAATCATGTATAAAGAACCAGGAAATAACGATAAAAATGCTGAAGATGAGCGAGACTTAGAAAGGAAAAGAAGAATTATAACTCATAACTTAGAAGATATTAAAGATGATTTATTGGAAGAGTTAGTAGACTTACACGAAGATTTTAAGAATGAAATCGAGGATTTGAAGGATACTAAAGAAGAAATTAAAGAAGAATTAATTGATGAGTTACAAGAGTTACAGGATGAGAGGGACTATCTATTACGAGAAATCGGGGATACAGCGAGAGATTTAGAGAACTTGGGAGATAATGCACGAGAACAGATCGAGCGTGCTGGTGAGAAACTTGAACAAATACGGAATAAAACGGAGAAACAAAAAGAGAAAATTAGTGACAAAATGCAGAAGAAATTAGATAATGCACAGAAAAAAGCAGCGAAACGAATTAATATCTCCGTAGACGAAGATACGAGCGACGAATGGAGGGATTGGTCGGACGAGTTGGGTTCTTCAGTATCAGAACTGATTCGAAAATCGATGAAATTCGTAAAAGAGAATATTGGAGACCTCTCAAAACTTGACGAAATTGGAGATAATATCGAGCGTGCTGTCAGGGAATCTGGAATCGAGGATTTAGGAGATAAAATAGAGCGTGAGTTTAAGGGGAAAAAAGGCAAATCTAAGATTAAAATCAATCTTGCGACTTCAAACGATAAAGACCGAATCAAAAAGAGGGTTAGGGGCTTAATTAAACTTCAGAAAAGTTTACCAATTGAAAAACTCGCTCAGGCACTTAATCGAGCAAACAAGGATGCGGAAAATCTTATATACGAATTAGTGGACGAGGGTATTGAAGGAACTTTGGAAGAAGGCGTGTTTAAATTCACGAGCGCTCCTGAAGAAGTGATTTCAAAAATTAACGAATTAATTAACAAAATGTAAAGTTGACTCATAATTTAGATGCAAGCTTAAACCGGATAAATTAAATCAAAGGAAATTAGTGGATATTGGAATTGTGAATTACAAAATCAAAGAATGTCTTCTAAATAAGAATTAGATAAATTAAGAATTTTTTTGAGAGATTGTTTGCCAAATGAAAGTAAATTGAATAAAGAAATGAAGAAAATTGAAAATTGAAAATATAAGAAAAAAAAGGTTAATGTGAAATGGAGGAATTAGCAAATAAGAGCTCATTTAGAAGTTATATGTATTTTTGGTCGGGACAATTATTTTCACTTTTTGGATCAATGGTGGTCTACTTTGTAATTATATGGTGGGTTACGGAGGAAACTCAGAGCCCGATATATCTAGCAATCGGTTCGTTTTTCTTTATTATTTGTCAAGTGATCTTTATGCCAATTGCGGGAGTTCTTGCTGACAGATTGAACAAAAAAGTAATAATTGTTGTAGCTGACTCTCTACAAGCAGTTACAACTCTATTATTACTTGTTTTATTTCAGATGAATCTTGCCAATGTATGGACAGTCTTAATATTCATAGGTATTCGTAGCATATTTCAAGCGTTTCATTTACCAACTGTGAATTCTATTATACCTGCTATGGTACCAAAAGATAAGTTATCCAGAATTAATGGGATTAACTTTTTATTTACTGGAGTGGTTCAAATTATTGCACCGCTAATTGGCGCAACTTTAATGATTATAATGTCGATAAGCACAATTCTTTGGGTCGATGTCATAACATTTTTTATAGCTTTAATCCCGCTAGTGCTCATCAAGATTCCATCGGTCGAGAATCATGGAGACGATGCTGAAAAAAAATCATTCTTTAGGGAATTCAAACTTGGATTTCAAACTATTAAGGTTATACCTGGACTAGTAACAATAATTTTTCTTTCGATGTTACTTAATTTTTTGATAAGACCTTTTGATACATTGATGCCCTATTATATTAATGTTTTTCATGGTGGTTCTGCTTCAGATTTAGCAATAGTTTTAGTTTTTTTTCAAGGTGGTATGATTTGTGGTGCCATTTTAACTTCAATTAAGAAAACATGGAATAGTAAGATGAAAGTAATATTTGGTTGTATTTCTATTCTCATGATGGGGTATGGGATTATGGCTTTAGCTCCTCCAGGAGGATACTTAGTAATAGGTATAGGTGGTGTTGCGATGGGCTTAACGTTACCAATTATAAATGCCTTATATCAAACATTTATACAAACGGTTGTTCCAGCCGATAAGATGGGGAGGATTACTTCCATCGATAATTCACTATCCATGTCTATCTCTCCAATCGCGACATTGCTCTCTGGCCCCTTGGCGGAAATCTTTGGAGTAGGTAATTTGTTTCTGTATTGTGCTATCCTTGGAATGATAGTAACACTTTTAATTTGGAGTTTTACAGATATTAAAAATGTAGATTATGACAGCAAAGGTGAATTGGAAATGATCACGGGCAATATAAACAGTATAAAAAATTAATTTTTTTATTTTTCTTTAACAAAAGTGAAAACTTAAACGTTAATCTTCTTTCTCCAAAAGTTAATCTTTTTAAGAATATCTTCAATTTCCATTGAAGACAATAAGCTTGGAGCCGAACTAAGAGTAGCGATAGTAAGACCCATAGGATTCAAAATAGAAGCATATCCAAGATCTTCAGTTATTCTTGTTCGTATGTATACTAAATCGTCTGAAAGTTCAGAGCTCACCTTCTTACTTAAATTATTGATGAAATCATCAAATAATTCCGAAATTGAACCTTTCGGAGCTGTGGTAGAATCAATGTTTGAACTTGGTTTTAGTATTTCAACACTTTTTTGCACATCGCTTTTTATTGATGTGAGGGGCGGTTTATTTTGTATCTCTAGTTCATTAAGAATTGAGGGTGTCTGAGATGTCTCATAAGTTGGTTGGAGGATCGGTTGTTTTATCCCTTTAGTCACTTGCGACGATTCTAGTGAATACGCAATTTCACTATCGCTTATTTTTTTGCTCTGAATCCATACATCTTCTAAAATCGGAGCAAAAAGTTTTACGTGCTCGTCTAGAACAGAACCCATCCCAGCAATTTCAATACCTCCAAATTCATTTTTGGATGCTGCACAAATTACCACTTCCTCAAAATCTCGGTTAACGGAGTATAAATTTTCTCTTGAATATAACCTGACACTAATATTAGGATATTTCACTATCTCAGCTAATTTTACCTGATCATTTGGATTATTCACATCGAAATTTGTTGAGATTCTTACATTTACGAATTTTTTCACTTTTGAAAGAGCTACTAAATCTACATCCTCCAGTTTTGGTATAATAATATGGATCTTCGCTTTAATACGTGTAACCGTTTCGTTTATCTGAGCCTTCATCCCCTCAACACTTCTTACAAACCATACATCTTTAAAACTTAACATTGATGCTTTTTTCGATCGCTCCCAAAACTCTGTCATTGTTTTTTCTGATAAGTCTAACTGGAATAAGATGTTTGTCATTATATCTTCTTCAAGAGTTTTATAAATTTCTCGTTGGAATAAGCTCTTTAGTTCTTCAATTCCCCTATCCACATCCTCGTAAACACTTGCTATTCGATTATCTAAATCTCCCATAGTCTCCTCTAATCCAGAAACAATATCCGATAAAAAATTACTTAAATCAACACTCATCTCACCCGCAACATCTGAAATAGATCCTAATTGGTCTGTAACTTGATCCAATGTACCTTGAATGGAATTGACAAATTTTTCTCTAAAATAATCTGTGAGGTCGCTGAACTGTTCTGAGATTATTTTTGAAACTATTTTCTCGGCCATACTTTTTAACGCACCGATTCTAAATTGTTTTTCAAAAGCAATAGAGATTTCAGATTTAATTTTTTCTAATCGAGTTTCAACCACGTCAAATTCTTTGATGATTTCGTTAGGTGCGATTTCTCTTAGATTTAGGATAAATCCTCTTATCTCTTGGAATTTTTTGACTTTCTCGAGCTCTCCTTCTACTTTACTGAATTGCGCCCTTATTTGAGCTGGTAAATTAGTTTTCATCGTATTGATGTAGTTTCTATAATCGTTGAATTTGTTTAATTTGGCTGAATGTGACTCAATTTCCTTAAATTTTAATTGAAGTTTTTTAGGTGTAGATTCTTGAATTTTTTGTACAATCGATTTAAATTTTTGAATTTGATTTAATAATGCAGTGTAAGGAGGTAACGCAATATAAAATGGTGTTGTTCCTGGTACTTCGCGAACTAATCCTTTTTCGAGAAGATTTTTGGCAACATCTCTTGCTCTCTCTTCTGAAATGTTGACTAACAACGCTATTTCTCCAGCCATAACCGGACCTCTTCCCGTCAAATGAAAATATGTTTCAATTTCGTCTTGAGTTAAACCTATTAATTCCAAAACTTGCTTAGTTGATTTGAATTCGCTATTATCCTCTGTCATTTATATTTTACACCACGAAATCTTATTTCTTATATATTTGTTCAAGAAGCTCTAAGTGCTTGACTGCGGGTTCTTTTTTCAGGATATCTTCCGATACTGCTTTTCTTATGTTTTCGATAAGATACTCCGGATAGAATTTCAGTGCAGTGATATCAGTTACCAAGAATATCCATTCAACATTGCTTTCATCTTTGATAATTTTAATAATATTATCAGCTTCTAAAGCTGATAGAAATGTTCTAACCTGATCGAATGTTTCACCTGGACCTCTAGGTACTTTATTAATAGGATACGATTTTTCTCTAAAGAGCACGACATAATCGAACACATCAGGATTAATCATATGATGTGCAATCTTTAAATTATCCTCCTCAGTTGGTGTATAGTTCGAGAAATAACTTGATACGATTTCTTGGTACATTTTGGCTACATACGGATTGGGAATTCCCTTTTTTGCGTCGTCAATTAACTTAATTACTGGTTTTCTAATTATAATAAAATCAGAAAGTAGAAATAAAGTAATATCTGAATCACCTTCAATCCAATCTTGCCTAACGAGATCAGTTTTTACAAAATGACTTAGCAAGATATCAATATTTGGTATAAATTTCCCTGTTTTTTCCTCTAAGAGATTACGTAATTCTTTTTTAGTATGTGGCTTTTCTTGTAAAATCTCTAATATCATTCTTCCTTTTCCACTATTATATATTTGAGCCATAACTTGCTCTTTCGTTAAATTTTTTAGACGCTCTAAGTACGTGAGAGAATTTTTTAGGTAATCTGTCAATTCACTTGTTATATCCAGGCTATTGGCTGGATTCTGTTTAATATTTTTAAGGTAGAATAAAATATTTTTATTGATTTCTGAAAGTACGGCCTCTCCAAAAATTTCGGGATCTTCACCTAATTCCATAATGAAATTAATCATATATTGATTTTCAGATTCCATTCCAGTAAAATAGCTGGAAACATTTGAACGCGCTTTTTCTAATCGTACCAATACATTTCCAGCTTCTCCAGCACCAGTAATATGAGCGTAAAAAATTCTCATCATATCATCAAGATCTACAATTAAATCCTGAGGATAACTTAATTGAACTCCAAGGCCTTGATCTTCTGTCCAGTTAGTGATAATATACCCTTTTGCCATATTTTTCACATTTAATTTTTTATTTTTTACTAATTTTTATTTTTCTTTTAATCCATTTTCAGGTTTTTTTTCTAATTGAAAAATTTCAGTATTATTTTTCAGGTGGTCTTTAATTAATTCTTCTCGAGATATAATGTCTTTTACAGGTTTTGTCTTTTTACCTTTTCGTATTTTCTTCCTAACTTTTCTCGATTTTCTTACAGTAGCAGGATATTTAAAGCGTACTTCATATAAAGTAAATCCAATGATCAAAGCAACAAGACCTCCAGCTAAGGCAATGAATAGTAAAGTAAAATCAGGTGGTGAAACTGATACAACATTTAATGTAATTTTATAATTCTCAAAATTATAGTCATCTCCCGCAGAAGCAGTAATAATTAATTCATAAGTTCCCGTTGGAATATTTTCTAACTCACCCTCATAAATACCATCATTATCAGGATCTGTAAGATTGCCCTGACCATATGCCCATCTGTATGTGACTATAGCATTAGTTATTGTTCCACCAAAATCAACATCTGTTAATTCTATTTCTAATGAGATAGATTCACTCGGTAATATGCTATAATAGGATTCTCCATCTGTAGTATTTATGACCGTGGTTCTTTTATTTAATGTAAGCCATAAACTTAATGTTTGAACTTTATAATTATTAGCATGTGCAT
>JAHQWJ010000145.1 GCA_029856125.1 Promethearchaeia archaeon | reverse complement strand
ACGAGGTACACGATTATAAAGATAAAGAGAGAGCAATGAAAGAGATTTACCGAGTGTTAAAACCAAAAGGTTTTTTGTTTTTAGGTGAATGGCATCGATTTTCTTGGCAATTAATCTTATATTCCGGAATATTCTGCATGGTGTTTCAAAGACGGAAGTATTGGGATGATTTAATTAGAAAGCAAGGGTTCACGATACTTAACTACGAAAAATTTGGGGGATATGGACTGTTCACTGCTCAAAAATGAAGCAGAAAAATAAACCAAAATTAATGTGCTTACATCTATACTTTCTAATCCTTCTTTAAATTTGTGATTAATAATCTACAATTTATTGAATATGAAGATAACAACGAAAATAACTAGTAAAACTAAAAATATAGCAGTATCCCGTAAATTTAGTGGTAAATGACATTGATTACCATATTGTTACTTCTGAAGCAACATTCTCAAACATATTATCCTTCTCTATAAAGCCTGAACAATCTTGGACTTGAATTCCCCATTGCAAATCTTTGAACACGCAATAATTAACAGAAATACCGTGCGAATTCACTCCTTTCACTCCATAATGGTTATCTTCAATCTCACACTCTGATACAATGGTATTGGTAGAATATTGGATATCTATACCCACCCATTTACAATCTAAGAACTTGCTGTTTGTTACGGTTGAGTCAATGCAGTTTTCAATTAAGAGAGGTTGCGATACATCACGGATGAATTGCTCAGTAATTGTAGTTTTAGAACATTTCACTAGTATGATTTGTCCATATTTTATAGTATTTATTACGACATTCGTCTGGTTAAAGAAAAAGCCATAAGGTTTTCCATTCACGATATTATTGAAGACGATTGCAGTCGGATAAAATCCAGTAAAAACCCTCCAATCTAATCCTCCTCGGATAAAAGTATTATTGGTTATAGTGCAGTATTCATTCTCTCTCATATATAATAAATCCCATCCAGAATATATTTCGTCATTCTCAAAGATATTATTATCTATAAGTATATGCGAACATTCACGGAAGGATACACTATATAGAAAACAATAATTTTGAATGAACTGTACATTGCTACTCTGACATGTGGACACACCAAAGGCATTACCACGTGTATAAAACTGATTACCAATAAAAGAAATGTTATGAACATTGTTGAGAAGCGTACTTGCCGAATATATTCTGTTATTTGATACAATGGAATCTTTTCCATTTATATTATTTAAGCTAAAGGCGTGAGCATAATAACCTCCCCGTAATTTATTATTCCGAATGACAAAAGGAACTGAAATATCAGAGATTTTAATGATAGATTGGCTTTCACATCCACCCTTAACTTCAAATATATTATTTTGAATGATAAAAGATTTACTGACACCGCTAATACTAATAATGCTCTTTTCTGGAATACAAGGTGCATCATAGTCTTCCTCATCATCATTCCTTGGAACTCTGATATGATGACCTTCAATTATATAGGGATTATCTCCCGTTCCATTTCCAGAACTGCTCCAGAATTCTAAATCCTCATTGTTTTTAATTATGATGAAATACGGCTCATTATCTATAATATGTGTAATAATTAATAAAACGGGAATCAAAATTCCTGTGATTACTATTAATATAATAGCACTTTTTTTCCTTGGACGAAATCTCATTTTGCATGGATTACTTCTTTTTTTCTAACATATAATAGTTATCCTCAATTATAAGTCATGACACAAAATTGAGATTTAATATTATTTCGAAGTTGTTCTAAACATATAAAAATGAAGTTTTTCATTCATTCCACTAAAATTATGAAAAATAAATTGAGGTGCTTTACATTTATTTATCTTGAAAAAATTTGCTGTTAAATTCCTTTAGGTCATCCGGTGGCCATGCGCGAGGTGTTTTGTGATTTTTTACGAATCTATGAGTGCAAAGCGGGGCACCAAATCCAAGGGTTTTAGTCCGAGAAAAGCCAAATCCTAAGCCTTCCGCTTCGTAATAATCTCCTAAACATATGAATGGAGTGTATTTTTCGTCACCTAACTTTTTATACGCTTTTTGGACGCCACATTCCTGTATGTCCCAACCCCATACAAATGATTTCTGATCTCCTTCTACAAAATCCATTACCCAATCGTCCGGATAGAGTTTCTTATGGGTTTCTTCGGTTAATTTCTTTTGGTAATCCATGTATACTGGATCGAACGGATATTGAGATGGATCTCTACTCGCTTTTTCTAAAGCTTCTTTTCTAAGTTTATGGGCTGCGATTACATACTTATAGTGAAATTCACCGATCTCTCGAAATGAAAAGCCATTTTTTTCTAATATGCGGAAAACCGCTAGATCTGACATACATTTAACAAGGACTAAAGTAGTGGGATTTTTTTGGCCTCCTATATAAGGAATATCAGGCAAAATCTTCTCGAATTCCGCTTTCATTTGGCTGATTAGTTCTTCGGACTTTAGGTTATCAAATTTTTTAAAAAGCTCATTCTTCACAAAAATTAAACGCTCGTCAAACCCTCTCATGAATTTTGATTTCTTTCTTACATAAAAATCTTCAACTATCTTTGCAACCATACTTATTATTTTAGGATCACACATTATAAACTATTACATTGACGAATGAGAAAATAGTAGATTCTAACCTTAGTATTAGTAGGAAGCAGGAACTCGTAGCATATTTTTTACTTATCTTAACTACGATTATATGGGGAGGTACGTGGCCATTAGGACGATGGTTAGTCTCAGAAGAAGTTGGAGGTACTACTATCCCTCCATTTATGATCGCAGTTATTCGGTATTTTCTAGCAGTAATTTGTTTTTTTGTCATTCTTAAGTTCAAAGAGGGAACTTTAAACTGGCTGTTTGCAAAAAAGAACTGGAAGATCTTAACCTTAATGGGACTTTTATCAGTAACAGTCTATCAGGCAGGTTACTTAATAGGAGAACTTCTTACTAGTGCCAGCGATGCTAGTATCATGGTCGCAACAAATGCAGTTTGGGTAATTATTCTTTCAAGTGTTTTCTTAAAAACGGAGCGATTTGCGTGGGGAAAAATGGTTGGCTCGTTATTAGCATTTACCGCAGTAGTCATTGTTGTAGGGTTTTCTCCGAATGTAAATGTGGAGAATCGTATTCTTGGGGATATTATGATACTACTAGGGGCATTTGCATACGCCGCTTATACGGTTATTTCACGGTTCTTCTTGAATAAAACTCGCGAGGACACTGAATCTTATCAACCAAGCTCTATCTGGATCATGACATGGGTTTCCTTGTTTGGATTTTTGATAACCACTCCGATAGCCTTAATTATTAGTCCAGAGTTCTTAATACCAGCAAGTTATTTAACTATTCCTCCCAGAGTATGGATTGGCATCTCGTATCTAGCATTTATATCTACGATCGGAGCATATACATTTTACTTAGAAGGAGTAAAGCGTTTGAATGCTAGTAGAGCAGCGATATTTCAGGCTTTGGTCCCTTTATTTGGAGTACTTTTCTCTGCACTATTTTTACTTGAAGAATTTGATATAATTGTGTATCCTTTTGCCTTACTATTAGTAATAGTTGGAATATTTTTGGTAAATCGAAAAAAGAAATTAAACTAAGTAAGGTTAGTGATAAAAAGTGAGAATTCCGATACAAGTTTTAATTTATCCGGTTAGGAAAAATGATGAAAACTGGGAGTATTTAATGCTTAAAAGGGTTAAAAATCGAGGAGGTTTTTGGCAAGGAGTAACAGGAGCCCCTGAAAACAACGAAACTCTTTCTGAGGGTGCCATAAGAGAATTGTACGAGGAAACCGCCTATAGTCCATTGAATTTAATAAAAACAGATATCTCCTATATAATCCCAATGGAAGATAGATGGATAGATATCTATCCTGAAGGGACTAAAGAAATCCCTGAATATCTTTTTATTGCTAAAATTGATGACCCAAGCCCACCTAAAATAGACCCTATTGAACACAACGATTGGAAATGGTGTACCTTTGAAGAAGCCATGGATTTACTATCCTTGGAGGATAATAAAAGAGCTCTCGAATATGTTCAGAAGTTTTTGAGAGATGGTTTAAATAAAGAAAAGATATGATTCTTGTTATTTTTATTAATTGATTTTTTTAATGCACTAATTGTGAAGCTAAGAGAATTAGAGCTTTTGTTATCCTTACGGTGTTGTTCACATCTATGGCGCCTGGCCAACGGTCGTCAGGATGATGGAACAGTGGATTCGCCATCCCAATTATCGAAAAATATTGACCACCACCATCAAAAATGTTTTTTGCCTCTCCAAGGGGCCGATTTCCCTGTGAAATATTCAGGTTTGGAATAATAGCGTATTTAGCAAGAGAATCGAGGCCCAACGTTTCAATTTTAGCATCCGAGGATTGAGTGAGAATTTTTGGCTTGACAGAATTATTCCTACTGTTTTGAGCTGATGCTGCGATGTTGGCTCCAAGATGAATCCAACTCGAAGCTTCTTTGATCATACTCGAATTTTTTTCGAGATAATGATCCAGTCCAAGATGTCCCAGTTCATGACCAGAATTGGCTAAAAATAATACATCCCGAGTTGGTTTTGCATTGTAGAAAACACGCATCATTTCTAGCAATATTGCTATTCCTCCAGCCCTCTCAGAAGCGCAATTCCACCACCCACTACGGGGAGTCATTATAACTAACGGAGCTAATCTTGAATCTTTTCCTTTTAGTCTTGTGATAACGTTATAAGCCTTGGTTGGATTACGATTAACTTTAATTCTTAAGGTTACCTCTGTTCCTATTTTTGACGATAAAAAAGGCCAATATTCACTTGAAATTTGTAAAGTTGGTGGACCAAAAGGCCTAATGAAATTTTCAGCATTGATGAGCGAAAGTCCAGGGGTCAATCCTTGTGTCGCTACTATAGTACCAACATTGGGGTTATTTTTTCTTTGTTTTTCGAGATTTTGAGGTTTTACATTGTCAACGCGTGTGATCCCAATTACATTTTTTTCATTAATGTTTCCTAAGTTACCTACAATAATTTCTTCTTTCGGATAAGTACAATCGAAAAGGGGGACCCCTTGTATTTTTTGTGTTTCAACTTCAACTGATGCCTCCTCTATATTAATACGATTTAAAGAAAACTCGTCCAAATAAGGTTCTAGCCCTATTTTTTTTATTTCACTTGCCAACCATTGAGCACTCTGTGTATCCACCTGAGTTCCTGTACGATGGATACCCTGATTATCGTATTCTTTAATAGTAGTTATTATCCTTTGCTTTAAATCTTCTTGTTCGCTCAAAACAATATCCTTTAGTTTTAATTTCAATAATTGTATACTTCTGTAGTTCGAATTATATTAATCGTCGCTTTTTAAAGCTTCTTCCATTGCCCTTAGAAATGTTTCTCGGATTTCAACAATTGCTGGTACTTCTTGGGGGGGATTTATGAATCGATTTAGTGCTAAAAGCCCATTATTGAAACGTTCCTTTAAAGTAATCCCTATATGGTCTCCGCCATATACGAGCCTAAATTCGTGACTAATGCTGTTATCAAATAGTAATCTATGCAAAAATTCAGCTCCTCTATATAATCCTAAAAAATCTTTCGTTCCTACCTCTAAATATAGTTTGATACCCGAATCTCGTATTTTTTCTGCATTTTCCCGAATGATATAAGCAGGGTTATTTTTTTTCCAGTATTCTTTATCGACTGGCATTCCAAATATTTTTTCAAACAGTTTTTTAGGTCGATAAAACTTATCTCTAATCTCTATATCGTCCCATTCAAAAACGGGTTCGATTGCGGGTTCAAATGCTAATATGGCACCAAATTTATCGAAATTTTTAAAACCCATACGTAATGCCCCTAAACCTCCAGCGGAAACGCCACTAATAAAGATTTTATTTGCATCCCTTGTTATTTTATAATTTTCTTGGAGAAATGGAAGAAATTCTTCTATTATAAAAGATTCCCAATTTTCAGAACTATCTCGATAATTCATATACAAGGAACGAGTGCAACTCGGTGTAGCAACAACCATTTCAGGAATCTTTTCTTCTCTCCAAAGTTTACTAATTAAAGGTTCTATATTTCCTATTGATTTTTCATCACCATTTCCACCGTGTAAAAATAATAATAAGGGGAAATTTGAATTCGATTCCTCATACCCCTCAGGAAAGATCAAACTATATTTAATCGGGCTTGGAATAATTTTGGACTCAAGTTTAAATGTTGAATATTTCTTTATAATTCATTTCACCTTCTCTTATTTAACTATTTTAACCTTATTTTTTCCCTTCAATTCTATTAGTTTTTCACCAATGTTAGCTATTCTGCGGGATAATTCAGAAATCTTCCATTTTTCGTATCCCTTTACATACGTAGAAAAAGTATCTTGTAGGGGATCACTCCATTTAGAAGGAATATTATCAGCACCTAATTGGGCGCCAAGAATCGCGCCAATATTACCACAATTACAATCAGTGTCGTATCCCATCATCGCAGAGACGCAGATGGACCTACCAAGAGGATCTTTTTTGTCTTGGGCACCATATAAAAGCGATAAAATAATAATTCCTATGTTTGGAAGAACGTGCACTTTTGACTCCATACCTTTCAATATTGATATTCTTTCCGTTTCAGAAATAAGTTCTTTATTGATTAATTCTTCTTTAATCCTGCTCCAATACTCGTTAATTAAAACCTCTCTCGCCTTTCTGAAGTCATTTGGATTCTGTTCATACAGATTTAATGCTTTTTTCACGGTTTGAGTGTATAAACTACCGTGTTCATTAGGTAAAAAGGTAAAAGCATGTTCTATATTTTTTTTAATATCGTTTTCAAAGAAAGCGTTAGAAATTAGGAGGGCAACAAACACTTCACCTTCTATGCCAATTCCCGCATGGGAGATAGATCCATCCATTACACAATAATGCTTGACGATATCCGGACATCCCGGAGCAATCTGACCCCAAATGTCTGCTCTCATTTGAGCGCCAATAAAATCAAAATACGGATTATTATGTATCCCCGATTTTGGAGGGAAAATATTTGATCTGATGTTATTTAAAGCCACTTTTTCGGCAGTAAAAACTGCTTTGTCGTATTTCAGGAGATTTACCCATTCTAACGCGATATCCTTAGCGGTCAAATCTAATCCGTATTTTTCTAGGGATATAAGTGCTATGATTTCGTACATTTCGTCGTCATTAACGTAGTTTAAATTGATTTTTTTTGGGTAATCTTTAATTTCGCCGTATCTTCTTTCAATTGTTTTAACAGGTCTTAATTCTAACGGTGCCCCAACGAAATCTCCAGCAACTCTACCTATCCAAGAGCCATATACTTTATTGTAATATACTTCAGAAGTTATTTCTTTCATGATTCATTAAAAGTTACTATTGTTATTTTTTTAATCATTTATTTGAGAATTACCTTAAGGGAAATTTTGGATCTCTTTTATCCATGTATGCAGTAAATGCTTCCCACACATCTGCAGAACTACCTGCTAAAACTTGCCCACGGTTTTCTAATTGGATAATTGTTTCTAAACTCGGAGAATCAAGGGAGAGATTTATCGCTTGTTTTGTCATCCTTAAGCCCAAAGGGCTCTTCGTTAGCATTTCCCTCGCCATTTCAATTGCTGAATCAACCAATTTCTCTTCCTCGACAATCTTCAAAACAAAACCTATTTTTGTAGCCTCTTCAGCACCTAAAAATCTTCCCGTATACAATATTTCGGATGCTCTCGACAATCCTATGAGACGCGGAAGAAAATAACTACTCCCCATATCCGCCCCTGTTAACCCTATATTTATATAACCCGCGTTGAATTTGGCATTCTTCCCGGCTAGGCGGATATCAGCAGCCATTACAATAGAAAATCCCGCACCCATTGCAGCACCTTGGATTACAGCAATAATCGGTTGCGAAATCTTTCGCATCTTAATAATAAGATCCGCAATCCTCCATTGATAATACATAAAGCTTTTAACTATTTCGGGAACATCTAAAAAATAATATTTCTTGAGATGATCCGGTTTCTTTTTTGATTTTAATGCTGTGGCATCGCTCAAATCCTGACCGGCATTAAACACCTTTCCTTCTGCTTTCATTATCAGGACCCGGCAATCAAGATTAGTCATTAATGTATCTAACAAAGAATGAAGGTCCTCAACCATCTGAAAAGATATCGCATTGGCTTTTTCTGGTCTGTTAAATGTCAAAAATCCTATACCATTTTCCTCCAATTCGAACTTTATCGTCTCAAATTCCATACTTTCACACATACATAATTATATAAATAGACGCTATGATAACGAAATAGTCTTTTTAATAAAAAGTTTAAACCTTATTATAATATTTCATTAGAAGCCAATTCTTTCATGCTTAAGTCTAAAATAATGTTAAGGGTCCAATCAAAGTTTTAGACTGAAAACTAATAATAGTGCAGAATGTTCATTATAATTATGATAGAATATTGTATACAGACGGAAAAAAATAGGAGTGTAGTTGATACAATTGTATCTGAAATAACTACCAATCCCGTAGCGATAGATAATAAGAATGAAAAGAAAATTTTGCCTATGTATGGCATTACATCATTGATATTCGTTTTGATTGGGGTTATAGTAGTATCGATTAATTTTAGCAATCTCAGTATTTCATTTGCGACGCCAATCCTACTAATTTCGGTAATTACTGCGGGAGAAGGGATAAACGTTGATATTGTAAGAGGAACTTCCATAATCGGACTTATCTCTGGTATAGTCTTTTTATTTATTAGTCTATCGCCCGTAATCATATACGTAGCTTCTATATTTGTTTATTAGGCATTAATTTTTTTTCTTTTTTTATTTCATTTGGATGATAGTTGATTGGTCAAAACCTTTAACTAAAAATTAATAGAAATCCTATCCAATTATAAAACACCATGGGAAAAAAAAAATTTAAGGAAAAGAAGTCAATAGATTTTGAGAAGATTGACGATGCTGATGCCTTAAATCAAATGAAAGTAGATATTAATTATTTTTTGGCTGCAATTGTCAAAATGATGATGGTGGACAATTATGATCACTTCATTCCCTCGGGATTAACATCATTTGCTCAATTTTTCTTCTCGCATCACGAAATTATTTATCAATATCAAGCGGTTCCAAACAAAATCTACAAAGTGTTTTTAGATTGGTTAAATAAGAAAATTTCAGACTTCAAGTGATATTCAGAATAAAAAATTAAAAAAAAAGAGTGAATTTGATAATTAATTTCCTTCGGTTTTATTGGATAGCGTAAAACACAACGCAAAAACAAAGTAAGCTCCCATAGGAATTAATAGAATCCAAAATTCGCTTGGTAAGAAAACTGTGACTTGAAGAATCATCGAAATAAAGCTTACTATTAAAAATCCTGTCCATACACCTACTATCTTTGTATCTATCGGTTTTTTAATGATAAAATGTAGTATTGTAGCAGCGATCCCATAAATTATTATCACCAGTAGTGGTATTGGAGTCCAGAAACCTTGTATCCAGAAAGTTAGAAACAAAATACATGGAAATAGAATGAAAAAATTGAGGTAATATAATATCCTTCTTGTTAAATCTTTTTGATGATCAATTTTATACCAAATTATACCTAACCAAATAAATACAAGCCAAAGTACTGCTAAATCTATTAACTCAAAAGGATCGAAAGGAATAAATATTCCATAGTGCGTCCCCCACCAAGCTTTAAGCATTCCAAATCCCAATATCTGGGTGAGTAATATGTGATACGTTGATTTTCCAATTAAAGAAACTGTCCTCGAGATTTTTCTATTTGAAGCATTTGGTAAAAGTTTAAGCGCAAGCAAAACTAATAATGCGGAGTACGGAAAAGCCAAGAAATGATAGTCTCCTCTTAGAAGGGGCGTGCCATCAAGCCTAAATCGAAAGTCATAAAATTGATAGGCAATTAAATATACCAAGCTAATTAGAAATAATACATATATGAAGATGTTTCTTTTTTCAGTAAGCTTATGACCAAATGAAAACCATATACCTAACCCCACAGCTGAAAGATAAAATAGGATACTAGTCATGAACACGCTTAAGTAATGTGATTCTTCATAAGATGTAATATCACCAAATACAAAAAAAACAGTAATTTGCAGGACTATTTCAATGACGAACGTTGAAATTAATGCGATTACCGGTTTTTTAGTAAAACACCAATATAATAAAGGTACGACGAGAATTGATCCCATTAAAACGGGAATGAACCAATTACCCGGTCCCCAAAAAGGCATTATTAGAGTAAATAAATTAATAATTCCGTGGTCGGGGTAATATTGAGTATCATACATCGCAATGAAATCGAATCCATACATAAACAAACCAATAAATGTTGATGCTGCATACAGAATAAGAAAAGGGACAACATAGCGTAAAATTTTCTTCTTGAAATAACTCCAAGAATATAATTGTTTTAGCGTTGTAGCACCTTGTCTTTTAAACGAAAGCCCCATATTAAATCCAAGTATTACCAAAAAGACGGGTATTGAGATTCTTTCCCAGAGAGCGGCCCCAATCTCACCTTTGACGTCCCAATATACAAAGTGATCAAAAATCACCAGAAATATCATTACTGCTTTTAGAAAATCAATCTGAAAGAAAGAGGTTCTTTCTTCAAATCCTCTTGAAGAGGATATTTCTTCTTGCTCAATGCTTTGAAAATTTAGATCGTTCATTTTTTACATCATTTATTTTTAAATATAATTCTATTAGAGAATTGTTACTAAATCTAAACCTTTTGTATATCTTTAACATTTAAGGAGTCCGATTTTTTATTGTTGGAATAGAGAATATTCTAGTTAGATTCAGTAAATTTAGGGGGTAACATGGCTGCAGCTAGATTTTTTAAAGGTGGTTTTACCATCACGGTCACTGTACCATGAGCTAAAAGTTTGTCCTCCTCATTTTTGATCGTTACTTCTGCTAAGCCAATACTCTTCCCTAAAGTTATACAGCGAGCGTAAGCTAACAATTTGCCATTTTTGATGCTAGATAAATAATTCACTTTCATCTCAATCGTAGCTGCACTATCATCACCCTCGACTCGAGTGTAAACGGAAAAAAACCCGGCGCTATCAATTAGAGCAGAGTAAACTCCACCGTGAACATATCCATATCCTTGGAGGTGCTTGCGATCGAGTTCTATTTCTACGAAGGACTCACCGTATTTTAAATCTAATATCTTCATCTTCTGATTTTTAAAGTAACCACTGCCGTTTACAACTGATTTTACAAAATCTACCCATTTTGGATTTAATTGCTTCATTCTAGATTGCTGCTTCCAATTTTTATTGAAATATTTAAAATAAAGATGGTTAACAATAGCTATTCTAATTTATGGAATATTTAATTATTTTTAATAATTTCAATTAAAATTCAAAATCTATAATTCTTGAGCCGTGAAATAATCTTACTATTTGAATCTTTTCTCCTAAAATCCTATAAATAATACGGTAATTTCTTAAGATTAATTCTCGAATGTTAGACTCATCGAGCTCGGGCACTATTCTTCCCATTTTCGGAAATTGAATTAAATTTTCAACTTTCTCACGTACTTCTTCATAAAATGAAAGAGCGTATTCAAGTGAGTCTTGAGCAATATAATCAATAATTTCATTCAAATCATTTTCTGCTTTTAATGACCATTCTATTTCAGCCATTGTTCCAATCTCTTTTTAGCATTTTCCATGACTTGTTCATGAGGAATTACTCTTCCTTGCTCAATTTCTTCAATACCAGCAATTATCTTTTTTTTAACATAAAGATGATACATAATATCATCAATTGTAGCATTTTCTGGCAATTTTTTTATTAGTTCTATAATCTCTTCCTTAAGATTAGATGTCATATTATCTCACTATCTAAATAATTATACAAACTTTTATATTTTCTTATCTAAAGTTATAAAAAAAAAAGAGGAAATAGAAAATTAAATTCTTCTTATAAAATACCAGCAGTACTGGCAGGAATTAATAGAATGTCGTCACCATTACTTAAATTATAATCTCTTAATTGATCATTATCATCCCTAGTAACTCCCCCAGATGATAAGTGAAACTCGTCAGGATCGAGCCCGAATAAATTTCCTAAAGTATCTTTGATGTCACTTACTCTATTGGCGTCATTCACGGTTAATTTTTCCTTCTTTTCACCAGGACCGATGGTGGACATGAAGTACAAGGTGGACTTTTTCCCTGAGGAAGATGTCTTTGAAGCTGGTGTTTTGGATTTAACTGGTTCTAATTCTTCATCAAAATCTTCTTCAAAACTCATTCAAATCACATTTAGTTTTTTTGAGATTAATACTCTCATGTTAATTAGGTATTATAAAACCCGTTGGAATGATTTTGAATTTTTATTCCTCAACATCTCGATAAAACGATGAGAACATTAATATATGTTAATGATCTTTTTAGGTTTAATAGTATGAGGTGAACTCAAAAGTTATGATAGAGTTGAAATTGAAGTGTTACTCATGTGACTATGAGCGTGTTGTCGGTGAGAGGGAGTTTATAGAGGATTTACAGCAATGTACTAGCTGTGATTCAGGTAATATAGAGATTGTACCAACGGGGAATTCCTATCCGGAAAATATTCTCTCCGATAGGGCGCGTATTATAAGGAAAAGGTTGAATGTGATTGGTATAATTAGTTTAATAATGCTACTTTTAAGTTTCGCTATTACACTCGTAGTATATCCTTTATTTGGAATACCGTTTACGGTAGTTGGTCTGTTATGTTTGGTTGTGATCACTGTAGTTTCGCTTTTTTGGAGCTAGAACTCTTATTGGGTTAGATTATTGGGTAAGAAAAATTATCTTCCCAGGAATGATTGAATTCTACTTTTCTTCAATTTCTGGAAAAATTATTGTCGTATCTTCCTTGATTCTATCAAGAACTATTTGGGTTTTAACCTCTTCCACTCCGAGTTTTTGCGAATTAACTCTCAATGATGCCTTGGTCATCTCACGGTATCCCAAATAACGATAATTTATTTTTTGTTAATTAGGTAGGTTTTCGTTTCCAAATTTTCATCGATTCATAAATAAATACAGAAGTGCAATAAATTATAAAAAACAGAAAAAGTAGGCTAGCTGGATTGGTAATAAATGCATCACCATAAAAGATCGCAAGATATACATATACTATAACACCTAGAATATTAATAACTAAGTATAAAGAATATCGGGGAATCATAAAATGTCCTAAGCGAAAATAAAACCCTAACACGCCCTTTTTTACTCCTTCCTTCACGTAATATTTTCCATCTTTATCGTTTTTTGTAACAATCCCAGCTTTCACTAATTTATTTAATTGATAGGTAACAGTTCCAGGAGATACCATTTTTAATGCCTTTTGAATTTCCCGTACTCCCGCGCGATGATGAGTCAAAATATACCAATATACTTGGAGAGTCTTACCTTGCAATACTTTTTCCCGATTATCCTTTACTTTTTGTGCTTTTACATCAGAATCTGACATTGCAAGTGAAGTTCTATTTTTTGATTTCGAGGATCTATATGTCATTCGAAGTCATTCCTTTTTATACTTTCTCCTACTTGGTGTCATAAGAAATCCATGTCCTGTTGTGGTTTCCTAAACATTTTACGATTTTTATATATCATAAAAACAGAAACTCCAATAATTGCAGTAGAAATAATGAGAATACTTGGCAGGTAATTTAATGATGTCGTATCATTAAGTGTACAATCATTATCTTGAATTACATTTCCTTGACAGTTTACTTCAACGATGCATTCATCATTCCCTATTAAATTGTTTCCCGAAATGGTGTTATAACTACTAGTGTAAAGAAATATCCCCCACTGGTTGTAATTTGCGGTATTTCTTGAAATGGTGTTGTAAATGCTTTCGAAAAGAATTATCCCACATTCGGTATTATAAAATGCGGTGTTTCCCAAGATGACGTTGTAATTACTATCTATTAAAATTATCCCACTCCAATTATTGTTATTCATAACATTTCCCGAGATAGTGTTATTAAAACTTTCATCCATCCATAG
>JAHQWJ010000144.1 GCA_029856125.1 Promethearchaeia archaeon | reverse complement strand
ATGGTTAAAGAAGGAATTAATACATTTGCGTGGCATGGTAATACAGATGAGGAATTTTACTGGTGTATTCGAGAATGTTTAAAAGCCAAACCAAATATCCTTATTGATGATGGTGCTGATATGATCGTAACAGCACATAAAGAATTTCCTGAACTAATTACGGATGGAGTAATAATCGGATGTCAAGAAGAAACTACTACCGGGGTAAAACGATTCAGAGCAATGGATGCCGCAGGCGATCTAAAAGTCCCATTATTTCCTGTAAATGATGCCCGATGTAAAAATCAATTTGATAACGAGTTAGGTACAGGACAAGGAATTGTTGCTGCCATCTATGGGATGCATGTTCTCTTTGCGGGAAAAAATGTAGTAATAGCGGGATATGGTCATTGTTCTTCTGGAATGGCCCTTAGAGCACGAGGTTTGGGTGCCAATGTTACAGTGACTGAAATTGATCCGATAAAAGCTCTTCAAGCTAAATTTGCTGGTTTTAATGTTATGCCTATAGAAACAACTTTGCCTTATGCGGATATTATCCTAACTGCTACGGGTTGTAAGCATGTAATATTACCTACTAAAGAGAATTTTGACGCTTTAAAGGATGGTGTCATTTTAGGTAATTTAGGACATTTCGACATTGAGATCCCCACCAAGGAGATTTACGAGTATGCTAAGGAAATCAAACCCATAAGAAACGATGTAGAAGAAATCACCTTTCCTGATGGCAAAAAAATATATCTGCTTGCTAAAGGAAGATTGGCCAATTTAGTGCTTTCTGAAGGACATCCTGCAGAAGTTATGGACATGTCATTTGGCTTACAATCTCTCATGTCTGAATACATCGTCAAGAACAAAGATTCTTTGAAACCTGGAATGGTAGAGGTTCCCGTTGAAATTGACGATAGAGTTGGATTCTTGAAACTTCAAGCAATGGGTATAGAAATAGATAAGCTCAATGAAGAACAATATAACTACATCCACGGCTACGAAGAAGGAACTTAAAACCTCTCTAAATTTTAATACTTCTTAAAAAACTTCTAATTTTTTCTTACTTTATTCTATTATTCAAGCTTTGGGATCTAAAATATCATAAGCTGAAGCATCGTTATAAATTTCTCTTGCCAATTTTCTTAACCCATCTAAACCAATAGGTTCTTCTTTAAGTCTATTAGACTCCCATATTTTTTCATTTTTAAACTCGCTTTTAATCTCAACTAAATATCGCTGCTGAATTGTGGAAATTTGACCACAAAAGTCGCACTTCTTCGCGTGTTTTTTGGGAATTATCATATTAATGTGAACCGCATCGAGATTAATATATTTATTGGTCAAATCTCTCGCTCGTTTGACTTCTTCAAAACTTGGTTTCTCAGCAATTGAAACTAGTCTTAACGACCCTACGGTATGGATCAATTCTGAGATTCTCTCACCACGTTTTTCCAACACAACCATCATATTAAAAATTTCTTTACCTAGTTCCTTTCTTTTTTCATAATCATCATTAAAAGGTTTTAAAAGCTGTCTAAACATCTTCGAAAAATTGTGCATCGCACCTTTAATAGAGTTGTAGAAATTTAACGAATATTTTAGGACTACTTTGACCTGATCCTCAGGGATTTCAAAAAGAGTAATCATGTTTGCAGTTGGAGGAAAATCAGCTATAATGATATCAAATTGTACATCTTGAGAATTAATGTCCTCTGCGTCTAAGATTTTTTGAAAAAACATGGCATTTTTTAAAGCCAAGGGTATAGAATCTGAAGTAAAAGTCGTATCTATAAATTCTTCGATTTGTGGGATCATGCCAACTAAAGGCATCTGCTTCATGAGCGTTTTCATCTTTTTAACTAAATCTCTGGTATATTTTTCAGCGTAATCATTTGCATCAGGCTCAATCGCCCAAAGATTACTCGTAAGTGGTGTAATTGCGTTTCCTATATCCTTTGATAAGAGATCTGATAAATTATGTGCCATATCAAAAGAAATGAGGAGTATTCTCTTATCAGGTAATAAATCTGACAATAATACTGCAGTTGCAGCACTTATGCTGCTTTTCCCGACTCCACCTTTTCCACCTAAAACTAATATTTTTTCTATCATTGCCAATAACAAGATTTTTTGTTCTTCAAAATTAGAAATTAAATATCATAAATAATGATATTTATTTAGTCTAGAATTCAAGAATTTTAATAATTCGACATCAATTTTTTTTTTTTTGGGGAAAAAAAACTAATCTTCCAGAAATAGAGGGTTGGTCTGAATTCTTATTTTCCTCGAAATAGAAATAAAATCGACCAATATCAGTAGTAATTCGGTATTTTGTTCTTTTTTTTGCATTTTTTGCAAATAATTCTCTTACCAATTTACCGTTCCAATATATACTCATTACAATTAAAATTATAATCGCAAAATAAAAAAGCGCATTTTATGGAGATAACATAACTATGAAAATCAATTCTCATTTAATCTTAAATTGACAAAAGATAAATTTAATAAATCATTTTTATTGAATAGTAATCAACAAAAATTTGATTATTTACAAATTAAACTTACCATTCATATTAATACATTAAAATTTTAATCGAATTAGCAAATTTTTCAAAATTTATCATCAATTAAACAAATTAATAAAATATATCAATCAAAAAAAAAATTCAATCAAATAATTAAATTAAAATTATTATCCAAACTTATAACGATATACTGAAGGATTCAAAATTCAAGCTTAATAAAGATAAAAAAAACTATCTTAGAAGATAAAGTATTCAAGATCTTAGTTAGAATTAAAGTTTTAACATTAGGCAGTATCTATTAGTTTGATTTTACTTCTTTTTATAAGTTTATAATTAATTTTTTAATTCTTTGATAAAATCAAATATTAAATAGAAAAGTGGAGTGATAAAAATTACCAGTAATAATGTAGATTTTACTACTAAATATGTTATCGAAGCAAAGTTTAGAATTAAAGGTGTCGTTGCGCAATCAGATATAGTGGGAGCAGTTTTTGGCCAAACTGAAGGCCTGCTCTTAGACTTAGACTTAAGGGATCTTCAAAAATCCGGACGTATTGGGAGAATTGAGGTTGATAATGAATCTAAGGAAGGAATATCCGAAGGAGTCATTAAAATCCCCTCTAGCCTAACTCGTAAAGAAACTGCTCTGTTGGCGGCGACTGTAGAGACTGTCTCTCGTGTAGGTCCTTGTGAAGCTGAAATTGAATTATTAGATATTCGAGATGTTAGAGAATCTAAACGTAAACAAATTATTGAGCGTGCTGCAGAATTATTAAAAAATTGGGATCAGAATACTTTAGAACCGAGCGAAATAGAAGAAAAAGTCGACGCAGGTATTAAACTTGGAGAAATTACATCTTGGGGTCCAGAAAACTTACCCGCAGGTCCCAATGTTGATTCTAGCAAAGAATTATTAATTGTTGAAGGTCGAGCAGATGTATTAAACCTATTACGAATAGGAGTTAAAAACACTGTTGCAACCCAGGGCACACAAGTACCGAAATCTATTATAAAATTAATAAAAACAAAAAGTTCCGTGATAGCTTTTCTAGACGGTGATAGAGGAGGAAGTATTATTTTGAATGAATTGATGCAATTAGCAAAAATTGATTTCGTAGCTAGGGCACCTGAAGGCTTAGAAGTCGAGGAACTTACGCGTAAACAAATGGTTAAGGCTCTACAGAACAAGAAACCGCCAAGGGATAAACATACATCTAATTACAAAGAGAAAAAAGAACCTGCTGGAAAAGGTGATCTGTTGCAGAAATTGCTTAAGAAGTTAAAAGTGAAAAATATGAAAGCAATAACCGATAGCCTTGAGAAAATAGAACCAGGATATAGCATTGGATTTAATAAGAGTATGGAGAAACTATTTGAACTCCCAGTAGGAGAAGTTTTTGAGAAAATGAAAGAGTTTAAATCCACACAATTTCTTATAATAGACGGAATTCTCACTAAACGATTGATCTCACTAATAGTAAGTATGAAAATAAAATTTATCGCATGTAAGAACAAAGAGGAAAAATTACGAGTACCTGATCAGGTCGTAGTTTATTTCTTTTGAGCCTAAAAAGTTTTTTACTACTTTTTTTCTATTATTAATAATTTAATTACTTAGTGTTAAATCTGGGTGCAAGTTACTTTAATTGGTAATCCTTCTGCTATTGAGCTTGTTACTATACAATTTTCTCTAAAATCTTTTATACATTTATTAATTCTCTCTTTTGAAGTAGTTTCCTTTGCAGAAAATTTCATCTCAACATCCACATTAACTAATTTTAAACGATTCTTAGGACCGATATGAGATAAAGTACCATCAATTAACACTCTACATTCATTTAATTCTATGTTCCCTTTTTGAAGGCAATAGATAAATGTCGTTCCTAAACAACCTCCAATACCGACTAATAAATATTCTACCGCGCTTGGCCCTAAATTTGTTCCATGAAAAGATTCGGGCTCGTCAACATTAAAATCATCAAAATGTCTTACAGAAGCTTTGAAATGAAGATCTCTATTATAGGTTAATGTTACTTTCATAAAACTCAACAATAAAATCTATTTTAATTAAAGATGAAAAGAAGTTTAATTTAAAAACTCTAACGAATTCCTAAAACGAAATTTATTAGAGTCCAAATAAGCTGAATCACGTAGGATAATACTCCTAACACCAATATTCCAATAGCGCATATCTTAAAAACTAAAAAATAATCTTTCCTTCCCGGTTTATTAGCAATTTTGATAATTCTTCTCGAATTTTGAAAGAACATACCAATTCGTTCCCAAAGGGATAGTTTCTTCCCCTTTTCGTACTTTGCATATTTTTCATATTTAGGATAATTATTTGACACAAATAGATTAAAAATAAATATTTAAAAAATTTAACTGTTAGTTTGGTAATCGTTTTTCTAATCTTCATCTATTTCTAGTATATTAGAAATAAACAATTGAGTGTTAAAGGGCTCCAGATCGTCATAACCTTGCCCAACCCCAATAAAAAGAATCGGTTTTTTAGTTTCATATGAAATTGATAAAGCAGCCCCTCCTTTCGCATCAGCATCAAATTTAGTTAGGATATTTGCGTCTATTCCCACGCTTTTATTAAATTCTTTTGCTTGAGTTAATGCGTCATTGCCCGCAAGACTGTCGCCAATAAACAAAATTAGATTAGGCTCGGCCACCTTCACGATTTTTTGCATTTCTCTCATCAAATTCTTGTTGCTAACTTGTCTCCCTGCAGTATCTACTAAAACGACATCAACATTTTTTGCTTTTGCGTGTTGAATCGCATCAAAGGCAACGCTCGCAGGATCAGACTTGTATGCGTGTTTAATAACTCTAATTCCAACATTCTGCATATGGTAGGATAGTTGTTCTATTGCAGCAGCTCTAAAAGTATCTGCTGCTGCTGCTACGGAAGATATATTATTCTTTTTTAGAAAATGAGCTATTTTTGCAATCGTTGTTGTTTTACCAGTTCCATTAACTCCTAGAAAACACATAACATAGGGTTTATTTTGCT
Source organism: Promethearchaeia archaeon (assembly GCA_029856125.1). Classification (GTDB taxonomy): domain Archaea; phylum Asgardarchaeota; class Lokiarchaeia; order Sigyniarchaeales; family SOKP01; genus SOKP01. The sequence continues at coordinate 8,606 of JAHQWJ010000144.1, read as the reverse complement.
TATTGACATTCCTAATCTCATCAATTAAATTGATCTCTCTTTCTGGAGTTAAAATTTCTTTAACAACTTCTCTTAAAATATCAAAAAGAAACTTTTTTTTTGATGTTAAACGACTTATTTGTTCATCTTTCAGAGATTCACTAACTTTTTGGCATAGAGCATCAGCAGTTTCTGTGGCAACATCATTGCTGATTAAAAGTAAATTAAGTTCATTTAACGTGCTTTCTAAATTATCGGATGTCAGTGTTTTTTTAACGAAAGTAGAGAAAATATTACCTAATTTTTTCATTTACTAGATCACTTAAATAGAAAATCGATTTAATCATAAAAAAGAGTTTACCACAAATTACTGTTGTCCCATCCTGTTTTGAAGCATTTGATTCATTCCTTGAAGATTCATATCTAACGCAAAAATTCTTTCTTTGAGAAATTTTAATTGCGTATTGTGCTGGTCAATAAGTTGACTTAAAAATTCAATGGCTTCTTCGACAGTTTTTTCTATAACTGTATCTTGGTTTACAGACACAAGAACATTTTTGGTATCTTTAATCGTTGCTTTTATGCTTGCTAATCCTCCTATGGGGATTAGTATTTCGTCGTTTTCGTTAACTCCTTCAAGAAGACTATCCAAAGTTCGTTTAGTAGTAAAAAGATTTCCAAGAGAAGCATTTATTATTTCAAATTGGCCTTGAAACATATCTCTTTGTTCTTTAAGGTACCTAAACTGATTTACTTGTTGTTCAAAATTTTGTTTATTTTCCATACAAATCAACTTTTTTTTTAAAAATTATCTATTTAGATAATTCTCGAATTAGATAATCTTGAGCTTCGTCAGGAGATATTTCTTTTATTTCTTGAATGTTAATTTGTCTTCTTAAAATACCTATCGAGGTGATTTGAGTCAGAGCTTTTTCTAAAGCATCTTTTTCCTTTAGAGCTCGAACTTCCTTTCTAAATAAATATTTTCTGAACTTTTTTTGATAGGTACCAATGATCCTAAAGATTTTTATTTCACTTTCTGACATAAGTTAACACTTCCAACGCATCAACGAAGTTGAACATGATAATAATTTTAAAAATATTAAATTTTGCTTTTTTTGTAGAATGAAAGATAACATTTAGATAGTAAGATTTATAACATCAGCACATTAGTTAGACGCATCATTTCAGGACCCGTGCATTGATGACCAAAGATGCCACCTCGATCGTTGACAACCGTACCTGAAGCGAGATAAGGTATACCTCTGTTTACAGTAGAAACGTCTGTTTCATTAACTTTTAAAATATCGGTAATTATTTCGATCTCTTCGTCGGTTGTTAATGGATGCACCAGACAGCCTTTATTGTTAGCAACTGAAATCGATCCGGGAAGATTCATATCTACATATTCATAAACTACGGTTTCAACATTTAAAATATCTTCAATTAAGTTCTTGTACTCCTTTAAGAAAGAAGAAATTATCGCACCTTTATCATTACATAATATTAAATTACCAAATGCATTATCTTTAGATTTAAGAACTCCTATTTGATAATTACTGTTTAAATTGTTCGTATACGTCTTTAAAGTTTGAAGTTCTTCTTCTCTAATTATGTGTGGAACGATTATTCCATTTTTATTACTTGCGGTGTATACTCCTATTAAGTTGGAATTGTTAATCGAAATAGGAAAAAAAGGTTCGCTGAATGTCCTTTTAATCTTTTCAATTGTTGGTGCGATTAGAGTAGGAGGATATAAGCCATAAGAGTTATTTACAGCTAAGTAAACACCTACCGAATTCCCTCCAAAAACTTGATACTTTAAAATCGTCATTAAATAAAACTAACTTATATTTTATGTGTTGGATAAAGTTTCAAATCATAAATATTTTATTAAAAATGCGTAGGATGTAAGGGTCCTCTAATTTAAACTAGGATTGAATGAATATTTGCCTTTTTCTTTTTTAAAACAAGTTGACCATAACCATACTAAGGAAAATGGCATTTTCGTAAACCTTTATAAGTGAGTTAATAGCATTTATGAATTATGATAAATTGGGTTATTGCTTTTTTTTATTTTTTAGAAGAGCTAGGTTTTTTGAAAATTGAAGACATGGTCACAAAGAATCTTCCAATCTTGTTGATTTGTAGGGGTTTCTACTGTCTCACCTATGTTCTTAATTATTACAAGAGTCGAAGCGGTATTCCAGACGATGCTAATTCTCTATTTGCTCAAAAAGAGGTTGTTTATTTTTCCCTAAAACAAGTAATATTAATACTCTTTGGAATGATATACTTACCATTTGCTGTTTTCATTTCATTCTATTCATTAATGGCGAGCGGGAATTATGTTAAAATCATAGCTGAAAATAAGGAAAACAAGTATTTAGCGTTATTAGGAAAACTAATCAATATTACATCACCCTTATTTGGAATTCTCTGGTATACTTTCATCTCACTGGATTATTACTCTATTGCTGCTATAGGTGTAAGTATTGCTGTATTTTTACATTACGGCCAAAGGATTTCGTTGTTATCTGCTGAAAAGTTGCTAGAAAAATATCAAAGAAGACGAATTACAAAAGTACATAAAGTTCTCCAATGCGTTCTACTAATTTTTTTAATAGCATTTCCATCGACAGTGATTATCGGAACTGGAGTTTATAAAGTTCAAGAAAAGCAAACTTTTATGGTACCAATGCGAGACGATGTTAATCTCGCTACAGATGTCTATTTTGCTCCTGGATCTTTTGGAGCCCCGCGCCCTGTAATTTTAGTAAGAACTCCTTATGGTAAATCCGGTTGGGCACACGATTTATATGCTCCTATATACTTACTTCAGGATTATCATCTTGTTGTTCAAGATTTAAGGGGAACTCATGATTCTGAAGGGGGAGAAGGATTTCTTTTATTTGTAAATTCTTACAATGACGGTGTTGACACAATTAAGTGGTTGATGAATCAAAGCTGGTGTAATCAGAAAATCGCAAGTGCTGGAGTGTCAGCTTTATGCCTTAACCAATATTATTACGCTGGAATGGGTCCCGAAGGGTTGCTAGCTCAACAGTTATGGTTTGGCACGCCCGAAATGTTTGACCACGCTATTTTTCAAGGTTCCTATCATAAATCCTCAGTTGAAACGTGGATAAAAAGCACATCTCCATCAAATTGGGAGTATCAAGTAGATACGCTTTTTTCTTTAACGATTCCGAAAAATAATACGCTCTACAATTCAACCTCGCTTTCAATTCCAATTGGACCACATTATTCTAATGTTTCCACACGTGCAATCCATGTTGGTGGGTGGTATGATCATTTTTTGCAAGGAACTCTTGATGGTTATGTAGGTTACGACGATTTGGGGGCTACTAGAGCACAAGGTCATCAAAAATTAGTAATGGGTCCATGGACTCATGGTTCGATTTATGGCGGACAACAAGGAGAATTATTTTATCCTGCTAATTCTGATGGATTTGATTTATTACTCGGTTGGGAAACCGAAATTTTCGACGAATCATTGTTAGATATTGCCATGGATTGGACTGGAGCAAGAGTTGCATATTATTTAATGGGTGATGTTGACACTGCTTCCGAAGATTGGAACTATTGGAGATATGCATACGATTGGCCGTTAGATCATGAAGATGATGCCTGGTATTTCACTGCTGATGGAGGATTAAGTAAAACTTCTGCTGGCTTTGTAAATAAAAATTTTTCCTATTTATATGATCCTAGATATCTTGTCCCAAATTTAGGGGGCCAAAATCAACCTTTCGATTTAGCAGGTCCCATGGATCAAAGATCAATAGAAAATCGATCGGATGTATTATTATTTGAGACTCCTGTATTAACTGAAACGGTGGAGACAGTAGGAAGAATTTGGGGCAATTTATTCGTTTCATCAAATTGCACGGACACAGACTTCACGATAAAGTTGACGGATGTATACCCAGATGGGCGATCAATGTTAATTACTGATGGATCCTTAACTGTTAGATATAGATATAATTATACATCTGAAGTTTTTATGTCAGGAAATCAAAATGATGTCTACGAATTATTGATTGATTGCTGGTCATCGGCTTATTCCTTCGCACCAGGACACAAGATTAGAGTTGCAATTTCGAGTTCTAATTATCCGCGTTTTGCAGCAAATCCTAATACTGGAGCTCCATTAGCAAGAGATTATCTGATCTCAAATATAGTAAATAATACCCTTCTTGTAGGACCCTTATACAATTCAAGCATTATTTTGCCTAGATTAGTCAATATGAGTAGCACTCATACAATATATTAATTCTTTTTTTTTAATTAAAGACTAATTTTGAAGAAAGAATAAAGAAAACTATTAGACAATTACTCAATCATCTTTAGAAAATCAAGCTCATCAATAAAAGTTACACCGAGTTTTTTGGCTCTATTTAACTTTTCAGAGCTTGCATTTGGATTATTTGTAACTAAATACCACAAATCGTTCGATATTTCTTCCCTAATGAGTCCTCCTTTTTCAAGGACCCTTTTTTTTGCTTCGTCTCTGTTGATTTTTTTTAGATCTTCTGAAAAGTAAAATTTAATCAAAGATAAATCAGCTATAATTAATCACCTTCTTGAATTAAGATCAATACATTTAACTTTATTATGTTAAGTACAAAGAGTCAATATTAAAAGACGAAGACTATAAAAAATTCTTAATTTTTAAAACAAATTGTAAGAAGATTTTAAGATTAAAAACTTATTCTGCCAGATAGCAGACTACTAGACCATCAATGTTCTTCGTGGCTCTAATTTTGATTTTTCTTGGAGGTTTTTGGATTCCTCTTGACCAGATCTTCTCGTTAACTTCTTGCGAAATGACTAAAGATTCTGGTTTAAAATGTCTTTCCATAAATTCTCTAAGATATCTAATTGCTTTTTTAGCCCGTTTATTCCTTGGACCATTCCGTGCTTTAGCTAATGGAATTGTATATATTCTTTCGTCTATAATTTCTTCTTCGGGGGGTTTTTCTTCTTCTAGTTCTTCTAAATCCTCAAGTTCCTCTTCAAAAACTTCGCTAACTTCCTCTCCTTCAGATATGTCCTCTAAACCGAATTCATCGATTTCTTCAATTTCCTCTTCTTCTTCATCAGCTAATTCTTCTTCTAAATCGTCTAAACTGATTTCTTTTGATTTCTTTTTTGCCATGCTTAATCTCTCTTTAACCTAGTATTTCGCCATTCTCTTCTAGAATGAGGACTTGATCTAACTTTTCCTCCGGTTCTCCGGACAACCCAGTTTGGAACTGAACGACTTTGTTTCATACTCTTAGCTCTTCGTAATTTTGAGGGTAAATCTTTATTGCGTGCCATTTTTTTTAATCTCAGAGTTTATTTTTTAATATTAAATTCTTTTTTACTACCTGCTGTAATTTTTTCCAATATTTTTTTGAACTCTTTATCGGGTAACGGTGTAGCTCCACGTAATTTTCCAGATTGGAATAATTGTATTAATTGTAATTCAATCTGTTCAGCAAATTGCGGTTTGACTATTCTTATGTTTTCTAATCGCTGACGACCTTCTTGGCTTAATATTTTTCGCATTATTTGGTATTTTTGATTGTTAAACTGTTGTTGCTGTTGTTGTGCTGCTTGTTGTTGAATTGCTTGTTGCTGCATTTGTTCTAATTTCCTTCTCCTAATAGCTTCTAATTCTTCTTCGTCGCTCAAAGTTAAACTCCAAGAAGTGTTGTTTGTTAAAATTACTTTCTTAAAATCCCATAGGCGGTTCTTTCTAGAAGGCTAGTTCCTTCTGGTGTAGTTATTTTACCATCCCTTTCTTGCTTCATTATTAGATTAGCTTTCTCTAACTGTTGCAATGCGACTCGTATGATCTTTCCGCTCCCTTTAGCACTATGGTGTCGACCGGGACCTTTTTTATTTTTTCCTCCGTAGGATTTTCTGAGTTTATTTACCCCAATCGGACCAAATTTCTTAATCTTTCTTAAAAGTGAGGCACACCTAATATACCAGAAATTCTCATGATCGATAGGAGCTAATTCCTTAAAAAATGCTGTCTTCCAAAATTCGGATCCCTCGGGTGGGTTGATTTCGGGGAATTCTCTTAATTTTTCTGCTAAAGTTTTAATAAGCTTCTCTGGTTCAACGAGATATATGCTAATAATTATTACACCAAGAATTTTAATATTATATGATACATTTAAAAAATATTAAGTAGATTAAAAATTTTATGGTAAAAGTGGTATTTTAGGGCAATGAGTAATCAAAACGAGTTTAAAAAAGTATTATTATCACCACCACATGCTACATTAGGGAAGAAGGGAATTACAGAAGAATTTATATTACACGTGCAGCATTTACTCAAGAAATATAAAATAATCAAAATTAAGATGTTAAAATCAATCGCAACAAAAACAAATATCCGAGGTATCGCCGAGCAAATATCAAATTCCACAAATTCTTACTTATTGGATATCAGAGGAAAAACAATTATCTTATCGCTGAAAAAAATCAGCAAAGGAAGTTAAATATAATGTGACGTATCCACAATGGTGAAAAATAAAAGGAGAAACAAGGGTGTCGTCAAACAAATAGCAGATGCTAGGATGAAATATTTATTTCAGAAAGCACACGATACATTCCCACAAAATAGAGAATTAGCTAATAGATATGTGTATTTAGCAAGACGATATGCTCAAAGAGCAAAGATTCAAATTCCTCCGATATGGAAAAAAAGAATATGTCACAAATGTAAGAATTTTCTCTACCCAGGTATCAATAACAGAACAAGAATTCATTCAAAGGGTAAAGGGTCTCACCTATCATCAACATGTTTAGATTGTAATCATACTACACGATACTTTATTAAGATCAAGTCATAAATGAAATAAAAATTAGAATCATCTTTATAAAAAATGCCTTTAACAATAATTTTCGTGGAATGTGGATTAGAACTCATTCCATCCGTAATTAGGAAACATCCTTCCATTCAAAAAAATTTACAGAAAGATTCTTATCCTTCTAAACTCCTTGACAACGCAATTCACCACTCCGCTATGGTTAGACTAGACGCTGCTGAACAAAGAGGGCGCCCCGATATTACTCACGCCTGCCTTCTTAACGCCTTAGGGTCAACCGCCAATAAAAGTGGTAACTTAAAAATATACCTTCATACTTTCGAAAATAAAATATTCGAAATAAACCCAGATATAAAAATCGCCAGAAATTATAATAGATTTAAAGGATTAATGGCGAAATTGTTGATGGAAAACGAAATAAGGACTAAAAATCTCCTATTAATATCAGAATTTAAAGGTACATTAAGAGATTTAGTAAACTCCATTGATAAGAAGGAAATAATTCTTCTTTCTAATAAAGGAGAACTCGCGGAAAGTCCGCTCCTATTATTTGATAACGATTTATCTAAAAATTTCGTGGTTATAATTGGTTGTTTTCAGAAAGGTTTTTTTACGGATGAAATTTTGGAACTAAGCAATAGACTAGTATCCATTTCTCATTATTCGCTAGATGCGTGGGTTGTGTTGAGTAGAGTTATAACTCTCTATGAAATTGCTAACGATATTTTATGATGATACGTATCAGAAAGTTTTTTTTAAATCGTTAATAATTACATTTAACATATTTATCTTCATTTCACATGAAAAAATTTTTTAAATATCGTTCTTGTTTTGCATCGCGCTTTTGGTATAGTGGTTAGAATATCAGGTTTCCAACCTGACGACCCGGGTTCAATTCCCGGAAGGCGCATTTATTTATTAAATCTTAAAGGAGTTTGACTCATGATAACTTTTCTTCTTAAAAGGGTCTTAGATAATGTCTTCCCGAAGATTAATTAAATTTCCTTCAGTATAGCTATCAAATATGATAAAGTTATTTAAAAAAGCTATGGTATTATTTTTATGCCGATATTGAACAAACGATTATTAAGGCCAGATGTAAAGAAACTCCACCAAAGGAGTCAAAAAATAGTTACGAAAGGAGCACTTGAGATTGCGAAAAAGGAAGGAGTCGACATTATAAAAATACTTTCTATAATTGCGGATGGAAATAAGCGATTCTACGAGATACTCGAAACTGGAGAAGGTAAAACAGAGGATCTTTACGATCTTATAAATAGAGATCAAATGAGGCAGTTAGCAAAGATTTTTCGGTGGGCAATGGAATATAAAGGAAAAATTCTACAAGAACAGCATCCACTGTCTCCAGATATAAAAATTGAATCTGTTGATGCTGGAGGAGTCACTGCAGAGTGGCAAATCTCTGAGGGTGTTGGCGAAAATAAGGTTTTATTGTATTTCCACGGAGGAGGACACGTGTTAGGATCTCCAATGTCCAGCCGACCTTATACAGTTCAGATTGGAAAAGCCGCGCATGTAAAAGTATTGAGCGTGGATTACGCTCTTGCTCCTGAACATCCATTTCCAGAGGGTCCAAACGATTGTTTTACATCTTATAAATGGCTTCTCTCGAATGGATATAAACCTGAAAACATCATTATCGGTGGAGCTTCTGCGGGCGGAAACATGACTCTTGCAACTCTTATTAAAATTAAAGAGGAAGGTATTACTATGCCCAGAGGCGCGATAGTTCTCTCTCCCGGTATTGATTATACG
>JAHQWJ010000143.1 GCA_029856125.1 Promethearchaeia archaeon | reverse complement strand
TTAAAATAAAAAAAAAAAATTCACTTAATTTCCTAATTACTTACCTTATCAGCGTTTTTAGCAATTGCGGCTACAATTTGAGGCCAGGTTTCAGGTGGTAAACTATGTCCCATGCCCTCAATTATTAGCAATTCTGATCCAGGTATAGATGCTGCAGTTTCTTTGCCACCCTCAACTGGAACTAGTGGATCATCGCCTCCATGAATTACAACCGTAGGAACTTTTATTGAGCCAAGTTTTGGTACTCGGTTTTCAGTAGCTAATATTGCAAACAATTGTCGCGCCATTCCTTGTGGATAAAATGAACGGTCATATGAGATTGCTGCGAATTCACGTGCTTGATCTTCATGATACGGAAAGCCAGATCCATAAAGAATACGCCGACGTTTCACTGATTCCTCAATATAAGCTTCGCGTTCTGTAGGCGCAGGTTTAAGTAGTACTTGCAAAGCTTCTGGCTTAGCTTGAGGGAGATTAGGATTACCTGTTGTACTCATTATTGAAGTAAGACTCAGAACGCGCGTTGGATGGCGGAATGCGATTATCTGAACAATCATTCCTCCCATCGATGCACCACAAATATGAGCCTTTTCTATGTTAAGGGCATCTAAAAGACCAACTGCATCATCAGCCATATCTTCTACAGTGTAAGGAGGTAATATCGTTTCTCCTCGCTGGGCTGCCATAACTTCCTTCATAATATCTGGTACACCAGCTTCTTCAAATTTAGTAGATAAACCTATATCTCGATTATCAAATCGAATTACGTAAAATCCTTTATCTACTAACATCATACAAAAGTCCTCCAGCCAGGCAATCATCTGAGCTCCTAACCCCATTACTAAAAGTAAAGGTTTTGACGAAGGATCTCCAAATGTGTCATACTCTATTTCAATATTGTTAGCTTTTGCTTTAGGCATTAAAATTACCTTATTTGTTTTTAGTTTTGTTTCTATCGAATTATTCTTAATAGATCATTATTGCTTTTATCTTATTTAAAAATATTTTTCGAATTTATATATCTCTAATATATAAAGAACGCCTTAAATTAGCGATAATCGGGATCGATTTAGTCGGCTGTGGACTCTCTCAAAATATTAGTAAAAAATTAAAAGAAAACACTCGATTTCCTAATTATTATTAGGAGTCAATGGTGGATTTTTTAATGAGAACTTTTATCAATTGGTAGATCATTTTTATTAGATATGAGCAATCCCGAATTTTTAGGGACAGAAATCTTTCTAGAAGGTTTAAAATTTCCCGAAGGTCTCCGCTGGCATGACGAAAAATTGTGGTTTTCCGATATGCTTGCGAGAAAAGTAATGACAGTAGATCTACAAAGGAATGTCGAGACTATCATCAAAACGGATGATTCACCTTCTGGTTTAGGGTGGCTCCCCGATGATACATTGTTAATAGTCTCAATGGTTGATGAACGATTAATGCGACTCGGTCCTGATGGTTTAAAAGAGGTTGCAGATTTAAGCTCATTAGCTACTTATAGATGCAACGACATGGTTGTAGACAAGAAAGGAAGAGCGTATGTTGGAAACTGTGGTTTCGACTTTCAAACTGAGCAGCTCAAACCAGCGGAAATTATCCTAGTAACACCAGAGGGAAAAGCTCAAATTGTTGCTGACAACTTAGCATTTCCAAATGGCACCATTATTACTCCAGACGATAAAACTCTTATAGTCGCCGAAACTTTTGGAAGTAAATTGACGGCTTTTGATATTTTGAAGGATGGATTACTGGAGGAACGACGAATCTGGGCAAATTTAAACTCCATGAATCCTGATGGAATCTGTCTTGATGCAGAAGGAGGAATTTGGATTGCATCGCCCGGTAGCGGTAAAGTTTTTCGAGTTCTTGAAGGTGGGAAAGTGACTCATGAAATTAAGGTTTCAAGTCAGGCTTATGCATGCATGTTAGGCGGTATTGACCGATGTTCTCTCTTTATAGCCACATCTACAGCCCTTGACCAAACAGACAGAATAAAAGGACGAATTGAAATAACCAGAGTTGAAATCCCTGGAGCTGGGCTTCCATAGAGAAAATGTGTGATAAAAATTCAAAAACCTAAATTAGATAGGAATTATTAATATTGTATAGTCGGATGTGGACTCTCTCAAAACATAAGTAAAAAATTAAAAGAAAAATAGAAAGAAAAAATAAATTTAATAGATTATCTAATAGATAATTTTCAAAAATAATCTTGATATCTTCCTATTCTACTATTTATTTTTTGAGATTTTTGATCCGTATAACAAGAAACAACCACACACAAAAATCTGACCATTTCTGCTCATAGCACATAACAAGAAAAAATAGAAGAGTAAGAATTAATTATTATAGGAGGATTTGAAACAACCCAAATAGTATGAGACCATAACTAATTGGGATTAGAACGAGTGGACCAATAAGGTGAGGATCTAATGGAAGTTCTCTTTTTCCTGCTCTAGATTTTCGTTTTACTTCTATTTCTTCCTCTTTGTAAGTTAGCAGAAAAGATTTTTCTTCTTTATTTTCCCATAATGCTATCAAAGAAATTGATCCAATCAATAACGCTTCTGCCCAAATGAACCGTTCTTCACATCTCTCTAAAGGTATCAAAATATTAGTTTCGTAATCATCAACTAAATTTGCCATTAACAGAATATCAAACTGTAATATAAAGGGTTCAGTATTCTCTCCATATTGAGACACTACTAACTCATATGTATGATTATACAAAAAACTCTCCTCCAGAAATAAATCTACTACATACCATTCAATAAATATTTCAGATCTATCCTTGAAAAGAATGTATTCGTCTACATCACTTCTTCCCCTAGTTTCAGATACTTTTTTAGAATTCTCAATTAGATATTTAAATATGGTGTTATTTGCTTCAGATTCTGTAATCAAACTATCATTAATCATAGCAGCTACATACCAATCTAAAGCGAAGAAATCATGCTCTACATAAAATGAGTCCCAATTTAATAATTCACATAAATCGATTCTATTTCTAGATTGTTGGATAATAGACTGACTTTCGGATGCTCTTCTATTAATTTCTGGGCCGGTAAAAGCTAAACCGATCATTCCTATTATTGTTTTTTCAGTTTTTCCAATATAAACCTTTCCATTGATGGTATTTGAAACTTTATAGATATATCCATACGGCGTTTTTTCTCTCTCAAGCATTTTTGAACTTATGTCTCGTTTAAAATGTGTCTCAAGAGAACTATTTAAACCTCAATCGTTTCAAAAAATACATTGAAACCTATTTACAGTAAAAATTTTTGTTTAAATATATATGCTCACAGATATGATAGAAACAAAAAAAAAGGAGTTGATGTAAAATAGCAGAAAATGAAATACAAAATGGAGAAGAAAAAGCACCAAAATATGAAACCCTCAACGATTTCATAGCATTGCTTATAGAAGTGAGAGTGGATTTAACGATGTTATGCAAATCCGTTAATAATGAATATATTAAAGAAGAACTTAAATGGGCGATAAACCGAATTGATCTAGTCGGATGTGGACTCTCCCAAAGTATTAGTAGAAAATTAAAAGAAAAATAGAAAGAAAAAATAAATTTAATTGATTGATTGGTTACATCATTCCCGGAGGCATGCCACCCATACCGCCCATACCGCCCATACCTCCCATTCCCGGAGGCATGCCACCCATACCACCTGGGCCACCAGGGGGCATTGCGCTTTTCGCACCTGCGATAACATCGTCGATGCGTAAAATCATAGAAGCCGCTTCGGTAGAGCTTTTAATTGCCTGAATTTTCACTACTGTTGGTTCGACTACGCCAACTGCCATCATGTCGAGAATAACTTCGCCAGTTTCTAGGTTGTGTCCTGCAAACTTGTGTCCTGCTTGATGTGCCGCTCTTAATTTCATTAACACGTCAATCTGATCTAATCCAGCATTTTCTGCGAGCGTTTTAGGGATAATATCAAGGGAATCGGCAAAAACTTCTACTGCGAGTTGCTCTCGCCCTCCGAGAGTTTGAGCGTATTTTCTTAATTGAATTGCAGTTTCGACTTCTGGAGCTCCTCCGCCACCGACAATTTTCTGGTCTTCGACCACATTTCTTACTACGCATAAAGCGTCGTGAATAGCTCTATCGACTTCGTCTATGATAAGTTCGGTTCCGCCTCTAATTAAAATTACGACTGATTTAGGATCTTTACACTCTTCGACAAAGATCCAGCTATCGTTCATAATTTTGCGTTCTTCAACTAAACCAGCAAAACCAAGCCTTTCTTCTGTTATATCGTCGAGATTGGTGAAGATCATTCCGCCAGTAGCTTTAGCAAGCTTTTCTATATCCGATTTTTTGACGCGTCTAATAGCCATTACTCCCGCTTTTGTTAAGAAATGCTGAGCCATATCATCGATTCCTTTCTGACAAACTACGACATTTGCTCCTGAATTCACAATCTTATCGACCATGGTTCTAAGCATGCGTTCTTCTTCGTCTAGGAATTGTTGAATTTGATCTGGGCTTGTAATTTGAAGTTTAGCGTCAAATTCAGTTTTTTCGATTTCTATAGCGCTCTGTAATAAGAGTACCTTAGCGTCTTTAGCGATCTTAGGCATTCCGGGGCTAACAACTTCTTTATCCAAAATAATACCTTTGATAAGGGAAGTTTCGTCAATTGACTCTCCCTCCTTTTTTTGGATTTGAACTTTTTCGATATCAGCTACCCATTTACCGTTTTCGTCTTTTTCGGCTACTGCTTTTATTGCATCGATACAAATGTCTGCTAGCATCTCTTTTGATTCAGAAACAATTTTAGAAGACATACAGGTCCTTGCGCAGTTCCTTAGCCCTTCGTTATCATCAATTCCGCTTTTTATTGACATTTCTTCTAAGATTTCAACTGCTTTCTCAGAAGCTTTTCGGAATCCCTCGGTGATAACTGTTGGGTGAATCTTTTGTTGTAAAAGCTTTTCTGCGCGTTTTAATAGTTCGCCAGCAAGTATTACGGAGGATGTTGTTCCATCGCCTACTTCTGAGTCTTGAGTTTTAGCAACTTCGACCATCATTTTAGCTGCTGGGTGTTGAACATCGATTTCTTTTAGGATTGTTGCCCCATCGTTTGTAATAACAACGTCGCCGAATTGATCGACGAGCATTTTATCCATTCCACGAGGTCCAAGTGATGTTCGCACCGCTTCAGCGATAACTTTTGCCGCAGCGATATTATTTTCCATTGCGTCTTTTCCACGAGTTCTTTCGGTCCCTTCCCTCATAATCAAGATAGGTTGACCGCCTAATTGTGCCATATTAAATTCACACTATTTTGTTTTTTTAAAATTATTATTAATTATATAATGATCTCTAAGTCATAAAATTAAAAAAGTTTACGGAAATTATACTTTTTGAATCGCGAAGGGGTAAGCCTATAAAATATTAGGGGTAGGAATTGATTTTTATAAGAACTAGATGCATTTTTTTCTTTATTTTTGAAGGTCTCTTTTCTTGAGTCTCAAATCTTTAGATCTGCATCTACGACATTTTTTAGCTTTGAGGGGGTTCAATGCTCCACATTTTCTGCAAACCGTCTTCATCAGAAGGTGGTGTCTAGCTATTTTTCTTTTGTAGGGGTCATCAATGGGCATAACATAATCTCCTTTGCTTCCAATCGTTATTGCGTGTTTTTTAATTCTTTAAGTGTTTTTCTTTTTGAACTTATTTTAGTAGTAATACAAGTTTCAACTAAAGAATAAATTGAAAAACAATTGAAAGCTAAAAAATTTTTTGATAGAGGATAGAAATATAGAGAAATAAAGTAAAAATTAAAATTTTATAAATAATTTTATGATTAAACTTAAAGTAAGTAAAAATTCATAGTTAATTGAAAGAATATGCCGAAAGAGATATTTGACGAAGAGAAGTTCTTAGAATTAGCAGAGCTTGCGATCCATTGTCGCGTTAAGAGAGTTAAAGACGTTGTAAAGTTGAAACTAAGGACAAAGAAGCATCTTTACACGTATAAAACTGACCCTACAACTGCTGATAGGTTAGTTAGAGGGTTAAGTTGTGATTTAATCGAGTTATAAATGGCTATTAATTGATTTAATGGTATTAAATAAATGAAAGATCTTCCTGCGTGTAAAACATGTGTAAATTCCGGATTTTTATGTTCTAGTTGCCAAGAAAAACTAGATACAGATGTTCTTACTCAATTTGAGTTAGATTTAGCTAAGGATTTGCTTGTTTTGGAGGAGGAAGACCAGTTTAGTTTTTTAAAAAATATATCTTTTTATAAAGCAATTGATTTCGAAGATGTAGTAATTTTTGTAATCGGTAAAAAAGATAAGCTCAAAATAACTCAGAAACTTATTGACTGGTTAAAAGAAACGTACAAAATGGACGAATTAATATTAATCGAGCAGACTAAAAATCCTAGAGCTGTGTTAGAAAATTTGATAGCACCGAATAAATTAAATTCTTTAAACGAGATATTTTTAGCGACAGGAGATATTGAATTTAAAGGAGTTTTGAATAAGAGTGACCAAAACGCGATCTTATTTACTAAAGAGGAGCTTGAAGAATTAATCTACGAACTCACCGGTAATACAATTCGCATTGAATTTCAATAGTTTTTAGAGCATTCTATCTTAATTTCTTATTTAAACAGGTTTAATGAATTGTGAATGAATATAAACAAGTTATTTTAATAAGGACTGATTTGAAGATGGGCACCGGTAAGAAATGTGCGCAATCGTGTCACGCTTCAGTTTCCTCAGCAGACATCGTCAGAGTAAAAAATAAAGATGCATGGAAGAAATGGAAAAACGCTGGACAGAAGAAAGTGGTGCTGAAAGTTTCTAGCACAGAGGATTTAAGCGAAATTATTCAAAAATTAGGCAAAGCCAAAATACCCTACTTTTTAGTTAAAGACGCTGGATTGACGCAGTTATCCCCTGGGACAACGACAGCGTTAGGAATTGGACCTGCATTAACAACTACTTTAGATAAAATCACTGGGGAATTGAAGCTACTTTAATTTAACATTTATAGGCTGGATGAATTGGACGAAGAAAATATTGCCTCAATAGGATCTGAAAACACTAGTAAGAGAAAGATAGAAAAAATTGTAGGAATCGAAGTTTTTTCTTCTTCTGGATATGAAGGTATTCAAGCTAGAATTAAAAAACGTTATAAAGATTTTATTGTCAGGGAGATAACCTATTCTGGAAGAGTTCTTGAAATAAAAGAGGATTTTGGCCCAACTTATTTTTCTGAAGATAACAAAGATAATTATACACTTTTCAATTTAATAAAAATTAATAAGGATACATTTGAAGCAGTAAGATTAATTAGTAAAGCCTTAGGTATTCTACCAAAATCGATTGGATATGCCGGATTAAAAGATAAACGATCTATTAGTGTTCAAATGGCTTCCATTCGAGGTAATTATGTTGAAAAATTGAAGAACTTAAAGTTGAACGATATTTATATTAGAAACATATATCCTTCAAAGAATCCTGTTAAATTAGGATATAATTGGGGGAATCAATTTGTTATAACTTTAAGAAATATCAAACACAAGCCTGATCAAATGAATAAAATTGAAGAGTTATTTAGATATCTGGGTGATCACGGTTTTGCAAACTATTACGGGCTTCAGCGATTTGGTACTTTTAGACCGAATTCTCATATAATTGGAAGATTCATTTTAGAAAGCCAGTTTAAAAAGGCTTATGAGGAGTTTGTGATAAAAGATTACTCCACAGAATTACCTCAATCTCAAAAAGTTAGGGCAGATTTAGCAAAGACGGGCGATCTAGAAAAAGCGCTCAACTCTTTTCCTACAAGTCTTGGGTATGAGAGAACTATGATCAAATACTTGTTAGATAATCCCGGGGATTATGAGGGCGCTATTAACCAACTACCAAAGTATCTCTTCAAATTACTTATTAGTTCGTTCCAATCTTACTTATTCAATAAAATGGTGTCTTTACGCGTTCAGCAAGGGAATTCTTTATATCATCCTGTAAAAGGTGATGTCATTTGTATACTAGACGAAGAAAATGGTAATATTACACAAATAAAACACACATACGGTGGACGCTACGATGAGTATCTACAGGAGGCGAGAAAACTTAATCGCGCAAAAATCATAGCCCCTCTAGTAGGATATAATACAGATCTTGGCGATTTTCCTTACATGAAATCCTTATTTTTAGAGGTTATTAAGAACGATCGCATCTCTTTAAATTTATTTAAAAATAGACTGTTAGAAATGTATGAATTTAAGGGTTCTTTTAGACCAATAATGGTAAAACCTATAGGTTTAAAAAACCTCGAATATTCTAGCGACGATCTTTTCCCAGATAGATACAAGATGAAAATAGAATTTTCTCTTCAGAAAGGCTCTTATGCTACATTACTTCTACGCGAAATAGTAAAATAAGATATTAGGAAATAACTACTTCGTAATCTTGAACGGTTTCAATACCAAGAATATCGTTTACTTTTATAGAAATTTTGTGTTTCCCTTTCTCCTCGTAGTTATATGGAATTGATGTTAAGTCCAATTTACGATTTTTCAGAGTTCGATATGAAATCCAAGCCGTGGTAAAACTATGTTCTTGATAGTTAAAATCAATAGACCAGCTATCTATCCAATCTGAGAACATCTTTATTCTATTTTTAATACTATCTTTAATTAACATTAAATTTGGAACGATATAATCTACTAGATCAACCGTTATCATAGAGTCTTTTTCTGATATATTAACAACGAATTTGGTTTCTTGGATTAAAGAAATCTTATCCTTCTTTTGTATATTTTCAACGAGGAAATCTTTGTATATATTTACTGCTTGTGTATAATCATTAGTTCTCATGATTTTGAAGGGCTGAGATCTTCTTTCATATTTTTTTTTCCAATCTATCAAATCGTTGCTATTCCACACATCAAGTATTCTCTTGCGGCTAATATTTATGGCCTGGTTTGCGATGTCTGAACCAATCCATCGTCTACCAAGTTTTTCCGCAACGCTTAAAGATGTTCCAGTGCCACAGAAAAAATCAGCTACAATATCGTTTCTATTTGAAGACGCGAGTATAATTCTCTTCAAAAGCCGTTCTGGTTTTTGAGTAGAAAATGCCTGATATTCCAATGTATTTGCTCTAATATAAGGAATATCTGTCCAAACATCACGAGGAAAGATACCTTTATTTGTGACATAAACTTTTTGCGAAAGTTTTTTACCATTGTGACTTCCACCCCTATAGTAGAACATTCCTTTATCGTCTTCTTTCAATGCAAACTTAACTCGATCAGAATATTCCATGTAGATTCCAGGATCGTCGTTGAAAGTATATTCCCTTGATTTAGTATAAAATAATATAGAGTCAAACGATCGAATAAAAAATTTTCTTGTTTTCGCTGATGCGGCGGGATAAGCCCAGACGATCTCGTTTCTAAAATTTTCTTTTCCAAAAACCTCGTCCAATATTACTTTAATGTAATGCGAAACATGCCAATCTAAATGAACATAAATACTTCCATTTTCAGAAAGAAGATTCTTCATTAGCACTAATCTATCGTAAAGATAATCAATATACTCGTCAATTCCCCTCTCCCATATATCAGAGTACGCTTTTTTCTTCTCGAATGTGTTACTCTCCCCGATAAACATTTTTGACTCAAAATTACTCCCTGTTGCATATGGTGGATCTATATATATTAGATTAATCTTGTTTGAAAACTTTGGAATCAGCGATCCCATGATACTTTTATTTTCGCCCCAAATTAATAAGTTTTTCCAAGTGGTAGAACCTTTTTCTTGTTTCTGGTTCCTTGATCGCTTGTTTTTTGATATAACATTATCAGA
The DNA here is from genome assembly GCA_029856125.1 of Promethearchaeia archaeon. Lineage (GTDB taxonomy): Archaea > Asgardarchaeota > Lokiarchaeia > Sigyniarchaeales > SOKP01 > SOKP01. The sequence continues at coordinate 71,463 of JAHQWJ010000143.1, read as the reverse complement.
AGCAAGGCTGCTTATGATAGGGTTTTTTATTAACTCGCAGACCTGGAATTCATCCTGAGAATAATTTGATTTTTGAGTGTGATTTTCATCTTTTTTTTCCCAATATAGTTTTGGCATTATTAATCGTAATTAAGAAGGCAAAAAATTTATTCTTATTTTCCTTTTCAAATATAATTTTAAGTAATTAATAATAAAACACGAAACCATGTCAACTGAAGAGATGGATGGATGGAGAAAAACTCATTATACCAAAGACGTTACTTTGGATTTAGTTGAGGAAGAGGTAATTTTAGGTGGTTGGGTTAGAAATTATCGTGATTTAGGTGGTTTGAGGTTTATAACGCTTCAAGATGTTTACGGAGAACGTCAAATTACCTTGAAAAAAGGTATAGTATCTGATGAGATTTTCGAAAAAGCTAAAGTAGGATACCAATATTGCATTATGGTAAAAGGAACAGTTAAACGTTTTGAAAAAGCTCCTGGTGGCATCGAAATTATCCCTATCGAAATAAAGATTTTAAACAAAACTCCTGAAAAATTACCAATCGATATGACGGGAGAAACCACTACTGAATTAGATTTAAGGCTAAATAATAGAGCGCTAGACCTTAGATCAGTAAGAAATCAAGCGGTTTTTGCTATTAGAGGGGAAATTCTAAATTCTGCGAGAAGTTTTTTACATGATCACGATTTTAAAGAAATTTACACACCTAAAATTATTGGTTCAGCTACTGAAGGAGGAACAGAACTATTTCCAATTATGTATTTTGATAGAGAAGCTTTTCTTACTCAATCTGCCCAATTATATAAAGAACAATTGAGCGGTGTATATGAGAGAGTATTTGAGATAGGTCCAAGCTTTAGAGCTGAGAAAAGCCATACAAAACGCCATTTATGTGAAATAGTGCAGTTGGATATGGAAATTGCTTTCGCTGATATGAACGATGTTTTAGAAGTATTAGAAGAATTAGTTCAAAATGTTATTATCGGCATTCGAGACAAACAGATGCCTGCTTTAAAGCTATTAGGTATGGAAGATAAGACAGTCGTCCCAGAAATCCCGTTTCCAAGATATACCTATGAGGAATTACTTGATCTATTGAATACTAAACTTAATTTAAAGATAGAATGGGGTGAAGATTTATCAACGGAAGCTAATAGAAAACTCGGTCAGGAAATACCCGGTTATTACTATATAACACACTGGCCGATGGCAATAAAACCATTTTACATTATGCCATCAAAAAATCCAAAATTTAGCGAATCATTTGATTTACAAAAAGGTTGGTTAGAATTGACTTCTGGTGGTACAAGAGTCCATAATAAAGTACAATTAGTACAGGCACTCGAAGATAAGGGGCTTAATCCACTTGCTTTTGAATCCCATCTTAGAACTTTTGATTTTGGAATGCCTCCTCATGCTGGCTTCGGCTTAGGAATAGCTAGATGGCTAACAGTTTTATGTGGACTGGATGATATTAGAGAAGCGGTAATGTACCCTAGAACTCCTGAAAGATTGACCCCTTAATTTAATTGAATATTTATAATAAATCATTTTACAAGATCATGGATGATAATTGTATCGAATCTTATATAAAAGCGGGTAAAGCAGTAAAAGCTGCTAAAGAATTAGTCAGAACCTTAATTAAACCCGGAGTGACTTTTTTAGAAGTTGCGAATAAATGTGAAGACGAAATTACCAATCAAGGCTGCGAATTATCATTTCCAATAAATATGTCACTTGATAATCATGCTGCCCATTATAGCCCAACAATTGACGATCCAACAGTTTTACCTGATAGAGGATTGTTAAAAATAGATTTAGGATCTCATAGTGATGGATATATTGCTGATTCTGCAATCACTATTAATATAAACAATGATCCAGAACTGCAAAACTATATTGATGCGGCTACAGAAGCACTTGATGCTGCAATTAAACTTTTTAAGCCTGGAACAAAATTATACGAAATTGGAGAAGCGATTGCTGAAAAAATACTAAACCGAGGGTTGAGGCCTATCACTAATCTTGGCGGTCACGAGTTGAAACGGTATAATCTGCATGCAGGTCCATTTGTTCCTAACTTTAAAGATTTAAATCACAAAAAAGTTATACAACCTGGTGAAGTTTACGCTTGTGAACCTTTCGCAACTTCTGGTGTAGGATTGGTAGTCAACGGTAAGACATCTTATATTTATCGTTTTGCGAAGAGAGTCAAAAAAAACCTCCCATATGACGAATTAAACTACATGAATAAAATAGAAAAACTTACTCATTCCTTGCCGTTTTCGCCACGTTTAATCGAAAAACATAATATCATCCCAAAAAACAAAATCCAAAAAATAATTGAAGTTTTTATAAGAAAAAGAATATTAGACCATTATCCTCTTTTAATAGAAAAGACTGGCGCTCCAGTTGCTCAACAGGAGCATACTATACTAATAGATTTAGACGGAAATTCAATTGTCACCACTTAATACAAATTTTATGGAAAATCTCACAATTGTTATTCTATGTGCAGGTGAAGGGAAACGCGCTAAAGGAATTGCGGATGATATCCCAAAGCCGTTAATAAAAGTCGAATCATTAAAGAATCAATCTATTCTTACAATTCTAATTTCACAGTTATATCGATTTGGTATTAAATCAATTGTAATAGTAACTGGATATTTAGGTAAGCAAATTGAGGAAGAAATTATTTCACCTCAAACAAAAAACCTATACAAAAGCGAAACGATAATAATCAACAGCGCTGGAAATCGATATAAGTTAGGTCCTTTGCATTCTTTTCTGAGTATTACCAGCAATAAACGAGTTTTTAAAACCAATGAACTTTTTCTAGTTATTCCAGGAGACACAATTTTTGACTACAAACTAATTGAAGAAATTTTAAATTTAGTTAAAGAAAATTACACTAAAGTAAACCAGAATTCCATTATTTTTTACAGAAGAACTAGCAAATTAGCATTAAATAAAGAGATCGAAAAATTTGGACCAATACATAATAAAATGTTATCTTGCGTAAGAACGAAGGAAAAAGGTTCAAAACAGTACGTCACAGAAATATATCAGAGAAATATAAATTCATATTCAGATGAGGAAGAATTCAATCAGATTATCCCGATGTTTATTATTACTTATGATTATGTGAAAAATTTTGAAAGTCTTGCTAGTAAGATAAAATTAAATAAAATGGTTGATGCTGTAAACTCATCAATCAAAAATGAAATGGAATTTTTGGCATGCGGAGTTAAATCAAATCTGAATTTCTACGATATTGATACTGCCCTCGATTTAACACTTGTTAATAAGTACTATAAAAGAAGTGGACAATAGCAGCTCCGATTATCACAGAAAACTTGTTTCAATGGATCATCTTATTTGTTCCAATGAATCGCATCTGGGATCAAAGCCCTATTGACAATAAATCTATTTTTAAACAAGGGCCTTCATGTTTTAATGTCACGTGTAGCAGATAGAAATTTTATTCGTTCTACAAGAGATCAGGCAAAACAGCTTCAAATTACCATAGGTAAATATTAACTACAACTTAATTGCTTTTCTCTACTAAATAATTGCTCCAACGTGAGAATAATTGAAAGCGTCCAAAATCAATAACAAATGATTATTAAGCAACATGTAAAAATTAATAAATAAATCCGATTGGAAATCAACGTATTAACATTAACTCTGGGTGAAAAAAATTCCAGAAAATAAGGCAACAACTACTCCGTTGTTTAATTGCACTTACGTTTCAAAAACCAATGATTTAAACTATTGTCCAAATAGTAAGATGGGAAAAAGAATATTTAAATATTGCGATCCAGAAATATTAATTTAATCCAATATTATCTCTCAGAAATAAGATACAGACAAAAAAGTTCTATATGAAAATGTCTATGAAAATAAAAGTAGATCTTTTTGGAATAGGCACAATCACTGGTGAAATGATAAGATATAACGCACCCTTATCAGCTGATGCAATAATTAATAAGTTACCAATAGTACTAAGAGGAAGGTTTAGTTTTGGATCAAAACTCTATTGGATTCTTCCAGGGCTTGAAATTTATAAGGGACCTAATCCAAAATCTAAGAAAAATGTAGAGAAAGGAGATATTATTTATAACCCTAAATCTGATGAATTAATATTTATTTTAGAAAGTACTGAATTACAGTCTAAAGTAAATAAAATCGGAAAGGTTACTGAAAATCTCGAATTATTTCTGCAAGCGAATAATGGTTTGAATACCAAAATATCTAAAATGAAATCGTAAGATCAGACATTTCAGGAGTATAGGATGGCAATTTCTAACAAATTAATTGTAGTATTTACTTTTTTTTACCTAGGAGTTATATTATATTTAATCTTATTTCTAACAGTTCCAGATATTCAAAACGCCATAATAAAATCCCGAAATGAGATAACAGGACTTACAGAGGGATCTAATTATTTATTAGCGCTTCTTATCTCATTTTTCATCTGTCTTATAGGAAATGCGAGCATTGGATTTCCAATACCTTACCCGTTTATATTATTTTCGCTTTCTAATTCAATTTACATCAAATATTCAAATCTTGGATTAGCGCTAGGTGAAATTCTTTTGAACGGACCTTTTTGGTTAGAAATACTTATAATTGCAGTAATAGGAGGCATTGGGAGTGCAATTGGTGAACTTGTTGGATTCTTGATTGGGATTGGTGCAAAGAAAGTTGTTAAACGAACCCACTCTAAGACTCTTGAAAACGTACAAGGATTTGGTAAATTGGTGCTAGATCATCCAAAGTCTATGCATTTATATATATTTATTGCAGCAGCTCTTCCTATTCCTGACGATCCACTTTGGATAGCTTTAGGAATGTCTGGAAAGAAAATAAATTTCCCACGCTGCATATTATGGGCTTGGGCAGGTAAAAATGTAACTACGATTTTTTACGTCACATTTCCAATTTTGATTTTACTAGGTTTTACGGCAACAGGAATAGAAGTAAGTGATATTTCAAGTGTCATAACAGAATCTATTATGTTACTAACCACGCTTGCGATAATGCAATTTATACTGTCATTTAATTGGGAGAAATACTTAACAAAAAGAAGCGAAAAAAGATTAACCAACTCGAAATAAAGAAACCAATCTAATTGTTACTTTTCATTATTCTTTAGGCAATTTTTACAAACAAACACGACCTTTTGCTTGTTTTTCGAGTTCTCGTCGTAGTAAACTCTTTTATATATGTAATTTGAACAAATATTACATGTTACGGTTGTTCGAGCCTCTTCTAATAAGGGCCCTAAGTTTTCAAAAGTCATAAATCGATTCTAATAGAGTGATTTTGAAAGGGTTATTTCGATTTTAGAAATTAAATCCTTTTTATTTTTGTTATTATAATTGTTTCTGTTGTTTTTTCGATAGTTATTCCTTTGCCTATTTTCAAAGAAGGGACGGCTTCCTAACGAGATATTGGCTATTTCCACACCGGGATACATGCGCTTTTTTAAAATTTCAGCAACTTCAACCACAGTTGAAATTTCTTCTCCTTCTCCTTTTATTAGTAGCGATTTTGTTCCACCTGAAAATGCAAAAATTGCGTCCTTTATAGTTTTCTCCCGATCTGTTCGATTTCTTATTATAAGGGTTGTACCATTAGGCATGAAAAAACCTCATTACCAACTATTTGTTAAGTTTGATTTAAAAGCAGTCTATATATTAGTTATACATCACGTAATATAAAAGTTATTCAAAATGTTTACTGAAAACAACACTTAAAAAGCAATTATGTGAATAACCTCGTAAATAAAACAATAAATTTACCTTGCACTTTGTTGTAAAAATAAGGTCATATTATGATTAAATAAGTGTGATATTTATAAATTGAACTCAGAACGACTCCTTAAATCATCTAATACTTTACTATATTCAGAAATTCTTTCCTCGAAATGCTCAATCATCTTTCGTTCATCTGTATCCAGATAATCAAAAAATGGTGAAATTTTTTCGATCCTTTTTGTAAAATCATTCATAATTTTTGTATACCACTCGTTCGGCTTAGCCAGCATTTCGTTTAGCTTTTTTTTATATTTCTCCTTCTTTTTCTTAAACTCATGGTCATTCTTCTCACCGTTGAGCTCAGAAAGATTTGCTTCATATTTTTTTAATTCTTTTTCAATTTTATCTCTAAACTTCGGGATTCTGTAGATTTTTTTGTCGATATCAGGATCCCATTCATATAAAAAGGAATCCTCACTTTCAGCTTCTATTTCGTCGTCAGTGATTTTAATGTCTTTTTTTAAAACCATAATAAGACCAAAATTCCTTTGAAGTTGAGCAAGATATCTTTTTCGCAAAATATCGTCTATGTATTTAATTTCACTCAGAACATCCTTCATATTTTTATTGATTTCTTTTACTACTTTATCAACATTTTTAACCATTTTCTCCTTAGTATGTTCAAACTTTAATTCTATTGAGTTTGAATACGTAGCGAACATACCACGATCAGGATTTTTCAACCTTATTCCAGCTACCCCTAAATAATATGATTTAGATTCTTTTTGGCAATGATCAAAAACAAGAGCAATAGCAAATGGGTTAACACCTTGGTAAAAGAGTTGCGTTTCAATATCTCTTGGTGAAAAAATAAACCCAATTCCAGGATGAGTGTGCCACCAGCCTACAAAGAAATCTTCTTTATTGTCTTGAATTGCTCTTTCATATATCGCCGTATTAAACTGAGCTGTATCGACATAATGCTTGCTCTTATATTCAACATATGCTCTATCGCCTACCATAACGGGGATTGCATCCTTAACGATTACTTCTTTATTTTCCTTAATCGACCCAATTAGTATACCATAAACTTCACGCCAAGCTTTTTGAGGAAGATCGTTACTTCCGTATCTCATGGCATAACCAACAATGCGCTTATAAGCATTGTATGACATGTATACGGGCGTAAATGTCGGATCAATCCCGTACTCCTGAATGTAAGACTCTCTTTTTGATATCTCGATCATTTCATTAGTATCGGATAATAAATTATCTTCCTTCTCTTTTTGAAGTTTCACTGCTTTAAACCTAATTTATAGTTTTAAATCGACTAACTCTGCTTAGTGAGCTTGTAATAAATCCGTATAATTTTCTAATCTCTTAATAGTTTTAACTATTATTGGATAAATTTAAAACTTTTAAATTTATCAATCTTTTTAACAAATTAGAACGTTCACATGTTTAATTAATTAGATCGATTAAGAAACCTTCATGAAAGTTATAGGATTTTGTGGATTACCCGGTTCTGGTAAATCAACAGTCTTGAAAGCAATAGAGGATTTAGGGCTTATTATTACGATGGGAGATGTTATAAGAAACGAAGCGAACCATAGAAACATTGCCCCAAGTGATGAGAATTTGGGGAATATAGCCCTAGAATTACGAAAAAATTACGGACCAGAGATAATTGCTGAGAAATGCGTAAATTTAATTAAAAAGTTAGAATGTGAAGTGTGTTTCATAGATGGGTTGAGATCTATGGCCGAAGTTGCGGTTTTTAGAAAATACTGGAAATTTCCATTAATTGCCACTGTTGTAGATGAAAAAATTAGGTATGAAAGACTTTCTAACAGAAAAAGACCTGATGATCCAAATTCTTTAAGCGAAATACGAGATAGAGATGAACGAGAAATTAGATTCGGCTTAAACGAAGTTTTAGAAAACGCGAACTATAAAATAAATAATAATTTATCAGAAGTAGATGTTCAGCAAGAAACGCGCTCTTTGATTTTTAAAATTATAGAAAATTATTAAAAATTCATCTCAAATAATCTACAATAGCTTTTGACAATGAAACTTTACTTACTTCATTATCAATAGAATCAGTACCGATTATATCATCTGCTCCTGCATTAAATATCCTATATCTTGCATTTTGTAATAAAAGAGCGTGGGTTGCTACAGCAAATACTCTATTAGCCCCTTCCCCCTTTAAAATTTTTATGGCTTTAGCCATCGTTCCGCCCGTGGCAATGATATCGTCTGAAATGATGACATCTCTATTTTTTAAGCTTAGTTTTCCTGACATTGTTATCTCTCCCGATTTAACATCTCGTACTTTTTCAAAATAATCCACTGGTACGTTATCTCCGAAATGTTTTGCAAAGGCTCTAGATCTTTCTACAGCACCTTTATCAGGAGCGACCACTACAATGTTGTTAATCTTTAACGATTTAATATAATCCGCCAAAAGTTTCATCGAATCTATATTCACACACTTACATTGGATTTCTTCTAAAGTTTTTTGGGAGTGAATATCAACAACATAGAGCTCGTCAATTCTCATCGAATCTATAAGTCTTAGAACTAATTGAGCAAATTTACATTCTCCTGGTCTAAAAACACTATCTTGTCGAGCATAAGCTAAATATGGAACAACAACAACAATTTTAGCGGCACCCATTCTTTTAACAGCTTCGATCATCATTAAAAGCTCGATTAACCTTCCATTTTGGTTTTCGCTTGAACTCGGCCCTGTTGATTGAACAATTATAACTTCAGTTCCATCTATTAAAGAATCATTATCTACGTTTATTCTAAGGTAGTTTTCTCCGTCAGGAAAGGTTTTTGTTTCGGTGTTATAGTAATTAATGTCTAAACCCTTAGCAATTCTTATCCCAAGTATTTGACTTGCTGGGCCCACAATTAATATCTTTTTCATACGGTTTCACTTTTTTATATTAACTTTTTACATTTTAACATATGATTCCATTTCTTATATTTTTTTTAAAAATTTAAGAGTAATATCAAAAATTTCCTCTCTATGATTTTTAAAAGAATGAGATCCACCTTCAAATTGAATCACATTCTCCGCATTTAAACCGAGTTGTTTTTTTATCTGTGAGAGATTAGAGAATGGGATTCTATTGTCATCTTTACAATGGGCTATCAGAATTCTTTTATTGTTTGATGGGTCGTTTTTTAGAAAATATTTAGGGCTAATTTTTTGAATAATTTCCTCTTGAAATTTTATAGTAGTCGTATGGTAATCATATCTTGCACATAGAGCAATTAAAGCCTTTACTTTTTTATTAAGGAAACCTTGTGTTAATATAATTGCACCTCCCATACTCCTTCCAAATAGAATTATTTTTTCTTCCAAGAGTCTGTAAGACTGATGGGTTTGCACCCAATCAATTACAATTTGGATGTCGGAAAATATTTGAACAACCATTCTATCCCACCTAGATCCCGTTTGTTTTTTGGTTTCTCCATGCGCACGGTAATCGTAAGACAACACGTAAAATCCAGCGTCAACGAATTTTTCTGTAAAATACTTAACAAAATAACTCTCGCGATAATCCAATAATCCTGCTAGATTAATTACAAAAGGAGCTTTATTGGGTGTGTTAGTGCTATAATAAATAGTTCCCTTTAGAAATAAATCTTCACCCTTGATTGGAATATCTATATTTTCAAATTCTACGCTATTCATTTTACAACGAATTAATTTATTTTGCTTCTATATTTCGCAATAAGATTCCTTAAAGTATTTACTGCCAGTTCTAAACTATGCTTATGATCGTCTGGTAATTCATTTAACGCAAGGTCTATATCTTCGGTTTTTAGGCTTTCAGCATACTCTAAAGATTTCCCTTCAATTAATATAGTTGTTTGACTTCCAGTTGCGACAGTTGCTCCACATCCATCAGTGAAGAAATTAGCATTTTTAATCACATCGTCCTGAATCGTTAAATAAAATTCCATCGTATCTTTTTTTTCTCCTTTGCATGAATGAGAAATTGTGAAATTAGCCGGTTTTCCCCAATTTTTAGGGTTGTGAAACAACTTCACAATATGTTCGTTAAAATCGTGTATTTCTTTATCAATGATTTCCTTTTGAAGTTTGTCAACAAATCTGTCAAAATTTTCCTTATTTTGAGACATCTTATTTAGAATCCTCTAGATGACTGAGCACATGTTTTTCTAATCGAATTTTTCTGTCAATTTCGTCATTAAGCTTGCCGTATTTATTTAAAATATCAATTATATCTTTATTCAAATTGTTATGTTCTTGTAGACAACCGCTCTTCTTTAAAAAATCTTCTCCGTGCCTTAAAGCGGTTAAATTTTCCGTAATTTTAACTAATTCAGTTGCAATTACGCTATTTATATAAATCAGATCAGAAAACATATTTTTCATGTATAATACTAATTTTGTTTGGTCAGCTGACATATGCAATAAAAGATTTCTAGAAATTAATTCATTATTATTTAAGAGTCAAAGGCGAATATTTAAAATAACATTAAAAAATAAAACATCATATAGAATAAGCTCCCGAAAATAAGAGCAAAAATTATCACCATTCTTATTAGAAAAGTCTTTTTCATTTCAGGTTGCATAATTTCCTTCGGAAAATTTTTCAAATTTTTTATGCATTGCTTAATACTGTTAGTTTCTTTTAATTTTAAAGTGATTTGAACTCTATAAGTTATAGATGGCGATTTAACTTCAATGAAATCTATCGGAAAGCATAAATAAAACGTAATAAATGCGATTATCAATATCCATAGCAAGGTACTAATTAAATTATCTATTCTTAGCGTTAAAGTATCCGCTACTATCCATCCTTCCAATTGTTGAAGAGTGAGAAATACTAAAAGTCCACATATTCCAAAAACATCAAAAAAATCTATTTTTCTGTACCATTTTTTTACGCTTATTGATTCTACCTTATTAGCGCCAATATAGTGGAACTTATGTAGGAATTCTCGCTTGAACCTAAATTCTCTTGATTCTTCGTTAAATTTAAATGAATCTCCATTCTTTTTACTGAAATCGTAAAAAACAGCTTTTACCAACAACATTAAACCATACATTAAAGCGAACCACCATACTTGAGGACCAAATAATACCATTTGCGTGAGCATTATAAGAGCAATTGTTATTAAAAATAATCCAAAGATGAGCTTGAATAATTGAAAATTAGTCGAATTAATACTTGAGAATACCTTATCATCGCTGTTTGTTTCAGCATCTCGTAGATTTGGATTACACTCTAAAAAATTGGCAAATTTTTCTTTAAAATGTGATTGGTTCTTCAATTTTATCGGTGAAAACCACATTTCATATAATTTTTCTTGTGTAGCAATTTCGAAATATTTTTGTTGAAATATCACCAAAACAACTAAAACTACGATGTCAATAAAAGATAATATGATAAATGTCCATGACAATACGAAGTCTGGCCCTGCATTTTCGACCGCAAGTAAGGGGATAGCCGTCATGAGTTGTAAGACGATGAAAGGGATCATTAGAATAATCCAAGCCAATTTGGGTCCGGTGTGATTATTTTGGAATCGTACAAATTCGATATCTTTTTTCGGAATTTCGGTTAACCATGCAAACCCAGGTCTAATTTCGGAAAAGAAAAGAAAGTTCTTCGATTTGGAAAATATACCTCGAAAAGGACTCAGAATAAAATAAATTAATAAACCAAGACCTGTCATTAACATTGGAAAACCAGTAACATAAAACCAAGAGGGTCCCCCAAGAACTATCGCACTCCCAAATTCTACCTCGTGACCAACATCACCTCCAAATATAGTATACGAAATAAGCCCATTAATTATTAAGAGAATAGAGGCTATGAGTCTTGTAAGAGCAAACGAATTAAATTTCACATAATCTTCAACCGGTTCTCTTAAATCTCGCATTTTTTTAAAGGTTAGAGAATTTTCCCGTATGTAGTAGGGCGTTATATAATATTTTGAAGTAATAATACCACCAAATATAATAATTAAGATACTTACGATGAGAGAGAGATTAAATCCGTTAAGAGTTATTCCATAATCAAAACCTATAAATGTAAACAGACACCCTAAAAAAATAATTAGTATACCAATTGCTAGAAAAAAATAACGCAGATATCGTTTTTTGGGATGTATTAATTTTAAACTCTCTATTTCTTCGTCGGTTAAATATGTCATTGAAAGCACGCAATTTTTATTAATTAATAATACATTTTTGTTTTTATCTTTAATAAAAGTTCAATTTTAAAATTAGACCAGAATCCTATTTACAGAAAAAAAGAATTAGACGAAAAATGGATTATAAATACTTTCATGATGGTTTGCTATCATTATCAGTTGTTCAATTTGTTTTCTCATCAACTTTATTACTTGGATCTATAATTTTAAAGCCTTATATTGCCTTGGAGCCAGACGAAAGAGATTTTATAATTATCTTAGCCTTAGTAAATCTTGTTTTTAGCTTTTACTATTTAATAGAAGCTCTAAAGTTGGACCGTGTATTTTGCCTAGAAGAAGAGCATATTTCCAAATTTGGAAAGAGAATTGGAGTGGTATCGTTAATATATACGCCTCATCTATTTGTTTTTATATCGTTATTGTTTATTGATTTGCATGATCTTCAACTGATGATGGTAACGTTAAACCTAATTATAGAAACACTTTTACTCGGAATTGTTTTTAAAGAAATTTACGATATTCTCTTTAAAGAGGAGGCTGAAAGAAAATTTGAATTGGAACAAAATAGAAAATTATATTTTGAAAAGAAGTAAATTAAAATAAAGCATTTTTGAAAGTTTTAATTATTACTTGGTTGCATGAGCTAATTTTTCTATAGCAGTATCTATCATATTCAATTTTACGGCATATTTCTCTAGTAGTTCAGCGAATTTATCAATATCAATTTCTTTATTCTCTTTTAGTAATTTCAATTCATTAATAGTTCTCACGATTCCAGCTTTCTTATCCATTAGTCTTTCTCGTTTGCTATATGGGATTTTTTGTTCCAATTTTTTCTTTTGGAACGATTTAAATCTCTTAATATTCAAATCCTTTGGCACGAACTTAGTTAAGTATATCGTGCTTTTTGGAACAAATGGGGCTAAATTTTCTGGAATAATAATAATTGGCTCCGGGTCTTGAATTCTTTTGATCTCTTCGTAATCCAATAGATCTAAGTTCTTTTCTTTTAACACATCTTTAACGATGGATATGTTTTGCTCAATACTACTTTTTTCCTCGCTAGATAATTCAGACAGACTACTGATCATCTCACTCCATATTTCTTCCGATTTTAAAAAGTAAAAATTTGCCTTCTGTTGGAGTTTCGTAACTTTATCTGTATTGATATTAGTAATAGAAGATTCTAACGAAGCTTGAGCTTTTAATTGACATGCTTTACCCATATCGAAATGAAATTGAGCTCTTAATTGTTGTTTTTTTTTCTCCTCATGTTTCTTTAAATAGAATAATCTTTTTGACAGTGAACTTAACCCCGAGTAGAGTTTAGAGGCAAAGTATGTGTTATTAGAATTTTCTTCCTTCAAAGCCGCCACACCCTGCGCAAGTATTCTCGCTTCTTCAGAATTTAATTCTAGGTTCTCAGATGAAAGAGTTACCCCTAAATCATGTTGTTTAATAGATGCTGCACTAAAATACGCACCTGTTTTAAATATTTTACTACTTTCAACCATAGCTATTATAGCATCTTCCCATTCTTCATTGCTTTCAAACTTTTCTGAGAGATGAGAATAAGCTCGTGCCATAACCCATAAAGTTCGCGCACACTCAAACATTAAGTCGTTAATATGGATTTCTCTATTGTTCTCTTGTGGTTCTAAGAAAATTGGAGTAATGTCTAAAGCTTTTAAGAGTTTAATTTGATCTTCATTCTGATAGTTAATGTTTAAAATTTTAGTATATTCTAAGACAAGATTTAGGTCGTCTAAAGAAAAACCTTCTTCCTCTTTATCTAACGCTTCTTCAATTTTTTTAATTTTATAATGCAGATATCGAATTCTTTGCATTACTTCTTCTGTAAAAAAAGTCATAATTCACAGTTTTTTATTTAAATTCAGTTAAGAGTAATAATTTATTCTTATTTTAAAACCATTTTAAAATTATGAAAATTAGTACTTCATATTAAAAATGTTCAGTCAAAAAATCTTTATCTTTGAATTCGTCTCAGGAGGAGGCTTTAATCAAGTTGAAATCCCTTCGTCTTTATTCTGCGAAGGGTATGCCATGTTGCGGACAATTATAGAAGATTTTAAGAATTTAGGTTTTCATATTACTACTCTATTGGATTCTAGGATTAAATTTTTATCCCTTTATATGAAAGCAGACATAATAAAATCTGTTGAGTTGGAAGAAGATTATTTGCAAAAATATACCACCTGCGTAAGGAATTCTGATTATTGTTTTGTAATTGCACCCGAATTTTCAAATGTTCTCTATAATCTTACAAAAATTGTAAAAAAGAATAATAAGAAATTATTAAGTATAGATTTAAACGGTATAAAGCTCGGAGCGTCTAAGCTAGAAACTTATAGGTTCTTTATTGAGAATGAAATAAATACTCCAAAATCATATAGTATCCCCTTTAATGGAAATATTTTGGATTTAGATTTTATCCTTCAAAAATTTGATCAAATAAATAGTTCAATCGTCATCAAACCTGATGATGGAGTAGGATCAGAATTAATTTTTTATTTCGAGAAAAAAGACGAGATATTGCATTTTTTTGAAAGTTCTAACAAAATAACAAATACAAATAGAAAATATATCCTTCAAGAATATATTGAAGGCGATCCTATGAGTGTTTCAATCATCAATGATCAACCTCTTGGAAAACTGGTCGAAAATGGTCCTAAAATATTAAGCATCAACGCTCAGAATTTACAAATAACGGACCCTACTATGGATTCTGCGTACCTTGGGGGATTTACTCCCGTAGATCAGTTTGAACAGTTAAAAGCTCAAATAGAAAATATATTAAAGGGTGTAGATTTATCAACATTCAAAGGTTATTTTGGAATAGATTTTGTGAAGAAAGTTGACAATTCTCTCTCTTTTATCGAAATTAATCCAAGATTAACTACGTCCTATGTAGGAATTAGGAATGTATTAGAATTCAATCCTATGGATTTACTTCTCACTCAAAAAAAGAAGTTACAAAATTTCAAAATGATCCCTCATAAGTTTTCAGAATTTACTCAAATAAAATTGAAATATGACGGGGAGTATACATCAGGGGAGATAAATAAGTTAATATTGCCTCAATTGATAAATCTGATTCCTGAAATAATAACCCCACCAATTATTATGAAAGGAGTAGATAAGAACCAAGAAACTTCTTATTCTTGTTTTATCGCGACAAAATCAAATGACATCCAATCCTCGAGGCATCGTATGTCTCAGATTACTCAGATTTTTGGCAAATTCGACTTTCGAATAATTAAATAGAAATTAAGAGGATTATTGAGAATCCACCATAATGTACTAGAAAAGAAACTATTAACGAATTTTCAATTTTCAATTTTTTATTAATGCTTAAATTATAGGTTAATAACCACAGAGACCACACTTGAAACAAAATCATAAGTACATTGTCTAACACTCTAATATATGAAAAATCTAGCGAACCAGTTGAGGTTAAAATAAACCGCAACGCTAAGTAAATATCTAAAGGAAAAAAAATTATCACAAATGTCGCTAAAAACTTCAAAGTATTCTCTCTTTTCTTATAAATGATTCGAGATAATCCTTCATTTATTAGAAAATAAAGAAAGATGTTTCCTATAAAAAAAAGAGCGAGTAGAAATTGAAAAATTGTTTCAGTGGTAGGAAATACCATCAAGGATTCACTGAAAAATAGGAAAAAGGGGAATAAACCGTTCAAACCGCAAAAAAGGGAGCCAATTAAAGCAATCAGAATTGAAAATATTATTACCCTATATGTTCTCTTGTTCTCGTAGTTTATATAGGTTTTTGGAGTAAGAAACATTAATCCTTTTAATATAGGGGAATTAAATTCTTTTTTGCTGAACTCAGGTGTGATAATGTTATCTTTATTATCAATCAGCGAATTATAAGCATGGAGTCCTAATTCCGACAAATAATACTTTTTGTCATCTTGCTGTTCAATCAAACTAGAAAGGGTATCTAAATGATGGTAAATAGTGCCTGTACTCACATTTAACTCTTTTTTAAGGTAAGTAAATGAAGAAAATTTATTTTCTCCTATAATTTTGATTATCTTTCTTCTTAATTTGTGACTTAAAGCATAGTAATAATTAGCCTCGGCGTCAGTAGAAGCTTTTTTTTTATCTATTTCTTCTTTTTCCGTAATTTCTAGATCCCTTCCTAATTATTCATGTTTGATTAAGAGTATGTTTAAAATATCGAAAAATATTAGAATTGATCCAATAACTGAAAAGTAAAATCCAATTTCTGCATAGGGAATATAAAGGAGTTCTTTCGGAATGATCTCAATAATAAACATCAAAAAAAACCCAAGTCCTATAAAATTAATGATTACAGAATTAATCTTGTAATCCAAATTATAAATAATTACTATAGTTCCAACCAAACATATTATCCCGCAAATTAGGGGAAATAAATATAAAAAAGAATCTTCAATAGCTACACTCGTTGAAATCATATATATATATAATAAAGATTGGTTAGAGAACCAAGGTAAAAATTGAGACAGTATCAATAATATCGAACCAGTTAATCCTAATAACCGAAAATCTAAATATCTTTTGATATTCATAGTATATCATATTTTTGAATTATTTATTAAATAAATGTTCAAATACTATAAACTAAAATACTAATATTAATTTAAGTCTTAAAATACATCTCATTAAAAATAATAATTTATTGATTAACATGTCATCCGAAGAAAATAACGAGGTAGACTTAGATTCAATTCCCCTTTTTGACTATTTGAAACAAGCAATACCCGTCGAGGAACTTAGAGATTTTTCCTCCTCGAGAAGAATTGGAAGCATAGATTTCGTCAAGGGAATAGCAATAGTTTTTATAATGGGGGCGCATACAGCTGGTGCGTGGCTTGTTCCTTCCTGGATGTTCTTTTACGGGATTTTATTTGCCTTTCTGGATATATTTGGCCCCTCTTTATTTGTCTTTCTATCCGCCTTAAGCGTTGTTTTCAGTATCAGCCGCAGAAAGGTAGACATGAAAGAGAAAGTTATAAGGAATAGAATTTTTTCTCGGGGTATTATGATTATAGTAATAGCGGTTATTTTTAATTTAATATCTATTGAATTTACTATCGAAGGTTATTCTTTTCCCGCAACTCTTTGGGGTTGGAACATATTGATGTTTATTGGTTTATCGCAGGTATTTTCTTATTACGCATTGAAACTTAGTAAACTTGCTCGGGCTATCATTGGTTTTTTTATTATCTTTGCATCTGACCCAATTCGGCAATTCCTTTTTCAAGGAAGGGAAGCGGGAGATTTAATAAGTACTGTTCTGCATTACATAATAACATCCCCCTCTCCTATGACACCTTTATTGCCGTGGATTTCAATTTGCTTTATTTCTTCGATTTTTGGAGAATATTTATACGAGGCAATGATTGGTGGAACTAAAAAAGACTATCGAAAGCTCTTTCGAACCTTCTTATATTATGGTATATTTTTCGTCCTCATAGGTATTTTTCTAGGAAGAAATTCTTATATACCTGGAGATGAGTTTATTTTAGCTACGGATATTACGATAGGAACCCTACCTTCAAATGAATACCCCCATATCATTCTTTTACTTCATATGAGGACACAAACGTTTATACCTGGGATGACTTATCCCGGTATGTGGGAGTTTCTAATAAGGGGAAGAGCTCCTAACATGGTATATAATTTAGGAGCGGCCCTTATTCTTATTGCAGTATGTTTCTACATCCTAGATATTAAAAGGAAAATGAATAATTTTATTTCAATGATAAATTATTATGGAAAAGTATCGTTAAGCTTGTTTTTGTTACATTTTGTTTTTGTAACGCTATTTTTGAACGCCCTAGATATTGTTCTTTATTTCGTCTTATTATTCAGTTATGTTGGCTTCTGGGGATTTTTAATGTATATTTGGAACGAATTTTATAACGGTGTGGGGTCGCCGGAATGGCTTATGGTTCAAGTTGGGCGAATTGGGCAAAAGACGAGCAAAACGGTAAAAAAAGAAATTCTCGTCATCGAAGAAGAAATAAAAGAAACAGTTCACAAAATAAAACGCGATCGTACTAAAGGTTCAGAAAGATAAGTCGATACAAATAATTTCTAATTTCTTATCTCAATTTTTCCCTTTTGTGATAAAGTTTAAATTTTCACAAGATTAGAATATTCTATAATTTTAAAATTTTATTTGGTGAAAAATGTCAGTTGAAAAAGAAGATGGAACAGCAACCGAATCCCCTCCTCTCATAAACTATATGCAAGAATTAATCCCATTAGAGGATGTCCGGGATTTTGCATCTTCAAAACGAATTGGAAGCATCGATTTTGTAAAAGGCTTTGCCATAGTCTTTATAATTTTAGCCCATTCTTCCGGTATTTGGCTAGATAGCGAAAACCGCTATCTTTACGGATTGTTATTTACAGTTTTAGATTTTCTAGGTCCCTCCCTATTTGTTTTTTTGTCCTCTTTAAGCGTGATATTCAGTATAAGAAATAAGCAAAATATCCTCCCCGCTAAAGTAATTCGTATGAGAATTTTCTCGAGAGGAATCATTATTATTCTGATAGCTACGTTTTATAACTTAGCATCTGTAAGCATAGAAGCCCCCGAGATTCGTTTTCCTTTCAATTTATGGGGTTGGAATATTTTAATGTTCATTGGCTTCTCCCAGATATTTTCTTATTACGCGTTAAAAATTCCAAAATTATATCGAGGAATTATTGGCATTTTAATCGTTCTTATTTCTAACCCAATTAGAGATTTAATTTTTTTTCCTGGAGTGGAAGCTGGTAATTTGGTAATAATTACAATTAATTACATCGTAGTTGGACCAATTCCTATGATACCTCTTCTTCCAGGACTCGCTATCTGTTTTATCTCTACTATTTTTGGAGAATATCTGCACGAAGCGATGAATAAAGGAACACACGACGCTTATGTGGGATTGTTTCGTATATTAATGGTTTGGAGCATAATCTTCATCTTGGTTGGTATTGGTCTCGGATGTAAATTGTTTACTCGCTATACAATCTTAGGGGGTGTCCAAGAATATCCTAGTCTTGGATTATTAATCACCATTAATAGTCAAGCTTTATTTGAAATACCGGGGATACCAGAATTTTTAATCAGAGGAAGAGGCCAAAATTTGATATATAATTTAGGCGTTGCTTTATTAATAATTTCCATTAGCTTTTACTTCATTGATATCAAGAAAAAATATGGTAATTTTATTAAAACGCTAGTATACTACGGCAAAGTATCTTTAAGTTTATTTTTATTTCATCAACTATTCCTCGGTTTATACAGTAGACAATTTGGCATTGTACTCTTTCTTATCATGGATATTACATATATTGGCTTATGTGGATTTTTAATGTACATTTGGATGGAATTTGCTAATGGAGTTGGAAGCCCCGAATGGTTCATGGCGGCAATTGGAAAACTGGGGAAAAAAAAGCGAAAATAGAAAACCTTTATTAAGTAAAATTTAACTAGACAGATTTTATTCTGCTCTTTAAATGTGGTTATAACTATTTAATTTACCTTTAAGGTAATTATATAAATAATAATAAGATAATAATATAAATAGTAAAGAAAGTATAAGTATTAAAATATTAATTGTATATATTCTCCTTGGTTAGAAGCGTTCTAAATCGTTCTGTAACCAAAGAGAGAAACATCCAGCACATTGGTGAACTATTTTGGATAAATCATCTTATAAATTTAAAGTATGCTTGTTTGGTCCTGGAAATGTGGGTAAAACCTCATTACTTATTAGATATATTAAAGATTTCTTCAACTCTGATTTGAAAAAAACTATCGGCTCGAGTTTCTTGATTAAAGATGTAGTGATAGACGAAGTAGATGTCAGACTCTTGTTATGGGATATAGGTGGGCAAGAGCAGTTTGCAAAACTGCGGACGATTTATTTTAAGGGAAGTAATGCAGCCTTTGGCGTATTTGACGTATCTGATCCGCAATCTCTTTTAAAACTTCCAGGTTGGGTCAGTAGTATAAAAAAGACCGTGAAAAAATCTATACCTATGATTATTGTTGGGAATAAGATCGATCTAGAGCGCCAAGTTGGAAGACAAGAGGCAGAAGATCTAGCAAAAAGATTAAATTGTGAATATTTAGAAACTTCTGCTAAAACTGGAGAAAAAGTTGAGTTTGCATTTGAAAGTATTGCTCGAGCTTGCATGAACTCAATTGGAGAATAATTTTTTATATGAAATATCCCCTTTGATAAATAATTACATTATTTTTATTCCGTATTTTATAAGTTCCTCGATCAGTATATCTAATCCCATATATCTTATCGAATTTATACCCATCTCACTAGCTGATCTAACGTTGTTTAAGCCGTCGTCGATAAATAAAATTTCTTTTGGTTTGCATCCGGCTATTTTTATGGCTAGTTCATAAACTTTCGGATCTGGTTTTGTGAGATGAATTTCATGAGAAAGTATAAATTCATCAAAAAGTTCCCAGATATCCCACTTTTGTTTCTTTAAGTAGTTCCAATGACTTGAATTGATATTTGACATACAGATAAGTTTGAAGCTGTTTAAAGTCTTAATCTTTTTTATCAAATCTACCATTTCTAGATTAAGCTTATCAATAATACTGTTAAAAGAATCGAAAAATTGATCTTGGTTAAGAGCACAAGCTCCTAGTATTTCGCAAGATTGTTTATAAAATTCTTCATCGGTTATTTTACCTTGATGATATATGTCTGATTGGCGAAAAAATTCTAGCATTATTGGAGTTTGAGGTTTATTCAACGGAGATGGTGTAATAACATCATTGAAAAATCTACTAAAATCCAAATCAATTACAACATCTCCTAAATCAATTATTATACATTTAATCGTCATTCTTATCATCCACAATTTTGTTCTGTATAAAACTTTACTTTCTGAAAGAAATCTTAGTTGAGAATTTTCTAAATGGTTTAGGTAATTTATGTTTTGGAAATCCTTTTGTGTCTTCATTTAGCATTTCAATAAGCTCGCTTAGTTTTATATTGTTAACATTTTTTGATGTTTCCTTTTTCGGGCCTATTGGAAGACCAATTAGCCTTTTTCTTACTGATATAGTTTGATCTTCCTGCTCTTTTTTACCGAGTATTATTGTATAGGGAATCCAATCAATTTCGGATTGTCTAATTTTTTTACCTAATTTTTCATTTCTATCGTCAAAATCTACTCTGTAGGATTCTTTACTGAGAATTTCAAGTATTTTCTCCGCATAATCGTGTTGTTCATTACTTATAGTTAAAATTCTTACTTGGATAGGAGATAACCACGTTCTAAATCCAGGAACAATTTTATCTTTATCTCTAATTGCCGTCTCGATCAATCCCCACAAGATTCTCTCTAATCCTCCTGTTGGAGAATTGTGAAGAATTACGGGATATTTCTGTATACCATCAATATCTGTAAAATGAATGTCGTATTTCTGTCTCTTTTTTCCTTCGTTATCTACCATATATTCAAGCGAACTTTCTATGTCAATTTGGTTAGTTGAGAGTGTAGCGCTTCTATTTTGAGCTGAGAGAACGGGTCTTTCGAACTTTAATACGAAGTAAAAGTATCTTTCTTCCCATAATTCTAATAAAGCTGGTTGTTCTTCTTTCTTTACTAAATCTTTAATCCATTCCTTGTTTTCTTTATAAAAATCTTGAGTTGCTCTGAAAATGATGTAAGACTTTATTCCCAGGTCGTCTAAAAGGTTTTTTATTAAGAAATATTGACTTTTAAATTCTTCTACTGAAGACTTTACATCTTTGCATAATGTGTGCATATCAGGCATTACAAAACTTCTTAACCTTCTCAAACCTGTAAGTTCCCCTTTCATTTCTCGTCTAAAGGAATACTGTTCCCATTCATATATTCTTAATGGGAAATATTGAAGTTTTAAATTCATAGAGCTTAATAAATCAAAAAGTAAGAAATCAGAAGCATATCTTAATATATATCTATCATTTCCCGATTCAACCCAGTAACTCCTTGCTGGAAAACGTGCAGTTTGTGCTGTTAATTTTTTGTTTTTGGTGGTATACATAAGAGGTGTGTCAATAAGAATAGCACCATAATCAATTATCCTATCTTCCACAAAACTTTTAATCAGGTTTTTCATGATCACTCCTTTACTATACCAACGGAGATTTCCCGCATCTGTATTTGGATCGAAGTCTACAAGCTCAAATTCTTTCATTACTTTGATATGAGCTGGTTCGATACCTTCATCTATTCTTTTTGTTCCTAATTCAGATTCTAAGAAAAGTTGGAAATCTTCGTCTTTAATCTCTTCTAAAGGCAATACATTCTTATCATCATCAAATTTTAAATCTAATTCAATTCCTTTAGGAGTAATTACTTTAAATACTGCGTTTTCTATATGTTCTTCTGGTTGAATGTATAGCTTTACATCTCGATACATTTCAGCTACTTCGTGACCAATACAGTTTATTTTAAAAGATTTGTACCAACCAAATGGAGAAAATTTTGCTTCTATGCCTTTATCTTTTAGTAATTGAGCTATTTTTGGACAAACATCCATAGCGTTTGCTTCATTACTAAGAAATTTGCTTAAATGCGCCCAAGGGTAAACTAATACTTGATCAACCCTATAAGTACCCCTTTCCTTTATTAACTCAAGAATTTTTCTTGGTTTTCCTTTGATTTGGCTACTTTCAATCTTTTTATTATATTCTCTTATTTCTTCGTTTTTCCGTTTAATAGTTTCGGGAAAATTCGTTATTTGGATTATTGCGTCTTCTATTACTTGAGCACCTTGTTTTGAAATCAAATCCGTATCGTATGTATCTTGATCTTCTACAGATACATAAGCTACTAAAATTAAGCCCTCCATTTTAATTATATCTTCGGGAAAGTCTTGTGGATTGCTTGTGGCTACTTTTTTTTTAGTAACTTCTACCCCATCAGAGTGGATTAATAAAATTTTCATGATTATATCAAAAATCCTAAATATTTTTCTTCCTTTTGATAATTAATATATTTAAAATTGAAATTAATTATTACTAAAATATTTAATCATAAGTATGAAGCTTAATAAGATTTTTACGGAATTAAATGAAAGTTTAGAGAAGCTAGACAAAGATAGAGAAAGTTTACTAAAATTATCTCGTATTATAATCCGTAATTGTAGTATTGCAATAAAAAATATTCATAGAAAGGAATTTAGTCAATATCACCAGAAAATCTTAAATATTCAGAAAATCCACAAAGATATGCTACTTTTGGTAAGCAATAATCCTGGTGTATTCTTAAAGTATTTAAAAACTCCGGAACAAGAGTATACGGAAGCTCTAGCGTTTTATGCCGTCATATCAAAAGAACCTCTTCCATTACCAAGTGATTTGAATATCGATCCGATAAATTATGCTTTAGGTCTTGCTGATGTAATTGGGGAATTAAGAAGATATGCATTGGACAATATAAGGAATTCAATCGTAGATGATCTGAACTACATATTAGAATGCATGGATGATATATACACTCAATTATTTTCGATCGACTTTCCTGCCGGTTTGACAAAAGATTTAAGACACAAAATAGATCAAGCGAGAAATATCATTGAAAAAACTAGAGGAGATGTATCGATTTCGCTTCAAATGAATGAACTAAAACAGTGTCTAGAAAACAGTGAAAAAAATCTCTAAAATTCTTCAATTCCATAATAAAAATCAATTTTCCATATATTTGGTAATTATTTTTTGGTATATTATAAAATGTAAATGAGCTGAAAAAAAATAGCGAAGAAAGTCTTAGTTGCTGGTACATTTGATATAATTCACCCTGGACACTTATATCTAATCAATGAAGCTGCAAAAATGGGTGATGTATATGTAATTGTTGCTACTGATATGAATAGAAAAATTTATTCCGGAGAAACACCTATAATTACAGAAGAACAAAGATTAGAAGTTATCCAGAGCATAAAAAACGTAAAAGAAGCAAGATTGGGACGATCTGACAACGATACCCTCAAAACTGTTGAAGAGATTAACCCTGATATTATCCTTTTAGGTCCAGACCAAAAATATAACCTTGAAATGTTGAAACGAAAATTAAGAAAAAGAGGGTTAAGAAATATTTTAGTAAAAAGGTTGGATACATACTTTGAGAAATACGCTCTTCACTCTTCTAGCTTAATTAAAAAAAAAATATTTGAACAATATAAGAATTAATATTTTGAGTGATGTTATGTCAGATAGAGGAGAGATATCACCTGAAAACTATGCTAATTGGTTTGCTCTCTATCAACTTTGTAAGCATATAGAATATCGACAAACAATTAATATTAGCAGTGTAGAGTTTGGGAAACTTCTGAACTTGAGTCAACAAACTGCTTCGAGAAGAATTAGCGATTTGGAGAACCTCGGGTGGATTAAAAGAAAAACTGAGAAAAAAACCCAAAAAATTGTCGTTACGAGAGAAGGAAATAATATAATGCTCTTGATGTATAAAAATTTAAAGGAAATTCTTGCAAGCATTGTTATCCTAGGTTCTGTTCAGAGTGGAATAAAGGAAGGTGCTTACTATGTTGCAATTAAAGGATACTTTGATCAATTTCAAGATAAATTAGGGTTTTTACCATATAAAGGCACATTGAATTTAGAACTAAATGATACGAATATCGATTTATTAAGAGAAAAGATAAAATATATTAAGCCAGTGATTATCTCAGGATTTGAAGACGATAACTCAGAGCGGACTTATGGGAGCGTCCATTGTTATGATTGTTTTATCTCACGCTTAGATAATCATGAGAATAAAATTAAAGCTGCAATACTTGATATCCAAAGAACTCATCACGAAGAAAATACAATTGAAATCTTGGCTAAACCTTATTTGAGAGATTTTTTTAACCTCAAAGATGGTGATAAATTAATAATTGAACTAAATTTTAGTAACTAAGAACAGGTTTAGCTTGGGAAAGAGTGATGAGAGTTAATTAACTTTACATCTTATTCTCGTATTCTTTTATAAGAATCTTAATTTTAAAATATCTGAAAAAAGCAGTGGCTAATACTAAAAGCATGAAAACGAATAAAAATTCGTTTACATAACCGATAAAATTCGCAATCAACATCGTAACAACTAAATAAAATAACCTCTCGGATCTTGCCATCAGACCAAAATCAAAATCACCTTTAAAAAACACCTCTGCCCTCGCTCTTAAATAACTTATCATAACGGAGCTAAAAAATGATATTAGGATAATAATTTTCATTTCAAAAATACCCCATAAAATGCTATTCCAGCTGTAAATCAAAAGCGCTAAAAATATTACGAATTCACTTACTCTATCCATTAAAGAATCAAAAAATCCTCCAAATTTCGTTACCCTTTCCTGTTCCCGTGCGATAGCTCCATCAACCCCATCAAAAAAGCCAGTTGCGAAGACAAATATTGAAAATAAAAGCAAATTCGATAAGAAAACGAGAAGAATGAAACTTATAATAGAAAAACTAAGCATAGAAATCGTAGCTAAATTTGGACTTAAACCCACTCTACTTAGGAGATGTGCAACTCTTTTCACTAATGGTTTGAAAATTCTGCGAAGTCTAAATTTTGATGCCATATCCTATGTATTCACTTTGTTTTATGACTCTTTTTAATAAATTTAATAATAATAAAATAATAATAAAATTTTTTTAAAATAATAATTTTAATTAGCTTAATAAAAAGATTAAAGAAAAATTTTATGTGATACACTTTGAAATTAAGACTAGTACTGAGAACTACAACCAAAAAAGACAAAGATGTATACCTTAAATTTAGCATAGCTCCAAGCAAACATTTAGGTTTTATAAACTTCATTAATTTAGCTTTAGATCAAGATAAACCGGTTTCAATATCTTTCGAAAAAATAAGTAAAAAAGGAGATAAAGAAGAAAGCAAAATTGTTGGAACCTTCAAATTTGAAGGAAAAAGCGATGCTGAATTGGAAGCTGAAATTAAAGATCGAGAGAAAAAAAGGAAAAAACAGCACCAAAAAAGAGTTCAAGGCTAATTTCTATTGAATAAAAAATTTAAGATAATATTTAATTTCTCATTTTATAAATCTTTGATCAATCCCTCATAATCAGAATTTTATGAAGCCCATTTTTATTAGGTTTTTACATATATTGTAGACTTGCGCGTGCTTTAAATTCAAGCCTTCCGTTATCTGTCTTATAGATTTTTTCCCATCGATTTGATAATATATTTTTTGCGAAGTTACTCCTGACAAGTAATATTTAGGATTAATCTTTTTTGTTGTCGTGAATCGGGGGATTTGATTACAATAAGAAGGTAAGTTAGGTGGAGGATCTAATTTATTTCTTAAAGCTTGTAAGTTGGATTCTTCATTTAATCTCTCTTCAACGTTTCTAAATAGCTCAACAACTCTTTCCTTAAAGCCAGTATCGCTTTCATTCAACTCTTCGTCTACAAAACCCTCTAAGATATTCTCAAAAGATTTGAATGCATTAGTATTACCTCTCCAATTTAATATTGCATCGATACTGAATTTTTGTAAAAATGTTCGAGATAGCTTCCTTAAAATTCTTAAAACATTTACGGGTTTAGATTTTTCATCGTATGTGGCAATGTAAATTAAATTTGGAATGCTTGAGTCCTTTAAAAACGATAATTTTAAGTCATTATTAGATAATTTCAATTCGCTAATTGTTCCTAAATCCTCAAAAGAGTCAGAAAACGAGTTCAGTGCTGAAAAAAACCCAGATACCATAAGTAATGAATCTGTTTCTGAGAAAATATTTTTAAGAATAGAAAAATTCTTAAACAATAGCGGTAAGCCATCTTTAATAATTAAGAAATCATGTATCATGAATTAAACTCGTCTTACTTTATTCAGTTATTAATAAAAACTCAAATAAAATCATCAACCTAAGTATCAATAAAATCTAATATCCAAAGAAGAAAAAAAAAAGTAATATCCTAGTAATATAAAAAAAATATTGAAATCTTTAAACGATAAGGAAATATAATTATTTGGAATTTGAATATTATTTTCAATTTCTTAACTTTCATTGAAAAAGTAATATGATAAGGATAAAATCTCCAGGAAGAATATGTCTTTTTGGTGAACATCAAGATTATTTACATTACCCCATTATTTCAATGGCTATATCTAAATACATTTATTTAGAAGCAAAGAGAATTCCTGAGAAGAAATTCGAAATAAGTTTACCAAACTTAAATCAATTCATGGAAATTCCGCTTAATAACAAGGAACTGGATTATACATCAAAGAGGGATTATTTAATAAGTGGTTATAATCAGTTCATTCGGAAAAAATTCAGGTTTACTGAAGGATATAAAATAAAAATCACTGGGGACATCCCAATTAATGCAGGTGTTGCGAGTTCTTCTGCATTAGTTATATGCTGGTTATATTTTTTAAATTTCATAACTGAAAGAAAAATGGAACCTTTTCAAATGGCATTAGAAGGATACAATACGGAAGTAAAAGAATTTCAAGAAGGAGGTGGTATGATGGACCACTTCACATCGGTATTTGGTAATTTAATCTTTTTAAAACCAGATGGATCTAAACCTCAATTAAAAACATATGATCTAACTCTTAAAGGATTTGTTTTAGGAAATTCTATGGAGAAAAAAGCAACCGTTGACGACTTAATTAGAACCAAATTTTCATCTTTAAAAGCATTCGAGATATTAAATTCGATTTTTCCAAAATTCGATCGCTTCTACACAAAATTAGAAGATATTGAGCCTTATTTGTCCAGTATAAAGGAAGAATATAAAAGGAAGATAATTGGAAACATAATAAATCGGGACATCACCAATAAAGCTAAAAATTTAATTGAAAATTATATTATTTCAGTTAAACAAGGAATTAGCCCAAGTGTTGATCTTGATTTCTATCAAAAGCTTGGAACTCTCTTAAATCAGCATCAAGAGCAATTGAGGGACAATATTGGGGTATCAACAAGTAAAATTAATAAAATTATTGAAGATTGTCTAGAAACCGGAGCTTTTGGTAGTAAGATTAACGGTTCGGGCTTTGGTGGGACGATATTCGCGCTATTTCCTAATAATGAACAGATTCTTAAGGAAACTATTCGAAAAGCGGGAGGAAAGGCGTACGATATAAAAACAAGTTATGGAGTTGAGACTTATTGAAAGCAATAATACTCTGCGCGGGTCAAGGAACGAGGTTACAACCTTATACTAACAAATATCAAAAAACGATGCTGAAACTTCATGATAAACCTTTTTTAGAATATATTTTAGAAGGATTGATATCCGCAGGCTTTCGAGAATTCATTTTTGTGGTTGGTTATAGAAAAGAACAAATTATTAGCTATTTCCAAAGTGGTAAGAATT
This sequence comes from Promethearchaeia archaeon, assembly GCA_029856125.1. GTDB lineage: Archaea > Asgardarchaeota > Lokiarchaeia > Sigyniarchaeales > SOKP01 > SOKP01. The sequence goes on along the minus strand of JAHQWJ010000143.1, from coordinate 43,075 downwards.
GGAATGTAAATATTGAATATATTAAGCAAGATAAGTTAAATGGGACTGGAGGAGCCTTATTGCTTTGTGAGAATTCTATTATTAATAACCACTTTTTTTTAACATGGGGAGATATTTTAGTGCCTTATAAGATTTATAAAGATGTGGTTAAGATACATCAAAAAGAAAAGTATGATTATATTTTAGTTGCTAATTACACAGAAGATCCTTACTTAGGCGCTGCAATTTATAGCGATGGCGAGATTTGTATCAATATAATCGAAAAACCTCAACTCGGAACCTCGAAGACTAACTTGAATAATTGTGGCGTATTCGTTTTTTCTAAAACCATTTTTAATGTTTTGAGAAATCTCTCACCTTCCAAAAGTGGTGAAATAGAAGTTCCTAAAGCTCTTCTAAAAGGGATAAAAGAACAAAATTGGGAGGTAAGAGTTGTAGAAATGGGAAAAAATCAATTCAGAGTTGACTTAGGCGTTAAGCAAATATATGAACACTTAAGAGACGATCCATCATGGCTTCAATTTTTAAAGATTTAAATAATAAAAGAGTGAACATAAATACATAATAAAACACTTGAGATATTTTATATCAATTGTGAAAGAGTAGTGGTCTAAATGCGAATAAGAACGAGAAAAAATCTTTTAAAGAAAAATATCGTGGTAACATTTCTGCTTTTGATCCCTGTAATAAGTTTTTTTAGTTTTATTGGTTTTGGTCTAGGCATTCTCGACGATCTCGCATCACTCACTCTACACCTTGAACCTCCAAACACCAATTTTTTTACCCCCTTAGATCAAATAGTAGGAAATCAAACTTATCTAGACCAAATGGCTGAAAAATACGATTATCAGTTAGAAAAATGGCACATTCCTACTAACATTAGTATAGATATTACATTCACAAATTACTCGTATAACGAAGTTCAGAGCTATCATAGTACCGATAATGGAAATTTGCATTTAGGTTATACACTTGCATCTCAAAGCTTACGCTATAAATATGCATTGGAAAACGACGATTTGGACGAGCTAAATAATGCAACGCGTATGGTTAAAAAATGTGTTACAGGATTCAGCAATATGCTTGCTGCTCCTAACGGAGGCATAGGCCCCGATTACCCTGGAATGCCTGCAAGATTTGTATCTGCTCCAGAAAATCGGAAATATCACGAGTGGTTATTTGATCAAGATTCACCTAATCCTCACCCCCGTCATTTTAATGGAACAGGAATTTACAAAAATTGGAGAGTAAGGTTGCACACATCTCGTGACGAGCTAGCGGGATACTATCTGGGATTCGCTAGCGTGTTAAAATTCATCGATCCTGAAGCCAATGAAGAAAGCAGATGGTGCGTTGAAAGGATCAAATTATTAACAGCTCAAATGATAGAAGGCTTTCGCAAAACAAATTGGCTTGTATTGGGTGGAGAAGGAGAACCTGTTGGATCAGATTTAAATCCGATATTAGGTGAAAGCATGTGGCAATTAGCTTTGCTTCGCATAGGAGCTACAGCCTATCCAGATAGATATGATTCGCTTTATCATTATGCTGCAACAAAAATCATGTCTATGCACCATGGTCACATGGGATCAGCTAGCAATACTGCTTACGACACCTATGCTCTAGCTTTTAGCATGGATGTAGAGTTTGCGCTAATAATTTTAGAAGATAACCCTCTACTTCAACACCATTATATAAAAAGATTCGAGGAAGGATTTTATAGTTTCTTGAGATACCACCGTAATGCTTTTTTTAATATTATACATTTGGTTTTTATGAAAATGATTAAAGATTCGGCTTTATTTGAAGACCCTAATTATAACGATGAAACCTTAAAATGGGATGTTTTGGATCAATTGTGGCGCTTTAACACTTCTGGTTGGGGAAATGGGATAAGAGATTATAATTTAACATTAAGACCTAATTCTACGAGAGCCACTAGTTTAAATCCAGACATAGCTAAGATGGATATTGATCCTAGTAGAGCAAAATGGTCTGAATTCTTCGAAAATAACATATATGGAACTCTCTTCTCGTGGGTTGGAGAAACAATCGATCTCGACGATCCAAGAGATACTCAATACAAACTTCCTTTAACAGTATCCGAAATGGGCGTTCACCACTTTCTCTGGGAACATAGTAAATTTTTTGGAACTGGCGGTAATAATGAATCTGATAATATTGGATTAAAACAGGTAATACCTAATAGTTATTTGGTCGTATACTGGATGGGAAAGGCTTTTAACATATTCTAAAAATTATTTTTAAAATATTTTTATAAATTGGACTCCAAATCTTTTTTAATTATTAAATCATCTCGTTATTTAGAATTTCTACTATTGAAAAAAGGTTAGAAATCATGTCAAGTGACAATTATAGAAATCGATACTATTCCAAAAAAAAATACGAAGCCGCAATTGAAACGCTTGGATGTGGATTTGTATTCTTATTTGTAGCAATTTTATCCTTGTTTTTTATAGCTTTCAATGTTAACTTTATTGGCCTTAACTCTTGGGGATACTGGCTTTTCATTCCTGCATTCTTTATAATTCTTGGGGGCGTCCAGCAGTATTATACTAATGAAAAATTCCAAAAATCTGTGAGAGTTGCAATTTTGGATCGCAGTAATCAAGGAACTCATAAATTAGAAGACATAGCTCTCGAAGTCGGAATTAAACCTAGGGATGTGCTTAAAGTGCTTATCGACTTGCGTCAAAAAGGAGCTATTAGCTACCGCTTTAACTCGGAAACGGGAGAGATAATCCTTGGTGAAAAAGTTGCTTATGTTAAATCAGAGGAATTTGTAGTTCCTCCAAAACAGTTAGCAGAGCCATTAGAAACGAAAGGAAAAGGATATTGTGTGTATTGCGGTCATGAATTACCTTCAGAAGGCAATTTTTGTGAAAATTGCGGTTCAAAAATCTAGGTATCTATAATTAAATCTTTTTTTTTTTAAATAATGCACTTCTTAATTTCATGATAAATTAACTGAGGCTTTTATTTTAAATAGCTGTCTTGGATTATTTTTTTTAAATCGAAAATTCTCCGGGATGAATACTTATTTCTAAGGGTTTCATTAACAACAAAGATGTTGAAAATACATTCGAAACAATTAACATAAATGAGCCTAATCTTAATCTAAGTAAGGAAGAGATTAATGCCGGAAAAACTTCTTATAACATAAGCAATCCTATTGATTTACTCATTCAGGAATGCGATGTTGCTAAAAAAGAATATTTAACCATGGTGGAAGATATCCATGCTATCTTAAGCAATCGCGAAGAATTATCTAACTTTGAAAAGTTAAATTATTGTAATAGCGAAAGACATTACATGAAACAATATCTAAAGCATACTATGATAAAAATAAGTAGAATTTTGCCCGATTAATTGTTAAACCCCAGATTAATGTCTTATTAGGCGCAAAATTATATATATAGTGCCGTTAATTATGAAATGTTATGGTATTTTCTAAATCTATAATTGACATTATAACGGAACGGACATCTTGGAGAACTTTTTCTAATCAATTACTTGAAGATGATACGAAGAAGAAGATTAATCAAATTTTAACATTTGAAGATTTTAAAAGTCCTTTTAGTGAGCTCGCGGGAAAAACTCGATTTGAATTAATTGGAGTCCCTGAATTTGCTCCCGATGAAAGAAAAAAATTAGGAACTTATGGGCTAATCAAGGGTGCTCAAGAGTTTATAGTGGGAGCGATTGAAAAATCCGATTATTATAAAGAAAATTATGGATACATCTTGGAAGCTATAATTTTAGCAGCTACTGATTTGAATTTAGGTACATGTTGGCTCGGAGGAACATTTAACAGAAGTCTTTTTTCTACTAAAATAAATTGCCAAAAAAACGAGTTAGTTCCAGCAATTACGCCTATTGGATACACTCCTGAAATTAGACGCAGAAAAGAGAAAGTTATGCGGACGATCGTTAAAGCTGATTCTCGATTTCCTTGGAGTAAGGTATTTTTTGAAAAAACCTTCTCTACAGCCCTTCCTCGAGAGACAACAGGTAGATTTGAAACTTTGCTGGAAATGATTAGACTTGCTCCATCTGCCGGCAACAAACAACCATGGAGAGTATTAAAAGAAGAAGATTGTGATAATTTTCATTTCTATGTTAAATTCTCAAAAGACTCAAAAATGAAAGGTTACAATACATTCGTTAATATCGATATAGGGATTGCGATTTGTCACTTTGATCTAACTGCTAAAGAAGTTGGAGTGGACGGAAGATGGGAGTTTTTAGAGCCAAAACTCGAACAACCCAAGGAATTAAAATATATCATATCTTGGATTGGTCAATAAGACTTCTTTTTAAATTGATTACATGTTTGTCAAACTTCCTAAACTTCTCTTATTTTAATAATATTAATTGTTTTAAAAGTTTTAAAAACAAGATTTAATGATTCTCTTTTATTTAAGACTTGAAAATACAATTACTTATTTTTATAATGGCCAATATACTTATAACTGGAGGAACGGGATTTATTGGGATTCCTTTAGTCAAAAAATTACACGAATTAGGACATAAATTAAAATTACTGATAAGAGAGAGTAGTAATACAACACCATTTAAGGAACTTAATGATATTGATTATGTTATTGGCGACGTCCAAGATATTAGCAGTTTGGAAAAAGCTGTGAATAAAGTAGATGCTATATATCATCTTGCCGCTTATACAGGCATATGGGCGAAGGATAAATCGATTTATTATGATGTTAATGTAAAGGGTACAGAAAACGTCGTTAATGTTGCTCTTGAAAACAATCTAAAATTATTTTATGTTAGTTCCTTTACTGCTTTAGGTCCTACACCTCAAGAACCGGTTGATGAGACTCATGAAAAAGAGGATTTTTTTATGGAATATGAGAAATCTAAATTCCAGGCGAAAAAACTCGTGAAGAGTTATATACCAAAAGGTTTGAAAGTGATGATGTTTTATCCCGGAATCGTATACGGTCCAGGAGATTTTAATATATTCGGTAGAATGCTATTTGATGTTATGAGGGGAAAAATGTTTCCCTTGGGCATTTGTCCCGGAAAGGGAGAAGCTATGACTTGTCTATCTTATGTATATGATGCATCAAATGTTTTAGCGGACGTAATAAATAGAGAAGATCTTTTTGGGGAAGATTTTATTCTTGGGGGAGAAAATGTTAGATTTAAAGAATATCTTGATTTAATCGCCAAAATAGGAAGAGATAAAAAAGCAATAAAGCTTCCTTTCATATTTGCGATGGCATATGCTTGGTTATTGGAAGTTAAAGCTAAGTTTAATAAGAAAAGCCCTTATTTAACTCGACCTACACTAAGAGCAATAAAATATCATAGATCGTATTCCTCAAAAAAAGCCATTAATAAATTGGGTTATAAAATTACTCCATTAAAAGAAGGTTTAGAAGAGACAATCAATTGGTATAAGGAGTATATTGAAGAAGGAAAAAAATAATAAAAATTTTACAAAATCATGTTAGAAGATGAATTAACAAGTCAAATTATTGATAAAGAAGCTTATAAAACAGAAATAGCTAAAAAATACACCACATTTCTTGCACAATATCCCGAAATTTTTTCTGATCTAATATCAGGCTCGATCTTTGACTTCGCCCTTTATGATTCAGCTGAAACATATTATAAAGAATCTCCTGTAGATATCTTTAATGTGCTGAGAAATGGAAACGGAATTGAAATAAAATCCGGAGGAGCAGTTGATTCTGATTTAGAATTAGCGCTCTCGGTAAGTGCTGTTAAAAAATTAATTCAAACGAAATCAAAAGTAGAATATGCTGAACTTTGCGGATCATTTTATAATGATCCAGATGATGAGAAAGGATGGGTTGATTTTGTATTACATAAAAGAACACAAACTATAATCGATATGGGCTATGGAAAATTTGCCCAGACTTCTGGGATTCTCAATGATTATGACGATATTAATAGTATTTAAAAATCTTCTTAAATAAATATTAGAAACATCAGTAAAATTAGAAAGGTAATTAAAAATATGACAACAGTTCAAGAATTAGAAATAAAAAATAAATATACTGGAGAAGTTATTGATACCATACAAGCAGATACACCTGAGTCTCTAAGAGATAAAATAAAAAAAGTACATAAAAATCAACATTTATTAAAAGAAATGGACTTCTTTGAACGCGCTCAAATTCTCTCTAAATATGCAAGTAAAATGCGATTTAAAAAGAAAAAACTAAAAGATTTAGTTGTAGCAGAAGGAGGTTTACCGATCAAATATTCGGATTGGGAACTGAACATTGTGCTTACGGGCTTCCGATTTTGCGATTGGTATTATCAATTTATAGAAGACAAACCATTAACTGGTATTGAAGGAGAGAAAAATGTAATTATAAAATATATTCCACATGGATTATCTGCTTGTATTTCGCCTCGTAACACACCAATTAGCCTTCCCCTTTATCAGATGGGCGCTAATTATTTAGTAGGAAATGGTGCGGTTGTTAAACCATCTACTGCATGCCCCTTAACTATGTTAGAAGCCTATTCCACCATGGAGGATATGGATTTTCCTGGGTTAGATGCATTAGATTTGGTTATAGCTCCCGGAGAATGGGCTGTAGATGAATTTCTTAAATCTCAATTAATCAAGATTATTATGACGGTTACTTCTTCGCATACTGCAAAAGATATTCTTGTGAGATATGGAAGGATGCTTAAAAAAACTGCAGATAAATCAATGGGAGTCACAATGTATACTCAACCTTTTAAACAATTCTTCTTTGAGTGCGCAGGAAATGATGCGGGAATCGTAATGGATGATATTAATTTAGAAAATGTAGCAAAATGGAATGCTATGGCAAGTTACACCAATTCAGGTCAACAATGTTTCTCTATGAAGCGAATTATAGTCCACCAAGATATATATGATGAATATACAGAATGTCTGATAAAAGAAATTGAGAAATTAAAATATGGAGACCCCACAGATCCCGCTGTTGATATTGGACCATTAGGGAGTCGACGTATACTAACGATGATGGATGTCATGGTGGCTGATGCTAAAGAATATGGGGTAAAAATATATACTGGTGGTGAAAAAATTGATACAGGAGAAGACTATGGATTATTTTATACGCCGACTCTGGTGGAAATCAAACCAGAATTGTGTGAAGATTTATCTAGGGCTCCGTTTTTATGGAGAGAAGAGGCTTTTGGACCTGTCCGTTCTATTACTAAAGCCAAAGATATGAAAGATGCAATTAGATTAGCAAATGCGAGTAATTATGGTATGAGAGCGGTAGTTTACACTTCTAATTTGAATAATATTGAGGTTTTTAAGAACCAATTAGAAGCTGCAAATATTTATATTAATGCTAGACCTATGCTTGTAGATATTACGGTTTCATTAGGAGGAATTAAAGATTCTGCTTATCCAGCAGGTTGTAAATATTATCCTCAAGAGTTAGTTTATGGAAAATTTATATATGATGGGACTTCGCTGAATTTAGAAAAAATTAAATAATTTTCATACACAATGGATCCTGATAAATTATATACAAAATTAAAAGAATTTTTTCCAAATCAATTAGATTTAATGAGGCATTTACATGTAAAAGCATGTTGGGAATATAGTATCACTGAGCAATCCACCGATGATACAAATATCAAACTTAACTTCTTTTTATTCAAAAAGAATGAAAAATTGCTAGAGATGACAAAAACTAAGCCTAATATTAAACCAGATTTAATCCTGTATTTTACAGAAAAAGCTATTTTAAATATGATTGAAGGGACTTCTAATGCTGAAGAATATTATGAGCGTTATCATAATATTATGGACCATCCTCTACCTGGAATTGAACTGGATAGTAAAGTAAATAAACCTAGATTAAAACTTTGGCAAATTGGGTATAAGCACTGGCAAAAAGATTTTAAATTTTAATTCTGAGATTTTTCTTTTTTATAGAAACAACTATTATGGCAATAATAGCAAATATTGTAAAACCAATAAAAGTTATACCAAAAGGAATAATCTGAAATTTCCCTTCACTTTTTATTATTATCTCATCAGACTCATCGTAATAAGTTTCTATTACAAGAATCCCTCTTGAATCAAATTGCTTTTCCCATAAATAATCCATTCCAGAGTCGCTTTTACCTTGTTTAAATATTGTTAAACCACTTCTAGAATACTCAGAAGGTAGAGCCGCTATCGCTTGTTCTAAATAATCTTCTACAGGTGTAAGACTGAATAGGTAATCGTCATAAGCATCTGGAGATTTTGCGATAAGGATTTCGATAGTTTCACCACTCAATCCCCAATCAGTCTTATAATCCCAAAATTCTATATATATATTCCAATAAAATGTAAGTTCATTGATTTCTCTTATAATCATTCTAATTTGATCTCCTAATTCAAAATTGGGATCAGATCCGAAAATCTCTCTAAAACTTTCTAGGTCTAGTACTGTAATCTCCCAAATTAATTCGGTTCCTTCAGTAAAACCAATTTCATGCTCTATCTCTGCTTTACCAATTACATTAAAACAGGAACTGAATATAACGAAATTTAAAATTCCTACTATAAAAATTATTTTTAATTTTTGATTCACTTTTACATCAATATTCGTTTTTAGGTTCTGCGAAAGTTTCTTTAATAGAATATTTTCTTTAGTAAATTACAGCATAATAATTTTTTTAAACTTAAAAATTTGATTTTGGAAATCGACAATTATTTTACCTTAATTAAAGAAAGTAATTTATATTAGATACTTCAAATAATCATTAATATATCAAAATTAATTCTACTGAGGTAAAATACTATGAATAAAGAGGATATCTGTTTTATGTCGGCTTTCGAGATGCGAGAAAAAATCAAATCTCAAGAATTATCATCAATTGAAATTACTGAAACCATAATTGAACGAATAGAAAAAATCAATCCTATAATAAATGCTTATTGTACTCCTACTTTTGAATTAGCAAGAGAAACTGCCAAAAAAGCAGATGAAGCAGTTAAAAGAAGTGAAACATTAGGATTATTACATGGAATTCCAACATCAATTAAGGATTTAATGCAGACTAAAGGAATAAGAACTACTTTTGGTTCTAAATTGTATGAAGATTTTATTCCCGAACAAGATGATGTTGCGGTTCAAAGATTAATTGCGTCTGGTTGCGTCATACTAGGCAAAACAAATACGCCAGAATTTGGTGCTATCGCTCTTACAAACAACAAAATCTTTGGAGAAACAAAAAATCCATGGGATATTGAACGGAATTCAGGAGGTTCTAGCGGAGGAGCTGCTTCAGCCGTTGCAGGGGGGATAGGGCCATTAGCTTTAGGATCAGATGGAGGGGGCTCAATTAGAGTACCTTGTAGCTGTTGCGGAGTCTATGGATTAAAACCTACTTTTGGGCGTATTCCTAGTTATCCCCGTATTGGAATAGCGTTTTACTCAATGGATCATTACGGTCCAATTGTACGCCATGTAAAGGACGCCGCTCTTATGTTAAATGCTATGAAAGGTCACCATCCGGGGGATCATAATTCTTTTCCCGACGATGACATTGATTATGCTAAGGTACTCGATGAAAAACCTAAAAAATTAAAAATAGGGTATTCTATGACTTTAGGTTATGGAAAAATTCTAGATGATGAGGTTAAAGAAAATGTTCTTGATGGTATTCAAAAGTTTGAGCGATTTGATTGGGATATAGAAGAAGCAAATTTAAAAATAAGAAAACCAGAATCAGCATATAAAACAGAGGTCTCCATTGGTTATGCCTATGATTTGCAAAAAGATTTTAATAATAGACCTGAAGACCTTAGTCCAGATTTAAAAGGCTCCATAAGATTAGGTTTAGATAATAGTGCTATGAATATTGGAAAAGCTAGAGAACAAAGAAAACATGTTTACGAAGTTATGTACCAGTATTTTAAGGATTATGACATATTGATAACACCAACATTACCTTGTCCTGCTATTAAACCAGGTTGGTTAGAAACGGGGACTACGTTTCCATCAATAGGGAAAAAAACATTGAGTATTATGAGTTGGATGACATATACGTATCCTTTTAACATGACAGGTCTCCCTGCTGCGTCAATTCCGTCTGGTTGGTCTAATTCTGGGTTACCAATTGGAATGCAAATTGTTGGAAAGCGTTATGATGAAAGAACAGTTCTTCAAGTCTCAAAAGCATTTGAAGAAGTTTCCCCATGGCAAGAAAAGCGTCCAAAATTAAACTAATTCTTTTTTTTTATTTATTAAAAAGATTTTATTTTTGAAGTTGTAATATAAGAAGAGTCGCCAATAGTGATATTTTTCTTAATTAGGTCTTCTAAAATGGAGTAGTCTCCAATAATACTGTTAGACGATATGATTTTTCTTAAGAATACCCCATCTCCGATTACAGATTCGGAGAGGATGCATTTTTCGATAGATAAATCATCTCCTATAGAAACATTTGGACCTATTACTGAATTCTTAATGCTCACATTTTTTCCTATAAAAACCGGAGGAACAATTTTAGAGTCTAAAATGTTTCCCGTTTGGAATTTTGATTCAAATAATGGGTCCTTTATTTTGGTTTCCGATAATAAATATCGATTTCCTTCAAGTAATGTTTCTGGTCTTCCGAAGTCCAATATTTCATTCTGCATTATATTCCCTTTAATCATGATCCCTTCATTAATAAGCTGTTCTATTATAGGAGTAAAAAGATGCTCTTTCCCGTTTTCGAGTTCAACCTTGCTTTGTTCATCTAAAAGCTCAAATAATCTATTCACTATTTTTTTTCCAAAAAGATAAGCTCCAGAAACAGCATAATCAGAAATAAACTCTTCTGGTTTTTCCACTATTCTTTTTATTTTAGCATTATCATCTATTACCGTAACTCCATAAAACTTAGGATTATCAACTTTTTTAATATTTATCACTCCGTCACATTCGCCTTGGTGATAGGTTAATACAATTGAAGAATAATCTTCCATTGGAAGCCTATCGCTTAGAAAAATGAAACAGTCATCATTATTAACAAAATTCTTGGCTAGTAAAATAGCATCTCCAAGGCCGCTAAAAAATGGAGTATCTGCTAAATAGCCAAGTGGTTTCTGTTCGATAAATTCAAGATTAAAGTAATCAGAAAAATGTTCAGTAATATATTCAGTTATTTGTCGTTTTTTATAGCCCACAATGAAGGCAATTTCCGTATTTTTTGGGAACGTTCTTTTTAGCTTAATCAATATGTGGTCGATGAGCCTGTTTCCTGCAATTTTAAGGAAAGCTTTAGGTTTTGAATAGGTAAATGGTTGAAGTCTTTTTCCTACGCCTGCGATTGGACAAACTAATTTCAAATTAAAATCAACTCTCTAATATGTCTCTTAAGATATTGTAATATTCTGCGTCTTTTAATTTTTCTTTAACGATAATTTTTAGCTTTCGTAAATAATAATTATCTGAGTTAGTTCGCTTCATACCTCTCAGCTTTTTATTCAATGCAATCCGCGTCTTTTCATCTAAAAATTTGACAGGGATAGATTTATAGCTATTAATCAAGGGCACTTTTCCATTATTAACACTTGCTTTGTTCTGGAAATTTATGCTTATATCAACCATAGAGTATAGATTCTCTACCCAAGTTTGAATTCTTTCAATGTCTCCTTTTATATATGCTCGATTATCCAACCAATCTTTAAACTCTAAAACTTTGGTTAAAAAGCCCTTTCTACTCTCGTCAAAACTACTAGTAATTTCGTCTTTTTTTACTAATTCGCGGATTTTTTGTTTACTTAGATCATTTTTTTCTTCATTTGATAAGCTGCTATAAATTTCATTTCTTTTTTTTTTCTTTTCTTTGGTTTCTTCGTCATCCAGCCACTTATCCATTGACATAATCTTAATAAAAATAATTATTTAGTTCAATCTTTTATATATCTATTAAATTATTAATATAAGGTAAAATTCTCATTAAAAATCTTAGAGAGATAGCTTAATATTCCTTCAAGTGATTTATATATCTAGAATGAAAGTAAGGGCAATCATATTTGACTTTGGTTTTACACTATTTCATTTTAAAAACGTCTCAATGAAAAAATACTTTGATTGTTTTAGGAGGGGAATGTCAAAATCTATTAATGTTCTCAAGCAAGAGAAAATAATAGAAGACAAGGGCCAAATGACGGAAGATTTCATGAAAATTTTCAACAAAAAGAGAGCTACCTATTTTAAACAAGCAATGAAAACAAAAGATGAATTCCCCACTACTTTATTGTTTAAGACGACATTGGACCTGTTAAAAGAAAAAGGCTATGAAATTCAAGAAGAGAAAATAAAAAACAATTTTTTGGAAAAACTTGCGGAGTTGTATCATTCCTGTGAAGAAGAAGAATGGAAACCCGATGAAAAAACAAAATTTACTTTAGAAACTTTATCTAAAATATCAAACTTAAAAATTGGGCTTATATCCAATCATCCAAATCATAAAACTATTAAAAATTTACTTAGAGATAATGAAATGAATGATTATTTTGATGTTAGTGTGACTTCTGCTAAGTTTGGCAAAAGAAAGCCAAATTCTGACATTTTTTTTCATACTCTAAAGAGAATGGGATTAACGAAAAACGATGCAGAATATTGTATAATGGTAGGTGATGAGGCTGCTGATATAGTCGGTGCCAATAGAGTAGGTATGCAAATTATCTTAAAAGAGAGAGATTATGAGTTCCCTTATGAAAAAGAAATTAATATTCCTAATTTAACAAGAATTAAATCAATAGAAGAAGTTTTACAATACATAGATTAGAGATATAGTAGCCCAGAGGGGAATTATTCCTTCTATAAGAAGTTTTAAGAAGATTGAACCCCTGATCACTTGCTTCGCAGGCAAGCGTCTTATCCACTCGACTACTGGGCTAATATTTTATTAATAATTGTTTAAATACTTTAAAGCTAAAATACTTTATTTCTCTATTAAGTATTAGAAAGATGAGTTAGAATTATCCAAGATTATATTTCTAATAATTCATTGAATTTTGTAATAGAAGAATAGATCTAATTATCTTATTTACTTAGGATAATCAGGCTTACTAGATACTAATGTAGTGGTTTCCTCGACCCAGTTAGATAAATCATCGTCAACGCGAATATAAGCTACGATTTTATCCAGTTCTTGAAGTTTAGTAAATTTGCATTCTGCTACTAAGTCCCATCCGCCGTAAACAGGAGTTGTGTAAGTCACTGCCCAATCTTCCTCTGGATTATTCGATCTTAAATTTGTTAATCTTTTTACAACTTCCCATTCAGTTCCAATTACTTTTAGTCTAATAAGTATGTAACCACGATAATAGATCTTAACCACCAAATTTTCCTTTTTAATTAATTACAAACGCTACAATGTATTAATGCTGATATTCACCTTAATAATGATATATTTTTTCTGATAAGGTTTATTATTAATACTCAAATAGCTATAAAATAAAATTTTATACAATCATATTGATGATCTTTAGAGAGGTTTAAATAGTGGAAAATTCAGAAATAAAGCGATTATTATGGATTTATAGCCTTGAAAATTCAGTAAAATTTGGAGGTAAACCAAATGTAAAAGCCATTCTAGGAAAACTTATAGGGCAAAACCCAGAGCTCAAATCTCAAATAAAAGAAATAAAACTTATTCAAGATGAGATTGTCTTAGAAATCTCCAAATTAACTCTTCAAGAACAAGAAGCAAAGTTACTAGAGTTAAAGCCCGATGCTTTAGAGAAAAAAGTATCAAAGAAAGAAAAGAAAACACTACCAGAGTTGCCTAATGCTCAGAATTACGATAAAATAGTGATGCGCTTAGCACCATACCCAAGTGGAGCTTTACACATTGGAAACGCAAGGATGGTAGTCTTGAACAGCGAATATATCAAAAAATACAACGGAGACTTAATACTTTTCTTTGATGACACGATCGGAAGTCCAAAATCATTGAGAAATACTTCTAAAGCTAAATATGTGCTCCCAGAAGCTTATAAGTTAATAGAGGATGGCCTAAAGTGGTTAGGTATTACTTATTCAAAAGTTTATTACAAAAGTAAACGACTTGAAATTTATTATGAGTACTGCGAAAAACTTATTAAAGATAATCTTGCATATGTCTGTTTTTGTACCGCGGCAGAATTTAAAAATAAGTACAAAGATCGAAAATTAGATTGTCCACATAGAAATCACACCTTATCTTTTAACTTAAAAGAATGGGAGAATATGTTAAATGGGAAATATCATGAAACTGAAGTTGTTGTAAGGTTGAAAACTGGGATGAAGTATAAAGATCCCGCAATAAGAGATCAAATTATTATGAGAATATCCGAAGCTGAACACCCACGAGTAGGCACTAAATATTTGGTTTGGCCGATGTTGGAGTTTTCTTGGGCAATTGATGATTATCTTATTGGTGTTTCTCACATACTTAGAGGGTCCGATTTAGTTAAAGAGGATGTAATAGAAGATTTTATATGGGCCCATTTCGGATGGAAAAAGGCAGAGTTCATCCACTATGGGCGCTTAAACTTTTCGGGTTTGAGTAAAAGTGAAGAAAATCTATTAAGTAAAACAAAAGCTCGAAATAATATAGCTAATGGCACCTATAGCGGCTGGGACGACCCTCGTACGTGGAGCCTTCAATCGTTAAAAATGAGAGGTATTGAACCAAAAGCTTTAAGAGATTCTCTATTAGACTTAGGATTATCAATTAATGCTATTAATTTTTCGGTAAACTGGTTGTATTCAAAGAATAAAGATATTATTGATGAACTTTCAAATAGATATTTCTTCGTAGAAGAACCAACAATAATTGAAATTAGCGATGTTCCATTTTCAGACTTCATAGCTGAGCCTTTGTTACAACCTACCAACCCACAAAAAGGAAGGAGAAAAATTAAAGTTGATGCTATAAACAATAAATTGTTGATTCTAATATCTCGAGCAGATATGGTTAAACTCAATGTCGATCAAATAATACGCCTAAAAGATCTTATAAACATTCAAATAACTTCTATAAGGGTAAACGATGGTAAAATTCAAGCTCGTTTCCACAGCTCCGATTTAAATCGGGATTATAGTATAATACATTGGGTACCCAAAAAAGAAAATGTAAAAGTTTCGATCATAAAACCCGATGGAACAGTGTCTATGGGAAACGGAGAAAAAAGTCTTCAAAATATACCGTTGAATAAGCCCATCCAGTTCGAAAGATATGGATTTGTAAATCCCATTAAGTGGGAAAATCAGATACTGATTTGCTACTTTACACATTAAATTGACAAAATTATTTTTTACGCATTATCCTTTTAAACCAGAAATAATAATAAACTATAACAAGTATATCTTGAAACCTTAATTTGTTGTAAGAATGAATGAGAACGATAAAATAGACAATTCGAACGAAATTAAGCTAAGATGGTCGTATTGTCCTATATGTGGAACTAAAATCCCGGAAGTGAAGAATATTAAATTTTGCACCAAATGTGGTGTGGATTTAATCTACATCAATACCCATATGAGGATGCCTCCTCGTAAAAATACAATATCTTTAGGTCCTCGGACTTCGACTACCTACCAACCTTACAGTTTCAGACCGCATCGACCTCCAAGAAAGAGACTCTCACAAGAGGATCTCTCGAATCTGAAAGAAGAGAAATTATGGGGTAGTTTCGCTTCTATTGGCATGACTGCGGCAGCTTTTATCTTAATGAACTCTGCAGCAATTTTTGCAGTTGTCGTATTTGTTTTTTTTTCATTTAACTTAGATACTATATATGACATCTTAGCCAATCCGTATCTTATTATTTTTAGTTCCTTTATCGAGTTAATCTTGTTTATTGTTCCAATGTTATATATTGGTAAGTACCTAAAAAAACCAAATTTAAATAATCGATTGATCCTCTTAGGGTTTACTGTTAAGGGTTTTAACAATAAAAGAATTTTGAAAGAAATTCTTATAGGAATCGGTTTTGCGATTCTTGGAGTATTTTTAGTGTTTTGCGTGTCTTTTCTAATGGAGGTTATACTAACAGTTATTTTTGGGTACGAAATAGTACATGATATTCTTGGGACTTCTGGTGAAGTTGATGTTCTCATTACATCTTCTGATGTACTCACTATCTTTTGGTTAGTTATTATAATGATATTAATAATAGGACCATCCGAAGAGGTGCTTTTCAGAGGTTTTTTACAAAAGGGACTAATACGCAGTCTAGGTAAAAATTGGGGAATATTAATTACAGCATTAATATTTTCTTCAATTCACTTAATAGGAATATTCGTATTTCCAGAATCATTGACTACCTTCTTAGTCTCATTGCTCCTCACCTTCTTTCCATTTTTCGCGATTTCTTTATTGCTTGGATTGCTATATAACTGGAGGAAAGAAAATTTAATTGCAGTTATGATAACGCACGGCGTTTATAATGCGTTAACTATCATCATTGCATTTTTAGTATTTACTTCTTTTTAACAAAAAACAAGAAATTCGATGAGTATATTAGAAAAATTTTATCAAAGAACCAAAGGTACCGAAGCTAAAATTGGTATTGGACTAGGAGATTCAGGAGTTCATAATGATAAAATCTTAAAAGCGGCAATATCCGCTTTAGAACCAAGGTATAGTTCATTTTTTTTCTTTGGAAGCAGAAAATCAATAGATTATATCGCTAATAATAAACTCTTTAGCAAAAATAAAAAAATTATTACTTTGGTTGAATCAGATGACCCCACATCTGAAATTCTCAATTATCTTAAAACTAATAAAATTTCAAGTGTTGTGAGAGGAAATTTAGGTTCAACCAAATTCTTACAAGGACTTCAATCCATTCTAAAAATATTAGAAATAAATCGGTTAGCGCTGTTAGAAACTTTCACGGGGTATCAGTTTTTTTTCGGACCAGTAGGTATAGACGAATGTAATAATTTTGATAGCAAAATAGTATTCCTTAATAAAGCAATCAAGGAAATAAAAGCGTTAAATTTAGAACCAAAAGTAAGTATATTAAGCGGTGGAAGAATCGGTGATATGGGAAGAAACCCTAAGGTAGATAGTAGTATCGAAGAAGCTCAAAAAGTTGTAAATTATTTTAGAGATAAATTTTCGTCCCTAATGATTGAACATTCAGAGATTTTAATTGAAAATGCCATCGCTAAAAAAACTAATTTAATCATCGCTCCTGATGGGATTACAGGAAACTTAATATATCGAACTTTGGTTCACTTGGGAGGAGGTAAAGCATATGGCGCGATTTACATGGATATTGATCGTGCAATTGTCGATACTTCCCGGGTAGGAGATATCTCTGAAATCAAAGGAGCCCTTGTTTTAGCTCATAGTCTAAGTTCTCGTTATTAATCTAATTCCACTAAGAAATTGGCAATTTAAATATTGAATTACCTGTACGATTAGTGTGTGAAATAGTGAACTAAGTAAGTATTTCTCTAGTAAATATAAAAAAAAAAAAATTTAGGTTATTGTTCCAAGTAGAGTAGCTACAATAACTATGATACCGCCAATCAGTACTCCAAAGAAGATGACGCCTATACCAAGAATTCCCAAAAAAACGGGAGTGTAATGGATTGGTCTAATACCTAGCAATATCACAAGGATGGCTAAGAGAAGAGCAACTGCACCTCCAATTGCTCCCCACCCCCATATTGCTAATGAAACACCTGCTATTTTTAAAACCGCTTCTATTAAAACTATAATTCCACTCGCGATTGCCGCTATACGCATTACTACATCGGTTTCTTGAACTTCACTCATGTTATAACACCATAATTTAAATGCTAATTAAATAAAAAATAGACTACTTCTCCTTAAATATTTATAGCCTATTCCTCTTAAACATTTAATATTTTTTAGATATATTGAATTTAAATGTAGTAAAAAAACAACAGCGGAGGTCTTAATATCTGTAAACCTTCGCTTAAAACTAAAATGGGAGAGGGGGGATTCGAACCCCCGGCCACTCGGCCCCCAGCCGATTAGATAAAGTTTGAGATGTCCAAACTAAGGTATCATACCAAGCTAGACCACCCTCCCTTCTAAAAAAGTATGTTCTTCTTATAATTTACACAGAAAAACTAGTCCAACTTAGATTTGTATAAATTAAAATCATAAATTCTATTTATTTTTAATGATCTCCGAAGTTCATAAAGGTAACCATATTATTAGAGTTATTTTAAATATAAAAATAGAAAAAAATAATATTTATAATATCATTAAGTATTTTCTTCATCGCGAAGTACTTGCTTCATTATTTTACCAGTAGGGGTCATAAGTAAATTATCTCGAAATTCGACATATTTTGGGACTTTAAAATCTGCTAGATTTTCTTTACAAAACTTTAATATTTCTTCGGTAGTCACAGATTTTCCTTCTTTTAAGACGATGAAAGCTTTGGGAAGTTCTCCATAAATTTTGTCTCGTACCCCTATAACTGTCGCCAACGAGACTGCTGGGTGTGAATAAAGTACTTCTTCGATTTCTCTCGGATAGATGTTTTCTCCACCTCGAATAATCATATCTTTTTTACGATCTGTTATGTAGAAAAATCCATCTTCGTCTATATGCCCGATATCGCCTGTATACAACCAGCCGTCTTTAAGAGTTTGTGCGTTCGCTTCTGGATTTTTGAAGTACTCTTTCATTACATTATCACCTTTAACAAGAATTTCACCTTTTGAGTTTGGGGGAAGATCATTGCCGTCACTATCTACAATTTTCATTTCATTACCTGGTAATGGTATACCTATACTTCCAATTTTTCGTCTATCTTCTGTATCTGTAGGTATTGGATTAACTGAAGATGCGCATGTGCCTTCTGTAAGGCCATACCCCTCAACAACCTTACATTTGAATGTTTCTTCAAATTCTCTGAATACTTCGACTGGTAACGGTGCCGCTCCACAAATTACAAATTCTAAGGAAGAAAGATCCAAATTTTCGTGAGGCATTTTAAGAAGGATTGAGAGTATAGTTGGAACCGCACTGAATGTGGAAGCTTTATATTTCGCTACTGTTTCCCAGTGTGTTTGGGCCGAAAATCCTGGAGTCAAAATGCAACTCGCTCCAATTGTAAAAGGTGCCATTACGGTAACTATTTGAGCGTTGACATGGAATAATGGCAAAATTAACATAAATTTGTAGTTTTCTTCAGCTCTCAGAAAATCTTTTAACATTTCAGCATTTCTTCTTATGTTGTAATGAGTTTGTAAAACACCTTTAGGAAAACCTGTTGTCCCTGACGTATAAAGAATAGCAGCAGGATCCTTTTTTTCATCAATTGCAACTAATGGGGGCGCACTCTTAGATGCTTTTTCCATTAATTCCCAATAATTTAAAGATCCTTCAATAGATTCTCCAATGACAATTACATGTTCCACTTTTGGGAGTTCTTCCCTAATTTCTTTAATTACTTCCATAAATTTCGGAATTGTAACTATTATCCTTGCTTCAGAATGATCCACTACAAATTTGACTTCCCGAGCCTTAAACAATGCATTTACAGGCCCAGTAACCGCACCTATTTTAGGAATTCCTAAGTAGAGATAGACATACTCGGGCATGTTTGGTAGGTAAACGCTAACTTTATCTCCCTTTCTTATTCCGAGATCGTAAAGAAAATTCGCTACTTTATTAGTTAATTCATCTATTTGGGAGTAGGAAACAGTAATATCTTCCCAATACATAAAGGTTTTGTCTTTATATTTTTTTGCTTGATTATTGACTAATTCTCTTAGATTCATTTTGGTATCCTCTTTCGTTATAAAAATCATACATCTATTGATGAATAGGTCTGTATGAATTTAGTATTATTAAAAATTTCAAATTGTATTTATGTTTAATTATCCCTTTTTTCTAAAGCAATAATTTTTAAATTCTTTAGAGGTTTTTTATTCTTATAATTTTATTAAATTAAAACATTCTATTGCTAAATTATGCGCTCCAGAAAACCTTTTATCATTTTTTGGCCTCAATATTTCGATGCAAAAAGGAGTAGATCAAAGGGAAGGCGCATACCGAAGAAGTTTGCAATAGAAAAAATAACAACAACTCATATTTTAAAAGCTGCAAAACGCTTAGGCTATGACGCTCATTTCGAGAAAGGTTATCACTATCCTAGAACCTGGTGGGACGATCCTGGTAGAGTATCGATAGACACGAAGGGGAAGAAGAAATCTAAAGTCTTAATAGAAGTTGCTAAAGAAATAAAAAGAAATCAACCGAAGTAAGAGAGAGAGTGAGAGAAAAACTTGCATGAGTTCTCGTTTGCTTACAATATATTTAAAGTTGCAGAAGCTACAGCCATAAAACATAACGCTAAGAAGATAACAGAAGTCCACCTCGAGATTGGTGAATTGACACTAATAGTGCCAGAACTTCTCAAACGTTCGTTTGAAATGGCTACCAGTGGTTCTATCGCAGAAGGTGCAGAATTAATCATCGAACAGCTTCCTGGTACAATAAAATGCCGAGATTGTGGAAAAAGCTCATCTGTCACCTTAAGCGAAGAAGCACACTTAACCGGTTTACAATTATTTCAGTGCAAACACTGTCAAAGTAAGAATACTGAAATAATAGACGGTAAGAAAGCCAACATAAAGAATATCAAAATACAAGAATAAGTTGCTTGATAGCAATTAAAAACATCTGAAATCGTAGTTAATACTGATTCTTCAGATTGGTATATAGTAATAAAAAAAGATTATTCACTAATTAAGATACCATTTAAAATTCCGTGTTGACCTGGACGACTTGATATTCTTGCTAAACCCTTTTCCGTTTCCACTATTGCACCCTTAGTAAGAATATGGCGCCGATTTATATCTTTAGAAGCCGCATTACTTTCGAATTTTAGAATCTTAACTTTTGTGGTTTTATTAGTCGCAGGATCGGTAAGATTTATAAAATTCGATGAGAATAACTTAAGTTTGTAATTTCCCCCAATAGTACGCTGTTTCTTTTTCTTTTCTATCCCAATCTGAGTATTTATGGGCGGTCGTTCTAATTCTCTTTTTCGTTTTTTATGAAATTTCTTGTATTTTTTTCCGGTATACTTTCTTTTGCTTCTTGCTTGACTTCTTGCCATGATTAAAGGACACTCATAGAATCGAATATGATATAATCGATAATTATCTATATCTTTAAAATTTTTGTGTTTAGGTTTAGGAGTTTATAATTTTTAAAAGTAAAATAGAAATAGGTAAAATTAATTTATTTAATATAATAATAAAAATCGTATATTAATTTTAAAACATTTGTAGATTGGTTAAAAATGATGGAGAACAAATCTAATTATCCAAACTTAGATGAAGATTCTATAAAAAATATAATTAAATCGGGTACAACCACAGTAGGTATAATTGTAAAGGATGGCGTTGTAATCGGTACTGAATCTCAAGCTACTGCAGGATACACTGTAGCCACCAAAGAAGCTCAAAAATTATTTAAAATAAATGACTATACGGCGGCCACAATTAGTGGTGGAGTTGCAGATTGCCAATATGTTGTTAATCAACTACAAGCGCTATCAAGACTAAAACAAGTAGAGGACGATAAAGTACCCGATCCACAGTACATTGCAAGCATGACAAGGAATGTTTTGTTTAGCGGAAGATCATACTTCTTGTGTATGATGATCATAGGAGGTTTCTCACAAAAAGCTAATAACGGAATTCTCTATGGCGTTGATTTATTAGGAACTCTATATGAAGAAGAAAAATTCATTTCGTTTGGGTCAGGTTCCCCATTTTCACTAGGCGTTTTAGAAGCTGATTGGAAACCAAATTTGACTAAACCAGCCGGGATAAAGTTAATAGAAACAGCGATATCAAGCTCTAGAGAAAGAGATTCTGCTTCGGGATTCAACCTTCAAATATGCACGATTGATAAAACTGGTTTTAAACAAGTTCAATAAGATGTTATCCTAAAATTTATTCTTTATTAAAATGTCAACCTCATATCTTCTTTCTTAAATCATCTCTTTTTTTAAAAATCCAAAAAAAAAAAATAAACAAATTTAGTCTTGTTGTTTAATAAACAGATTTCTTACAAATTTAGGTAATATAAAACCTATATAGAAACATAGCGAGCTAACAATCAAAAATATTCTTGCGAGTAATATTGTGATTTCAGATGGACTTTCAGCTCCAATGACATCAATTACAGTAGCAATGGTGAAGCTTATAAACGCTGTTAACAAAAATATTCCTTTCATTCTTAATTCATCTCCACCTGCTTTAAGACTCGCTCTAGCAAGTATGAATCCGGTTATTAAAAGAACGACAATGGATATAAGGAGGTATATTTGAATCCATAAAGCCCATTCGACCACAAAAGCGCTTTTTTGATCTCCGATTAAGTTCGCATCGATGAAGAATGCGACTAAAAAGATTATTTCAAAAGTCAGAGCAATTGGAAAAAAAATGGCTCGAAGGATCTTTTTTTGTTTTGTAAATAGAATCCTCGTCAATGCAATTATCCAAGTGACATACATTGGAGCAATAAACGCATTTGCTAAGAAATAATATAGATTAGTGGGAATTTGAACTCCAAAAATCATAGTAGTAATGAATTGTATTGCATCAGACCAGTATGGGCTTGCTAATAATATCCATGTAATTCCAACAGCGAGATATTCTACTTTTCCGTACCTTTTATACTTTAAAGCAATAAGTAATCCCAAAATTGTAGAAATTATGAATGAAGCGAGTGTAAAACTTCCATAAAAAATTTCTAATGGTGTTAACGACATATTTGTAAATCAATTCTTGATAAATAATATTAAAAAGACTATCAAAGAACAATAATATAAATCTAGCTTTATCTAAACAAAACATACCAATAGTACGTAATTAAGTTAGTTTTTAACAGTTTTAAACTTGAAATTACAAATGGGTAGCATTATAATAAATTATTCATAGGCGCTCAAAATAAGATTGATTTGTGTGAGTTTATTGCTTAGATAAATAAACCCATTCATCTCGTTGTTCCGGGAGTCTACAATTATCCAAATTAAGTGTGTGAATTTCTTTAAACCACTATTATGGTAATATTTCATGTTAAGTTTATCTGTGCTACTAGGAGTTGTTCCAGAAGGATGAGAGTGAAGTATTGCTATTAATTTCAGGTTTTCATTTTTCATTAAATGGTCTGAAAGCTCTAAAATTTTCTGATCGTTATCTAATAAAAATGATACAGTGCTTCCTGTACTAGATTTTATACAATGAAAAGAAACGCTATAGTAGTTATAACTAAAATCACCATTATTATTGTTAATTTCTTGAATATTCCCTAGGATAAACCCGCTAGCTTCGTTAGGAGACGCTAATTTAATACATGTATCGATTTTTTCAATTATGGTATTACTAATATAAAAAACGATATCTTTCTCATATCTCATATTTAACTCCATAAAAAAAATCAGAATAAAGTTAAAGCAGCATTTAAAGTGGCTAACCGTGCCTTTTGATCGTTATCTCCTGAACCTATAATAATTACGTCATTTTTTTCAATTTTAACCTTCGCAGCTTCAATTTCCGCCTTAAAATAATTCAATGTTTTAGGATTAATTTTCGTACTATCTTTATCATCTTTGGATTTTGTTTTTGTTGGAAAAAACAGATTAATGCCATCGTAAACTAAACAAGTAGCACCAGAGCCGTTAACTTTTATAGCTGCGTCTCTTTGCTCTACTCCATCACTTAATTTCGTAGAGGCTTTTTTAACTAAACAGAAATACGAATTCACATATTCTTGTCTGATAATAATATCCTTTAAATACTCCAAATCTGCTCTCTTTAATAAAAGAATCTTCTTTTTTACTTTTGCTAAAAATTCAAAACCAATTTGAGTTAAAACATGTCCCCTCCTTTGCAATTCACCAGCTTTCAATTCTCCTTCGCTTGGAACAATTATAAATTTGGTAACATTTTTTAATTTATTAAATAATGACTTTACAGTTCCAGCCCCGATTTGTAATTCTTTTTGAAGTCGATACCTACCAATCCCTTCTATGTTCTCACCAAATAGAAATAGTGACAATATTACATGCACATAGTCGAATGTTGGTTTAATAGTGGGGCTTTCAAATAATGGATCTAATTCGCTCAATACATTCATACTGTTGATATATAATAAGAATCATATGTAAAAAAAACAGTAGGTCAAAAAAAAATATAAATTAAAATAATTTAATACTTCTTATACAATCAATTGTAATTTTTTAATTGAAAAACTGGCGAAGGATTCATGGAAAGGAGAAATAAGGATAAAAGTCAAAAAGAAACCCATGAATTATTACTATTTAATGAAGATACTGAAACAAAATCAAAACTGTTTGAACCTGAACCATTAGAATATATAGATCAAGAAGACAAGATAAACATGGTCTATAAGCTAGTCCCATTCGGGGGAAATTACCTTTATTCTTTACTAATAACGAATCAAAGCACCGATCCTATTACAAAGGTTAAAATAAGAATTAATTTTCCGGGATTTTTTAAATTATGTAGGAGCACCCCCCCAACTTTAACTCTAGAGTCATTAGAATTAGGGGTAGATGAAAGTAACAGCGATCAAAAAGAAATTGAACAACAACAAGTCGTTATGGAATTTGAAAGCCTAGAAAAAAATTCTAATAAACAGATAAACCTATATTTATGTCCCCTTTTCCTCGAAGAAAAAGGTACAATTAGATCCTTTATTACTTTTGTTAACAATGTTGATTTCATAAGGGCAATTGATACTGATGCCATCCCAATTCAGTTTGATCCCTTCAATATTGAAAGAAAAATAATACCCTCGTCAGAAATTAAACAATTTCTAGAAAAGCCATGGATAAAAAAAGCAATTAAAAGCATCGGAATTGGAATTGACAGCCAACTTGATGAAAAATATTATTTTGAGCTTATAAATGAAATTCTTGAAACCCATAACTTCCAACTAATTATGAATATTCAAAGCAAGAAAATAAGTTGGTTTTTTGGAACTGATTTAGTCTCAGGGAACGATGTTTTGATTATATGTCAAGTATCGGGTCGCAAAATAGAGTGGTTAGCAGCATCGTCAAATCCTCACTTACTCATATCTCTTTTAACGAAGTTTATCACCGTGTTTGAAAGAGAACTGATAGTACGTGGTCATATAGCGTCTAAAGAACAAATTTACACTCTGGAATGTCGGTATTGTGGGAATACATTGACCTATTTTCCACTAAAAGGTGAATCAATTGAGTGCAATAAATGCAATTATGAACAAATTGTTTGGAATTAATTAACTCATCGAGCTTCATAAAAAATTCTTCCTCTCAACAGAAAAGAACAAGCATAAATTTGATTTTTTTAAGTTTTCTATGACGGAAAAATTCATTATACAACGATTCACATTTTAACTTATTTTTTGAAATCTTTTAAATGTATTTCCACATTTCTATATCAGCTAAAATATTCCTATTTTATACATCATTTTATAGCAAATATTGATAGATTCGAAAAACTGGTAAAAGAAACCTATATTGCACGAGATTATTCAATTAATATGATTTGAATTTTGTCGTAAAATTTTTTTCTTTTTTTTCTTTAGAAAATGAAGCTTTAATCAAAATCTTTAAATATATAAAAGAACAATAATTATTTGATTAATTAAATTTGATCAAAAAAGTAACATTTAAGGAAATTAACTCAAATAATTAAAAAGTGGAGGATTGAATAAAAAATGGCTGAATATATTAGTTGGAGTCCAATTAGAAGATTAATGAAACACAATGGCGCCGTAATCGTTGCTCGAGATGCTGTCAATGAATTAGTAGATTGGATGAGTGCATCCGCAGTTACAATTACAAAATCTGCGTTAGTACTCACAAAGCATGGCAAAAGAAAGAAAATCACTCGAGACGACATTTTACTCGCTATTAAATACTTCTAAAAAGACATTTAAATAGTTTTACAATTAATACTCTTTTTTTCTTTTTTTTTTTTTATACACCCAATTATATTGAGGTTAAAGAAAAAAGCAAATTTTATTCAAATTACGCATTCTAATAAAAAAAACTGTGATAAATCTTTAATGGTAATAGATTTACCACAGTTAAAAAAAAAAGATATATGGTGTTTAAAACAACCCATTAGACAAATGCAGAACTAACAATTTAAATCTTTGGCTTACTATTCGTAATGTGTTTTTTAATTAGATTTATAAATTATTGGTTAAATTGTGGAAGCCATTGCTTTTCAGCTTCAAACTTTTCGTCAACCATGTCTTTAACTTCCTTAGGAGAACAAACGCTAGCTGTATTAGGATCTAAGGCGAAACTACCTAAAATGAATCAACTTTGTATGCATCTATAAAAGAATTATTTACGAATCATGCTTTAATGGTACTTCGGTTTTTTTTGCCCTAGCTATTTCAAGAGTTAACGAATCATGCTTCAATGGTTCTTTGTTTTTTTTTGCCGTAGATATTTCAATTGTTGGATTGATGTCTTTCATTAATTCAGCCGTATTTTTTAATTCGTCTGAAATTATTTTTGTTGTGATACCTTGAGAATAGAGCATTCCTAGCCCGCCCAATATTCCCTGCTTAACTAACCTTCCCAAACTTCCCAGCATCCAATTAAATTTCCCAAAAGGGTTGAGATATTCTTTGGCCCTTCTAATTATCCATCCCTTCAGATAAAAAGCGGCATAAGCTTCCGCTACTAATTGAAGAAAATCTTTGGAGGTTAATTCTTCAGTTTTCATCATTGGATGAAACAAGTCGTAAAATTTGTAATTGCTTGCGGTTATCATTCCTTTCTCTTTCATCTCATCATAAAATGGCGTCCCCGGAAAAGCAGTAATGGGAGTAAACTGGACACAGTCTAAATCTAGGTCTATTGTAGTTTGAATATTTTGCCTAACCATTCGTTTGGTTTCGCCAGGAAAACCAATTATAACCCCACCGAAGATGGATATTCCTTTGTCCCGTAAACTTTTTACTACTATTTTAACCATTGCAGGCGTAGTGTTCTTCTTATTCATCGCGTCTAAACTCTGTTGATGAACGGATTCAATTCCAAGAAAAACTTGTCTAAAATTGGCTTTATGCAATTTATCGATTAATTGTGGGTTATTATATAAAGTATCCACTCTTGATTGGCAAGAAAAGCGCATTTTAGAGTTGACTCCTGATTTAATTAGAGTATCCAATATTTTGTTTGTTCTTTTCACATTAATTGTGAAATTATCTTCACAGAAAAATATAAAATCGTTTTTCCAGTCAACATCGTACACTTCTCTCATTATTCTTGAAATTGATTTGGTTCTGTATGTAGAACCACCATTTGAATTTCTCCACATTTTTATAATACAGCAAAACTTGCAATTATGCGGACAACCTCTTGATGTCTCTACTTGGCGAGTTGTGGTACCCAAGTATGTGTAACGCTTTCCTTTCAGTAAATCTCGCCTCGGCATTGGAAAATTATCTAAGTTGTGTTCTAACGCTCTTTCAGAATTATGGATTATTTTACCTTCCTTATTTTTATATGAAATTCCATCAATATCTTTAATAGAAATTTTGTTTTTGTTCCCATCAAGGTAATCGATAATTTCTTTAAAAGTATGTTCTCCTTCCCCTCTCACCGTAAAATCTACATAATCGTGGTCAGCTACAAATTCGGGTACCAATGTAGGATGGTATCCTCCTATAATCGTGTTACAACCTTGTTCTTTTGCCATTTTAGCGACTTCTAAGGCTGAATATACTTGTGGTGTCATGCTTGTGATCGCTACTGTGTCGTATCGATTTAACTCACTACGAAATTTTTTCTCGCGATATTTATCAACCTTGAAATCAAACAATTTTGCATCATGTTCTGGGACCATCCCAGCTATAGTAATTAAACTTAAAGGTGCTCCAGTAATAATGGCGTCCATCCCCGATTCCAGACGAGCCGGATTAATATATAAAATTTTCATTTTAATTCACATACTTTTCCCAATTATCAAGCTTAACCTTATCCAAAGTGAACCACGGAGTGGATAAACTAACTTGGGAGAAGAGGTTAAGTTGTAATTCAGTTAATTATTATTCATTAACAATATATCACATTTAAACTTGTTGATTCTACATAGTATTTGTTAAATCGATATAGCAATATTTGCTGATAAACACTATGTTAAAAGAAAGTAATAATTAAAACTAAGTTATTTTAAAATATAATTTGATTCACATTCTTTTTTTTGATATTATTAAACTTTATCCCTCTCCGTATTAAAAAGAACTAACTTCAACCTTTCTTTAATGCAAACCGCGTATTTTAATCATCCTTTTCTAAAAAAAGATCGTGTATTTTATCGACAGTATCAAAATAATATCACAAAAAGGTGTAAAGGAAGAAACTCTTTAATAGTATTGCCAACTGGTTTAGGAAAAACGATTGTTGGGATTTTACTCATAAGTGAAACTTTGGAAAAATATCCAGAATCTAAGATCATTATTCTTGCTCCTACTAGACCTTTAGTTTCACAACATGAAGCATCATGTAAGGATTTCCTTAATGTTGAATTGGATGAGATTATTTCGTTTACGGGCAAGATTTCGCCTGAAAAGAGAATTTTTCTTTTCAATAATTCTAAAATTATCGTATCGACACCTCAAGTAATAAAAAACGATGTAGAAAGAGGTCGATACGATTTAAAGCATGTCTCTCTGATTATCTTCGACGAGGCTCACAGAACAAGAGGTAATTATGCATATTGTTTTATATCAACTGAATATATTAATACATGCCAAGACCCGTTTATACTAGGATTAACTGCTTCACCAGGAAAAAGCTACCTTCGGATACAAGAATTGTGTGATAGTTTATTCATTGAGAATGTTATATTCAAAACCTACGAAGATAAAGATGTAAAAAAGTATATTTACGATATTGATACCTATTTAGAATTTGTTGATTTACCCATTAAAGTCATCGAATTAAGTGCAGTTTGGTATAATTTATTCGAAAAATTTCTGAAATTCTTTATTGACAAGAAATTATTACCTCCTAACAAAAGATACTATTCAAAATTAGATTTTTTAGGGATATCTTCCGATCTAACACTATCTCTTAAGTACGAGAATGGTTATTTACCGGAACTATCAGAAGAAGATTACTTCGAAGCGCTCTTTTTCAAGACTGATCGAATAATAGATAAAGTTAAAGAAAACTCGTTAAACATTCAATCGATTTTCTCTTATTGTTCAAGTTTTATATCTTTACTTCACGCAAAAGATTTATTAGAGTCTCAAAACATTACACTCTTCTTAAAATTTTTAGAAAAGCTAGAATATAAGTCTGGACAAGATATTCTCTCGGCTAAAAGAATCGTCAACTCAGAACACTTCAAATTCATCAAGAACAATCTCGTACAAAATAACATTAACGACTATTCACATCCTAAAATAAAAAAGTTATTTTCAATAATTACTGAAGAAATTGAGGATTATCGGAATAATAAGATTATAGTGTTCACTCAATATAGAGCCATGGCTGAATTACTAAAAAATTTAATAGAAGATCATTTTGATTCTCGCTTGAAAGTTGAGAAATTTATCGGTCAATCAACCAAACCAGATGATTTTGGATTCTCACAAGATAAACAAATTAAAATAATTAAAAAATTTAAAGAAGGGACGCTAGATATACTTGTAGCTACCAGCGTTGCAGAAGAAGGTCTCGACATACCTAATGTGGACGCAATTATTTTTTACGAACCCGTTCCCTCAGAGATTAGATTAATCCAAAGACGCGGTAGAACAGGAAGATATGGACCGGGTAGGTGTTATTTATTAATAGCCAGAGAGTCTATCGATGTTCCTTTTTATAAAGCCGCAGAAAAAAAGGAATCGACTATGAATTCCGTACTTTTAGATTCAAAACAGTTGAATTTATGTGATGTAGTTAACCGAGAACAGATAAACTTTAAAACAACACCTAATAAAATTTCAGAATTTGATTTAATTAAAAACTATAAAGAACGGCGCAAAAGAGAAAAGGAACTTCTTGCTAATCGTTCAATCGAAGAAATTATCACAGAACTTGATAATTTTGCCCACAGTGAAGAGTTTAAAAGGTTTAAAAATGCCGGTGTAACTTTTTATTCCGATGTAATAAGGTTGGATAAATTGAAATTGAAAACTTCAATATTAAATTTAAAAAGAAATCATAAGGAAAAAAATAAGAAAATGCCAGAAAGAAAAATTTATTTAAACCATAATGTAAAAACGCTCATTAGAATTGCCAAAACTTATAGTGTCGATG
The DNA here is from genome assembly GCA_029856125.1 of Promethearchaeia archaeon. Taxonomy (GTDB): domain Archaea; phylum Asgardarchaeota; class Lokiarchaeia; order Sigyniarchaeales; family SOKP01; genus SOKP01. The sequence continues at coordinate 12,750 of JAHQWJ010000143.1, read as the reverse complement.
GAAAAATGTCTCTTTCGGATTTTAAAGAATTTGCTGAAGAAGAGGATATAATAGAAAAGAAATTTTATGCCCATTTTAATCAAGCCTGCTATTTAGGCTACCTTAAAAGAACAGCCAAAGAAGTACAATTCGTAAAAGACTACGATTAAATCGTAGTTATGCCATAAATTAAAAAAAAGAGAGATTAATCAAATCAAAACTTTTCGTCTTGCTTTTTTTTGAAAAGAAGGTATCCTAGAACTACTAAGGTCAATATAATAGGGATTATTATAGTAACCGGACTAATTTGGAAAATGTAATATGAGATCGTGATTAGTGATGCAAAGAACGCAATTATTGAGCCATATTGGCTTGTAAAATTCTTTAAACGCCTCATAAACATATACACGCGGAAATTCATTTTCTTAATAACTTCTAATTCTTTATCATCAAGCATACTCAGAACTTCTGGATTTTCGTAATATAAACCAATTTGAGGATCGTATTTTCCTTTCAATTTCCCAGAACTAATCAGAGAAATCAGGTGTTTTTGAATTAGGGGTTTCTTTATCTTTAATTCATTCTGCAAAAAACTTAAGGTAAGGAACTCGTTTGCCACAGCTTTGATTGCAAATTCCACGTATGATTTCACAATTAATTCCTCTAATGTCTTAACTTTCTCTCTTAGAATTTCATTAAACTCTAATACGATTCGGTCAAAATCGTCAATGATATGCTTATTTTTAGTTTCAAAATCATTAGAGTTTCTATTAAATTCCTTATACATATCTTTAATTCTTCTATTTGTATTCTTAATCTCTTGCTCGATATACTTATGCTTTTTATTTACTTTTAGATAAGCTCTCTTAAATTGCTCTGTTTCAATATAATCTTCAACCCTAGCTTGTAAAGTTCCTAATAATTGGCTTAAATGGATATTATTATTGGTAATCGTTAGTACTAATTTACCTCGATCTGTCTCAAACCTTATAGATTTTATTTTATCATTTATTGCTTGAACTTTCTCTTCTACCATTGCTTTAATTTCATTCTTATGAGAGACATAAAATTCTCTCATTTCAATCTCAAACTTCCTTGTTTCATAAGACAAACTAATAGTCGCTTTCAATTTATTTTCGAGTTTTTCATCAACTTGCCTTAGTCCAATTCTAACAATCTCCTTTCTGCTTTCAAGAATTTCATTCATCTTAATATGAGAGTCAGCTCTCACTATATCATCGAAAGTTTTAGTTAATTGATTCTCAAATTCGATTTTTACTGTATCTAGTAAATCAATTATGAATATTTGTAAGTCTTTAAACAGAACCAAATTTTCTTTTATGTTTAAAATCGCTTTCTCATTGTTACTTATCACCGCTTTTAGATTTTTAATTAATTCCATGTTCTCTAATCTTTTCTCGTCAACATTTAACTCTCTTGTTTTTTTGTTGTATTGGTTGGTAATAGACTCCTTATAATCGTTTAAATCATTAATTCTATTTTGAATTTCTAACAAGTTTACTCCAAGAGTTTTGTTTTTAATGCACGAATCGTAAAGGGCTAGTAATTTTCCTACTGTCTCCTGGGTTTGTTTGATGATTCTATTTTCTGTGAAATTTGTCAATTCTCTATTCTTATGATAAGCTTCAGTGTGCACTATTAATTCTTTTTTATCTTCAAATAAATCGCCTTGCAATTTAGACACCTCTATCATGTCTTTAATTCTAGGAATTATCACTCTACATTTGAGTTTAAGCTTATCGGCCAGTTTTTTAATATTAATTGTGTCTGTATGCTCCTCCTCACTCATTAATATAATCTCTTGAGAAATTATGTCATTAACATATTCTTCCTTTAGTTTATCAACTTCCTCCGTGAAAGTTACTTTAAATTTCTCCCATTGTATAATTTTTATCGAACTTTCATTAAGATCTGGGATAATAGCTTTTAGATTTGTTATCTTATTAGAAAAAATCTTGCTATTTTCGTTAAAATCAATTAAAATTTTATCAAAACCACTAATAACATTTGGGATTTTATTTACTTTGGTTTGATCAATGTTTATCCTGTAATATTCTAACTTAACCTTAAAATTTTGGATAGTATCAGAAACGAAACTATCAAAATCCTCCACACCTGCCCTGTTTCTTTCTTCTATAACCTTTTCTTTTAAAAATTGCTCCTGTTCGGCTATGAACTCAATGATATTTTCTTCCAAACTGTCGAGCTTTTCATTTATATATTTATAAAGCGGAAATAGTTTTTGTTTAAAAGAAGTGTTCTTTTTAACCATAGCTTTTAAGCTTTGAATTTCATTTGTTTTTTCTTTTAGTAAATTATCCGCTTCCTTCTTAATAATCTTAAATGCGTCTTGGTATTGATTTTGAGTTGCTATATTTTTAACTTCCTCTTTAATTTGAAGAATTCCTTCTTGAATATTATCCCTAACATTTCCTATCTGTTTATTTAAATCGTTGAAAAACTGAAAACCATTAGTGTAATCAGCAAAAATCAAATCAAAGTTTTCTTTAAAATTAACCCATTTATGTATTATTTTCTTATGGTTCCTTGCGATCTTTTTCTCTTTTGTTGTAATCTGATGTGAAACTTTGTAAATAACTGAATCGTATTTGCTTACGACCTGAGCTATTTTATTAAACGCATTTATGATAAGATTTAATTTTTCTTCGTCATAACCCTTTTCAAGAACTTCCATAATGTAATTTTTAAAAGAATCTATCTCGCGATTTACCTGATCCTGAATATCGTATATTTTATTATCTAAGTCGTCTAAAATAATGCTAAATCTTTTTAAACTTTCCATCTCTTGGATCTTTTCTAGGAGATAATTATTTAATTCACCTAAACGCTTTTGCAATAAAGAATAAGACTTATTCCATTGAGATATTTCTGAACCTAAAGCAGCTTGTAGATTGATATATATAAGCTCTTGATTAAAAGATGTTTCAATGTTTTTATTAAGAAAATCTGCTTCCATTAATGAATCTCGCAATACAAACTTCAACCTTTCTTTAGCGAAATCGACTTCGTCTATCATAATATAAGATTCTATTTCTTCTTTAATTTGAGGAATAGTGTTCTTAAGCTTCAAAGTCATATTGTAAATATCATTTTTAACTTCCTTCAGTTTAGCTTTTTCTTCAAAAAGTCTTTCGCTGTTAATTTCCTTATCGGAAATAATTATATTTTTGTACAGTACATCTAAACAAAAGTAAAATTTTGTTTTGAATAAATAAGCCTTTTTTGATCTAATCTCTCCTTCAAAAAAATGGTTGCTTATTAAGTCATAGATGATCGGAAAGATATCTTCTTTTAGTTTCACGGGTTCCTGTTTGGAGGACCTTTTATATTTTTTGTAAATATCTGAAAGTGAAATTATGCTATTATTACTTAGCTGGTCGTAGACTTCTTGGATAATTTTCTTTTTGTCCTGACTTAAATTTAGCAGGTAATCATTAAATTCAGATGAAATATCGATATTCTTCAAAATAAACATATAATTGAGGTTAATATACAGTACAATCTCTTCTACTCCATAGCTTAAGCCAAAGGTAGTTTTTATCTGGTTTAAATCGATAAAATTATATGTTTCTAACCGCTTAAACACAACTCTCTCGATTTCTTCGATAAAACGATTCCAAATAATAGATAACAAAATTACCAGTTTAGTGACATTTATTAACGCGATTAAGTTCCAGTCTTCTTTATCTTTCAATAATGAGTCTAATTTTTCTGCGATAAAAGAATAAATTCTTGCTGGGTTGTAATCTATAAGCCACGAGTATATATCGAGAAGATTTACGCACCAGAATGTAGATTCAATATCTCCTCCAATTGAATTTATGACAAAACCTCCATTTGGTTGTTGAAATTGATAAAAATGCTGAATTTCCTTATCTTTTACGTCTAAATCCAAATCAAAGAATTTTAGACTGAGGAGTTTAAAAATTGATGATGTATCTTTTTTTCTTTCTCTTAAATATTGTCGGAATTGCTCTTTGAAAACCCTTACATCGACACCGATAACCGTTAGACTTTCAACTACATAGTAAAAATTCTCGCCCAAAGGTCCTTGATTACATATTTCGCATTGTTTGTCAAGACAATGTAAGAATCCATTATTTCTTTTATGATCGTAAATAAAGTTCTTAATTTTTTCAACAATTATATCTTTTCCTTTAGAAGCTAAATATTGTTGGAGTACCCCTAATAATTCTAAACTTGCTAGAGCATAGTATGTTGACCAAATATCAGGTGCTTTTACTGAATAAGGCGATGCTTTAAACCCCAATTGATCTTTTTCAATTATCTCAACTTCACAATTTTTTACAAATTCTAAGAAAATTTCACTGTGTTCATCCACTTTTTGTTTGATATACTTTCTCAGAAGGAGAAACCAAAAAAGATCCTCTAAATTTAAAGACGATTCTTTAATTAAGTTTACATTATAATTTTGATATAATTCTAAGACTTTGTTGTAATTACTTAAGTAAAAGTTGCCAATATCCTTTCTATTTGTTAAAACAAAAGATTTAAAAGGCTCTTTTTTGAATTCCGTAATGTACGGATATGCTGTCTTGTTCTCTACATTTGTCAACTAAAAAACCCCAAACTTCTTTTTAATAGTATAACAATAATAAAAATTTTCGAATTTATTTTTTTAGTATTATTTTGTTTGATGCATTTGAAATTATCAATATGATACCAACGAAACTTCGCACCAAGACAAATAATGACTCGACTCGAAGCGTTTTTAGAAATGCTTTCTAATTACTGATTTTAGTAATTATATGTAAAATAACTCAAAATATAAATTAAAAAAGATAAAAAAAAAGGAGTAATTCTACTCACTTATTTTGATGTAATATCTAATAAATTGTATTTGGATATCATTTCAAGAACGCCCATTACTTGCATGCCATGATTGTATTGCTCATTTGCATCGCTTAAATTTCTCCAGCAAAAGGGGCATTCAGTTGTTAGAATATCTGCCTTTACTGCATTAGCTTCGTCGCATCGTAGACTTGCAGTTCGTAATGAGAACTCAGGGTAACCTGCTCTTACTCCCCCACCAGCCCCACAACACATCGAATTGTTCTTTATACGATACATCTCAGTAAACTTAATCCCGACGTCTTCTTCAAGTTTCCTCAAAATTACTCGAGGAATCTCAAACCATTCGTCGATCGCTTTGTTTACCTCGCGCATATCAAACATTAAATTTGTAGATTCCTTGATCATGGATTGTTCCATCTCGAGAGCGAAATGTCTGCCTGTGTGGCAAGGATCGTGATAGGTTACAATTTTTCCCTTGAGTTCTTTATTAGGTTTGAATTTGATCTTTCCTTCAGTGATTAATTTTGAAACTAACTCAAAAGCGTGCATAGTTTTAAAAGGGAGTTTCTCGTCTTCTGCCATCCACTTTGGATAATCAATCGTTATTGTTCGATAACAACCTGCACAAGAGAAATAAACCGTATCTAAATTCTTAAAAGCCTCGAGATTTTTCCTCATTAACATTTGGGCAGTATCTACGGCGCCGATTCTAAAGAAGGGACTTCCACAACACACTTCCTCTTCGATTAATGTAAAGTCTATGCCTAATTGTTCGAAAATCTTTGCTGTAGCGATAGCAACTTCTACTTGTCGATAACTCGCAGTACAACCGACGTAATATCCAACTTTTGCGTTTTTGTTGTTTATATATTTCCCTAAACCAGCATCCTTTGCCCATTTAAATCGTTCATCTGCCTTTCCTCCGTAAGGATTGTTTAATTCCTTTACTATACGATCAACTAATTGGTGCTTTTCTATCATAGGGACGCCTGATTCTACGAGTGCTGCTCTTAAAGATTCGATGATGTCTACTGTGGGTATTTTATTCTCACATTGGGCTGAACATTGTCCGCATGTAATGCACGGCATAATAACATCCCTAACCTCATCAGTAAATTCTAAATCTCCACTTAAAATCGAACGAGCGATCCAAATTTTACCGGCGTTCCAAAACGCTTCCCAACCGTATTCTATTCCAGCTGGACATGCGTCAACCATTCCTTCGTAAAGAACTGTACCTTGTTTTCCAGTGAATTCCCCTATTCCTTCTCTACTAGGTTCTCCTGAATAAGCAAACCTACATGCTTTACAGTGGATACACTTATAGATTTCCTTCTCCAATTCTTTTAATCTTTCCATTCCAGTTTTAGCCATTTTTTTTACCTCTTTACTTAGTTATGGAAGAGCAAGCCTCCCAGGATGCATTATCATATTAGGATCAAACATCTTTTTCATCATTCTCAAATATTTCCAATACATCCCTGCTTGACTATATGTAAGAGGGGCATGGATGTACGGATCCGGTCTGTAATTAAGCCACCCTTGTTTAAGCGCGTATTCTGTTGTTTCTCTATTCATATCCTGAACCTTTTCGATATCTGATTGTTTTGTGCTATCAAAACAAATGATGGGCATACAAATTGCTTGCCTACAACGCTCAATACTAGCAATCCACATAACTGGTGGAAAACCATATTTCTCCATAGCAGCAGTATACATTTCAGCAAAATGGGCGCATTCGTTCCATGGGGTATAGAATGTAATGAATAAAAATCCTGCCTCCCAGAACGAATAAGGAACCGCAATCTTATTGGGTTTTTTCAATCTGCTTGCGATTTGTTTGGGATGTAGTTCCTGAGGTTTTATACTATCAGGGTCTTTAGCTCTATTTTTCTTGAAATCTTCAGCCATTTTATTGATTCTATTAACCACATAATCTAGCTCTTCTTGAGTTTGTGCCCAGCACTCCCAATTCATCCACCACTTACTAATTCCTAACTGTTCGTAGAATTCATAATCGTGAGGAACTTTATCTTTTGGCCAACGCGTCATTACTAAAGGATAATTCCCACCTTGAACCATAACGGTGTTGTGAGCAATTCCAAATTCTTGTTTTCCAATTTCTAGTGTTAGATCCTGCATATCCTCAGGATTGGACATACCCCACACAACTACGGTCTTAAATTTTGGATGTGGATATATTTTAACTGCGACTTTAGTCATTACGCCTAAAGCTCCTTGTGAACCCATTAAAAAGGACCAAATATCTGGACCTAATCCGTATTTATAGAACGGTTTCGCAAATGGAAGAGCCCAAGAACCAGTTCGTACAATATCTCCGTTTGGAAATACTATCTCACCGCACATAAAGTTATCACCTTGTGGACCAACAGAACTAGTATAAAGGGAAAATCCTCTATCAATAGCGTCACCCATTACGGTAGAAGCTGGTGGAGCACCATCCGGTACAGGAGGCGCCCATTCTGGGTAATTTTTGTGCATGTAAGCCCAAAGCTCTCCAATAGTGACTCCCGGTTCGACTACGACATATCGATTCTCGGTATCAACTTCGATAATTCTATTCATTCTACCTAAATCAAGCATAACTCCGGCAGGCTTAATAGTTGGACACGCAAAGCCGCCAGATAGTCCGGCTGAAATCGGTGAGACTGCTATTTTTTCTGCTGAGCAGTAAAGTAGAATCTTACGAATCTCTTCGATGTATTTGGGGCGTACGACGATATCAGGAATTTGTGCCTCTAATCCCATTACAGATTTGGAAAGATAAGACGCTGTAATTGCCTTGTTATTGGTGGCGTACTCCTTGCCTACAATACCAATCATAGCCTCAAGATCTTTCTCATCTGGTAATTTATAGCTCATATTTTAATACCTTTTTATCTCTTTTTTTTAATTTTGATTAATTATTTTTTATACGTTCGAAAATTATTTGCTTAATTTTAAATTTGCCATAAAAGGCTTTCATAAAAAGAGGTAATTTTCTTATATTTATATTGTTGAACTCTTTTAAATCAACTTGCAGAGGAGGAAGAATCTTACTCGGTTTGAGTAGGTGAAAAAATTAACTTTTTGCTAATGCTTTCATAATCTCATCATGTAAGGCCTTTACACTAAATGGTTTTTCTAAAAATGTTAAACCTCCTATTGCTAAGGCTCGGCTTTTAATTGATATATCTGCACTCGTGAAGATGATTTTTGGAGGTTTTTTAAGTTTTAACAAAATTAGCGCTGTGTCTAACCCATTCTGAACGGGCATACGGTGATCCATTAAAATCACATTTGGCTTTTTATTTAATGCGTTATAAATTTCAATTGCTTCCTTTCCGTTGTTCGCTTTTCCAACAACTCTGAACCCAAATGTGGAAATCATCATCTCATACAACTTTTGCAGGGACAAATCGTCTTCCACGATGAAAATTGAAACCAGTTAAACCTCCTCCGGTAAAATGACGATAAAATTGCTTCCCTTTTTATAATCTCCTGCGAACTTATCCTCTACCCAAATTTGGCCATTATAGGTTCCGACTATCTTTTTAACAAGTGTTAAACCAAGTCCTAACCCAATCTTATCCTTTTTCTCAACTTGTCCTCTCTGAAAGATTTTTTTTTTCATTTCCGGGAAAATACCGATTCCGTTGTCAATAAATTCGAGTTTGATAAAGTTGCCTTCTTCCTTCACTACCCTTGAAAACTTGATAAGAATCTCAACAAGAGAATTACGATTGTGTCTTACAGCGTTGATTAATATGTTTTCAAATATATCTGGTAAAAGTTCATTTGCCTTGACATATGCTTCTTTTGGTTCATTCTGAATCTGAACATTGATCTCTCTTTTTTTATATACCCTAATAAGAGCGTCTATGACATCTTTTAAAACTATAATAATTTCACTCTTTTGCAAGGTTAAGTCTTTACCTTCAATTTCCGATAATCTTCTTACGTTTGAGACTAGGTTAGTTCCTCTCTTGATCTGTTCTCTAATAATATCCAACAATTCATCGTTTTTTTCTAAATTAATCGATTGTTCCGTATTTAAATCAATTAGTTCTACTGAGGAATGGATATTTTGAAAGATATTGTTAATATCGTGAGAAAAAATGTCTTTATAAAAATCAACACGATTATACGCTTCTCGATATTTTATTTCCGATGTTTTCAATTCTTGTTCGGCCTGTTTTCTTTCTGTAATGTCTTGTACAATGAATTGAATTCTTTCTTCGCTTCCTATTTTTATTAATGAAGCTATAACGCGAACCCACAACACACTTCCCGCTGATCGATTCACAGGAAATTGAAATTCTAGTGTTTCTCCGTCTTTCTTTAACTTATTAAGGGTATTTTCGAATAATGGGATAAGTGGTTTATTTCTCTCAAGATATCCCAAAAATTCTCTAAAATGTTTTCCAATAAAATCCCTTTCTAAATTATGAATGGACAAAAACTTTTCCGTAGCTTTATTACAATCAATTAAAGTTCCGTCTAAATCAAATATGCCGATAGAATAAGGCGAACTTTCAAATAGATTCCGATACCTTTCTTCAGATAAAATTAAATCTTTTTCAGTTTGTTTGAGTTTGGTTATATTCTGGGTAAGTTCAACTGCTCCTATTATTTTTCCTTTTTTATCCCTTACGGGAAAACCTCTTACGATAAAAACTCTCCCATCTGGAGTCGAAATTTCACCAGATGTAGCGCCACCTATTTCTAGCGAGGCATCTATTGGGCAATCAATGCAGGATTTATTAGACTTTTGCCAAACAGAGTAACATTTCTTTCCTATCAATTCTTCTCGTGTCTTTTCAACGGAATCTGCTGCTGCTTTATTTATCCATAAGATAGTATGCTTTTTATCTTGAAAGACGATATGTTCTGAAATACTCTCCAGAACGAGTGTCTTTTCTTTTTCGTATTTTTTTAAAATTGGTTTGTATCCCTTTTTTTGTGTATTATCCTCTTTCAAACATTAATCACCTAAAAAACGAGCTTTGAGAGAAAAAGATAAATTCTTTTTATAGAGAAATATCCGTATAATACAAAAAACCAAATTTATTTAACCCTATGCTTACAATTTTGTATGCCATAATAGAAAAAAGAAATGAGTAATTCTTCTATTTTTTCAAAAATCTCTTTGACGACGATCTTGTTCCGACGAATAAGAAAAACAGCGAGAATATCAATGTTAAAGGTAAATGGCCTAAGATAATATAACCAAAAGCAGGTTCAGATGAGTAAGCAAATAAAATAATTGTAATAACTAAGTGGATAATAGAATTCACAACAGCAATATTTCTATTAGGAGATAAAAAGCCGAATACTAAATTTGGAAACAGAAATAATATTATAATGTTTCCAGTAGATACAAGAATTAACGCAGGGAAAAATCTCGAAAACAACTGATCGGGTGTGATATATTGGTTGAGATTGAAAGCCATATAGATGAAAAGTGTTAAATTAATGCTAGCAAAAATTAAGAGTATCATAAGAGGAGCGTTAATTAGCCAAGAAAGCATTATCCTTATTATTGGTGAATGAATCATTTTAGTTCTTAAAACATCTTGAATAATTTTCTCCATCTCTTCATTAATGATTTTTTCTTGATCGTAATCTGGTGAGTAGGAGTCAATAAATTCTTGCATGATGTCTCTAATTATTTTTGTTACTAAATCGTTATTATCATTTGAACCTACAATTGCAGCTCCAAGTAGACCTTCATCCTCAATTGGCGTGAGAATAAGTTTATTGTTTTCTCCGAGGTTAACATTTTTTACTGCAGTTCCTAAAGCTTCCCGGCTAAAGTTAGCTATTGAAGTAAAAAATCCTATTAAAATATTGTCGTCGTATTGCTGTTCACTAATGAACTCTTTGGAATATAATAAAATTCCGTGTTCATCCAAGATATATAAACTTTTTAACATTTTTTTTATATCCTCTTCTATAATCTAATTAATAACTTCATCTATTTTCAACAAACTCCAAATAATCACCGATGGAGGCGGTTGTCCTTTTAAAACTATAAAGGCTTGGCCCCATTAGTTCTGTGATTTGGATTATTACGTCAGTAATACTATTTTTTATGAAGATTTTAAATTTCTCATTTTTTCTTTCTTCAATTAATACATCAATTTCCTTCATTTCTTTAAGTTTATGAAGTGAGAAATCATCTGGATTGTTCAATTCTATACTTAAAATTTCACCATATTGAGGTAATTCTTCAATATAGTCTTTAATAGTTCCTATTTTAGAAGCGTTTTGTGTAATTGTTAAAATTTGGTCGCAATTTGATATTATTTCTTCTGGACCATGAAAAATTAGTACTACATGAAAATTTTCTTTGATTTTATCCATATATGAATTAAACTTTTCATATTCGAGTTTACCTAAAATCCCGAATGGTATAGAAAACATGATAATTGTAGGTGTTTGGATTAATGCTCTTGTAATTGAAAAAAGAAGAAATTCTAATGGAGTCAGCCTTGAGAATCTCTTATTTTTCTTATTAAGTAGTCCAGTTGATTCTAAAACTCTTTTTATATATTTATTCTTGCGATTGATTCTATGTGACCCCGTCTTTAAGAATTCTTCCATTATTTCATCTAAACTTTGAGCCAAGCCAGCTTTCTTTAGCATTAGATTAAATATCCCTTTTTTTCTCTTGTAAATTGCGCGTAGATCAATTTGATATCGAATTGCTTTCTTGATCTTCATTTTTGTTATCGTTGAATCATATGCCTGAGGGAGAATAAAGATTTTTTCTTTTTCTGATTGACTTAACAACTGAGTAGGTTTTCCAAAAATTTCGATTGAACCAGAATAATCATATTGTGAACCTGCTATGGTGTCAAATAAAATCATCAAATCCCGCCTGGGATCAGTTTTTGTTAACCTTTTTTCGTCAAATATTATTCCTATCGATTTTCCTCTGTGTATTTTGAATGATAATTTATCAATCATATCCCCTAAGGTAAGACGATTTAAAACTAAATATTGAGAATTTTCTTTTAACACTTTTATTTTTACTCGTGCAGAGACTATATCACAAACTTTTTCTACAACTTCATAAATGTGAGGGGGATTTTCTTTATCCCAATTTTTAATTATCTCATCCTCGATAAATTCTCTCTCAGTGATAATCTTAGATAATGATCTTGAAAAAGAAAAGGTTGGTAAAAAGGGATATTTTTCTAAATTAATCTTAAGTTCCAGTGTAAAATTAGGGTAAGAGATTTTTATCTCTCGATCGTAAGGGTTAGCTTTAATTTGATAATTCTCAAATTTTTCGTCAATTAGCTTAATTTCAGCATTTAAGATTCTTAGATGCTTTTGGAATTCCGAACTAATAAGCCTCCTCATATGGTGGATAATTTTTACGGGATTTATCAATCCGTCTTCATCAAAATCTGGTTCAAATAAAATTTCACTAAAATCAATTTCATCTTCAAGAGGAGTATATATCTTTAATAGAGGCACTCCCTTTTCAATAACATCTCTATTAGTAAAGAACAAAACTTCAATAAACGATTTTTTGTAGATTAAATTAATAATAGACGCAATTCCAAATGTGTTTTCTCTGTATGTCATCCAGAAACGTTTAGAGAAACGAACAGCATCTAAAATTTTTAATCTCAATCGTTCCAACTCGATTTCTCTAGAATTCTTCAATTTTGGGCACCTCAATTAATTTATATCTAAAAAATTGCTCCATTTTTGAATCAATTTGTTTTAAATCTTGGATTGCATCCTTACTTATTTCGTTTTCAATTTTAACAATAAGAAACTCGACACTTAGATTAGTGAATATTGAATACTCTGTTCCTGCTTTATTTTCTAAGACATTTTCTATTCCATCTATAGATTCTAACCTTTTAACTACATTTTCTTGAATTGTGTTAAAAC
>JAHQWJ010000141.1 GCA_029856125.1 Promethearchaeia archaeon | reverse complement strand
ATAAGAAACTCGACACTTAGATTAGTGAATATTGAATACTCTGTTCCTGCTTTATTTTCTAAGACATTTTCTATTCCATCTATAGATTCTAACCTTTTAACTACATTTTCTTGAATTGTGTTAAAACTTAGTTCAATTGAGCGCCCTTTGCCTGGTAACTGAGTTAGTAATTCCTTAGGTTTACCGAAATCTATAACTCCTCTATTCCTGCCAAAAATCGCAACCCTATTACAAAATCGAGATTCTTCTGGATAGTGAGTGATTACTATTAATGTTGTACCAAACTGCTCATTAATTTTTGTTAAAGCTAACCATAAATTTTCACGAATAATCGGATCTAATCCCGAAGTAGGTTCGTCTAAAATGAGAAAGATAGGTGAATGAATTAAGCCGATTGCTATGCTAACTCTACGTTTTTGACCTCCTGAGAGATTTCTAACTAATTCATTCAGTTTATCTTCAATTTCTAAGCTTCGCAAGAGTCTTTTAGACCTACTTATTATTTCTTGCTCAGTTAGACCGTACTGGTTCCCAAATGAGAGTAAATTATCAATTACAGTGAAATCTTGATAAATTTTACCTAGATCTTGAGGAACATACCCGTATATAGGCCTTATCTTTTTTGAAGTTCTTTTATTTATATTTAACCCAAAAATTTGGCAGAATCCGGTAATTTTTCTCATTCCCAATAAACCTTTAATGAAGGTGGATTTACCTGCTCCACTTTCACCTAATATTCCCAGAATTTGACCGTGCTCTACCTTCATTGTAACAGAATCAACAATTACCTTACCCCCAGCATATACGCTAAAATTTTCACAATGAATTGCTGGGAACCTTTGAAGATAGGATGGGGTAATTTTCCCTCCCAGACCTACTTTTTCTTTAATTCTCTTTATTAAAGAAATTTTCTTGCGAATTATAAGAAATACATAAGCGGCTAAAATACCAGCTTCAGTTAATAAAATATATATTAATAGCACATTCCAAGGTTTCGAGTCGAAACTTTGATCATATTTTAATTCATCAATTATTATGATTCCATAAGGAGAATTTCTTAAATCAGCTCCAAAATTTGGATTATCTCCGAATCCTCCCGTACGGCTGCTGATACAATCAGAAAACCAAAAAAGTGCATCTTTAATGTTTTCGGGTTGAAAATCGTAATCGTATAACGATTTAGAAGCCATATATGTAGTAAGAAATGATGATGGTAAGTCTAAAAAATCACCCATCATGGGCAGCAGAGAGAAACTACCATCCAAAGTTTGCGACGAAATTAAAAAATTAATTGCTGACATTTTCGAAATTGGTCCTTGAACGAAGTCTTCATTAAAAATTTGTAGTCCATAATATGTAGAAATGATATCACTATGAAATCCTATAACTATGGAAAATCCTCCATCTGCGTTTTGACAGGACCTTACCCAATGTGAAAAATTATTGTATTGAATCGTATGAAGTCCGTTAATCAGCTCTAAAGAAACTAAAGCCCAATATGTACTTTCTACAGTGGATGTATTAGTATTAATTAAATCCGTAAAAAGTACGGAAAAAGCTCCAAAAAGAGAAAACAAATAATCAAGGTCATCACCAACTCTAAATCCACCATCAGGATTTTGTAAGCTAGCGAGATAATTTTTAGTCTTGTTTAGTACATTGATAGGAGTTGTTTGAAACCATGGACGATCTCGAGGAATAATCATCTCTAAAAGCTTAATACCGCAATAAGTTGAAAATAATGTTGCATTTTGTCCCGGTTGAGAGCCAAACCCTCCGTCATATAGATTATAACATGCCCCAACAAAATTTAAAATATTATTTTTTGCTGCTTGAAATTGAGGTGTTTGCATTGAATCTAAATATCCCATTGTATTGTATGTTAACATACCAAAATAGTTAGATTCTATAGTAATTTGACCAAACAGAGCATTCCTAGCTTGAAAAAAGCGCAGCCAGTTATAATATTGAATAGATACTTGTTGTATTAAATTAGAATCCTCAACCGTGAGATTAAGCAATGGTGTTAATATTCCAATTGATTTCATTGCTGCCCAACCCGATTTAAAATCTGATATTGAAGCATTTGGATGGGGTCCAAAACCTCCATTAAGATTTGAGCAATTCAACACAAATTCCATTGTTTTAGATGAATTTGATAAAGGAAATCCCAATAAATCTAGCGTAGATATAGTGTAATAGGTAGATTGTATATCTGAGCTGCTAGTTTCCGGATTAAAATAACCGCCATCAAGATGATTATATAATGAACTAAAATACACCAAAATTTCTCCTAAATCAATTATATTGTACGACATATTCATTCCTAAATAAGCTCTTACGCCGTAGAAAGTCGTCTCAGGAGTAATGATTAAAGAGTTGTTTGTTAATCTATAGCTACCTAAAGACCATGTAGAATTAATAAATTCTCCGACTTTCTTATTAGTAATAATAGGAATTTCAGATATGCTGTATGCTAATTCAATAGCGCTAAAAGTAGAAATTATGTCTGAATCGTTTAGCAATTGATTAAATTTAAAGCCCCATCCACCACCATTAAGAGAACTCAATAAGTAATTCGCTATATTATCTGTTTCTCCAAGCTGAACTTTTCTCTCGAAGTACGAGATATTTGCTATTTTCAGGGTTTCAATAGCCATATAAGTAGAAAATAAATTTCCTAAGCCGGCGATATCTGAATAAGACCCATCGTAATTTTGTTTTTCAAATATATAATCAAAGAAGATATCTTTTAGAAAAAATTCTATATTGATATTATTGTTAGGATCAATTAAGTCTGGGGCATACATATTAGTAAAAGTAAAATTTGTGGAATCTATAGCCCTATAATTAGAATCGATATCAGGCTCCACAAACAATCCTATTTGATTGTGATGCGTACTTGTAAATAATGTCGCAAGGTTTTTAGCTCTACTTACATTTGCTTCACTTATAAAATACGTCCATTTAATATTAATTAAAACTAACGATAGAATGGGTGTCCCTGCTAAAATTAGGAGTATTATGAGCGTTTTGAGTCTTTTTTTGTTTTTACGGTTAAGGTTTATTATTGACTATCACCTCCATTCATTAGTTCAGAATTATTTTTGCGATTTTCAATTTCTTCTTCTTCCTGTATTCTAATTTGAAAGTATCTTCTAAAATTAGCAACGTCTCTGCTCATGGAATAAACTTTGAAATTATTTTCAAACAAGAACTTCATCAATTTAGGTAAGTTATGTTCAAAATCTTCCATTAAAACTTCGATAGTCTCGTTTCCAACCCTTAATACTTTTTCTATAGAAGGATACTTATGAATAGTCTTAATTATCTCTTGATTTAAATTTTCTATTGAAATTCTTGCTACCAAACCATTACTCGGTAATGAGTTTATTAGATTTTGTGGAGTATCGAACTCAAGCAATTTTCCTTCTCTTAGAATAGCACTTTTATCACATATTAGCGCTGCTTCTAAATCGTGAGTAATTATAAACATTGTCGTATTTAACTGCTGGTTTAACTTCTTTAGGTAACTAAGTATATCGTAGCGCTTAGATGCGTCGACCCCTGTAGTGGGTTCGTCAAGAAATAAAACTTGTGGGTGATGAATTAAACCAATGGCCATTGATAATCGCTTTTTTTCCCCGCCACTCATCTTCTTAACCCTTTTTTTCCAGGTGTCTTTGGGGATATCTAATATGTTAAATAGCTTTTCAGCTGTTAATTTAGCTTCTTTTTTATCCATTCCATAAGTAGATGTAAAAATTTCAACATTAACCATGGGATTTAGTTCAAAATATAGATTTAGTAGTTCTAATTGAGGAACATACCCGATATTGCTCAAAATTTTTGAGTGGTTTCCCTTTTTACTAGGAGATAGACCAGTAACTAATACATTGCCATTCCAGTTTTTTTTTTCAATCTGACAGGTTAATACCCTTATTATAGTTGTCTTTCCAGCTCCAGATATTCCAAACATCCCAATGACCTCCCCTTCTTCTACATTAAATGAGACATCATGAACAATATGCTTTTTTCCGAATATGACATCTAAATTTTCTACTTTTACCATTGTATTGTTCGAATTATCGGTAGTCTCCATATCACACCTCGTATTTTCTTCTCTGAAACAAAATAAATGACAACACTACGAGAACAACACTAACTCCTAAAAGAGAAAAGAAATCAAAACCAAATACTGATTTTCCTTTAGTAATTATTCCCGTAATTAAAGGGCTTCCGTGAGATAATGGGAGTACATACGCTATAGCTTGTAAGTATATCGGCATAGCTTCAATGGGGATGAAAATACCGCTTAAAAGAATCAATAAAAGAAAGGTAGCAAAAAATAACTGATTTGCTTGGGTTTTAGTTTTACTGAGGGTACTAATAAAGATACCAATTGAAAGACCGGCAAAGCCTAAAATAAATAAAGCTAAAAACAAATCAAATACCGTTCCTACTAAATATAAACCAAAGCTTAAAGCGGTCATTACGAGCGAAATGTTTTGAACGATTAAAATGCTAATGTAAGTTATGTATTTTGCTAATAGAATCTCAATTCTTTTAACTGGCGTGAGTAATAGTCTTGCAACGGGCTTTTCTTGAACGATAATTAAGATTGTTGAGACCATACCAACGCCTATTATCATAAAGGATAGTACTAATACCATCATATTATTATACCCCGAGCTGTAGTTTTCAGGAATCGAAAATTCCTCAAACCCATTAAGTTCAAATTGAGGTGTTAAATTATTCTGGGAGACAAAAATTTTAATCGAATCGTAGACAGCATTTAAGCTAACTTGAATTTTTTGGACATCTGAAGAATCTGTTATACAATCGATTAAACCTGGATATCCCCAACTTATTAACTCAGAAAAATCAACAGGTATAGCTATAATAATGGTAATCCTTTTAGAAATCATATAACCTCTCGCGGTCTCCATCGCATATATATCCTCAGTAGCGTTAAAAAATTGGACAAGGTTCAATAAATTTGAAGAATTAACAGCCTCGACATATTTAAGATTATAATCATCTAGGTTTGACTCTGTGAAATTATTTTCTTCAATAAAAGTATTTGAATCATAGGAAACAACAACGCAATCAATAGGATCGGCAAGGTTTCCAGAACCAGTAGCGGTTACTCCTATCAAAACTACAACAAGAGGAGGTACAATTAATGCTATGAAAATGTTAAACTTATCTGTCCATAATAGACGAAATTCTTTTTTAATTTGGTTGAGCAACCTTATAACACTGTTCTTTAGATGCAATTCCTTACCGCTTTCTCCGCCTGAAGGTCGTTTGGACTTTTTTTCTCTTCTAATGATTATTTATACCTCCAGTTTTTTAAATTTATAAGCGATGTAGGCAATAGTAATAAAGACTAAAGAAATCATTAGCAGAAATAATACATGCTCTAAATTTAGTGGTAATCCTCTTAAAGTGATGTCAGTAATCAATACTGCAGCATGACTTAAAGGTAGAAAATCTGCTAGAAATTTCGCTCCTCCTAAGGAGTCTACAGATAATAGCGTTCCTGAGAAAATAATAATTACGATAAACATCATTAGATACATTTGGTTAGCTCCCTGCTCAGTTGGACTAATAGCTGAAATAAATAAACCAATAGCAACTCCACTAAACCCAATCAACATTAAAACTAGATAAAAATCAAAAAGTGAGCCCAGGCTATATAAACCAAAAAAAGACGTCATGATAAATATTTCTGTAGCCTGCATAATCATTATTACTGTATTTGCTATTAGTTTACTCAAAATTATATCCCTCTTTGCTGTTGGGGTTATAAGCATCCTTGGTAGTGGACCCTCTGAAACAATAGATAAGGATGTAAGGTTCATAGTAGTTCCTACTATAATTATAGGTAGAATTAGAGATAATGCGTAGTTTAATAATTGAGATTCCCACGATGGCACGCCGAATTCCAGGTGAGGGACCATTATAGTAAAATTTTCGATCATGTTTATTTCCACTCTAAATAAAGCGAGAGGTTCCTGGATCGCAACTTCTAACGCACCAACGGCGCTAGAATCAGAACCATCGATGTAATAGATTAACACGGGATTAGAGTTATTCGCAATCGATTCTGAAAAATTTTGTGGAAGTATGATGAAAACGTCTATAAGCTCATTTTTTAGCATATAAAAACAACTATTAAAAGCTTGGTGATATTCTTCAATATTCGTGGAATTAAACTGGCGATATAGGTCCCATGTTGTCGTATTATGCTCCATTATCGAGATAAAAATGTTATCATAATCAGTAGAATTTGAGGGAAAATCATCGTACGTAGGCATTTCATCGCGGCTTATGATTGCCGCTGTAAAAAATTTTGTAGGACCAACGCCCGTAGTCAGCCCAAAAATAACTATTAGTATCATAGGAATGCTAAATAAAAGAATTAGCGTTCTTCTATCAGATTTAATTCTATTAAATTCTTTTTGAATTAATCCACTTATAGTCATTAAGCCAAGCTCTCAAAAGAAATATTCTAAAAATTTTAAGATTTAAAAACTAACTAAAAGATATATAGCCTAATTTTTATAAAAAACTTCTTACCTAAATTATCAATAATTCAGTTTTTAGGAGAAATTTCAAGTAGTTGATTCTCGGTTTTTTGCGAAAAATCATTCATGCTTAAAATTACCCTTCTTCTTCTATCTTTCAGAATGAATTTTCGAAATGTTTCGTTGTTTTCGTCTATAAATTCCCAAAATTCATTGTAAATTTCCTTTAAAGTCATTTTAGATTTAATCTTAACTTTTAAATCAACAAATTTCTTATCCATATAAATATCTGGCTTTCTTGGTATAGTTTTAGGGTTAGTCTTATCTAAAACATTGGATTTATAGAGCTCTAAACTGTCAACAAAGTGTTTTTTAGAATCAAACTTATCTTGTTTATCCTTCTTTTGGTTTAGTTGGAAATCTACTTTTTGGTACCCTCTTATTACAAAATTTTTGTCTAAAAACAATTGAAAATGGTGTTGGCAAATTTTACCTTTTGGTACTGATACGGTAGTTAGTTGCGTTGCATTATTTATCACTGATTTAGGAATTTGTATAACATCTTTCGACTTACAGACAGGACAAATAACTTGAATATATTTATGAGTTGTTATTGCTTCCATACAATTTTAAAAAAAATAAATTAATTTTTCGTCTTACCATTTATTTACGTCTTAGAATATAAATACCCCTAATTTCGAAAACAATATAGTTTCAACATTCAAAACTAAATTTTAAGTTCAATAAATTACAATCTTTTATATATTCTTTTTAAAGGGACAAATTAAATTATGAACGATCAAATAACTGATTTAGATGTTTTCTTTAACCCTAAATCTATTGCTATTGTTGGTGCCTCAGATACCTTCAAATTTGGTTATACAATGACAAAATATTTATTGAATTCGAATTTTAAAACATATCCCGTAAATACAAATAAAGATATTGTTTTTGGTCATAAAGTGTTCAAAAATATTAATGATATACCAGATGCTATCGAATTAGCAATTGTCGTAGTAAGGAATGAATACGTGCTTCAAATAGTGAAGGATTCTGTCAAAAAAGGAGTTAAAGGAATAATTATAGAAACTGCCGGCTTTGCTGAAACAGGTATCGAAAAATTTGTTAAAATCCAAGAAGAAATAGAGGTAATCGCTAAAAACTCGAATGTAAGAATAATTGGTCCTAATTGCGTGGGTGTTACTAATTTTAACAACAAATTTACGACCACAGAAATAGATTTTGATCAATCTATAGAAGGGGGCACTATCTCTATCATTGCACAATCAGGTGTGTTAGGAAATATATTCGTTGAATGGTCAGCGAGTCAGAATATTGGTTTTTCGAAAACTATAACTCTTGGAAACAAAGTAGATGTTGATGAGATTGATATGCTGGAGTATCTTGAGAAAGATACAAATACTAATGTAATAACTGTTTATTTAGAAGGCGTGAAACGAGGACCAAAGTTAATAGAAATATTAAAAAAATTGACTAAACCTGTTTTGATTCTAAAAAATGGTCGCAGCGAAATTGGTTCTAACGCAATAAAGAGTCACACTGGCTCTATCGCTGGAGACGATAAAATTTACGATGCAATTTTCAAACAATATTCCGGCATTTATCGCGTAAATAACTTTTACGAGATGTTTGATATCGCTCAAGTATTTGCTACTCAACCCTTACCTAAAGGAAAGAATATCGCAATAATTACATCTTCTGGAAGTTTAGGTATATTAGCATGCGACGAAATTGAAAAACTAGGACTAAAACTTGCAGTTTTAAGTGAGTCTACAATCAAAGAGATGAAATCTATCTCACCCAATTGGACATCCTTGAAGAATCCTGTCGATTTGGGCCCTTCTTTATTTACGACTTTTAGTCAATCGTTAAAAGCAATATTAAACGATGACAGTGTAGATGCTTTACTACACATTTTCGCTGTTCCTCAAAAACCTTTAGAAACATTTTCTATACCGATAACACCACACTTGAGGGAAATGAGAAATCTTTCAAATGGGCTGAATAAACCAGTTATTACTTGTGTTTTTGGTTCCCGTTGGGTTCTTGAGTACTTTTTAAAACATTCGGATAAATATAAAATTCCAATAATGACTCAGATAAGCCATGCAATAAAGGCGTTTAAATTTATGTATGATTTTAGTAAATCAAACAAAAATCTGAATAAAAATACTGAAATTTAACGGCTATAAATATCTTTCAATTTTATTTAAAAATAGACCTAAAAACTGGACTCCATTTTTTTTATAATTGACTTCAGACTTCTTTTAATTAAAATATAAGTAATAAAAATGAATGAGAGAAGTGATTAAAAATGGTTGATTGGAATCAAATAGCAGATCAAGCTCTATTGTATTGGCAAGAGACTATAACTTGGTTTTTGGCCTTACCCATATACGCTCAAGTTTTCGTAATAATGGCTGTAGTTGGTGCGATAATCCTATCAGTAATCATTGTATACTATACACTTAAAGGAGTGGCTTATTTAGTTTACTATATCCTAAAAGGAGTATATCTTTTACTAAAAGGAATATTCACTGGTCTTTATAAGCTTTTTGAAGAACTTTATTATGAGATTTCTGGTAAACCTAAACCTATCAAGGAATCCTCTGATAAAAAATGTTGTGAGCAATCAAAAGCTCCCCAACAATCTTACGAGGAACAAGAGATTATTAAACCAATGCAGAAAGAAATTCAAATTGTTCAGCCTGATGCTGTGTTTTGCAGTGAGTGTGGAAGTCAATATACCGAGAGGATGCTTGAACAATTGAAAGAAAATGGAACTGCTTATTGTGTTTTTTGTGGAAAAGGATATAAATCTACTGAAGTTGAAGTAGAACAATACTAATTTTTTTCTTTTTTTTCTTTTTTTTAACTGAGTTAATGATCAACGCATACATTAATGTAAAATTTAAATAATTAATTGCATTAGCATAGAATTGATGTAATTCATAAAATTGCATCTCTGAAATCTAATTAAAATACAAAAATAAATTGAAAAATAATGAGATTTATAAGTTATTTTGAACTTAACCCAGAATTTGATCCGTCTGCATTAGCGGAAATCGGAGTAGATCTTATGAAAAGAAAATTATATCCTGCCGAAGGGGTTGAAACTCTTGCGTGGTATATGGCCCCTGGATTATGGGGTATTTCAGTTTCAGAAGCAGAAAGCGTTGAAGCTCTAATGAATAATGTTAACGCATGGAGAATTGCTAAACCAGGAATATTTAAATTCTTTAAAATCGAACCAGCAATGGATACCAAAGAATTAATCCCTATAGCTGTTCAATTGGCTAAGAAAGTAAAGGGCTAGGGTATTTTGGATATGTAAATAAATAATTCAAACTTTTTTTTTATTTATCTTATAAGCTTTCCTGAAATTAACTATTATAACTGTTAGTGGATGATATCTGATGATTAGTTTTAAATAGCGTTGTGACAATGAAGTTATTATCGAATTTCGTTAATTATATTGAAAAAATATTAAAATTTGATAAAAAATGACACGTGAAAATACCAAAAAGAGTCCATATTCGGAAAAAATATGGATAAAATCTTACGATGCTCATGTAAAACCAAATATTGATCTAGAGTATTATTCTGTAGCAGAAATGATGAAACGTACGGTTAATAAATTCCCTAATAGTTTATGCTACGATTTTCAAGGTTCTTGTGCGACTTTTAAAGAAGCAGAAAAATATATTAACAGTTTTTCTAACTTTCTTTTTGAGAATGGAGTAAAAAAAGGAGAACGCGTAGTAATAAATTTACCAAATCTTCCCCAATTTATCGTAGCGCTATTTGGAACTTTTTACGCTGGATGCGCTGCTTCAGGGATGAACTTTTTATTGCAACCAAATGAAATAAGGTATCAGTTAAAAGACAGTGGGGCGGTTGCGATAATTACTTTAGACTCTTTTTACGAAGAGAAAGTAAGGGAAGCGCTTCAAACGGGGGACACAGATGTAAAAATTGTGATTACTACTAATGTAGCTGATGTTATGGATTTAGAACCCGCTATGAAAGAACAACTAATTAAAATAGGAAAAATCCCTTCTGGAAAAGTTGAACCAATTAATAGTATCAAATACTATGCCTTTAAAGATATTGTGGAGAAATATCCAAATGATAAATCTCCTGATGTTGAAATAGGTCCAGAAGATGTTTTATTACTTCAATACACTGGTGGAACGACTGGTCCTCCTAAGGGGGCGATATTAACTCATCGAAATTTAATACAAATAATGCAAATAGTAGCTCATTGGTTTGAACCGGGTGCTAATCCCGGTGAAGACATTTACATGTCAGGGTTTCCTTTTTTCCATTTAGCGGGTTTACAATTTTGCCTTCAGAGTGTGTTTATGGGTGCTGCTCAAATTTTAGTTCCTGATCCACGAGATACAAATTATATGACTGGTAAAATGAAAGAATATGAAGGAAAGATTGCACTATTGTATAATGTTCCAACACTTTATATGTTGCTTCTAAAAAATCGGAAATTTAAAAAATTAGATTTAAGCTCTGTTATAGGGTGTATATCTGGCGCGGCTCCTTTCCCTACTAAAAGTATAAATGAATTTGAAGCTGTTATAGGTCGAGGAAAAATCATGGAAGCTTATGGAATGACAGAAGCATCTCCAGGAGTAACTTTCAATCCCTACCTTGGAGAGAAGAAAATCGGAACTGTAGGAGTTCCGCTTCCTAACACTGAAGTAAAATTAGTAGATGTTACAGACCGAAATAAGGAAGTTCCTATAGAGACACCAGGTGAGATTGCTATTAGAGGCCCTCAGATATTTAAAGGATATTGGAATAAACCAAAAGAAACTGAAAATGCTCTTGTAAATGGATGGTTTTATTCTGGTGATGTAGGTGTGATGGATGAGGATGGATATATTAGAATAGTTGATCGAACAAAAGACATGATAATTGTAAGTGGATTTAAAGTATTTAGCGTGGAAGTTGACGACAAGATGAATAAACATCCCGCAATTGAGTTATGTTCAACTGTTGGAATCCCAGACTCAGATCGTCCTGGTTCAGAAATAGTTAAATTGTATGTGCTGCTTAAAGAAGGTTACCAAGCTTCTGAAGTAGTTAAAGCAGATATTTTAAAATATGCTCAAGACAATTTAGCAAAATATAAAGTTCCCAAAATTATTGAATTTCTAGCTCAATTGCCATTAACAACAGTAGGCAAAGTCGATAAAAAAGCTTTAAGAAAGATGTAATTTCCTTTTTTTATTTTATTTTCAATCAATTAGTACTTTACTTAATTTTTTTTTCATAAAGCACAACCGCTACGGGTTCGTCTTCCCAAGAGGGATCCTTAAACCCTAATTCTTTTACATGCTCTACTATTTCAGCCTTACAGTAAAGCTCAACTAAATCGATTTCATTTTTATCAATTTCGAAGCTTAATGTATAAGATATTAATTTACAAGCGGCTAATGGATCACCGTAAACTATAATCCATAATTCATTTTCCCCAGGATTTTCCAGTTGAGCACGACTCTTAATATCTATTTTTTGTAGTATTGCTTCAGAATTAGTTAACCATACAGAGTTTTTGTCTTCTAAACTTGATAGCGGAATATAAGACCAGCCTATATTTAATTCATCTCCAGGGCCAATATCCATTTTTTTATATTTACTTTTTGCCTCTTCGTTAGTTATTTTCCGTATTTGAGAAAAATCACTTATTTTCAGCTTTAATTCGCTTATCTTACATTCTAAGACTTCCATCCTTTTTTTCTCTTCAAATCCGTGAAATTTTGCTAAAGATTTCGAACCAAAATTTCTAGAAGATGTATCGTATTGAGCGACTTTAGCACCTGCTTGAATCGCGTAGTCTATTGCATACTTCATTAAATCGCGTCCTATTCCTTGCTTTTGATGAGTTATCTTCACTCGACCACCCTCTAACCAAGCTACTTCATTAGGAAACATCTTAACTCTTCCAAGTCCAATTAATTCCTTCATTTCTTCTTCAAGAAAAGCCCCGTAAGCCAAGTTGTCTTTTTCATTTAACCACCTCTCTATAACATCAGGAATATAATCATCACCTTCCCATATATCTTTGCTGATGTCTAAGATTGCTGGAATATCTTTTTTTGTTAAATCTCGGAAATATAATTTCATAATTTCAATTAATAATAAATAACCTAATTATAGAAACAATAATCAGAGAATATTAAGAAAGTTTTTTGTAAAGATTGTAATACAAAATAAATACTAAAATAGTATGAACTATGATACACGCAAATATTCCAAGCGTTATAAGAAGATATCCGTTATAGATTGCTAATAGAAAGGAGGATATGAGATAAGATATCAAGATTTTTAAATTTTTGAATTTAAACCAGATATGTAGATGATAGAGAGAAAAAACTAAGCTCGAAATTAAAATGGCTAAGATTAACCCTAACTTTAGCTGGAATAATAATAACCCCATGAGATAATAGCGAAAAATGAATTCTTCCATTATCATAGTCAGAGGAAAAAAAACAAGTAAGATGATTTTACCATTTTTATTCAATAGAGCGTTAATTACATCGTGATGTTTCATAATTTCTTTGTTTGCTCCTTTGTACATAAAATGTTCCATCACTTTTCCTAAAACCAAAAGGAATACAAATCCTATTAGTAAATATGCCAGAATAAAAAGAGTAAAATCATTTATGATCAGAAATTCAGTGTAAATGCCAAAAAATAATGGAAATATTAAGATTATTACTGCTAAAGTAATAAATAGATATTTTTTACTCAAATACAATTTTCTAAGACCATAAGTAATAATTGAGATACATTTAAGTAGTTGAAGCTTTCCAATATAAATTATTTTAATCCATAATTAAAAGGATTTAAGACTTGCCAGAATTATATCAAAAACTTGAAAAGATTGTATCAAAAAACTGCATTTCAAATAATCTATATGTAAGACACGCTTATTCGAGGACTGTAGACCCCGTATTACAAGGTGTTCCAGATATCGTTATAAGACCAAAGGACGCTCAAGAAATTTCTGAAATTCTTAAGGTTGCCAACGAGGAAGATATAGCTGTGATACCTCGTGGAGGTGGGGACTGTGAATTCGGTGGCAGCAAACCTATTGGCGATAGTGGAATTGTCTTGGATTTAAAGCGAATGAATAATGTAATTAATCTGGATCAAGAAAATCTAATTGTTTCAGTCGAGGCAGGCATATCGTGGGGGAAATTGAACGATTATTTATGCAATTTCGGATTATATACGGGGTGTTTAGGTCCTGGATCCGGACTGACTGCTTCAATTGGAGGCGGTATCTCTCATCAATCAGTTGGAGGCGGGGGATGTGCTAAATATGGGTCATGTACGAATCAATTAGTTTCTTTAGAGGTTGTTCTACCAACGGGGGAAATTATTGAAACAGGTTCGCAAGCAAACAAATATTCAAAATTGCCGTTTAATAGGTTTGGAAACGGTCCTGACTTTGCTAGCCTTTTTTGTGGTGATAACGGAATTTTTGGAGTGAAAACCCAAGTATCATTACAAATTTTTCCAAAACCTCCATTTGCGGCTTATAAAACATTTCTCATGCCTCGAAAATCTGAAGAAATATCAGCAAAAATTTTTACAGAATTTAGGCTTAAAGGGATTGATGTTTACGATTCGATGTATTTTATGGATTTATTAGTAAGAGTAGGCACAGAAAAAGGAATTTTTCCTTTATGGGAAAATTTAAAGAGAAAGAGGGGCACTATGTTTTACACCGTAGAAGCTAACTCAGAAATAGAACTTGAAGAGAAAGTTAAACAATTAGACAAGATTTTTCTCCAAAATAAAGCAGAAGAATTAGGTCCAGAAATTGCAGACGGGAACATAGGGAAATGGCACTACGAAGAGCAAGGACATTGGTTAATTGCTCATAATTTATGGGGATTAGTCCCTGGCTTTACAGCATTAGACGCAGAATGTCACACGCCAATTACTGCCTATCCCGAGATTTTAAAAGATGTAGACCTTTGGGATTTTGAGCACTCTAAAGAAATGGAACAAATTTTAGAAGTTTCAGGAATGCGACCAATTTCTGGAGCAGGTCCAATAATTTTGATCGGAGATCACAATGTTGAGTTAACAACGGGATTTACAAGCTTCGAAAGCTATATTGATGGAACAAATTACGAATTTCTTAAAGAATTAAACATCAAACTATGGAAATCACTACTCGAAAGAATAACTAAACATGGAGTAACATGGTACATGGTAGGAGATATTCTAAGTAGGCTATTGGTCGAAATTGGAGCGTTTCAGCCAGAGTACTTACAATTCTTGAAATCAATTAAAAAAACACTTGATCCGCGATTTGTTTTAAGTAGAGGAAAGTTTAATTTTTGGGGAGAAAAATAAAAAGTAAATATTATTAGAAAAAGAAGTAAAAAACATGTTTAGTAAAAGGATTTATCTTGAAGAAAACGTGGGAAATATAGTTAAAGTAAAAGGGAGAATTTCTAAAGTAATCTGGCAACATATGACAGCTCTTATTGATTCTCATCCACACATGAATTATTTCGACTTAGCTGATAGTTATCAAATTATAGTTTATACTAAGGACCAGATTTCTTGTGAAGGTCAGATCGAAATAACTGGGAAAGTAACGAAGCTAGAGAGTGAATACAACAATCCTGAAGTTAAAATTAGTGATAAATTTGCTGAATATCATATAATTGCAGATTCATGGAAATGTATTGAAGAATAATTAAAAAATGAGAAAGTTTGAAAATAAATAAAATAATGATAATTAACACAATTAGAATATTAAATAGTGAAGAGGTTTAAGAAAATTGTCTGAAGTATATAAAAAATTAGAAAATATCGTGAAAGAGAAATACATCTCTAATAGTATTTATGTCCGGCACGCCTATTCAAGAAATGTGGATCCCGTTCTACAAGGCGTCCCTGATATAGTAATTAGACCGAAAGATGCTCAAGAGATTGCAGAAATTCTTAAAATTGCAAACATCGAAAATATCCCCGTTACACCTCGTGGAGGTGGGGATTGTGAATTCGGGGGAAGCAAACCAATAGGGGATGGCGGAATCGTACTAGATATGAAAAGAATGAACGAGGTTATCAATTTAGACCAAGAAAATCTTATAGTAACCGTTGGAGCTGGAATTTCTTGGGGAAAATTAAACGAATATTTGTGTCATTATGGACTTTATACGGGTTGTATGGGGCCGGGTTCCGGAATGACTGCGGCGGTAGGAGGCGGGATATCTCATCATTCAGTAGGTGGAGGAGGATGTGCCAAGTATGGAGCTTGTACTAATCAATTGGTTTCGTTGGAGGTAGTACTTCCAACGGGCGAAATCATTGAAACGGGTTCTCAAGCTAATAAGTATTCTAAATTCCCTTTCAATCGATTTGGTAATGGTCCTGATTTAGCCGGGCTTTTCTGTGGTGACAATGGTATTTTTGGCGTGAAAACTAAAGTTTCGCTGCAAATATTTCCAAGACCACCATTCGCAGCATATAAAACATTTCAATTACCTCGAAAAGAAAGGCAAGTTTCGGCAAAAATAATGACTGAAATTAGGCAAAAGGGAATTGATGTTTACGATGTTATGTATATGATGGATCTAATTGTTAGAATAGGTTGTGAGCAAGGAATGTTTCCGTTTTGGGAAAACTTGAAAAAAAAGAGGGGTGTAATCTTTTATACGATCGAAGCAAATTCGGAAAAAGAATTAGAGGAAAAAGTAAAGCAATTAGATAAAATTATGCTAAATAATAAGACAGAAAATTTAGGATCAGAAATTTCTGACGGGAACATGGCTAAATGGCATTATACTGAACAAGGTCATTGGCAATTCTATCATAACTTATGGGGCATGTCTCCTGGCCTGGAACCATTAACAGCAGAATCTTTTAGTCCAATCAATTTATATCCTGAGATATTAAACGATATCGACCAATGGGACATGGAAAATAATGAAGATATGCAAACAATTTTAAATATTACAAAAGCTCGTCCGATTGCAGGGAGTGGACCAATATTGTTAATTGATGGAAATAATGTAGAAATAACGTGTGGTTTTACTAGTTTTGGAAGTTATTTCGATGGAGAAAATCATGAAATTCTCAAGGAGTTAGGTTTAAAGCTCTGGAAATCGTTATTGGAAAGAGTGACAAAAAGCGGGGTTCAGTGGTATATGATGGGTGATTTTATGTCTCGTTTGATGGTCGATATTGGAGCTTACACACCAGAGTATTATAATTTAATGAAATCAATAAAAAAGGATCTTGACCCTAAATCAATAATAAGTAGAGGAAAATTTAATTTATGGGGGGATTGAAAAAATGAGTGAGCTAAAACATTTAAAAAAGGAATGGAAAGCTATAATGAGCTGTATGGGGTGTGGGGACTGTGGATACGCTATAAGACCCGCAGTTGATAGATATTTAACTTGTCCGGTTAAGGAAGCGAAAGGAGAAGGTGGATTTGAAATTTATTTTGCTCGAGGAAGAATGAATGTTCTGAAAAGTATATTAGAAGAACAGATCCCTCTTTCCAGAGAGCTCGCGGAATTCGTTTACGAATGTATGGAATGCGGAAATTGCACAGAGGTATGTCATATGTCTCAAAACGAGTACATCGTTCTCAATACATCTAAATGGATCGACCATGTAAAAGTATGGGAAGCGTTACGAAAAGATCTTGTAGAAGCTGGCTTCGCCCCACTTGATAGGCACGGCAAGTTAATTGATTACATGAAAGACGATAACATGAGAAATCCTTACGGCGAAGATGAAGCAAAAAAATTCGAATGGACAACCAAATTTCCCGAAATTAAGGACAGGGGTGAATTAGTATTTTTTGGAGGCTGTACGATGCCTTTAAGACAGGTAGATACTTTGAAAAGTATGATGAAAATTTTAAAAGCTGCAGGCAAAGATATTGCAATGTCGAAAGATGAGTGGTGCTGTGGTTCTGTTGCCTTGAGAATCGGAGATGAGAGCTCTGTAATTGATATTGTTAAACATAACATAGATGTTTTTAAAAACATGGGAGCCAAAACGATATTTACCGCGTGTGCGGGGTGTTATAGAACGTGGAAAAAGGATTATCCCGAATTGCTAGGCGAAGATTTGCCGTTTGAAGTAAAACACATAACAGAAATATTAGTTGACATGTTAAATAATAACGAAATACCGTTTAAGTTAGTTGAAGGTTCGGAAACAGTAACGTGGCACGATCCATGCCATTTAGGAAGACATATGAATCTCTACGAGATACCCAGAGATGCATTACTTAAAATACCGGGATTAGAATTAAAAGAAATGAAAAGAAATCGGAATAACGCGTGGTGCTGTGGTGCAGGAGGAGGCGTAAAGAGCGAGTTTCCAGATTTAGCACTTGACATTTCGAAAGAAAGAATCAAAGAAGCAGTAGATACTGGAGCGCAAATTTTAACCACGAGCTGTCCGTTTTGCATCGGTAATTTAAGTGACGCATACAAAGAAATGGAAACAGATGTTCAAGAAAAAATTACTGTAATAGATATAATTGATTTAATTGCGAAAAAAATATAACTTCGACTGATGCAAAAAGGAGATAGATCAAAATGAAAATATTAGGTGTCTCATGTAGTCCGCGGAAAAAGGGAAATACGGTAATCCTATTGGAAGAGATGCTCCGGGGTGCAGCAGAACATGGCGCTGATATAGAGCTCTTCAGTGTGTCGGGCAAGGATATTAGAGGATGTGATGGCTGTTATTCTTGTTTTTCAAAGGGAGTGTGTCATATCCAAGACGACATGCAACCGCTTTACGAAAAATTAATAGCAGCAGATGGCGTTGTCTTTGGTTCCCCCATACATTTTTACGGCATGACAGCGCAAGCTAAGGCCATTATGGATCGGACTTTTGCATTGAACCAACCGGGCAAGAGCTTGGCAAACAAGGTAGGTGGTGTAATCGTTGTGGCAGGCAGTATAGGTCTCATTGATGCTCTCAAGGATTTTTATTTCTTTATCACTCTGAAAAGGATGCTCCCAGCCAATTTCGTTGCGGCGTATGCAACAGGGAAAGGGGATGCTAGGAAGCTTGAAAAGGGGATGAACGCTGCTTTTAAACTGGGTAAAGAAATCGTACTACTCGTCGACAAAAAGTTTGAGTTTCCCGACGAATTTCCCCGTAACTTCTTTGCTTTTGGTACCCATACGGATTAGCCGTTAGTATCTGCGTTGTATTAGGATATATGTATTCACTTCATTGAAAAAGAATGTAAATGTATTTCCAGATTCTGACATCAATGAAAATTCCATTGAAATAAATTAGTTATTCAAAGCAATCAAAACTTCGGTCTGATAATCTTAAATATAAGAGAATATTTCGTTAATAATGAAATCTCTATTGGTTTTGTTTTCATACCATCATAAAAATACTGAGAAAATCGCTAAGGTCTTCGCAAAAGTTCTGGATGCCCAAATAAAAACGCCAGAGCAAATAAACCCTGGAGAACTTCAAGAGTATAATCTAATTGGCTTTGGTTCAGGGATATATGGTGAAAAACACCATAAACTTCTGCTTGACTTTGCCGATACACTACCACAAATCACCAACAAGAAAGCATTCATTTTTTCAACAAGTGCCATGCAAGGAAAAGCCAAAGTCGCCAAGGATCACTCGTTGCTTAGGGAAAAACTGCTATCGAAAGGTTACATGATCGTTGATGAATTTAGTTGTAAAGGTTTTAACACCAATAGTTTCATGAAATATTTTGGGGGAATGAATAAGGGTAGGCCGAATGCTGAAGACCTCAAACGTGCGGAAGAGTTTGCTCAGAACCTAAAGCAGAACCTGCAATAGAAGTGAAACTTGAACACATGAATTTCCTTTGCAATTGATCTGGAAAAGTAATCATTTCAATGAAAAATTGGAAGGAAAGGTAATGTTCAAAAATAACTAAAATTTTTCATAATCATGGGGAATATTGATATTTATCTACAACCTACGGAATTTTTCGATTTTAATAAGAAGTTTGTTCGTGTTAAAGCCTTTGAGATTACCGCAGGCTTAGAAACAGAAAGTGATAAAGCCAAAGCGCTCTTTTACTGGGTAAGGGATAAAATTAAATACAATATGCACACTTATATTCCTTCTGCTAAAGCTAATTTTAAAGCCAGCGTGACTCTAAGACGGAAAAATGGTTTTTGTGTCTCGAAATCCGTTCTATTATCTTCCTTTGCACGAGCTATTGGAATTCCTGCCAGGATTCACTTAGTAGATCTGATAAATCATAAAATATCTCAAAAAATAATAGATTTTATGGAAACAAATGTCATGCATTATCATGGCTATAGCGAACTTTACCTTAATAATAAATGGGTAAAATTAACACCCTCGTTTGACCCAAAAACTGCCTTAAAAGGAGGTTTTACTCCAATGGTCGAATTTGACGGCGAAAATGATGCTACATTTCCTGCTTTTGATGAAGAAGGTAATAAATTCGGAGAATATGTCAAAGATCGTGGAGTTCATGCGGATTTACCTCTTAAGGAGATTGAAATTATTTTTGATGAAAAATATCCGAAATTTTCTCAACTGAAAAATGGACAAATGATATTACCGGTAAAAGACAAAACTCTCAATTATAAATGATAATTTATTAAAAAAGTCCTTTTTTTATCCTAACTCTCGTAAATATATCTTAAACTTTCCTAACTTACCCCCATAATTCCCTGCGGAAATCTTAAGCAATCCATCCATATCAGAAATACCTTCTATAGTTTTTCGCATTGCTAATTTTACATCATTAAGTTGAAGGCCGTTAAATACAAGTTCAGGTATCGAGTTTACTCCTTCTGGAACCTCGAATTCGTTTGGAGATACCTTACCTATAAGTGTAGGACAAAATGGGTGGTTCGTTGACGGACCTATTTCAGGATATTTAGCATCAGGGGGAACCGGTTTTGAACCTGCAGAACATACATCAAAAGTAGTACACACATCATCGAGTTCAGCCAGTATTTTAACACCCTCCCTTCCAACCTTAATCCCTGATTCAACAGAGTTGCAAAACAACCATAAATTCCCTCCCATAACGCCTTTAGCGTAAGAGATGTCTTCTTCAATTAAAAAATCGTATCCCATCATAATTGGGATGTTAATTAGTTTTCGATTAAGTTTTTCAACGATCCATTCGTATCCGTCCCCACAATGACCTACATTATTCATCATATTAAATTTAAACTCAGTTGTTCGTGGATAATAATCAAAAACTGCAGTTGTTGGAACAACAAGAATACCCTGTCTCATTCTACGGCCGAGTTGTTCGTAAAACTTAGCAGTAGCCTTCTTACCGGTTCCAGTTACCCATAATTGAACGATTGCTCCCAACCTTCCGTCGATAGTTTCTTTTTCAGAAAGCCAACGAACAATACCTCCCTCAGCATCTCCAAAAACTGTTGAGGGAAGCGCAGTAAATGCGTTTGTGGCTCTATTTAAAAATTCTGCGTCTTGAGCAGTGACCATTAATTGAACTACTAATCCTTCAAAAGCTTCACAATAAGTATCCACAATTTCCATTTTTCACACTTCTTTTCTATTATCTAATAACACTTCTTCAATAATACATGAATTAGTTGGATCAAATAAAAATATAAAATTAAAAACTTATTACCTAGTAATTAATAATAATTTTATTCTATAAACAATTTCAAAGAATGAGTATTATGCCAGTTGGAATATATCTTTACGAGATTGACGAATCGTTTGGACCAAATGTACTAGCAGAATATTATCTTGATCAAGAAAATAAAGTCTCTAATGATACTTTAAAGGAATTTGAAGAAAAACACATTCAAAAAGAGTTTTCAAATACGATTTATTGGAAAGAAGATATAAGGTATTACTCGTGGAAAATTAACGCTTCTTCCTTAGAAAGAGATAACCTGTTCTTAGGTTTCGTGCTTAAGCAAGATGAGGATTTAGTTTCGTCCAAGAGTATACTAGAAAATATTGCCGAAAAGGTTGTTAAAGGTTTTTCAAAGGATACAGTAAAGCTTGAATCAATTTTACGAAAAGAATTTGACTCCATCTTTACTTTAATGGAAAAATTAAAAGAGCCTACTTTGATCAAAGAAACAATCAACAATAAGACAAAAAAAATGCTAGATGATGGAAATTTACAAGAGGCTAGAGAATTGATTAATTTAGGGGAAGAAATCCCAGAAAAACTATCTGAAGAACTTAAACTGGCTGAGCAGTTTCTAAAAAACAAGTTCTACAAGAGAGCTAAAAAGAACTTTCTTAAAGCGGCAGAGTTAGCAGATATTATCCAAGAAAGCGACATCGTCTCGTTTTTAACAAATAAAGCCGAACAGGTCGGAAAACTTCCGGAATTAGTTAAAGAGCGTGAATCGTTAATGAAAAGTGTGGAGTCAACTACTGAAGAGTTAAAAAACAACAAACTTCATTTGTATCATGAGATAATTAGACCAATAGAATCGGTAATAAATATATCTAATTCTTTTGAGCAGCATGAATTAACATCCAAACTAACTCAACTATTAAACCACTTTAAAAGAGCAGATGAATTAGCAAAAGAGTTGTTTAGCTTAGATACAAAAATAAGCGAGAAATTAGCTAATTTATAAAAAATTTTCTAATTAATTTGATGTTCATCAAATTATTGGTTATTCGGTTTCCTCTAATGGTTCTTCGGGCTCAGGTGGAATATATTCACCAATATCTGTAAAAATAATTCTAGCTATCTCCCAACCCTCTTTGGATGGATAAGTCAACGCATTAGCAATAAGAGATTCACCAGTTTCATTCGTCAACTCCACTTTGTGAATGTTAGAATTGTTCTGTAGAATCGACTCAAATTTAGCACCGCTACTCCCAACAGGAACTATTAAAATTGCAGAATCTATAGCTTTTTCGTCAATAGCGTCCTTCAATCTTTTCGCAGCATAATAACCAGCGACACCAGCACTTCTATCGAATGTTTTTATAGAAGGAATCTCCATCCCCCATTTCTTCTTCTCAAATTCGATTGAAGCGGCTAAAGTTTGACTCCGTTTTCCAATCATAAATTTATACTCCATTTGGGTTTTGAATTTCTTCTCTTTTGATTCCCCAACTTTTATGATACTCTTTAGGGACGCTCCAGCAACCGATGAAGGGTTTACATCTATTATGTATTCTTCTTCTGCTAAAATTTCTTCTATAGTTTTCTTTATAACTTCTCTTGGCTTTGAAAAGTCTATGATTTCTTCTTCAGCTTCTCCCGTTTGTGGTTTAGCAGTTGCTACAATATCCGCACCTGCTTCTAACAACTCTTCTACGCTCATTTCCTCCGTAACAACTTTATCAATAAACCGTCTACAAAGTTTTATAGAGTTCCTTGGATTTCCTTGAGTTTTTTCATAAATCATCTCGATTAATTTTTCGTTTAACGGAAATAATGGGTATAATGGAGGATTTAAATTATTATCTTCCCAAAAAGCTTCCATAGACTTACTAAAAAAGATTTTCAAGTCGTTTAAACTGAATGGCTTCAATTCTTGTTCCGGTTCCATTCGAGATCGTAAAGGAGCGTCTGCGATTTCTAATATTCTCGGCCAAATTTCTTTTAAGACAGCTGTTATGATAACTAATCCTTTAACTTCGTTATATAACCTTTTAAGTATTTCAAGGAATTTTCTTTCAGCAGCCTCTCCGTGCATACGATACGGGGATTCCAGTTCGTCAAAATACAGGATTAGGACTCTATCTAAATTTTCAGTAATTATTTTAATCATAGCAAGGCAGACATCGTCCTCTTCAACAACAGAATTTATCCCAAGTTCGCTTAGTTCTTCTGGATCTAAATCTTCTCCAAGCAACCATCTTTCTGCTAACGCTTTCTTGTTTTTATCTAACTGATAAGTAACTAACGCTTTCACGCAATCTGCGAAAACGCCTGGGAATTCTCTAATACCCTTTTGAATAACTTCTTCTATCTTAGGTTTTTGAAATAGACCGCTTTTTTTTCCTCCCCATTTTTCTCTTACTAATTTTTCTGAGACTATATCAAGGATTTCTGGCCCTACATCTTCGATAATGCATGTATAGACGTGTAACAAAACTCTAATAGAAGCAGGTGGGCTGGGAACGTAGATAATAGTCCAATCAGCAGGTTCAAGTTGAGATACTTCCATATCTTCTGCTTCTGTACTGAGTTCTAATTTTTTTCTATTTTCTCGCTCTTTATCTTTAAATGAATGATAAGCATGA
The DNA here is from genome assembly GCA_029856125.1 of Promethearchaeia archaeon. GTDB lineage: Archaea > Asgardarchaeota > Lokiarchaeia > Sigyniarchaeales > SOKP01 > SOKP01. The sequence goes on along the minus strand of JAHQWJ010000141.1, from coordinate 58,230 downwards.
GTTTTTCCAGTTCCAGCGGACCCTAAAATGGGAATTAATCGAGATGATCGATCTTTATGAGTTTGACGGACCAACATATAAACTTCTCTATCAATATAGCTTCTTGGGCGTGAAATATCGATTTTATCTGGTATATCCCCCCTACTCACAAAATTGGAAAAAGGTAAGATTGGTGCTTCACGCAAAACATCAAGATACATTTCCTTATCATCGTCAGAAAGCTCTGAATACATATAAGTTCCCTCTACTGTATTGTTTTTAATTTGTTTTGATTTTAGATTACAAACTTTTTAATTGGAATAAGTTTATTAAACTAAACAATTTTTTCTAGAATAAAAGCTATTATATATTTAGCTTTAGTATACATATTTAAATTTATATTTAAAAATTTAATTGTAATTAATATCTAGGTATATTTTACAAGGAAGTGATAAAATGTCGGGAAAAGACGAGTATGATGATGAAGACGAGAAAGATAATGAAGATGAACCTATAAATTTCTTCGATGCATTCAAAGGTTTTGGCGATCCTAAACTATTTAAAAATCTAGATCCTGCTAAGCTATTCAATTCAAAAGAGTTTCAGAAGATGTTTAAAGAAATTTTCGCCCAAATTTCTAAATCTCTCCCTAAAGATCTACAGGGACTTTCACCAGAAGATTTTACTAAAGAATTCATGAAAAATCAGTCTAAGTTTGGTAAAAAAGGGCCTTTTGTATACGGATTCAATTTTGGAATTGGACCTGATGGAAAACCAAGCATGGGTTCATTTGGGAACATAGAAAAAGAACCAATATCTGGTGAAACGAAAGTAAGGAAGACTAGGGAACCGTTAGTAGAAGTTAACGAAGAAGAGGATCACATTATTGTCATTGCTGAAATGCCAGGTGTTAACAAAGAAGACATCGAACTGAATGCTACTGGTAGATCTATTACGATTTCTACGCAAAAAATTGTTTTTGGGAGAAGTTATTTTAAAGAAATCGATTTACCAGCGGAAATTAACCAGGATTACGCAAAAGCGCGGTATACAAATGGGATTCTAGAAGTTCGGTTGAAGAAGATTAAAGATAAAGGCAAATCTATTGATATTGAGTAAAATCTGTATTTCAAATTTTCTTCTTTCTTCCTAGATGATAACAAGTAGATCGTGAAACGGTTATTGTTCATAAATACTAAAAAGCAATAGAAGCTTTTGATTTTTGAAGTGAAAGTCTAGCAAGCAAATAAGAAATTGATGATTCAGCCCCTTGATTCATGTTTAGAGAATACTCTCCAATACCATCGTGGCAACCACCCGTTAAATTGTTATAAACTTCTTGATTCAGAGAATTTTTTCCAAGGAACCAATTAAATGCTTCGATTGCAAGTTTCATATACCTATTCTCTTTAGTGGTATCATATGCAACGATCAATGTTTGTACCATTGAAGCAGCATCAACTGGCTGTTGGTCATGACTAGCATTATGGCCATTTTTATGATACCATCCGTTCTGACCAATAGGAGCAAATTTTCCGTCTTTAAACAAAATAGAAATAAGAAAGTCTAAAGATTCTTTGGCAATTATTAAATATTTGTTATTTTTAGTTGTTTTATAGCAAAAAAAAAGAGCCTCAGGCAATTTACTATTTGAATAAGTAAGATAATTTTCGAACCAGTTCCATTTCTCACTATTACAATCCTTATAGAGCTGGGCTAGATAATCGGCTAATTTTTTAATTATAATGACTTCAGAATTTTTTATTACGTTATAGAAATAGAGTCCTATCAAAATAAAAGAAATTGCTCTTGGAGATCTAATCTTGTCTACAGCTTTTTTTGCATTTTCAAAAATCAGTTCTGCTTCTACTCTTAATTCCATTGGAATATTTGTTGTAGCAATTAAATGACCAAGAGCCATCATTGCTCTTCCATGGGCGTCCTCACTCCAATCTTCAAGATTTATAACCTTATTGTAATTAACAAAATTGTACAACTTGTTTTCATTTGTTTGGACATACTTAATGAAATTCAGATAAATTCTCATCAATTTCAATATTGTATTATCTTTAAATAACTTATAATATAGCGTACTAACTAACAATGCTCGAGCATTGTCATCTAGAGTATATCCAGATGATTTATCTGGTTTTGCATAATTTGCAAATTGGATTATACCAAAATCATCCGTAAGATTCTTGATATGATCAAACTTGATTTCTGGATATGACATTTCACATTTTTCAAAATCAGGAATAACTCGCTTGAAAATGTTATAAGTCGATATTGCTACATTTGGCCAGATCATGCACCTGGAAAATGAATAATTATTTCTTTCCATTTCTTCTTTTAAGAGGGGATTTGATAATATTTTTATTAGAGCATTAGTATATGAATTAGGATCTCTGAACTTTACTAAAAGACCTCTTTCAGGCGCAATAATATCTTTAGCATAAAGGAAGGGAGTAGAGATAATCGCTCTACCGCAGGCTACTGCGTATGCTAAAGTGCCACTAACAATCTGATTAGGATCCAGAGATGAAGAAATATAGATATCTGTTGCTAGTAGAAATTTTACTATTTCTTCTAGCTTCATGTACCTATTATAGAATTTTACATGGTTTTCAAGGCAATACTCTTTCACTTTTCCCTCGAGAAAAGTTCTATACTTTTCTCCTTCGTTTTTCCTTACTACGGGATGTGTTTCGCCAATTATTAAATATAAAATAGTAGGATATTTTTTAACAACCTCACTTAACGACTCAATTACATATTCATAGCCTTTCCCGGGATTAATAAGGCCAAACGACGATAATACAATTTTATCACTAATACCTATCGCTGATTTTTCTTTCATACTCCCATCAAATGATGCGGTTGGCGTTCCATGAGGTATAACAAATATCTTTGTTTTAATGTTATAATCTTTTCTTAAAATATCAATCCCACTTTTAGTCATTACGACTAAACAGAAAGATTTTTTAGCTAGTTGTCTTACGATTTTCTTTAATTTATCCTCTGGATTTGGGATGACTGTATGGAAGGATATGATGATTGGTTTTTTCACAATATCTAGAAATTTTATTAAATAATTTCCGTATTCTCCCCCAAAAATCCCAAATTCATGTTGTATATTTATAAGCTTTATAGCATCTATTTCATTTACTCTTTCAGCAGCTTTTTTATATGCTGAGATGTCAGTCTCGGCAATGTCAAATAAAACATCTTCATTATTTTTGTAAATATTTGTGCCACTATTATTCATGACGAGTATTTTAGATTTTATTTTCGGAGAAAATTTTTTATCCATTGCTATTATTAAATCCTTTGTAAATGTAGCAATGCCGCACTCTCTCGGAGGAAATGTGGCCACATAAAGGATCCAATTAGGTTCCATTCTAAAACTCTCTTTAAAAATGAATATATTTAGCAAAAAAAATAGGATTTGCTTTTTTTCATTAGAAATAAAGTAATTATATTATAATCTTCCCACTTTTAAATTTTTAGATGTTATTTATCCCTAATTTTACTGGATAAGGTTCAGTTTTTTTGATTATAATGACATTAAATGTCTGATCTTTAAAACCCCCGAAAATTAGTTCCACAATATAAAATTCGATAAATTAATTTTAAAAAAAGACAAAAACATTAAAAAATTTAAGATCTTCGATAATTGAAATGATTTTTTTATTAATAGTTACCTTATAGATCTAACGATTAATTCATCTGAATCAATTCTACACAGAACCTTGTCTTCCCTTGTTAACCAGCCAATTGCCATCAATATAAGATACTCTTTTTGGTCCATTAAATTCATAAGTTGGGTTACGCTTTTTTCTTCTTTAATTGTAAGATTAAAGATCTGCCCTGCTAAAAAACCAATTCCAACCTCTAAATCAGACCCCAAGAGTTCGTGAATAAGTTTATGCAGATTTACCGATACTACGGCTATTCTTTTATCGGCGGCACCATAATAAATATAAAGCCTTTCTCCAAATATTGCAGTACCTGTAGGGAAAACAACATTATTTACATCTCCAACTTTTTCATAATCTTCGGTTGGCGAAAAAAGAGGTTCTTTAAGTCGTCCTATTACCTTAAACGGATTTTGTTTATCAAGGAGGGCGACACTTGCGTGATACACCTTACCTTTATTAGAATCCTCTACAGAATGATATAACATGAGCCAACCTCTTTCAGTTTCTATTAATGGTGCTCCGGCACCGATATTTCTTGATTCATATCCAAATTTTGGCTCTATTACAACATGATCACCTAATGTTTTTAGATGATCCTTCCAGAAATCGGTTGTTAAATCTTTAAAATCATCGAAACAAACAATTTGAATATCTGGTAATACTCTATGGAACAGTGCAAACTTATTATTATATTTTTTTGGTAAAATGAATGAATCTTTTTCCCATAAGAGTACATCTTCACTAACCACATCCTTATAATATGAAACAAAGAAATGATACTTTTCTTTAAGTTTTGATAAGCGGAAAAAATCCCCTGCTTCATCGTATTTCATTTGAGCCGAAATTATTCCATGCTTTTCCCATGTTTTTAGGTCTTTACTAGTTGCGTATGCTATTAACGCATTTCTTCCATCATAGGCCGTGTAAAACATATAGTAGATACCTTCAAGAAATACAATTCTAGGATCTTCTGTACCATGTATTTCATAATCATATTCAGGAAACAAAATAGGACTATTTTTCCTTTCTACAATATTCAAAGGTCCTTCCAATTTACAATAACCAATACTTGAATAATTTCCTTCTTTAACAGCGCGATAGAATAAATGTAATGTATCTCCTTGTTGAATCACCGTAGGATTTAAGACAGCTTGATTTTCAAACTCGTTCTCAGTTGGTTCTAGGAGGACTCCTTCTCTTCGTACTATTACCATGATTAGGTTAACAATCTCTTTCCTATAAAAATTCTCTTATTAAATCATGGATAGAAAATAAAATTCTTGATTATTACGGAGAGGGTGTTTCTTAATAATATATTAAAGAATAGCTAATTATATCGAATCATAAAATTAACTTTTTACCAAATATTAATGAAAGACGTAATTTTTAATTAAAACACTCATAAAAGCTTTATAAACTAATCTAAATATTTTTAATACAGATGAATTATAGATTCGTAAAACTAATATATCCGGTTAAGTCTAAAGATGGAAATTTAACTCGCATTTCATCCTTAAAAGTTCATTTAAAAAATAAAAGCAATTCAATTTATGATACTGTAGATCAGTTTAAAAATGAAATCGGTTCAAAAATAAAAAAGACGATTGTAGAAGTTAAAAAACTAGTGTTATTGAGAGAAATTATAAACCTGCATAATATTAATGGCATTAAAAGCAAAGACCAGATAAGAACTATGGTTAAACAAATAAAATCTGGAAAAGAAATCCTGTCTTCATGTGGATTACCAAATATTAAATTTGTAAAGACAAAGTATTCGGAATGGGTCTTATTTGACGGACACCATTCTCTACTTTCTTATATGATTGCTGGAAGGTCATATTTGCATGAAATCCCTCACTTGATTGTCGAAAACGAAAATGGTCATGTAAATGATAAAGAAATTCTTATATTTTTTGGAATTCATTCCAAAATTTTAAATGATTCTGATTGGAGAAAATATGTAATAAATTGGCAAGCACCAAAGGAAAGACAATTATGTAAACGAGAACAAAAAAACATGGGTGAGCTCTTCAATTCTTTAAAATTGCTTTTTCTGTGAGCATTTCAAGAATTTATTTAGAATATTCGCAAAAATAAGTAGAAATTTATACCTAGGAAAGTATAATAAACATAATATAACACATAGGAAAAAAGCCCAATCTCCCTATAATTTTAACCGATTCACTTTTTTCTCTTAAAATACCTCAATTTAACCCTCTTATACTAAGAATAACCAAGATATTTACTGACGGAATTTTGAAGTGCATTTTTCATAATACCAAGGTTTATCAATTTTAAAAATATACATTACATGCTTGAACAGAGATATTTATAGTTTCAAGTATAAGATTAAAATTTGGTGAAAGTAAATGTCTAATAGAAATTATGGCGATAGAACGATGCACAAAGCTACATGTGCCGACTGCGGAAACGAGTGCGAAGTTCCATTTGAGCCTAAGGAAGGCAGACCTGTTTATTGTCGAGATTGTTATAAAAAGCATAGAAGATAATTAATTTTATTTTTTCTAAGTTTTGGTTACAACCAAAAACTTATTTTCTAACTTATCGAGTAATGATTTTTTTTATTTCTTTTTTATTGTTTGTTGTTTTTTTAATGAGAATATCCTTTAGAAGGAAAGTTTCTATCATCATGTTTAATTGTTGATCAAATTTTGGGGTAGCTTAATTATATTTTGTCTTCGTGAAACACGAAGAGCTCTTCAATTCAATTAATGTTTTTTACAATAAAAACAAAAACTATAATGTAGTTGATATATGAAATAAATCCTCTTACATAATATCATTCTCATCCTTTTGATTTTATGTTAATTAACGCACTAGCTTTAAAATTGCTTTTTCTGTGAGTCGTGTCATTCTAGTCTATTTTAAAGAAATCGATTTACCAGCGGCAATTAATCAAGATTACGCAAAAGCGCGCTACACTAATGGGATTCTAGAAGTTAGGTTGAAAAAGATTAAAGATAAAGGAAAATCTATTGATATAGACTAAAAAATCTGAATATCAAATATTCCTTCTAACATAGCATCTAACAAATAGATCCTGAAAAGGTTATCATGGATAGATTGCTAATATATGTATCTTGCTATATCCTAATTTTTCAGTTATTCTAAAAATGTGATCCGGTAAATGCGGGAAATATAAAATTAGTCAAAAATATCATATATTGAGAATTAGTATGGAGCTAACAAATCTTAAGATAACTGATATTTTTAATACTAATGGGAAGTTCACTTTTCTAGTAGGTGCTGGATGTTCTATTAATAGCCCCTCTTGCCTTCCCGCAGGTTATGCGATGATGGAAGCCATTATTGACCATGCATGTGATAAATCAGAGAGTGAAGGTATTTTAGAGCTAATAAAATTGGGAGAAGTGCGATTTGAAACCCTAGTTGAGATTTTTCGAGACTCATTAGATGAAAAACTTGTGCTTATTGATTACTACGGTATATGCGATAAACCAAATATCCAGCATTTTTTCTTAGCTGAAATGATAAAAAAAGGGCATTTTGTGATGACTACTAATTTTGATCATTTGATTGAATATGCATTAAATCAATCAGGAGTTCCTATTGAGGAAATTATTCCAGTAATAACCAAAGAGGATTTTGAAGTATTTGCTGACCCATATGAACAATTAAATCAAGGAAAAAAAACTGTTTATAAAGTACATGGCTCGCCTAAGAATATAATTACACAAAAAGACACAAAAGATTCGTTAATTGCTACAATTCAAGCATTCGGGTCAAACAAAGAAGGAGAAAATGTATTTCAGCTAGAATCATTTAAACAACCTTTATTTGAGAACATCACAAAAGAACGGTCATTAGCTATTATAGGTTATTCTGGAAGCGACGATTTTGATATTGTACCTACCTTAAAAATTTTAAAACAAATACAAAATGTGATTTGGATAAATTATTCGCACGACATTGAAATAGGAAAAGAGCAAATATTTGAGATTGATGACCACACACCTCAATCATTAAACAATTTGGACCTGAATTTAAGAAAAGTTGTTCAGATACTTTTTGAAATTTGGCAAATGAAAAATGCGGATCATGTATACCTTTTAAATGTAAATACAAAGAAAATGGCAGAAGGATTAATAGATTCTAAACCGGACTTAAGTTCAGAAAATTTTTCCTTACAACCTAAAGATTATCTTAATAGCATCTATCCGGAAGTAAATGACATAATAAAATATCAGATACCCTATAAAATTTATATCGATAAAGATATGTATGATAATGCATTGAGGTGTCTCAAAAAGCTTAAGCAAGTTGCTGATGATACAGGAGATACTATGTGGAAAGCAATCATCCTCAATAATACTGGACAAATTTTTAATAAACAAAGAAAATATACAGATGCTTTAAAAAAATTTGAAGAGGCAAAAAAGATTGCTGTAGATTTAGGAGGGGACGTAGGTTTAAAACTAATATCTAGTATTTATAATAATATGGGTGATGTTTATGTAAGTAAAAACGATTACCCCGGAGCTATAAATCTTTATAAGGAAGCAGCTAAGATTCATAGACAATATGGGAACCTAAATGGAACTGCAATAAACCTTAATAATGTTGGATCAATATACCGAATACAGGAGCGTTTTTCTGAGTCTTTGAAATATTACGAAGAAGCGCTAAAGATTGCTGATCAATTAGGTAATATACGCTTTAAAAGTAGTATATTAAACAATAGTGGACTAGTTTATGCTAATCAAAGAAATTATTCAGAAGCCTTGAAACGACATGAAGAAGCACTAAAGATATCTGAACAATTGGGAGATAAGAGTTTGAATTTATTATGTCTTCATAATATCGGTACAATAAGGCAATCTCAGGGAAACTATCAAGAAGCCATAAAACTATTCAATGAGGCACTTAGAATAGCCGAACAGATAGGAGATGTAAAATCTAAAGATATAATTTTAAAATACATCAGAAAGAATAGTGAGCAAGAATCGGTAAAACAGGGTATGGAAAGTGAAACAGAATCATACCAAGAAATTAGAAAAATAAAAGATGTTATAATTTGCCACCCTAAAAGATGGAAGACTATTTATATAAAGAATTATATCAAAATTTTTGTCGAAAACTTCTTTAATGGATTTAGAGATCATTTCAATTGGCAAAGAATTGAAACCATTTGTGATGAATTAGAGCCGAATTTATTGAGTATATCATCTGGTTCCTCTTATAAAGCAACATTTCAAATTATAGAGAAAGATAAAAATAAAGAAATTCTAATTGAATGGGAAGAGCATAGTGAAACGGCTAGGGTTATATGGGAAGGTATGATTCAAGAATTTAGAAAAAGACTCTCAAAACCAGGACCAAAATAAATCATAAAATACTCAATTATGTGAAAATCTTTAAAAGCATATGGGTTTAAATAATATTATGCCAAAAACTATAAAATGCCATCCAGATTGGGGGCTTGATTTTATCAAAGATACTACAAAACAATCAGTTGAGACATATCTTAATGCTTTAAGAGGGAAAATGTTATTCAAATTTATTGGAAAACAATCAACTGTTGAAGATATAGCATCTAACATATTTGAAATTACTTCAGGTAAGCAATTTAAAGGAAGATTTCAGATTATTGAAGACACCTCTGAAGGAAAAGTACTTAAAATCGAATATGAAAAGAGTGGTAAGAAGGCGAAATCATTACTTTGGGATAATATTTTTGATGTTTTAGAAACTAATTTCACAAAATCAGTAGATGACATTATGGGAGGAAAAAATTGGGCCCAGGATCTCGCAAAAAAGTATAGCTCTGATCTTTAGTGGTTTTTTCCATTTTCAATTACTTTAAAATAAAAAATAAAAATATTTGTTCGTGAAACGCCAATTTCACGCACTTTTGTATATCGTATCATATTACTTTAAACTAGCTCTAAATATTACGTTTAACATTTACTAGCTAAATTTACTAATTCTCTTTTTTATGTCTCTAATAAAAGATTGAGATAGTACATTAGGATTATCGAAAATATGCGAGTATTTAAAACCTGCTCTTTCTTTATGACCTCCTCCTTCAAATGCCTTAGCAAACTCTCGACAATTAAGGAAATTGCTGTGAATTATAATCTCGTTATGCCTTGAGTCGATACCGATAAAGGCTTTCGCACGAGGAAATTTCTGCCTTACTACCTTCGTAATTTTACCCCCCCCTAACTTAGCCCAAGAGATAACGACATCTCCAAATGATTCTAGAGAAATAGTTATTGCGTGTTCTAAGGCAAACACTGACTCCTCTTCGAGCCATTGTTTTAAGGATTCTAATTGGGAACTAAACCATTCATTTTCAAAATCACCCTTGGATAATAATTTGACTATTCTGTGTTTATTGTGATCGTTATGAGCTCCTCTATTAAAACTTATAATTGATTGCAAATCTGAAGCTACCTCGAATAATTCAGTTCTGAAATCTGTATCTCTGGCAAATTTAGCGATGTTATTCGAAATGTCATCACCCGGTAAATAAAAATCTTTAACTATTTCCGCCGCACATCTTTCGGGGTCATTTACATATGTATCAATTAAGTTTCTCAATCTTTCTTTTATCAAATCATCGACGATGTGATGATCGAACCACAATATTTTGCATCCTCGCGTTATTGCAGTCTCAAAATATGCAAATAATTCTTCAAAAGAGTCATTAAAACCTATATCAGAGATTATTAACTTTGAAGGAATTTTATCTGTATCCAAAATTACTCGAATTTTTTCAACGAAATCGACATAAGTAGCAAACTCATAGATTACTTTCTTTTTTAGGACTACTGACGAAAGATCAAGATGACGTTTAATTATTGCTTGTGAGCCAATTCCATCGAGATCGTGTTCGTGAGTAATTGATACAATCATTTTCAAGTTAAATCCCTCTTAAAATTAATTAAAGCAGAAGAGTATTTCTGTTTTTTGAAATATAATATTAGAATAAATCTAAATACGGCTCAACTTTTTCTTTATTTCCGTTGTTGTTTACGAATTCTAAGATTATCTGAGCTAACTCTTTCTTTTTTTCGTAATATATTTTCATAAATTCTTCTCTGGTTTTATCTGGGTATCTCATTTGTAGCGCAGGATCTCTCCTTGAACATCCTCCTTTCCTCATGCAACAATACGAAATTGATCCAAAACATACGAGATCGGAGTCCCAATCGTTTGCTCTCGAAAAATCTTCTTTAATTTTAATAAAATCTTCTGGACTTAGTTCTAAATCGTTTAAAGCTTCATCCCGACTACATTTAAAACCAAAAGTAAGAGAATACCCTGGTTTACAACAAAAAGTTAGACCTCGACAATCAGCACCCATACATATATGAATTGGAGCATTTTCCCATCCTGGTATGTTTCTAAGTTTCTCTGGATCTAAATCAACCATAGTCTAAGCCTATAATCTATTTTTAATTGCAGAGTAAAATTCACTAAAAGATATTAATTTATTGTTTATATTGTAAAATAAGGCGCCCTAAGGCATACAAATTGAACTTATGAAATATAAGAGGGCCCGATGCGAGAATTGAACTCGCCTTTCCCCAGCCATAAGAATATTCTTACACTTCTAGGGATTCACATAGGAGAATTTAGTAAGAAATACTAAGTTTGTACCCAATATTAGTTGGATAGATTAAAATCTTACCACTAACCACTATACGAACCGGGCCATAGAAGTATATATGATATAATACTACCCACTAAAAAAATTTTATGAATGTTCGAAAAAAACAAATAATGCTATTCTTCATTAAGATGGTCCTTAACATTTAATTTAATTATACTTTTTTTGATTTTTTTAATTCTGCTTGAATTTTTCATGATTGCCCCTTTAATCTTATTATAATCTGCTTTAACTTCTAGAACATATTTTTCTCCAAGCACTTTTCCAACATTTTTTTCAAAGTTTATTGTATTTAACATAGCGTGACAATTTCCACATAAGCAAACGCATTCTTCTTCAATTACAAAATCATTGATTAATTCTTTAATATTCCATTTACGAGAAATATCACCCCATCTATGAACTTTAAGATCTTGATTAGTATGGTGCATTTGTAAAGATGGAAGTCGTTTTTCTGCACATGAGATACACATTCCATTAAAAACTTGTTCAATTACGGCTCTTTTTTTAATCCATCTCTTTACCTCAATTTTTAGCGAAGCAGCCGTATAATTTGTATTATTTTCTTTAACAAACTTATTTACTTTTAAATTTAAAAATTTATCAATATCGTGACTTGAATAGGTAAATAAATCTTTCTTCAAGATAGTCTCTTTAAAATCATTGAAAATTTTAGCATTTTCAGGTAAGTGACAATTTTTACAAATAGGTTTTACTTTTTGAGATTCTAAAGTATTTTTTATTTCATCATATTTTTTATGCATGATCTCATTCCAAGTAGTAGTTTTTATTTTTTTTTCTTCATGATGGAAATCAAAAGCAGGTAATCGCTTAAAATCAGTGTTGCAACTAGGATTTGAACATTTTCCCCCATAACTACCATCATTCATTTCAATTAATAATTTATATTCTTTCCTTAAGCATCGTATTGACTCCTTTTCTGATTCCGTCCCTAATATAGACTTTTTTTTTACACGTTCAAGTTTGAAATCATCAAAAACATTCTTAAAATGGTTATAAATTCCAGAAATAGCTTCTTCTAAACCTCTTTTTGTTAAATTCAATCCTCTATTTTGCTTGATTAAATTACGACTGAGTTCTGAAAAGTTAACGGCTTGATTTCTATTATTTAAAATTTTTATGTCTTCTACTAAATCAGTAAGATCAGCAAAATAATTTGACAAGCTACCTTCAAATCGACTATCTATCTTATTATTAACAATATAATTCCTCAATTCTTTCAATTCATCTTTTGGTAATCTATTTATCCACTTCGGTTGTGATTTAATATCACCTAAATCTTTAATTAGTGTATCTACTATTTTAGAATTTGAAGTAGCTTTTCTTTCCTCAAAAGTTTTATAGATATTTTCACTAATAATATTTCTAGTATTTTTAGGGAATGATTTAATTATTAAATTATCACCAATCTCTTCACTTCTTATTTTATGACTGGGTTTCACTTGAATTTTATCTGTGTTAAGCTTTTTAGTATTAAATTCTTGATGTTGTATTTTATACTTTGGTTCTTTCATAAGATTAATCCTTCGGGGTTCAATTTTATGTCTCGGTGGAGCTTTTGTGTCATATTTTGGATGTTGTATTTTATTTCTGGATGGTGTTTTTAGATCGAGTTTGGGGCGTTCTATCTTATTTTTTGATGGAGTTAGTAGGCTAATTTTTTCGCGTTGAATTTTATTTCTTGGTTCTTTTTGTAAATCTATCTTGGGGCGTTCTATTTTGTTCTTTGGTTTGTCGCTCAGCTTCTGGCCTGGTTTTGAAGCGATTTCGGTTTTTTCAACTTTCTTAGTATCAACTTTTTTAAATGTTTTATTAGGTTCCGACTTGGGTGAGTTAAAGTTCATTACCGATCACATTTTTATCATCCTTTAAAAACAATATAAACACAATCTATTTAAAGGGAAAAATAAAATTAAGAAGAGGAGGATTTAAATCACTTGATTAAAAAACTAAGAGAAAAATAAGTTTTATAATTTAGAGAATTTCATTAATCTTCAGCTTAAAGATTGAGATTGAAGAATACTTAAGTATAGTCCCCAATACTAACCATTTTACCGAATCACGAAAAAATTTCGAGACTCGTCTATACGAACCGGGCCTTAGTAAAATAGAAGTAACTAATCTAATTTTTCTTATTAAAAAAAATTTACCTCTTTAATCTCGAAAATCTTATTCTATTCAACAAATTTTTTTTATCATTAAGATGGTCCTTAACTTTTAATTTAATTATACATTTTTTGATTTTTTAAATTCTGTTTGTATTTTTCTTATTGGCTCTATTAATCTTATTATAATCTGTTTTAACTTCTTGAACCAATTTTTTTGCTGATTCTGTGATCGCGATTCCTCCTAATGAAGTACAACGTAATTGAGGAGGCAACATCTTACCACTTTCAAATGATGCTTGGATTGAATCATCAAGATTTATTGGATTAATATAACCACCTATAATAAGATCAGCACAGATAAATGCATTTGACGCTGCCACTGCATTCCTAGTATGGCAAGGGATTTCACAGAATCCCGCAACAAGATCGCATACAGATCCCATTGTGTTTTGCAATGCAATTGCTGCCGCCTCTGTGGCTGCAGCAGGACCTCCATTAGCGACTTCGATAACCGCTGCCGCTGCCATTGCTCCAGCCATTCCTATCTCAACTTGACATCCCGCTATTTCAGCAGCAAAAGTTGAATTCATTCCGTTTATTAAACCAATCACACCTGCTGCAAGTGCACATTTAATAATCTTATTCATGTTAATATTAAAATCGTAATGGAGAGTATAAAGAACAGAAGCAATAACGCCACAAGATGCGCCTGTAGGGGCCGCACAAATCAATCCCCCTGAAGAAGCAGTATCCATAGCTGCCATAGCCCTATAAGCGCTTCTTAAATTAATTCCAGAACTGAAAAGCTGAGGTTCTTTTTTTTGGATATTACTTGCCGAATGCTTTAATAATTTCATACGCGAATTTTTCTTTTCCAAACCCTTTTCAATTGAAGAAAACATTACTAAAATCCTTTTTTCCATTTCTTCTAAAATAGATTTTTCATCCATATTCAATAGATCTGATTCATACATAAGCCCTAGCTTACCGAGAGAATACGTTTTTTCAATTGCAAGATTTAACATCTCAAAGCTATTTTTAAACAACGGAGTCCCATGAGTCGGAAAAAGTATAGGGTGAGTAGTCCAGATATTAGAAATAAAATCAAGAGATTTTAATTTATTAACAAATTCATCTTTAAACCTATTTGGATTCTTTAGTTGAATAAAAGAATACCTCTCATCATCCTGTATATGTATTTTTTCTGGAGAATTGGAAAATGATTGAATTAAATTCAGTATTTTTTCCTTAGAATTCGTATGAAATTCTATTAAGATATTATAATTATTTCCTTTAATTTTAATGTTCCAATTATTAACATTTTCTATCAGAATCATACCTCCTCCGATGGATTTCGCTACTATTGTTAATTTTTTAGCAGGAATATTAATTAACATATAGTTTGGATGATCTGCTTCAGGAATATCTTTTGAATCGAAGAGATATCTAATTCCTTCTTCACTGGCTACATTTTTAGAATTAAGAAAGTCAGGATCATCAACAGCTAAATTAATGATCCCTGCTAAGAACGCAACATCTCCATTTTGAGATTTATATGTCTTATCAAAAGAACCCTTTGAATCAAATGTAATATTAATTTCCTTTATTTCGTTCTCACACAACATATGGGTCAACCGACCAATACTATATGAAGCAGCGGTATGAGAACTACTAGGTCCATGCAGAATTGGCCCTAATACTTCGTTTAATATACTTATTTTCATAAATCTAACTCCTTCTGTGTTTTATAAATAAATTGTGATCATTTGAAAATCACAGATTCAAGAAAAAAAATGGAACATAACTTAAAATGGGTACCATCTATTAATTTCACGGTGAGGAATTCATTGATCTTGAACTCTTTCATGCGATGGTATTTAGAAATTAGATTGGCTTTTCTGATCTAATTATTAATAAACATGAAGGTTTAAATATTCTAGCTCGGGATTTTTTCCTATGCTTCAACTACTCTGATTAAATAACTTAGGAATTGATCGATAGCAATTTCCAATTCTCCAGAATTATCAACGATAAAATCTGCGTCGGGAAAAGTCTGGTTATCCTTTGCTCTTTGGATTCTTTCTTGTAAAAGTTTTCCGCTTTCTCGGGCTCGTTCCTTTATTCTCTTAAAAGTTATTTCAAAAGGCACTTTGATAAAAACAACTAAAATATTTCGGTAAATGTATCGGGCTTTTTTCACAATTGTTCGGCTAACATTTACAATTACGGGGTGTCCTTTTTTTAACCAATCGTCAATGTCTATTGGAACACCATAATCCAAATCGTAAATGTGCCACTCAAGAGCAAATTTCTTCTGATGAGACATTTCTTTAAATATTTCTGGAGTTATTGAGATATTATCTTCGGTTTCTGAAGATGGTCTTGTAATATATCGCTGAGTGAGATGAATTTCTTTTAAATTAGATGGAAATCTTTTAACTACTCCGGAAATTATTGAATCTTTACCTGAGCCTGAATTACCTACAACCAATACTAATTTACCAGGAAAATTTTTTATCATTAGCTCCCATCTTCAAAATTTTACTTCTTATTAAAGATTTAATTATTATAATTTTTATCAAAACTTGGTTAAAACATCGCATGATAAGTAATTGATAAATATCTCAAGTACTTTATACTGAAAAATAAATAAACTTTTAAGAATGATTAATGTTATGAAACTTGGCAAGGTAAAAATATTAACGACTATTTCCATTTAGAAAACGATGAGCGGTAAGGAAAATTTTTTTTCTGAAATATCAGAGATACCAGAGAGTTATCAAAGGTATTTAGATGTAATTTATGCTATTACAAAGAAAAAAAAGGGCGGTTGGGTAACTAATAAAGAGATAGCAGAGAATCTTCATGTAGAGCCCGCTTCAGTTTCTGGAATGCTAGATAAACTAAAAAATAAGAAATTGATAAACTGGGAACCAAGAAAATCAATTAGACTTACAGATAAGGGAAAAAAATATGCTATTCAGCTAGAAGAAACTCATGCTCTACTTCGGACTTTTTTTAAGGAAATCCTAAAAATAAACGATGACGAACTCGTAGAAAAGATATCATGCGATATTGAGCATCATATAACTCAAGAAGTTAAAGAATCTTTCCGTAGTTTTATTTTGAAATATCATGGTTAGATTTAATTATAATTAATTCTTTAAAGAAATATTATATATATTAGATGATCCGACTATGTCCGAAGCGTTAAATAATAAAATTAAAATCGTTAACGAATTTTTTAATGGTTTTACCAATTTTATCGAACTTGAAAATTTCAGATCGTTTATCCTATTAACTTTAACGAGCCAAGGTCCAATGAATATTATGGCTCAACTTGGCTTGGGCGGCGATAAAAGTATTGTAAATTTGCCATATAACCCTGATTTCAATATATATTATCAAAAAATCAATTTGTTATCATCGAGTTCTATAGTGTTATATACCAAGTCTGATCCAATAACGGATGAATTTGTTTTAGAGAAAAACGACGATACCTTTAAGAAATTTTTAAGTTCCAGCGAAATAGACAGTGCCTTTCGCGGAAAGGAGAAATTTATATTCCCAAAAGTTAGCGATTGTAGCATCTTAGAAGCTTCTAAACTAAACATCAAAATTGATGATCTATTTCACAATTTAGAATCGTTTATTTCTTACGCGCAACCAAACATCTTATTTGTTTTTGATGCTTTTGAATCTTCAAAACCAGATCTACTGTTCACTTTTAATATGACGCCTCAGTTTCCTAAAAAATTAGATGAAAATATATTACAGATTGATGCGTATTTGGATAACGAGCATAAAACAAAAGATATAAACTATTTGAAACGGGAAGCGGATTATAGTTTAACTTATTTAAATGAGATCAAAGAGATGAGCAATGCAGAGCTATATAAAGCCTCGTTTTCGCTGATATTGCACATTAAATCCGTTAATAAACCATTCTGATCTTATTTTTTTCCCACATATTAAAGGAATAATATTATTTATTCGTCATCAATTAAGCCGTTAATACCATCAAAGCATTAATACTCTTTATTTATAAGTGATCCGACGAAATAAGAATAATAGTTAAACGTTAAAAGCTATGATTTTTAAACAAAGGGTTGAGAAAGATGAAAATTATAACAATAAACCTACCTGAAAAATATCTAGAAGCAATTCAAACTCTAAATGATTTAGGTGTATACCCGAGTCGAAGCGAGGCTATAAGAACCGCACTGGGCCAATTCTTGGGAGATGAACTTAAAATGTTCGAAAATTTAGATGAAGAAACTTTTAGAATGCTTGTTAGAAGCAATCTAAAAAACAGGTCATAATTTTTTTTTATTTTAAAATCTCTTTTAATCTACGTTAACAGGCACTTTGCATTTGTTGCACCTTTTTGCCCCACGAAATAGTTGATTTCCACATTCTGGGCAGTGATATCTATTCATTTCTGCTTCAACATACTTCTCCGTTCCGTGTTCGCGCCAAAATGGAATTGCTCGAAGAATGACTTTTTTTCCAACAGGTATGGGAAAGTTATCAATGAACTTACACGGAAATTCTTCGCATTGGTAACAACCATCAATATTCTTTTCTTTGCAACACTTCTTAACCGGGCACGATCTACAAACTGGAAAAACAGTACCCTCGGATAGACAACCTGTGCAAGATATATCGTCTACATTTTTCGCAAAAGCTTTATAAACTGGTAATAACTTCTCTTTAAACTTTAAATTGTTATTTTTATGGGCAATATATATCGAACACACCCCACACCATAAACCACAAGGAGCTAACAACTCTTTTTTTACTTCAACCATAATCTACTGAAATTAAATATTATTTAAAAACTATTTTTTTGATTTTAATAAAGATAATAGCTCTGTTCGATCAAAGTAGACTTCATTTCGGATAATTAAGTCACCTTCAAGTTCTAATATGTCCATTCCATATTCTATTATCTCTTCAGATTTAACTGGTATCATCGCTTTCCACTTTATAATGAAACCTTTTCCAGTAGGATAAGCCTCAATCATTTGCCATATCCATTTTGGATTAGCAGCCAACAATTTTTTAAAATAGGGAAATATATTATCATATCCCTTTAATCCTTTAGGATATGCAGGATCTTGATAAAATGCCGTTTTTGAGTAGAAAGAAATGAGTTTTTCTGGATTATTTCCTGTCCATGATGTTAACCAATTTTGGCAAAAAGTAATGATGTCTTTCATTTCCATGTAAATTACCATCGATTCACATAATAATAGATAACTAATTTAAAATATCGTTATTAAAATATAAAAAATATTAATTTTTGATAAAGAATTATATTAAAACATAACATATTAACATTAAAATAAAACACAGGTAAAATTAAACTCAATCATGAAGGTTGCACGATATTATAACAATAACGATGTCAGAATTGATGAAATACCTAAACCAACGATTGGTCCGGGAGAATTATTGGTGAAGGTTAAAAAATCTGGAATTTGTGGATCAGATGTCTTAGAGTATTATAGATTTGCTAAAATGAAGAAACTTGGGGTAGATAATTTAATTCTTGGACATGAAATCGCCGGTGATATAGTTGAAGTGGGGGACGGTATTAAGGGTTATAAAATTGGAGATAGAGTTTTCGTTTCCCATCACGTACCATGTTTCGATTGCTATTACTGTAACCAAGGACATCACACAGCATGTGATCTCCTCCATAACACTAATTTTGATCCTGGAGGTTTTGCCGAATACATTAGAATACCTAAAGTAAACATTGAAAAAAAGGGCGTTTTTGTGTTAGATAAGTCCGTTTCCTATGAAGGTGGAGTACTTATTGAACCATTTGGTTGTGTTTGTAGAGCACAAAGATTAGCAAATGTAGGAAAAGGGTTAGCAGTCTTAATATTAGGAAGTGGAGTATCTGGAATCTTACACGCTCAATTGGCAAAACTTAGAGGGGCAAAAAAAGTCTTTGCAACCGACATAAACGATTATAGATTGAGAAAAATCCAAGATTTTGGAGCGGATGAAATTTTTCATGCAAACGAGGATATTCCTTCGAAACTTCTAGAAACTAATGATAATAAATTAGCTGACATAGTTATTGTATGCACTGGGGCTTTATCGGCAGCGAAACAGGCTTTAAATTGTGTAGCACCGGGAGGCACTGTGATATTCTTTGCAGTCCCAGGACCTGGTGTCAATTTAGAAGTTCCTATAAACGATTATTGGAGGAATGAAATAACAATTACAACTTCATATGGCGCTGCACCTGAAGATCTCCAAGAATCATATGTATGGATATTGTCAAAAAAAATTAATGTAACAGAGTTAATTACTCATCGATTTCCTATGGATCAAGTAGGAGAAGCATTCAGAATTGTTAATGAGGCTGCTGAGTCCCTTAAGGTTGTAATTGAACCTGATAAGTAACTCCTAACCGAATCATTAATTAAGATATTCACTTCGTTCGACATGCTTACGAATAATTCCAGATTCCCAAAAATTATAAATTTCTGATAAAAAACCCTCCATTTTCCTTTTTGGAAAGAAAATGTCTAGATTAAGTAAATAGTTTATCGTATCAATAGATTTATTTATTAAGGTATGAGACTTGATTGCTTTATCAACAAGTTCTTGATTTTTCGCGATTTTTTCTCTCATGTAAATAAAGGGACCTTTATCGTGGTTTTTTACAACATAAGAGTGACTAGATGTTAAGAAATTAGCCCGCTCTAGGAAAATTAACTCCGCTTGCGTAATATCTATTAGATATTGTTCAATTGAACACTCTTTAAATCCGTACCAAGGACCAAATCCATCTTTTTCAGGGCTCTTTTTATCAAATCCTAAGCAGCTTATGTGAAATAATCTTTCTTCAGGAATCAAAAAGCCTACATGAGCTTTGGAATGACTTAATAACGGAATCGTTTCAATTATAAGGTCTTCAAATTCAAAGGTATGACCTGGTTTGAAAGAAGATACATTTTGGCATTTTCTATAACCATTTTTTTCGGCAAATTCCTTAACAACCGAAAAATCCATCGCATCAATGAAACCAAATCCCCTATAAAAATTATTAAGCTCTAATAAATATTTGTGCTCCGGAAAAGGAGCGTGAATTTTAGCTCCAAGCGTCTCCCACTGATGGACATGTGCTATATGATCCATATGTCCATGTGAGCATATATAGTTCGTAAAAGGGCCGTAAATCTCGTCCAATTTATCTATAAGAAGAGGCTCCACATTTAAATCTAATACAATAGAACTATCATTTCTCCTTTTTTTCGGCAAAATAATAATACCGTCACTACAAGAGAAATAAAACGGGGGTTTTTTCTGATGAACAAGTAATATATCTTCTGTTAACTTCCTAATCTCTAAATTATCTATTTTTGAAGTCGTCATTGAATAAAAAAAAAGTATATAGTCTAATTAAACCTAATATCTAAAAAATTATAACCCTATTGGGCCATCTTGATAAATGCCATAAGCCTCATCTACAGAGGCGTTCTCGTGGACTATAGCTCTCACTGCTTTAATCATTCCAATAGGTTTATCTGATTGAAAAATATTCCTTCCCATGTCAACCCCTACGGCTCCCGCATTGATGGCGTTTTTAGCCATTTGTAAGGCATCTTTTTCAGGTAATTTTTTCCCACCAGCAATAACAACTGGTACGGGACAAATGCTCGTAACATTTTCAAAATCATCACAATAATATGTCTTTACAAAAGTAGCTCCTAACTCGGCAGCCATTCTACTTGCCATACCTAAATATCTGTAATCTCTTACCATTTCCCTACCAACAGCAGTGACTGCTAATGCTGGGATGCCATATTCTTGCCCCCAATTAACTAATTTAGACAAATTCATTAAACTCTGTTTTTCAAACTCGCCTCCAACGAAAATTGAGCACGTAATCGCTGAAACATTTAACCTTATTGCATCTTCAATCGTAACATTAATTTCTTCGTTCGATAGCTCCTTTAGCATACTAGCTCCTGCTGATACTCTTAGAACTATTGGAACATCGACGTCGGCAGAAACACAACTTCTTAGCATCCCTCTGGTTAACATTAAAGCGTCAGCGTATTGAAATAAAGGGTTCAAATCTCCAAAACACTTAAGAGACCCCGGAATATTACCAAAGTATCCATGATCGACAGCAAGCATCACACATCGTCCAGACTTAGGTTTGATTATTCTTGCTAATCGATTTTGCATTCCCCAATCCATATATTCTTCACTTCTAATAATTATTAATAAATATGTAGTATTGTTTAATTATTGAAATAATTAATTCATTATCTTTTTTGTATTTTACTTAATCTAGGGTAAAATCATAAAAATAGTATTTCAGACCTTCAGATTCTAAATTTCCTCTTAGCGGTGAATTTTGTTAATTTTTAATCCTTCTAGCTACTTCCTTTGAAATCCTTCTGGTTATGAATTCTTTTATCGATAGGATTCTATTTTTATTAATCGTAGATACTTTCAGGTTCTCTTTAAGCTTCTTAATTAATTCCTTTTCACTAATACTCCTAACATTTTCCAGAAGGTTTTGTGTAAATTCTACATCGCTAATAAATTGATTGATATATTGAGCCAAGCATTGTAATTGCTCACTTTTATCCTTTTTACTTAGTGCATTGCTTAAAATTGACTTCTCAAAATCAATTTCTACCCGCCAAGGTACTTGAATGACTAATTTTCGATTATTAATTAAAAATGCGTCGGCGTGTGCTTTTTTAATAGTTGAATAATAATAATTAGGATTAGGAAACACATAAGAGTCAAATTCTTCGTCCTTTATGGCTTTTGTAGTTTGATATTTCGGAGGAATTAGATCATCAAACAATTCGTTTAATTGCCCGATGTCAAGGAAAAATTCTTCGCTTCTTATAATAGAAGACGGGTAATCGAATAATTTAGCATGTATAAAACCAGCGACACAATTAAATCCGAATGCATCTATAAGTTCATCCAAAGTCAGATCAATTAAATCTCCAAACTGTTCTTCTTTCTGGTCTAGAGACACAGAAGCGTCTATTACATCATATCCAATTACTTGACCTTTAGTAGAGATAAAAACTATAAAATTGTGTTCTTTACACACCGCACCCCGAGGTACTTTAATCTTGACAGTTCCAAACTTTTTTTGGAGAAACAATGAATCCGGAACAGATATTTCTTTCTCAATTCCACATTTTGGGCAAGAAATATCAAATTGTTTTAATCTTGAGCTTTCCATTATCTGTATAAAGCCATTTTGTAATGCTATATCAATTAGTTATTAAACTAAATTCTAATTTAATTACATGTGACATATTCAATTTCTTTCTAAAAATACTAAAAAAATTCTTATTAAAAAACTTAAACATTTAGAAAAAATTTATATGTAGTAGGAATAAAATTGAACTTAATTTTACTTAATTTTAATTTTAAAGTAGTGAATAGATAAGCAATAAACGAATTATAGTGAATTTCTTTGAAAATAATAATTGTTGATAATATTTTATGTATTAAATGTAGAGATTGCGTAGAAGTGTGTCCTGAAAACCTATTTTTTTCTCCTCCTACTCCTATAGGCGAAAAACGCAAATTGAATTTCATTGATCCAAACGATAAATGTACACGTTGTGGATTATGCATCGATATCTGTCCTACCAATGCACTTGAACTCAAACCCAAGAACCATGTAAATTCTGATTAAACATCCTTAAACGTCAATATAATTAGTTGGTTGAAGATTTAAGAAGGTCGTCAAACAGACTCATCCATTCTGAAAAACCTACTACATAATCGAAACCACACACTTTTTGGTAATGTTGATTTTCAAGTAATTTATTAATTATTTTTCCCCCTTCAATCGTTTTTCCCTGTGGACCATAGGGATTGAATTTCATTTTCCCATCCGATATAGATACATAATCACAAACGAAAACTATATCCTCATAGGTATATAAAGTAAATCCGGGGGTATGACCGTCGATATAAAAAGCCTTAATTCCTGATAACTGAAAATCTGTGTCAAATTTCTTATCAAATGGGTGTTTTTGAGACATGATATGTTTTGAATCCTCAATGTGAATCCAAACAAAAGCTGTATTATAGCTTCGATATAGATTTGACGCTCCAAGAAAGTGGTGATGCGTAAATATGATTTTATCCATTTTTTCTAAAGAACTATCAAAAGTAGATGGACAATCTATCCAGATGGTTTGATTATCTATTTTTATACTATAGGCTGCGTGTTCTAAGCCTAACGGTGGTGTAGAATTCAGCTGTAAAACATTATCAGTTACTTTCGTTTCTAAAACTTTATAATTTTCGGAACAATTCTCTGCTGTTATGAAATTTATGTTTAAAGCACCGCAGAAAGGACATCGTTCAGGAAAGTGTCCTATAATATTAAAACCACATACTTTGCACACATATTGTTCGTTTTCAAATAAATTCATTAACTACACCATTAAAACATAAAAAAACGGACAGTTCAAAAAATAAAAAAATTATGACTTTTAACTCACTAAATCAATTATTTTATAAGATTATAAGACAATATTGATATATAATTTATAACTTAATACTCAAACTTAATTAAATTCAAAATTCAGAACGCAAAGGGGTAATTAATTTGGAACTCAATATCAGTAAAGAAAATTCAGAGTATATGTACGAAATAATCAACAGGATAATCAAGGAATGTGAGCCAGGCAGAATGCCATGTAGCTCGCAAGAGGCTCAAAGTGCTGAAATCATCAAAAAAGAATTAGAAAAAACGTGCGATGATGTAGCAATAGAACCTTTCTCGTGTAACCCTCGAGCGTTTTTAGGATATATTAAAATTGATATAT
Source organism: Promethearchaeia archaeon (assembly GCA_029856125.1). GTDB lineage: Archaea > Asgardarchaeota > Lokiarchaeia > Sigyniarchaeales > SOKP01 > SOKP01. Next base: position 33,917 of record JAHQWJ010000141.1, on the reverse strand, counting down.
TATTAGTTCTTACATCCTTTTTAGCGTTTTTTCTGATACCACTTAACCTTACAAATTATTGGGGGTATCTAATGACATTTCTTTCTTTCTCATTAAATTTAATTTCGTTTTTAATTTTATGGAACGAATTTTTCAATTATCGCGAGTTTATTGATCCTTTATTTAAATCGAAAACCTCTCAAAATGTTGTAGGAAGAATATATCCAAAAGAAGAGGTTAAAAAGATTTTAATTTTTTCAGGGCATCACGACAGTGCACTCGAATTTAATTTATTAACACGTCTAAAGTTAGGTTACCCCATAGTGATTTTACTTGGCATTAGTATAATGCTGATATGGCTTGTTACCTCACTAATAATAGTTCTGTTAATTCTGGTTAACTTATTTTTTTACGAATTATTTATCATATATATCATCACTCTTTTCGTTATTGGTGTCCCTGCGTTTTTAGGCTTGTTTTTCTTCGTATCCTTCGGAGAAAAAGCAAACACGGTACCGGGTGCTGTTGACAATTTAAGTGCTGTGGCAATCGTATTAGCAATAGGTAAATATTTGAGCACACATAAAAACATCGTCCCTAAAAACACTGAAATCCGATTAATTTCTTTTGGTTGCGAAGAAGCCGGTCTAAGAGGGGCTTTCAGATATGTTTCTGGTCATTTTAACGAATTAAAGAAGTACGACGCGGAGTGTGTAAATATGGACGCCATCCAGAGCAAAAAAAATATTTCTATCATAGATTTTGAGCCTTCTACGAGAACTAAGCATTCTGAAATTATGGTTAGAAAATTAACAGAAGCTGCAAAAAGCGCAAATATCAAGGTGAATGAGTCTGCACTAGGAGGATCGGGGAAGATTGATAAGATATTTGGCCAAATTACCGGTGGTACTGATGCTACAGCATTTTCAAAAGCAGGAATAAAAGCGCTCAATATTTCAGCAATGAATCTAAAAGAAATGCTTCAATTTTATCACCAACCTACTGATACAATTGATAAAATTGAACGTGGGAGTCTCGAAGAAGTTTTAAAACTATGTATTGCTTATATCACTAGCACTTTTATAGACAACAAACAGGAATAGATTTATTTTTACATTATCTACCTAGTTTCTGCTTTTACAACTAATTTAACTAAAATCATCCCGAAAACTGCGGGAAGTATTCCAAGACCTAATACTGCAAATAAACTTAAGTTAATCACGCTATCAAATGAAACGGGTACAAATAATTGTCCTACAGTATTTACAAGATAATGTAATATAATTGAGGGTATCAGACTTTTTGTTTTTATAAACAAATATCCAAGTAGAAAACCAAACAATGCTGCCCAAATCACCTGTAAATTAGTAGCAAATAAATTAGAACTTCCTCGTAAATTAATATAGTGGGACAATCCAAATAGAAGAGATATAGCTATAATCACAGTAGTACGAGAGTGCTTTCTCATATTCAGTGTCATCATTACACCTCTGAAGGAGACTTCCTCCCATATGCCTGGAATTAACATAAGTATAAACAAGAACCATCCATAAGAGAAAACGCTCGAACCAGGAGTCCCAAAAATTGTGTCTAGGTCGAAAACATAATTTCCAAATATATTCGCCGTAACAAATCTGCATATAAAAGCTATTACAGAGCAACCTATTCCGAGTAATATATTACGAATAAGTTTTCCGTCGTTTTTTATTCCAATCGTCTTTATGTATCCTTTTAAATGTTCTTCTCCGTTTGGGAGACCTAAGAATCTTGGAACAATTACCAACCATAGCAACATCATCAATCCAAAATTAACAAAGAAATCAATAAACAATATAGCTATAGTAGGGAGTGAATCGAGAAAGAATAGTAAGGGTAGTTGAACAAACCCGGGTAGGAGTAAGAACCCTAACATTAAAGCTAAGAGACTTAATGTTCCAAGAAAAGTGTGCTTTCTAAAGATTTCTCTAATACTTATAGTTTGTTTCTTTCCCAGTACTTTTGGAAACATACTATTGAAAGAAAGTAATAAAACACCTAAAGCGAGGATTCCACCAATAAATGTTCCTAAAAACATTATACTCTGCCCAAAAAATAACAAAAAAATGCTACCCATGAAGTTGAAAGCAAAGTAAATTAGATATTGAACAACGCCCATTATGATCCATTTTGTTACCTTTTTTTCTGGATTAAATTCTTCTACAACAAATTTATATTTCATTCTGCCAAAAAATCTAAGTTTCATTTGAAACATTGATAATAGCAGAACTACCACAACGGGATAATAAGAAATAAATGAAAACAAATAACTAAGGAATTCTGGATTCGGAATAAATAACAATAGAGGAAGAAAATATGATAACGTTTGAATTGAACCTAATAATAATAATTTCGCTTTCGCTTGATTGCGAGTACGTATTGGTAAGGACGAGAGAATCGATGAGCCAGAATCTTCCATATTTAAAAATCCCGAAGTCAGCATCATTGAAATCATAGGTTGATAAAGAGTTACCATAGCCCAAACCATAACGAAATCTTCAGTAAATGAATCCATAAGCCCTGATGGGCTGATTAATAGCGGGATTAACACCATAAACGGAAAAACAAATGGCATTATGATAAACATAAAAGTTTGAATATCTCTTGTAGCAATAGATAAATCTTTACGGATATAGGCTTTAATAGGCGTTCGGGGCTCGATTAGAACCTCAATAGGTTTTTCATAGGTTTCATTTGATGATAATGATTGTTTTGCTTCAAGAGACGCTGATGAAGTTACCGTTCTCATAGCTTTCAAAGCCTTTTTATAAGTAAAAAATGTTAATAATATGAAAAGACCAACTCCAAATAAAGCTGAAACCCATAAAATTGGACTAAAGCTTGACGGCTCCATTGACATAGTTATCAAATAACCAGACGAAAAAGGATACGGGATTAAACTCATAATTATATTAACTATCAAGGGAATATCTGAAGATGCCGTCATATCAAAAAAGGCTCCTACTGAAGTGATTATCCATTGCACGAAAAATGAAGCAGAAAATATGACTACCATATAACTTAACATCGTGAAAATTCGAATGAGAGTAGCTTTCTTAGAACCTGCTTCGCTAATTTTTAATACGCGACTAATCCTTCCCGCTATTAAAACAAGTATGCTAAAAGAAAACATAACATTAATAACTGAAATCATCAGAGCGACTAAAGCTAGCAATATATTAAGAGAGACAGCGAACATTATTATCGGAAAAGCAAGAATCATCGTAATAAGGCCTACATCTAAGTTACGGAAAACAGTCATAAAACCTAATTTTCTTAACCTTTTCTTTGATATCGGAAGCGTTTCATACCATCTAAACGTATCTCCAGACATCATGGCGCCGATAGCGAACATACCGAGCATGATGAGGTAAATTAATTGCATTAAATTAAAAGCTCCAAATAGGATGCTTCCAGGAATCAATACAGAATCTGGGATTACAAATGGATTGTTAAGCATGATTCTTACCTGAAAATAAGTACTAATTGGTAAAACAGCTACAAATACTAAAAGCATCACTGCAAGAACTATTTTCATTGCAAACGCTTGCTGTTTAATGGAACCCTTATTTTTCCTATATTTCTCCATAACACGAGCTTGGTTTGCGCCACTAGATTGAACTTGTGCCTCCATGACAATTTCTAGGTTAGTATACTTTGCAAGCTTATAAAGTCCCATTTCTTTTTCTGTCATAATCGAACTAGTCTTAGTTTCCGCCGCTAAAAGATTTTCTCAGCTTTTTTACTATCTCGTTTACGCTTACATCTTGCTCTGTTAATCTTAAAAAGACATCTTCTAAATTAGCTCCTAAATGATCTGCTTGCTGTCTTAAATCATCCATAGATCCAATTCCCACTATTTTTCCTTGATTTAATATCGCGATGCGATCACACAAATCCTCGGCAATTTCCATAATATGTGTTGAAAATAATACAGCACCACCATTTTCGATATGGATATCTATAATTTCCTTTACAACTTTTACAGATTTTGCGTCAAGCCCCGATAGTGGTTCGTCCAAAATGAGTAATTCGGGATCGTGGAGGATCGAAGATATTATTTGAATTTTTTGTTTATTCCCATGGGAAAGAGTAGCAACTAACTGTTCGTAGTATTCTAAAGCACCTAAGCTCTCCATATATTCTTGAGCTCTTTTTGAAGTTTCTTCTGCGTTCAATTTGCGTATTGACGCAATAAAATTAAAAAGATCTTTTGGAGTAAGAGATTTAAAAATTAAAGGTTCTTCACTAACATAACCCGTCCGACTTTTTATTTGAACTTCATCTATTTCAGGATTTAAATCCATAATTTTAATGGTACCTTCGTTTGGTTCTAGTAGTCCTAACAAAAGTTTAATAGTAGTTGTTTTTCCAGCGCCATTGGGTCCTAAAAGGCCAAAAACTTCTCCCTTTTTTACATTAAAGGAAATACCATTGACAGCTTTTACATCTCCAAAAAATTTCTTTAACTCACTTACAGATATAACAATATTATCGTTCATTCTATATCAACATATTAAAATTTTTAAAAATTTTTATCGCTTATTAATTATAACATCTTTATTATAATCTTTCCAAAAAACCAATTTTGTTAAGCCAATATTCAGAATTGCGGGAATAACGCCTAAAAATACAATTAAAAATACTCCCATGAGAAACATGTTTTCGATGTAAACATTTAGAAAAATCATTCCCACTGTATCGAGTAAATAATGATATATAATGCTTGGAAGCAGACTTTTTGTTTTTAGAAACATATATCCCATTGAAAACCCGATTAAAGTAGCATATATCACCTGAAATAGCGTAAAAATGTGAGGACCCCCGGATAATAAAACCCCTATGATGTTAAATGCGTGTGCTAGTCCAAAAATAACCCCACTAATTAAAATCGTCAATAATTTTTTATATTTTCTTGAAAGAAGAGGTATAACAACACCTCTAAATGCTACTTCTTCCCATAACCCTGGCCGAATCATAAAAATCCAAATGAACCAACCGAAACTGGCAACTCCTAAATAAGAAGGGTTTGGATTTCTAAACAAGAACTCAGGAATAAAATAAAATACTCCTAGGAGATTTGCACCAATAAACAAAGAACAACAAAGAATAAAAGTAGCACCGAATCCAACTAGGAGGTTTCGACCTAAAGGTTTAACCCTTGTTAAACCAATTGTTTTAGTATAACTTAAAATTGTTTCATCTTTACGAGGTAATTTCATTCCTTTTGGAACGATAAGGAGAAATAAAAGTATAAAAAAACCTTCAGTATAAAAAAATTCGAAGAATAAGATTCCGATAAATTCTAACCCTAAAATGAGAGGAAGAAAAATAATCTCAATAAAAGTTGCAATCCATGGAAATAATATGAATAAAAGCATTATTACGATACCTCCAAGAATAGGTTTATTTCTCAGTAATCCTCTTGTTTCAAACTGTGGTAACTTATCAACATTCGGGAACATTTTTGTAAATGTGTAAATTAGCACAGATAATCCAACGAAACCTAAGAAATACAGTATCAAAATAGTGGATGTAATTCCTAGAGTAAGGAAAAAAGTAAATCCAAGTATCAGAATAAAAATACAGACACCTATATCAGCGGCAACGATAGATACCCATTTCAATAATTTATTTTTTACATTAAATTCTTCAAGCACATATTTGTATTTCATTGTACCAAATAATCGCACCTTCATTTGAAACACAAACAAAAGCAGAGTCCAAGTAATCGGTAAACTACCTAATATTAAAATCAAAACCATTACAGATTGGGTTAATAACATCAGGACAATAGCCATAATACTCATAGAAATTCCGTGTATGATTAACATAAGTACTAATTTTGCTTTCGCTTGATCACGAGGCAAAAGAGGCAACGATGCAAGTGTCGAAGAACCAGATTCTTCCATATTTAGTAAACCTCCTACTAACATAAGGGGTATAAATTGACTTGCTATCATAATTATTGCCCACAATATCATAATACTAAAAGTTGAAGATACTTCATTAGTTATAGGAGCTTGCATCGATAAAATCATAATTACAGGGTAAAAGAGAGGCATGAGAACAAAAATTAAAGATTGATAATCGCGCGTCGAAGCGATTAAATCCTTACGAATAAACGATTTTATGGGAGATGTTGATTTTACCTCTATCGAGATTGGTTTTTCTTTTCTTTTTGCATCTTTTTTAGCCCTTGAGGAATCTAATTCAAAAGTAGCAACGCTCGATAAAGATTTGATTGCTATTTTGTAAGTTAGAAAAGTTATCCCCGCTAAAAGCACCATACCCACTATAGTTGAAGCCCATAGACTTAACGGAACTTGGTCAGCGACCAGACTTAGACTCACCAAATATGCTGGTGCAAATGGTAATGGGATCATACTTAATATCATGTTTAAACCCATTGTAGGAGGATTTGAACTGAAATCCTCTATAAGAGTAAACAGGGCGTTTATACCGAAATTCATAATAAAACTCGAACCAAAAGCTATGATGAAAAAACCTATCAATGAGACCATTCTTAAAAGATTAGCTTTGCTTGATTGTCTACTCGATTCTGAGAATACCCGACTGAACTTTTCTCCAACAATTATTAAAATACTCGCTCCAAAAATAGTTATTAGAAACGAGGAAATAAGACTCATAAAAAATGTTAAAATATTTTGCGTTATAATAAAAAAAATTATTGGAAAAGCAAAGGTCATCACCAATATTTGTATGTTTAGGTTTCTAAACAAAGTCATAAATCCTAACTTTTTTAAAGCTTTTCGAGATAATGGTAGCGTGTGCAACCATTTAAAAGCAGAACCTGACATCAACGAACTTGTTGTAAACAACCCAAAAAGGAATAAATATAATATTGAAATAATTAGAGCCAATAGGATAAAAAAACTAAAGATGTATATTCTGCCCTGGATAGGAAAGAGATCGCCAATCTCTTCAGTAATTTCATAATACATTATGACTGAAATTAAAGGCATAAACACCATCAAAAAAGCTGAAACAATTTTTATCGATATTGCTTGTGTTTTTATATACTTATTGTTTTTCTCGCACTTCTCAAGTACTTTGGCTTGATGAGCTCCAGAAGAAGCAAGCTGAGAATCCATTATCATTTCAAAATTAGTAAATTTCGATACCGAATAAAGTTTTAAACCTTTTTTCTCTTCCAATTTAAGCAGACTCCTCTATCTTTTTCTTATAAGATTTTCTTAATTTCTTCACAATCTCTTCTACTGAAGAATCTTGCTCAGTTAATCTGAGAAAAACATCTTCGAGACTTGCTCCACTTTTTTCAGCTTGATTTCTAAGATCATCAATCGTTCCAAGACCTACTAATTTACCTTTATTTATTATAGCAATGCGATCACATAGATCTTCTGCCACTTCCATAATATGAGTGGAAAAAAGCACGGCTCCACCTTTTTCAATATGCATATCTAATAATTCCTTTACTACTCTCACAGATTTGGCATCAAGCCCTGCTAATGGTTCGTCCAAAATCAAGAGCTCGGGTTCATGTAATAGAGCGGCAACGATTTGCATTTTTTGTTTGTTTCCGTGCGATAAAGTTGCGATCATTTGTTCATAATACTCCAACGCGCCTAAACTTTCAAGGTATTCAGTCACCCGTTCGGTTGCTTCTTTTGCATCTAGTCTACGAATTGAAGCAATAAAGTTAAACAAGTCCTTAGGCGTAAGAGATTTAAAAATTAACGCTTCTTCAGAAACATAGCCTATTTTCTTCTTCATTAGAACTTCTTCACGTTCGGGATTTAACCCGAAAATACTGATCTCCCCTTCTAGAGGCTCAAGTAATCCTAATAAAAGTTTAATAGTTGTTGTTTTTCCCGCCCCGTTTGGACCCAGAAGTCCAAGGATCTCTCCTTGATGGACATCAAAAGAAACGCCATTAACCGCTTTAACTTCGCCAAAATACTTTTTTAAATCTCTCACAGAGATTATACTATCATCTATCATTTTATAACTTCCTTTATGGTCTAAACTGCTGTTTAAGCAAGAATTTCGATTCTTTAGATATATTTTTTTATATTTATAACTATATACCTTCAATATATAAATGTTCTGAATTATCTTATTCTTTTATAAATTGACACATGAACAATTCTTATAGAGGATATGAACGACATATAAGAATATATTTTTTAATATCATTTTCCTAAAATATTTCTCTAAACCGTGAATAAATGAAATATTGTAAAAAAGAAATATCTTTTCAATTTTTTTTTTGTTTGATAATTATAATAATAGAGAAGATAACTAATACAGCTCCAATTAAATGAAAGGGTGTAAAAAACTCTCCTAATATAAAAGTAGCAAAGATGGCGGTAACTATTGGAGTGGGAGATAATACAATGGTTGCATTCGAGACATCTAAATACGACAAAGTCTTATACCAACAGAATAATCCTAAACCATATACAGTTCCCATTATTATAAAAAAGAATTGATTATATGGATTAAAAAAAACGCTTAAATCAACAGGAGAAAATGTAAAGTAGGTAACTATTAATATGACTCCACTTAACATATTTCGAATGAAAACCATTTGAGTTGGGGTTAAGTCATTTCGACTAAACAATGGTTTCGTCATAGTGTGGCCAAACATCCATAGAGCTGTAATCAATAATACAATTAACACACCAATCAAAACATCGGTGTTAAAGGTCAGAAAATTCAACGAACCCTGAGTTATTGCTATTACTAAACCTAAAAATAACACGATGGAAAATACGATTTGAATTTTTGAAATTTTTTCTTTTAATAACAAAAAGCCATACAACAATCCAAAGAAAACGGAAGTTTTTTGAGTTAAAGATCCATTAATAGCCCCAGCTAATCGATATCCTACAAAAAATAGAAGTTGATTAATGCTAAAGATTATCCCGATAAAAAGTAATAACCAAATATTCTTTTTTATGCTTGTCAAAATTGAGTTATTTGACATTAAACCCGGATTTCCCCTTTCTTTCCTTTTGTTCATTCGCATCTCTAAAATCATGAGAGGGAGAAATATTATTGCCTCAACCAAACATGTCATAGCTGCAAATACATGAGAATCGATTGATTTGGCCGAATTTGCTATAATTGGTTGAAATCCAACAAGAATAGTTCCGATACCTCCAAAAATTAAGCCTTTTTTTAGATTATTACTCAAGATATCTAAGAAAAACTAGAAAAAATTAAAAACTTTTATAATGAAGAAGAAAAGAAGGAATCATTTTTCGCTATAAAGAAAAATATATTAGTTTATTCAACCCTTAAAATATTGATTATGAAAAGTTTCGAACGGATATGGATGGCATTAAATCTCGAAGAACCAGATAGAATTCCAACCCATACGATAAATATTGATGGAAATGTCGCTGATCAAATCTTAGGCCGTCCGAAAAGGAATGCTTTTGACATATTTGATGATATGGAAAAACAATATCCAGATGATTGGTTGGATAAAATTAACGATATCCTTCTTGACATTGAAATTTCAACGTTTTCAAAAGCAGTAAGAGCAGGTCTCGATCTGGGATTTGATGGAGTGGGAGTACAATACATCCCCTTTATCCTTGAAAGTCAATCAGAAATGACAGATGTATTTGGAAAGAGACATAGAGTCCGAAATATTGATGGAAATCCTTATCCAGATTACTATGGTGGATATATTAAAAATCGAGAAGATTGGGAAGCGTATCCTAAACCTGATATGAAAGAAGAATACAATAAGGCCAAAAAATTTTATAAGGGAGTTTTGAGAAAATGCCGCGATATAAAGGATGACATTTGTATTTTCGCTCAAAATGCTTTAACCTCGGTTTTCCCCCCAGTTTGGCAGGGAATGGGGATGGCTTATTTCGCTCGGGCTCTTAAGAACGATCCGAAACTTGTTAAGGAACGCTTTCGCTTCACTACAGACTATACATTAACTACCTTTAAAGCCTATCATGATTGTGGAGCCAAAATTTTTCTTGAAGGGGGAGATATAGCACATTCGGGAGGTCAATTTATGAGCGACAAAAACTTTAATGAATATTTACTCCCCCGTTACCAAGAAGTCTCAGAAAAGATTCACGAGTGGGGCGGAAAATATATATTGCATACTGATGGCGATGTTACTGACCTCTTAGACTTCATCGTCGAGTCTGGATTTGATGGTCTTCAATGTCTTGAACCACCTTTGGTAGATCCATATTTAGTCAAAAAGAAAATAGGTGACAAACTCTGTTTATCCGGAAATATCGATACAAGACATATTCTCGTAGATGCTACAAAAGAAGAAGTGGAACAAGCTGTTGAAAATGCTATAAACGCACTAGGTCCTGGAGGAGGTGGCATGATATCTCCTGCTAACTTTCATCCTGGGATGTCAGTTAAGCATTTAAGATGGATGATAGAAGCCGCCAATAACCTTGGTGTATACCCTTTATAAAAGGGTAATTATTTTATTTTAGTTATTGTCTTTTTTTTCCCTTACGATCATATAAATTGAGAAAATTACTATCGTTATTCCTATGAGGTGGAAAGGTGTGATCTCATCCCCAAGAATGATCCAGGAAAAAATTGCTGAAGTGATTGGTGTTAGGGACATAATAACCCCCGCTTTTCCAATTTGTAGGTAAGATAATGTTCTGTACCAGAATAGCAGAGAGAACCCCCAATCTAATCCCATAACAAAAGGATATATAAGATATTCTGGTCTTAACACCGTTACCAGACCTTCTAAAGGAAAAAAAATGAAAGATGTAAACAACAATATTGTCCCGCTTAACACATTCCGAATAAACACTACTTGAATAGGACTAATCTCGTTCCTATCGAATCCTGATTTAGTAAATGCATGCGTAATAGTAAAGATAATAACTGCCACTACAATTATTAGGACCCCGAGGTTAATTTCAAACAACTCTGAAAATCCTTGGGTAATTGCGATAAATAATCCTAAAATTAAGATTATGCAGAAAAAAATCTGGATTTTTGATATCCGCTTCTCATTTAAAAATATATAACCCGATAATAGAGCAATGATAACTTCGCTTTTTAACGCCAGTGAGCTATTAACTGCTCCAGCGAGATCGTAACCCACTATTAATAATACAGGAACAATAGAAAAAACAATTCCAATTCCAACAAGTAATCTAATATTCCTCGGTTGCTTCCAACCACTCAGTAGAGAACGTATCCTGTCATTCGATTCTGTTTTAACTAAATTTTTCAACTTAAATCTTTCGATTAAGAATAAAGGAAAAAAGATTATCGCCATAAATAGTGCCGTGATGGTAGAAAAAGTAAAAGCGTCAATTATCGGCGGTCTCGATAGTGAAATGACTGGTTGTAACCCTATTAACAGTACGGTTATAATTCCGTTAATCAAACCTTTTCTAAAATTGTAATTTTCCATTACCAATAGAACAAAACCTTAATGTCTAATAATTTCCGAATTTAAGGAATGATGAATAAAGTTAAAGGGTAATTAAATATATAAGTAAATAGTTAAATTTGATTTAACTAGGGTTTTACTTTCTTATGGGGATAAATAAAGATTGGTTCGTTGAAAAGATAAATAGTTTCTTAGAAAATGACGAAAGTAATAAGATGAAAATGGTAGATAACTCTCTCATTTTTGAACCCGATATAATTGTTGGGTTTGTTTCTGGAGACGATCCCATTTTTAGCGAATATAAAAATATTATAGGTGAATTTTATCTCACACCAATAGAAGCTTACTCGTGGTATTGCGAAAGAAATGGTGTACCAATCTCAACTGAAAATATAAGCGTAGTGACCTATATCCTCCCGATAAATAAGAAAACAAAGGAGCAGAATTTTGAATATTCTAAAGTTAATCCTTCAGAAAGATGGGCAAATACGCGATTATTCGGAGAACAAGCTAATGTGAAAACCCAAACACATTTAATTAACGAGTTAAAGAAGTTAAAAATAAATGCGATGGCACCTACCCAGGAAAAACGCTTATTTAAAATCAACCGTAAGATTTGGGCTTCTAACTGGTCTCACAGGCATTGCTGCTTTGCCTCTGGTTTAGGATCGTTTGGTTTATCCGATGGATTCATTAATTCAAGGGGTAAAGCAATGAGGTGTGGGAGTATTATTATTGATTACGATTTACCTTCTGATGCTGCCAAGAGACCTTCAGATCCATACGAATATTGTATTAATTGTGGGGATTGTATCGACCGTTGCCCAGTTAACGCAATAACATCTGAAAATCGCCACGATAAAATTATATGCTCCAATCACGTTATGGGAACAGTTCCATATATAAAAAAAAATTATGGAATTAACATTTATGGATGTGGACTATGTCAAGTAGGAGTTTCCTGTTCAAATGGGATTCCCGAGAATATTAATTATTTAGAATAAGTTCCAAATTTAGGAAATTTTTTCAATTGATCTGAATTAAAGACGGGTCCATCTTTACAAATAGTAATATTATTCTCTACTCCTATGCAGCAAGAACCACATAAGCCTACACCACATTTCATTTTTCGTTCCAAGCTAGCTTGAAGTTCAATATTCTTTGATTCTGCTAGTTCAAGAACCTTTTTCATCATAATTTCAGGACCACATGTAACAATCAAATCGAAATTTTCTTTTTTAATTAGATCTTCTACAGGATCAGTTACAACGCATTTCTTACCAAAAGATCCATCATCAGTAGTACACATCGTATTTGGAATCAATTCCAACAATCTATCAGCGAATATTAAAGAATCTTCATCTTTGGCTCCAATTGCCACTTGTACGTTTGCCTTGTTTTGTTTAAGAGTTTCTATTAAAGTTGTTAAGGCTGCGATCCCCATCCCTCCTCCTACGACAAGAATACTTTTCGAATCCTCGTAATTAAACGAATTCCCAAAAGGACCTCTAATACCAATTGAGTCTCCTTCAACTAAATCAAATAATTTGGATGTTCCCTCTCCTATTTTTTTAACGGTTATTTCCATAAGGTTTTCTTTTATACTCGAGATGGACATTGGTAAGAAGTCAACATCAGGAAGCCATAAAATAACAAACATCCCCGGTTTGTAAGCGCCTGCAATCCTCGAGTTTCTAATCGTAAAACTTTTAATTTCGGAGGAATGTTGCTTTATTGATTCTATCTTGACTATATCCGTTTTATTTCGGGTTAAATCCAAAATAAGTTCTTCCTTATCGTGTTCTAATGGTATTGTTTCGATGAACCCTTGTTCAATAGCTAAATCATAAACTTGTTTACCTCTTTCTGTTCTTACAATTAGCGTATTCCAGCTGTCTTTACTACCAAAATTTCCAATTGATAAATCTGCGAAGGAAGCTGTGTAATCAGAGCAGGAAAAACAAGCTTTTCTTATTGCTTTTTCGTATAAATAATTTAGTGGTATTTCTTTTATAGTCGAATCACTACTAATTTTCATCTTAAAATTATCTTTATCGGTGTTTATTTTGTTTATCTCACTTGATTTAACCCCAAATTCCTCAAAAACCATTTCTAATAATTGGTTATAATAAGTTCCGAAGCAAAAGATCCCAATGACCAGCGATACTAAATCGTATGCTTCGTAATCAAAAGCGGGGTGATTCTGTAGCTTTCTTAGAGCTTGAATTTGGCAAGGCGTTCCTACTACAGCAATATCTACGTTTTCTTTATTGATAGCTTCTCCTAAAAGTGAGAGTAAAGGACCTTGACTTGGCTTATACCCTACTCCTTTGAATATATCTTGTGAATTCTGGGCGATCATTGGGGATGGTCTAAAGTTATCGTCTTTATCAGTAATAATAGAAGAATCGACTAAACCGTTTTCCATAGCCAACCATAATAGTCCTGTTAAAGGCCCCGCTTTAGCTGGTACGCTTTCTCTTGCTTTATCTGTTAGCTTAATTGAGACAATTTTGAGATAATGTCCCAGAATCTTATCGTGTTTCTTTCCAAAAACCCAATTGTCTAATAACGACAAAGGAATCGTTTCAGTTTCCGTTTTTGGACAGAGATTATAGCAAAGTCCGAAACCATCTTTACATGTGTTCATATCTTTGCAGGACCCATCTTCTATTGGGATCTCCTTTTCTTTATCAAATAGAATATTAGCACAGAATGCCCCACAAGCTCCACAGTATACACATTTCCCCGTTTGAATTACTTCTTCATATAGCTCTTTCCAACCTTTTTGAATTTTCCCGATATGCATTCTACTCGTTCACCTCCTTTATTTGTACTAAAAAATTCATTGCTTCTTGTTTCCCTAATTCAAAGGCTTCTAAATTTTTATCTAAAGTAGAATTCGGAACAAATTTCTTAAGAGTTTCTAAAGCAGATTCTTCGGAGAAGATTCCTGAAAGTATCGTAAAGATACCAAACAAAATTGAGTTTCCAAAAACAATATTCCCGAACTTTTCGACTGCTATTTTTTGAATTGGAATACCCAAAACCTTAGTAATTTTTTTTGCTACTCTGAATTTTTTAATTGTAGATGAGTCCCATATTAAAAATCCTGTGTTTTCCTCATCCTTTACAAAATCAACCTTAACACCATTAGCAGATTCTTCTGATAAGACGATTAAAAAATCGTAGGGCTTTAAAGCTTTAGGGTAGTCTATAAACTCTATTTTTTTATCTAAGTCAACAACTACTTCTGCCCAGCATTTTCCTCCTCTTGCAGCTGCGGAATAGGCTTCGGTTTGCGTAGCAGCAAGACCCTCATAGATTGAGCTTGCCATTATTATCATTTTACTAAGAGTTATAACCCCTTGTCCACCAAACCCACTTACGCGAAATTCATATCGAGACACGATTTCAACTACCTCCTCTAGCTATTTTTTGTATTTTAGCGTATTCTTCGGAATACTCGGGTTTATCTGGTGCGTATCTAAATTCTCCAATAACATATTTGTTAAACAATTCTTCTTCGTTCATGAACTTGGCTTGGTTTTCTCTAACACTATTTCTTTTTATCCAATCTATCATTTTACCTGCTGTGTCCATCTTCTCTCCTTTTAATCCTAAGTTTTCTGCTCCAAGGTTATTTAAATTTTTTCTCCCGAAGTAAGTAACACAAGGCGTAATTAATTCTATTACAGAGGTTCCCTTATGTTTCAGTGCCTTTCTAAAATACTTCATAAAAGTGCGTGGATGAGCAACTGTTGTTCGTGCTACATAAGTAGCTCCCGCAGCCAAAGCAAGTTTGACTCCGTCGCTCCTATTTTCAAACATTTTATATGGTGTCGTTGTACTTTTAGCACCAAATAATGTTGTAGGAGCACCCTGTCCACCAGTCATTGCGTAAATGCTATTGTTGAAAATTAAAATAATACAATCTAAATTTCGACGGCACGTGTGTATAAAATGATTACCTCCAATACCCAAACAATCACCATCGCCAGTAAAAATTATTGGTTTCATTAGAGGATTTGCCATTTTCATACCTGTCGCTAAAGCAGGAGCGCGGCCGTGGAGAGATAAAACTTTTTGGGTTGCGTAGTGTACTGTTAATAGCATTTGAGAATAACACCCTATACCAAGAACTAGTGGATATAGTTTTGGATCAAGTTTTTCGTCTTCAAATAGTCGGGTAAAAATATGTCCGATGATTCCATATCCACAACCAGCACATAATCTAGACGAATAGTTCCCTAATAAGTGTCCAGCATATGATACTAAAACATACGGATTCTCTGGTTTCTCGTTTGGATATAAAGGTCCTATTCCCGACATTATTTAGCCACCTCTTTTATAACTTTTAAAATATCATGTGGATGATGAATTTCGCATACATTAGGAATTCGAATTACAGGCGTCTTAAGGTCGGTAACCCGTTCGACTTGTTCTGCTATAACTCCCGTGTAATTTAATTCTGGAACGATAACCACTTTTGCATCTTTAACCGTTTCTTTAACTTTTTCGTCTGGAAAAGGCCAAATTGTTATCAACCTAAAAATACCAACTTTTATTCCTTCTTTCCGAGCTATATCAACCGCGCGATAACTTGCTCTGACTGGTAAGCCATAAGCTATTATAATTACCTCTGCGTCTTCTAGTTTGTACGATTCGGTAAGAGAAATTTTATCTATGTTGCTAGTAATTTTTTTAATCATCATTTCAGTGAATAATTGGGGTTTAGGCGTGGGCATTCCTTCAGAGCTATGAGGTTGAGAGAGAAACATGCCTGGACAGTAATCTGTACCCATAATTGGTGGTTTGGGGATAACATAATTTCCTGTAGTATCATCTTTATAGGAGAATTTTTTAGTCATTTCATCGGGTATTTCCCGGTCAATTACTTTCTTTAATATTTCTTCCTTTGAGGGTATGGTTACCACTTCGTGAATGTGTCCTAGATAAGCATCTGACATAATAAATACAGGGCAACGATAAATCTCAGCAAAATTAAAAGCAGTAATAGTTAAATCATATAATTCTTGACAACTCATAGGCGCTAATGTTATCACTTGAAACTCGCCGTTTCCAGCAAACCGCATTAGCCCTATATCGTTATGATGTGGTTCAGTTACAAACCCCGTTCCCGGACCATTACGCTGTACATCACAGAATACAAATGGTACTTCTAGGTTTGCAGCCATTGAGATGGTTTCAGTCATTAAAGAAATCCCAGGACCCGAGGTTGCTGTCATAGCTTTGCTTCCGACTAAAGAAGCCCCAATCACAGCATTAATCGATGCTAATTCGTCTTCCATTTGCATACATACTCCGCCAATTTGTGGTAATCTCACAGCAAGGTGCTCAATAACTTCCGTGCTGGGAGTGATAGGGTATCCTCCAAAGAATTTCAATCCCGCAGCGAGAGCACCTTCTGACATTGCTATGTTTCCCATCATTAAATATTTACCTTCTGGTAAGAATCTTTTGTTATTTCCTATATCCATTTTTCTAACCTCGTTAAACCTCTGCCTTTTTTGCAGTACTTTCATTATCTGATTCATTCAAAATATAAATACACCAATCTGGGCATCCATATTCGCATCTTTTACATGCTGTGCAATACTTTGCTTTTCCTTCTTTAACCTGGGGAGTATACGCTATTCTCATATTTAATTCGTTTCCCATTTCTAAAATTCCCGTTGGACACACATATACGCAAGCTTGGCAACCTCCACACCTATTTTTATTTAGGAATAGCGAAAAATTCTTCTCTTTGTTTTCTAATAATTTTGGAATATTGAACCATCTCAGTTTTTTTCTAATATCTAATTATATCTTTTTATCGTTATATATTTCAATTTAATTTATTTTAAGTCTTTCTCCAATTATTCTTAAATAAAATAACATCAAATCTTAATTTAAACTAAAAAGTTAATTAAATTATGAGAAAATTAATTTATTTAGGGTGTTTATCAAGCTCTAAATATAAAGAAACTTGCGAAAATGGAATAAAGATTATTAAATTCTTAGACGATGAATACGAAATCCTCGATGGCGTCCCTTGTTGCGGTGCGTTATCTTATCACATAGCCAACGACGAAGAATTAAAGAAACATGTAGAATTTGTAAATAATTGGTTTAATTCAAATGATGTTTCTAAAATTGTTACAATTTGTGCAGGTTGTTATAATTACCTAACTCGATATTATAAACAATATTTGGGTTCTGATTTCAATATTGAAGTTAAACACCTCTTACAATTCATGGCTATACCTAAAAATTTAAAAAAGTTGAATTTAAAACATTCTGGAAAAAAATTAACTGTCAATTATCACGACGCTTGCCATCTGCGAAATGCGATTCCACCAATTATCGAAGAACCAAGAGAAATCATCAACTCTATAGAGAACATAGAATTATTTGAAATGGAAAATACTAGAATGAATAGCATTTGTTGTGGGGCTGGTGGAGGGGTCTATGCTACTTTTAAAGAAAATAGCGATTACAACGCTAAAACGATTTTTAATCAAATGAGGAAAGGAAAAGCTATGTTGACAGCTTGTCCATTTTGTTATACCGCTTTACGAAGAATACGAGAAGAAAATAATATTAAGAAACCTGTAATTAAATTTGAGGATTTTATAATCAAAATAATGAATCAGGAGGACCCATTAATATGAATAAGAAAGGAAAGGAGCTATATGAAAAAGTAAAAGAAAAAATAGAACAATTAAACGATAAAGATTCTGTTTACAGCAAATTTGGAGATATTTGGAAGATAGCTAGCTTAGGCAAGTATCGTTCCTTCGATTTACGATATCTTTACGAAGATACTAGTAGAGAATTTGTAGAAGAACACAAAGAGCAACTTACTAAAATGCGTGAGGATTTCATCGAAAATATTGAGGAATACGTGGAAAAGTGTATAAATGTCATGAGTAAGACTAACAAATTTAAGGTTTATTACGCCAAAACAAACGAAGAAGCCCAAAAAATCTTTATGGAAGAATTAGGGGATAATAAAATATTATATAAATCAAAATCCTTGGAAGCTAAAGATATTGGACTAATTGATGTTTTGAAGAAAAATAATATAGAAATTAAAGAAACGGATTTAGGCGACGTTCTATGTCAATTATTTGATTATAAATATCCAAGTTTCACTTTAGCTCCTGGAGTACAATTTACTGAAAAAGAAATCGCCGCAAAAATAAAGGAAAAACATGGAATAGATATAGAAGCGAAAGCAGAAGCAATAGTAGCATATTACCGAAAGAATTATCGTCCCGAATTACTTAACGATGTTAATGTTTCTCTTACATCGGCTAATGTAATTGCTGCAAATGATGGTTCTATCGTTCTAATTGAAAACGAAGGAAATATTAGTCTTTTAACTAGGGCGACTGAGAAACATATCGTTGTAGTAGGAATACAAAAAATCGTTCCAAATGTTTTTGATGCTCTAATTGTAGCCAAATTACAAGAGAGAATAAATAATGTAGATGGAGCTTATATTAGTTTTATATCCGCGGCATCAAATACTTCCGATATTCAAGGAAAGCGCGTGTTTGGGATGTATGGTGCGAAAGAAGTAGTTATAATACTAGTAGATGACTGGAGAATTAAAGCAGCAAAAGAAAATCTATTTTATAAAGATATTTTAAAATGTATCGCATGTAAAAGTTGTGATTATGTATGCACAGCTTCTCGAGCATTTGGTAATATATACGCATCAAAATACGGTATTGGAGCAATAAATATCGTTCGGGATTACATTCATAATGGAATCGAAGCTGCTGTTAAAGATGGTTTATTCTTATGTACAGGTTGCGAAAATTGCACTAACTGGTGTCCAGTAGGAGTTGATTTAGCAGAAATTATGAAAACACTTAAAAAAGAAGCTACTGAAAAAGAGCTTTGTCCTCCTTCTTTAAAAGAATATAAAGAAAAAATACTCAGAGATAAGAATCCGTTTTTATAAGTTACCCCATTTTTATTTACAATGCATGTATTGAAACGGTGCTGCTGTATTTCTCCAAATCGCTATATCGTTAAAACCTAATTTTTCTGCTTGAGTTTTTTCACCGTTCAATACCTTTTTCATTCTTAACCACAGAACTTCAGCAAGTTCCTCCACGGAATTTTCTCCTTTAATAATTGAACTAACATCAACATCAATGTTTTCTGCCATCCATTCACAAGTTTTTGGATTCCCGCATAATTTTATCACGGGAGCCACAGGATTTCCACAAGGACTACCCCTTCCTGTCGTCATGGCAATAATATTTGCTCCTACTCCAGCTAATCCCGTCATAGATTCAACATCCAAACTTGGTTCGATCATTAACCACAACCCTTTCCCTTTAGGTTTTTCTGTATATTGAATTAAACCCTGGATAGGAGATTTTCCCGCTTTTGCTATGGAACCTAAACTTTTTTCTTCTATCGTTGTTAAACCGCCTTGAATGTTCCCCGGTGTGGGTTGTACTCCAAGAAAATTAATGCCTAAATTTTTTAGATTTTCTAAAAAACCGGAGAGTAACTCATGTATTTGTTCTGCAACACTTTTATCAATTGCTCGTTTAATTAATAAATGTTCAGTGCCAATCCACTCCGTAAATTCTGCTAAAATAGAAGTCCCTCCAAATTGAACAATTCTATCAGATATAATACCTAAAGCTGGATTTGCTGATATCCCTGAAATTGAATCTGATCCTCCACATTCTAATCCTAAAACGATGTGGGAGAAATCAAATGGTTCTCTTTTCAATTCTCTTGCTTCCTCAGAAATTCTATTCCCGAGGATAATACCTTTTTCTATTGCAGCTGGTGATCCTCCTTTAATGTCTTGTAAATCAAAAAATTCAACTGGCTTTTTTGATTTTATGATATTTTTAGCTAATAACCTACTACTAATATTTTCACATCCTAACCCAACAACTACAACTCCGAACACATTAGGATTCTTTCCTAAACCGATTAAAGTATTCAAAGTGTTGCTATAATCAGGTCCAAATTGACCACATCCTAGAGGATGGGTAATAGGCACTGCATCCTTAACTTTACTAGCGATCTGCTGAACTACGTGATTTACGCATACAACAGATGAAATTATTGCAATTTTATTTCTAATTCCAACTTCTCCATTCGGTCGTTGATATCCCATAAATTCTTCAATCATATTTTCATTACCTCCTTGAGATACTGACTTGTAAGGTTATGAATATGTATCCAATCTCCTTGATTTACATCTTCTGTAGTAATTCCTATAGAATGGCCATATTTTTTAACCAAATCGCCTTTTCTAATATCTTCTAAAGCGATTTTATGCCCTAAGGGTATATTTTGGTTAATGACAATGGAACTTTCTCTTATTTGAATTTGTGAACCTTTTAATATATCTTCAAGAGCAGTAACACAATTATCATCTGGATGCATAATAATAAAATTATTTATATGTTTAGACATGATTTGTTAGCTATTTTATAATTTTCTCGTTTATAATCTTTTTAAACATTCTAAACATTTAATTATTTAATAAATACACATAAAAGGTATTTATAGAAATTAAAGCATAGGAGTTAAATAAAGTTGTCAAACGGATTTTTTGGTAAAATTTTATGGGTAGATCTTACTAGTGAAACATTTAAAGAAGAAGAACTATCAGAACAAATTTATCGTCAATACATCGGAGGATTTGGTTTAGCAGCCAAACTCATATATGAAAGCATGCCCCCAAAAACAGATGCTCTCGGTCCCGAATCTGTATTCGGATTTTTTCCCGGACTATTAACTGGTACAGTTGCACCATTAACAGGCCGTTTCATGGTCGCAGGGAAATCTCCGCTAACAAAAACATGGGGTGATTCAAATTGTGGAGGCTATTTTGGTCCAGAAATAAAAAAGTGCGGGTATGATGCAATTCTGATTAAAGGAATGGCAGAAAGTCCAAAATATATAACAATTATAGAAGGCGATAAGCAAATTTTAGACGCTTCGGACTTATGGGGTTTGGATGCTGTTCAAACCGAAGATAAACTAAAAGATAAATATGGGAGAGTTCAAATTGCTAGCATTGGTCAATCTGGTGAAAAATTAAGTTTAATTTCTGGAATTGTTAATGACAAAGCTAGAATTGCTGGTAGATCTGGATTTGGTGCGATTATGGGTTCTAAAAAACTTAAAGCAATTGTTCTCAAAGGAGCAAAAAAGATCGAAATTGCAGATAACAACGCTCTTATCCAACATACCAAGGAATATAACGAAGGTATAAACAACACAACTGTAGGTGGAATTGAGGGGTATAGGACATTAGGAACTACAATGGGAAATGAAATTTTATTTCAAATAGGAGATACTCCCTGCAAGAATTGGGGAGGAACAAAAGAAGATTTTCCCCCTGAGAAATTATCTAAAATAACAGGCGTTGAAATAGATAAGTATAAACAAAAACCATATGGATGCTTCTCATGTCCCGTTCGTTGTGGGGCAATCATGAAAGTTCCAGAAGTGGATTTAGAAGAAACTCATAGACCAGAGTATGAAACTTGTGCTAGTTTTGGGCATCTCTTACTCAACGACGATCTCATGTCAATATTTAAGGCGAACGATTTGTGTAATCGAGCTGGAATTGATACAATTTCTGCTGGGGCGACTATTGCATTTGCAATCGAATGCTACGAAAATAATTTAATTTCTAAGGACGATACTGACGGACTCGAATTGACTTGGGGAAATTCAGAAGCTATACTTACGTTATTAAATAAAATGATAAATAGGGAAGGAATTGGTGATTTACTGGCAGACGGCTCTAAAATTGCTGCAGAAAAACTTGGTAAGGGTTCAGAATATGCAATGCATTCAATGGGTCAAGAATTGGGCATGCATTCACCAAAATATTATAAAAATATGGGGACTACTATGGCTTTCGATCCAACACCAGGTAGGCACACAACAGCAAGTTTAGATTTCTTCGTAATGGGGCCAATAATTAAACCCAATGGTTTATTTGAGGGAATAACGCTTCCAAGAAAATTTAAACGTCCAGGAGACGATAGGAGCGAGGCTGAAAAACTTTTCACAGCTATTATGCAATTTACTCATAGCATCGGACTATGCGAATTTGCGTATGTTTTTCAGAAATATCCTTTATTAGAATTAATTAAAGCAGTTGTTGGATGGGATTTAACTATTGAAGAAGCCATTAAGACTGGACGCCGAATTCAAACGTTAAGGCAAGCGTTCACATTACGTGAAGGAATTGATATTATCAAAAATAGACTTCCAGAACGAACCGTAACAGTTGATTATTTAGAAGACTATAAAGGATATTGTTCAAAAATGGGTTGGAATCCTGAGAATGGGTACCCTCTCAAAGAAACTTTAATTGAACTTGATCTAGATTTCGCTACTAAGGACTTATATTAAATAATAATTTCTAATTTTATTTTTTTTCTGAACCGCTTTAATTTTATTAAGAAAATCTTTTGCCGTGTCCACGGTACGTTTTATATCTATCTATTAGTTCACCTTTACTATAAATCAATACTTCATTGAAGTGTTCTAAGGGCTCCCCCGCTTTTCCAAACCTACAAAATACGGGGTCTCCAAGGTTAAGTTCAAGTTGCTTTGGATCAAAAATAAAGGGTGTTTGAACTTCGCCAAAACCTTCGTCTTTAGATATCTTCAAATTTTTTGGAATAACCGACATAGGTAATGCTCTCACGCTTCCAGAGCTCACGTACCCTCCTGAAAAAGCAGTGGCAATATTTATTCGCGGTTTTCTAACAATTTGTAGAACAAAAAACATAGATGGTAGGAACTCGTTTAAAGAATTAATTGAGTCAAAAATATGCGATTTAAAAAGTAATGATCCTATACCTATTTCAGTTATAGAGGGCTCGGTAGCTGTTTCTTGAAAGCATCCTGAACCTCCTCCATTTACAACTTCTGGTTGAAATCCAGCAGTAATGAGGGCATCTACAGTATTTTGACGCCATATATTAACTTTTTTCCTTGATCTCCTCTTCGCATATCTAAACAACATTTTGTCATCTCCTATACTCGCGTTCTGAGCTTCATAACCCATAATCCCTAGAAAATGCAACTGAGATTTTTTATTGATAAATCGTGCAAGACTTACTACAACTTCAGGTTCCCTTATCGGACTTCTTAAAACGCCAACATTTCTTCCAAATAATTTGTCAGCAACATCTATTTCAATTAAAATATCAAATTCAACGCTATTCCTAACCGCTAATTCATCTAAAAGATCAATCTGCTTGGTATCATCTACCATCACTGAAATCCTTACATCATCTATTTTTGCAGCTTGACATAATTCTTCGACATCGATCTTAGACATTGTGGGATAACCCATCAAGATGTCTTTAATTCTATATTTTTCTGCATAGAATAAAGCTTCTGCTGAGTTGTAGGTAAAGATACCGTTAACAAAATCTTCTTTTTCAACTTTATTTACCAGTTCAGGAACTCTGACAGATTTAGTACATAATCGTAAACTCTTCTTTGTTGTTCTAAGAAATTTACCAACTTTTTCTAGATTCTGATTGAAAGCATCAAGATCACATATCGCCAGAGGAAATTTCTTGTTTTTTACTAAATTCTTTAATTCTTCATAACTAGATGTTAAAATCAAATATCATTCAACCTTCGTAATTAGTAATTAAGTGATAATAGATGAAAATTGCTTTTTAGATTTTGTAAAAAAA
Source organism: Promethearchaeia archaeon (assembly GCA_029856125.1). Classification (GTDB taxonomy): domain Archaea; phylum Asgardarchaeota; class Lokiarchaeia; order Sigyniarchaeales; family SOKP01; genus SOKP01. Next base: position 9,776 of record JAHQWJ010000141.1, on the reverse strand, counting down.
AAATACATTATAGTGAATTACAACACAGCGATTGCACTTATTTCTATTAACATGCTAGGTAAAGGTAAATTCGATACTTCCAATGCTGCTCTTGAAGGATAAAATTCTGAAACGCCGTTTTCATTAAAAAATTTCTTGTAAACAGAGTTCATTTCACTAAAATCGTTAATATTTTTTAAATACACGGTTGCTTTAACGATATTAGAAATTTTGCCGCCTCCAGCCTCTACGATTGTTTTTATTTTATTAAGTGTAGTTAAGGTCTGTTCTTTAATATCTTCTTTCGATTGAGCCGAACCTTGACCAGAAATAAATAGAAAATTACCTGCTTTTATACCTGGACTATAAGGTCCTGCAACGGGGGTTCCCGGGTTAATCATTTCAATATTTGGCATAATTATTTTAACGCTTAATTATTTTAATAGGTTTTTATCTTGAATGATATTGAAATGGTTGAATTAACTTTCCTTAATCCAATAAAAACGAAAAAGATAATTGTAAATGATCGCTTTTTTAAATATTACTAGCGCTAATTTAAGTGAACAATATTATGTCTAAGAAACTATCAACTAAACCACTAAGAGGAATGGAAGATTATTATCCTTCGGATTTGCGGGAAACAAACTGGATAATTGATAATATTCGAGATGTTGCGGATTTATATAGTTATGAAGAATTCGAGAGTCCCAGTTTAGAACCCATTGAGATTTTTGCCGCTAAATCCTCTGACGAGTTAGTAAATGAACAATCTTTCATAGTTGAGAAGAAAAAAGGAGAAAAATTAATATTAATTCCTGAACTTACTCCATCTTTAGCGCGAATGATCACTGCGAAGCGTCAAGAACTAAAAAAACCTATAAGGTGGTTTTCAGTACCGACATGCTATCGATACGAAAGGCCACAAAAAGGTCGACGAAGGGAATTCAAGCAAATTAATATGGATATTTTGGGAGAAGATAGTCTTTATGCTGATTTAGAGATATTTAACATTATCGTTGACATTTTTTCTGAATTTGGTGCTACATCAGAGCAATTCCAAATTTATTACAATAATCGTCGCTTCATAGATTCGGTTTGTGAATTAATTTTGAATGTGCCTAAAGAAAAAATACCATTAGTTTATAAAATTTTAGATAAAGCTGATAAAATGGAAGATTCAGAATACGAGAAGTACGTATTAGATATTTTTCAAGATGAAATTATTATTCAAGGCATAACTAAGTTAAAAGAAGCGACAAGTTTAAAAGACCTTTTAAACCGATTTGAAGATATTTCTGAGGAATTTTACGGTACTATAGGGTATAAAGAGTTAACTTCATTTATACAACTTCTAGAAGATGCTAAGATCTCAGAGTATTGTAACTTTTCACCTGGAGTTTCACGCGGTCTGGATTATTATACGGGAATAGTATATGAAGTTTTTGATACAGGAAAAGAAAATATTAGAAGTATTTTTGGTGGTGGACGCTATGATGACCTACTTACTTTATTTTCTGATGAAAAAATAACAGGAACCGGATTTGGAATGGGTGTTTTAATGTTCTCTTTATTTCTAAAAACATATAATTTAATCCCAGAAGAAATTCGGGAACCTGATTATACCGATACTATTTACATTGCTTCAATTAACGAAACTGTGTCAGGTTACGCGTTAAAACTCGCTGGAATGGTAAGAGGTGAAGATTTTCCATGTATCGTAGATTATCGATTTTCAAATCTTAAAAATCAATTGAGTAAAGCCAATGAACTTGGAGTTCTAATTGTATTGATCATTGGTCCAAAAGAGATGGAACAAAACGAAGTTACAATAAAAAATATGAAAACTGAAGCGCAAGAAACCATAAAAATTAGCTCCCTCATTGATAAAATTTATGATATAATTGACGAATCAGCACTCTAAACCTAAATTTATCATATCATTTATTATAAAACATAATTCCTATTTTTGAAAAATATGACTTTTAGTCTGAAAACACAAAAATTATTAAGATTTTAAGGAATATTTTTTACTTATGAATCTAAATCTCAAAAAATTTGATATATTTTATATAATTGGTTTAGTTGCAACTGTAATTTTCATGATTCTTGAGTTTGTTTTTGGATTTGTTGCGTTGAATATTACGTTCTTACTTTTCTTTTGGACAATGAAGCTTCTTTCTGGTTTTGGTTTGATACTAACTGTTTCTAATGGTATTTTGTGGATTCTTAGTCGTTTTACTGAAAAATTTACGAAAAAACATGTTCAGATTCTTATAATTATTCAAGTGATAGTTCCAGGAATTTTCATTGGATATGCTATTTATAGCATAATTTCAAGCTTACCTCCCGCAATACCTCCAACAGGTATACAATATTGGCTTGATCTTCTTGTATTTCTTTACGGTATTATCTCTTTAATGCTAACATTATATATCATTCCCTTAATTAGAGAAGAATTTCAGGAGGCTGTAGACATGGGAATAATTAAACGTGTGAAGAGAGGAACAAAAGAAATAGGACGAAAAATGAAGAAAGGATACTTTAACTGGAGAGGAAAGTACGCGAAAGCTCAAATTCAAGATCAGATGACATTAGGAGACGTCCTAGATATCTGGAGAGATCAATTTGCAGTGTATTTACTTATCCCAATTGCCATCGGGGCACTTATCTTTACACCTTTAGCATTTGTTTGCATAATCTTTTGGTTAAAAATAATTGTTTTTGAAAAAGGCGAACCTAAGTTTTATGAAAGAATAGCTTTACTTATCTCTATGATTTGCATTACGACAATCGCATGTTTGTCTTACACATTCAATCTTGTATTCTTTACATCTATCGAGCCATTTTTTTGGACTATTCAGGTGTTTTACTTAATTGGAATTCTTATCTCCACTGGTATATTAATTCATCAATTCATTAAACTTAAAGGAGTTACAATAAAAAAAATTAAGAAAGAAATCCGTGAAAGAATAGCGACAGAGGATATTGAGGAAACAAATTAGAAAGATTTAACTCGATCGAATGTTATTTAAATAAATAAATTTTTTTTATATAAAGAATTATGTTTAATGAACAATTATTTCTTTTAGGTAAAGAATTATGTCGGTAGAAAAAAGAGATGAATCTAATTTTAAATTAGACTATAAAATCGAAAATGTTGTTGCCACAGTTGTACTGGAGATTACTGAAAAGATTGACCTTACCAAAATCGCCCGCAAATTTGAAGATGCCGAGTATAATCCCGAAAGGTTTCCGGGTCTTGTCATGAGAATTAAGGACCCAAAAGCAACATTTCTTATATTCTCTACGGGAAAAATGGTTATTACAGGACTTAGAAGAGCAGAGGAGGCAAGCCCTGGAGTAACAAAAATTATTAAATCTATTAAAAATGCAGGAATTAAGGTATCTAATCCAGAAATCACGGTTCAAAATATTGTCGCAAGTGGAGATTTACACACATTTATTGATTTAAATATGGCTGCAATTATAATGGAAAATGCCATGTACGAGCCAGAAGTCTTTCCAGGGTTAATTTACCGAATGAAAGACCCTAAAACGGTTTTTTTGATATTTTCCACTGGAAAAGTTGTTTGTACAGGAGCAAAAAATAAGAAATTCGTGAAAGAAGCTTTTATAAATTTAAATCGTAAAGTACGGGAACTAGGTATTGCTAAAAAAAATGAGGAAACTATAGAGTATCAAGATATATCATTTATTTAAAACACGATAGAACTTTGAGAGTATTTGAAATAGTAATGTAATAACGAGGATTGATGAAGAATTATGACTTTTATCGAAGATCTGATCCAATCTATCATTGACAAACATAGTGTTGTATGCATGGGTTTAGATCCTAGGTTGGATAAAGAAGGAGAAATTCCACAATTCCTTATTAAAGAATTTGAATACCCGAACAAGATCATTCTTGAATTTAATAAAATTTTAATAGATAATACAGCAGATTTGATCCCCGTTGTAAAGCCCCAAATTGCATTTTATGAGAAATATGATGCATTATCTGCCTTAAAAGAAACCATAAAATATGCCCATAAAAAAGATCTGCTTGTTATATTAGACTCAAAAAGAAATGATATCGGGGCGACTTCAGAAGCTTATGCACATTCCACATTTAAGGTGTTTAATGCAGACGCATGCACGTTAAATGCGTACCTTGGAATTGACGGAGTTAGACCCTTTTTAGAACATAAAGAAAAAGGTGTATTCGTATTAGTAAAAACATCGAATCCCAGTAGCAACGATTTTCAGAATCTTTTTAGTGCCAGAATTCCAAATGTTTTAGATTCTGCTATTGAAATCAATGTAGAAAAAATGACGTTAGAAAGAAATTATATAAAAATGGCTCGGCTCGTAGCAGATTGGGGTGAGAATTTAAACCAATTTTCAAAGTTTCATAATTTAGGCGTAGTAGTAGGCGCAACCTTCCCGCAAGAGTTAGAGTCGATAAGGAGTATTGTGAAAAATTCGTACATATTATTGCCTGGTTTTGGAGCTCAAGGTGCTGCAGCGAGAGATATAAAAAGTGGATTTAATGAAAACGGTTTAGGGGGGATAGTTAACTCGTCAAGAGGAATAACATATGCTTATTTTAAAAATGAAAAATACCCCTCTGATAAATTTGGTGAGGCTGCACGAGAAGAAATTATTGCTATGAATCAGCAAATTAACAGAGAAATTAATTTATGAGTAACTTATTGGTTCTATGGCATTCTTGCAAGGGTGTTCCCTAAAATAATCATTACGATTATTATCGGAACGAATGTAATCAAAAGAATGCCAAATGAACGCTTTAGACCAACTTGATGTAAGACATTTATCACGTTGAGATCTATAAATAATGATAAGATGACGATAGGTATTATTACATCAGGTTCTCCTTGAAATTTACCCATAAAACCTAGCAAAAACAAGGGAGAACTAATAATAAAAATTATTCCAAATTGAATAGCAAAACTTCCCGCAACCCATTTCATCCGAGTCCTTTTCTGAGCTTTAGTTACCACTAATGCTAACTTTAATAGCAATATATCTCCTGCAGCGAACGCGCCCATTATAATAAACGGTATTAAGTCCCCTATTGAAGGTGTTCCCATTTGTAAAAAAGTAAATAGCATCTTAAAGTAATAACCGTGGAAAATCTATTTAAATTTGATTTAATTTAAAAGATATATAAAAGAATACTGATTTAAAGTTAATTTTTTTAATCGTTATTTTAAATTAGAATAAAATATTTCATGAATAATAATTAGCGTAAAAATTATTGGAGGAACTAATAAAATAACACTAGGAGAAATATGCAATGGTAGAAACTAAAGACAAAGTAATGACTGAAAGTGATGATGTCAGAATCTTAGTAACAATATGTCAGTGAGGACTGAATATCGCTGAAATAATAGATACAAAAGCGTTAGCAGAATATTCAAAAAAGTTACCGAACGTCGTCGAAGCAATAGACTATATCGCTCTATGAACTCAGTCCGGTGCTGAGTTTATAAAAGAAAAGATGATAGAACACAACGCTAATCGATTACTTATGGCATCTTGTACCCCAAAAACCCACGAACCGGTTTTTAAAAGCGTGTTGGAAGAGATGAATTTGGATCCATCGTACTTAGAATTCGTTAATATTCGAGAGCACTCGAGTTTTGTCCATAGAAACGATAGACCCGGAGCAAAGAGTACAGCTGAAGATGCCATTCGCGCTGGAGTCGCTCGAGCTGCCACCTTAGAGAAAATCCTTATTAAGGAAGTGGACATAACAAAGAAAGCTCTTATAATTGGTGGTGGAGTTGCTGGATTATCGGCAGGAATCGATTTAGCTGAAGAAGGATTTGAAGTGCACTTAGTTGAAAAGAAACCAACGATTGGCGGTAAAATGGCGATGCTTGACAGAACTTTTCCTACGGACGATTGTAGTATTTGAATTCTCGGACCAGTAATGCTCCAAACAGCTAGAACCCCGGGATTAAACTTACATACATACAGTGAAGTAGAAGAAGTAACTGGATTTGTAGGTAATTTTGAGGTTAAAATCCGGAAAAAAGCAAGATACGTAAATAACGAATGTAACGGTTGTGGTGCTTGTTGGGAAGTCTGTCCTGCTTATGGATATAACGAATTTAACGAAGGATTAGACCCTCGGAGAGCAATTTATGCCTCCTTCGCACAAGCAGTTCCAATGTTGGCACAAATCGATATGACGCAATGCATTAAGTGTGGCTTGTGTATAAAAGCGTGTGAAGTAGATGCAATTGATTTCGATCAAGAAGATGAACTTCTGGAAGTCAAGGTTGGCTCGATAGTTGTAGCAACGGGATGGGACGAATACGAACCTGAAACGGGTTATTTAGGATACAATGTCTATCCAAATGTAATCACTCAATTAAAACTTGAAAGGATATTAGCACCTAACGGGCCTACGATTGGACATTTAAAGCGTCCTTCTGATGGAAAAGAACCGAAAAGTGTCTTGTTCATTCAATGCGTTGGTTCAAGAGATTTAACTCGGAAGACGTACTGCAGTGCAGGTGTGTGTTGTATGATATCCGTTAAGAATACAAAACTCATAAAACAACACGGTCCCCACATAGATGTCACTGTAGCCTACATGGATATAAGAGCAGCAGGGAAAGATTACGAGGAATATTTCACAGCATCTCGAAAAGAAGGAATAAAATACATTAGAACAAATGTATCCCGGCTTCAAGAAGATCCCGAAACACACAATCTTAAGGTTGCATTACAAAACACGGTTGGAACTACTAAGTTAAAAGAATTCGAGTTCGATTTAGTTGTTTTATCTAGTGCTATGGTGCCAGCTAAGGGGATTGAAAAAATTGCTAGCATCTTAAAACTTGAAAAAAGTCATGATGGGTTTTTCAAGGAATTTCATTCGCGATTAAACCCTATCGACACAAAGATTCCAGGAATAGTGCTAGCTGGTGTATCTCAAGGACCTAAAGCGATTTCGGATTCAATAGCGTCAGGAAGAGCAGCTGCGTCTTCTTTAGCAAGGTTAATGATGAAGGATAAATATCGAATTCTCTTAATTCGTGCAACTGTTGATAATGAAAAGTGTGCGAAATGTGGGTTATGTCAACTTAACTGCCCTTACGATGCTATTAAAGTAGAACCTGATGGTGCTGAAGTCAATGAAATCCTATGTAGAGGATGCGGTGCTTGTTTAGCTAATTGTCCCTCAGAAGCAATAACTTTAAGATACTATCGTGAGCCCCAATATGAAAAACAAATTGATGCTATATTGGAAAACATATAGAGAGGTGTAAAATATGACAGCGAAGGTAAAAGACCAAGTAAAAATTTTAGCCTTTATGTGTTGGAAATGAGGCTATGGCGCTGGAGACATGGCCGGTACGATTCGAGCTCAATATCCCGCAACAATTAGACCAATAAGGATAAACTGCACGGGGAGAGTTACACCTAGCTTAATGATGAGAGCTATCGGAAAGGGAGCAGATGGTGTAATAGTTGCTGGATGATACGAAGGAGAATGCGACTACGAAACTGGGAATTTAGTAGCGGCAAAGAATGTAGAATACACAAAGGAAATTTTAAAAACAGCAGGAGTAGCACCAGAGAGAATCCAAATGTTTTACTGTAGTGCAGCTGAAGGCCAAAGATTTCAAGAAGAAGTCACCCGAATATCTGAAATTATTGAGAATCTAGGAACCAACCCCATTAAAGCATCACTGATTAAAGAAGCTGAAAAAAAAGATTCTGAAGAAAAAAAGAAAAATATTAAACCGAAGGAATGATTTTCGCGAAAAAATAATAGTCGCGAGAAGACGGACCATTCTGCAATGGTATCGGTGATAAAAGTTTTACCCCCATTTTTTAATTTTTTGAAGTTTAACTCTATTAAACTTCTAATATAAATTAACATAAAATTATATATATGAGGATTTCTAGTACTCGTTATATTCTAGTTCTGTATAGAATTAGGATTAATTAATAAATTAATTTAACAAATTTTTGTGAAAAATTATGGGTGAAAGCTCTAAAGTTGGAATTTCAGCCTCTAAAGTTGTTGCTCTTATAGGTACGCTAATCTTAATCAGAGATAGCATTTTCTATTTTTACACGACGAACTGGATGGCCATTTTATTTGGGATTTTAGGTTTAATCATTGCATTTCTTGTATTTGATTCTCTAGAAATAATTGATTTTAAAAAGCTTAAGATACCTTATATATGGTGGGTTCTACTTATCATAGGAATCGTTCTTCTACTCTTTGAGTATCTAGTAGGGCCTTCTTATTTAGCGGGGATTTTAGTAATAACTGCAGCAATAATAGAGATTTTAAGTCAGAAGAAATCGTACGCCGCCTCAAAAATAGTAGCATTGATTGGTGCTTGTTATTTAATATATGAAGCAATAATGTTTATCCTAGGGGGAAATATCGCCTTGGCAATAGTGGGGATTATTTTTGGTATCATTTTACTTCTAACGCTATTTGATAAAATCGATATCAAAATACCTTATTCATGGTGGGTTTTACTCATCATTGGGTTTGTAATCTTTTCATGGGTGTCTGGTGTTAGTGGAACAATCATCATGGTGGCATTTATTCTTCTCTTAATGGCTTATTAATCTTTTTTTTTTTTTAATTTAATAAGACTTCTAAGTGCCAAAAAGTCAAAACAATCCCTCAATTATTAATTTCACGTTTAATTTAATATAATAGTGATTTTAGAATGGGAAAGGACCAAAAACTAGTTGTTGAAAAACAGATACTAAAAGCTGAGCAACTGTATAGAGCGAAACAATTTAAAAAAGCTGGTAAAACTTACCATTTAGCCGGGAATTTGTTGCTTAAATTAAATGATTACGAAAAAGCTAAAGTTTGTTTCATGAACAGTGCAAAAATTTTTACTGAAATTGGGCGTTTTGACACCAGCGTAGAGTTATTTAGACAATCTGGAGAAGCTTGTTTATGGGCAAATAACTATAGAGATGCAAACTCGATTTATAAGGAGGCATTAAATCTCATTCCTAAACTCAAGAGTGAAGGGGATAGAAACTCGAATTTTGTTATATTTTCCGTGCTTTCTTACATGTGTTCCTATGTCAAAGGAACTCCAAACGAAGGATTGGAGTTTTTAAAGAGAATTAGTAAAAAGGTTGATAAAGAATTTTTTAAGGAACATCAGTTGATTAAGCTTGTTTCGGAAATTACTCTAGCTTTGAGAGATAACGAAACTAAATACATCAAAAAAATCAAAGATAATATTGGAAATTACAAATTTAGAGAAGCAGAATTAAAACTCTTAAAATTGGTATTATTAATAACCCATATTAAGCTTAGCATTACGACCTCATTTAAATTAGACAAAGAAACTTATACCACAAATGAAATTCTTAATTTAGATTTAACATTTAATACAAAACATTTAGTGGAAATCATAAATAACTCTTTCTATCAGTTTGAATTGAACCAGTTTAATATCACTAAAATTTTAATAAATTTGTCTGATAATTTAGCGACAAACAATAAACCAAGAGTCCCGTTGCTTTTAGACTTAGGTGAGGAAACTCATTTACGATTCAAAATTAAACCTCATTTTCAAGTTGACAATTCAAATATCGGTCCCATGGTGCTTACATGCGAGTTAAATAACGATTTGATTTTTCAGTATGAAACTCAATCGATAACACCCAACTTGGTTTCTCCTCCTGCTACATTGACAGCATCAATAAGAAATTTAAGACCTCCTCTTCTGGATAAAACTTCTCCACTCGAGATTACAATTGAAAACCAG
>JAHQWJ010000142.1 GCA_029856125.1 Promethearchaeia archaeon | reverse complement strand
CTACTTTTACCTTAGAATCGGTAATTAAGAATTTCGAAGAAAAAAGAATTACTGAAAAAATCAATACCCGCAATCGAGGGGTAATATATACACCTCAACCGATTGCTGATCTAATGGTATTAAATATTTTTAGAATCTTTGTTAGCGATATTTCAAAAATATTAGTAACAGGTGAGAGTTTTAATACTACTCTAAGCCTTTCAAAGTTTTTTATAGAGCATAAAAATCTTAAAGATGAGCTTAAAACAAAGCTAAAGGATATTAAAATTTTAGATCCTGCTTGCGGAACGGGAAGATTTCTAATTGCTGCTGCCAATTTGCTTTTCAATTTTTATAATATATGCGAACCGGAACAAAATCCTTTCGATCTTAAGAAGAAAATTATTCAGAATCATATATTCGGAATTGATATCGATAAAACATCTATATTGATGTCAAAATTAATGTTAATAAAATGGTTTTATTCGAAAAACGAGAATATCCTTAATAAAAATAAAGATATTCAACCAAGTTTGAGAGAAATTGAAGATTTTATCGATACTGTCGATCTAAACTTTAATCTTTTTAACATGGATTATTTGATCGAGTTTGATATTAAAAATTTTGATATTATTATTGGTAACCCCCCCTATGTAGAAAATAAAAAGATTGTTGATAAAGAATTTAAGGAAGAAATAAAAAAATTTTTTGAGTCTGCTTATAGATTATATGATTTAAGCGTAGTTTTTATCGAAAAATCTTTAAAAATTCTAAAAAATGGAATCGGTTGTCTTTCCTTTTTAACCACAAATAAATTTCTCTCAGCAGAATATGGCTTAAAAATAAGAGAATTATTATTACGAGAAACGGAGATTAAGGAAATAATAAATATATCTTCATTGCCAATATTTAAAAACACGGCAGCCTATCCCATAATTCTATCGTGCAAAAAAACTGTCAATACTAAAAATACCATTGTTATTAAAAATTATGACAATATTGACGATTTTAAACACCTTTACAGCAATGAAATAATTAAATTTCCCCAAAGTATTGTCTATTCTTTACCTTCTTTTATAATTCCATTAAATTCTAATACCAATTTAATTAATTACCTTTATTCTAACTTTAAGCCTTTATCAAATGCAATAAAGGACCTTAATATTCTATACCGGCCATTTGGATTTATTAAATGGGCAGAAAACTTTAAATATATGAATAAGTTTAAAGCATCTGATAAGGATCTCCTTTTATTGGGGACTGGAAATGTAGGAAAATATTTCATTAATTTTAACAAGCGAATCAAGATTGCCAAAGTCGATGAAGAGATATCTTACTTTAGTTACCAACCAGAATACAAAGAAATATGGAGCAAACTCTCAAGTGAAAAGTTAATTTTTAGAGAAATATCAAAAGAAATTACGTGTGTATACGATCCAGGTATTTTTGTTAATTTAACGGGGTTGTATTTTTTGAAGGTACCATCATACAAAACAGACGATTATTTTTGTTTGTTATCGATATTGAATTCAGATATCATTAATCAAGTTTTCAATTCGTTGTACGGGACATTACATATGTCAGGAAAATACCTTAGATATAACGGAAGCTTTATGAAAACTCTTCCAATGCCCGAAAACTTTCCTCTAATTTTATCAAAAATCGGTAGAATAAACCAATTTTTATCCCAATTGGTATTTTTTATTGTCCAAGAATCAAACACCTCGTTCAAAAATGAAATAAACTCAAAAAATATCAGTAATTTATTAGAATTTTTCAAGAAACTATCTAATTCATTAGTTTACCAATTGTATATACGTTCCGAGGAAGGCATTGAACTTAATAAATTATTGAAATCTGGTAATTTGTTACCTAATATTAAGTTTAAATTTTTCTATCCTCGATTTGATTTACTCAAATATGTTACCTATACGAATAAAGAATTAAGAGACAACATTGACCAAATTTATTCTTGTTCTAAAATATTAAGTGGTAATTTGGATCTTATGTATGAGATCAATAATTACAAATATTATTAATAGCTATTATCAGAAAAAATGCTACGAATTTAAATTCGAATTTCTATTTTGATTTAATATCGGATTTTTACTTTTAAAAAAAAAACAATAAAATCTAAATTTTATATTAACCATTCATTTTTATAATAATATTACAATATAAAACAATATTAATCGTGATATCAATGGCCAAAAAAAAGAAAATACCAGATGAAACTGAAGCAGAAGATGTTCCAGTAGGGAAAGTTGATGAAGATGGAGATGAAATTTTAGATTTATACGATGAAGAGGATAATCTCGAAGAGGATGTCATTTACGATTTGAGCGAAATTGAAGACGAAATGTTAGCAGATGAAACTGAAGACGAAGAATTCGGGATGGAAGTCGATGCAGTAGTAACAATGCTAAGAAAAGTTAAATGCGACCCTTGTCCGGGTTTAAAAAGTATACCTGGATGTAAAATAGCCCACGATCACGGTTGTCCAAAACCTAACAAGCCATAATTAACCTAAATTATATCCTCTTATTTTTTATTTAAATTTTACTATGTTTACATGTAAAAATGCTTTCTAAAAATCACAAACGTGTTATACTTATCTTTTTTGATCTTTTATTTAGTGCATATATCTGGGATGTAAATGCCTCGTGGGGGAATCCTTTTTATACGTGTTTTCTTTTGTCAACTACGACTTTTCTAATAATTTACACACCATTTGAGATATATTGGAGCTTTAGGGATATTTATTTTGATCGTTGGATTTCAATCAAGCATAATAACTTGAAAATATCTAACATAAAAATCAAGGTTGATCAAAGCAAAAAAGGAAAAAGCGAATATCTAAGAGGGCTCCTAATATCATTTGATGAAAATAATAAAGATCGGTTAAATGATACTGTTGTAATTGTGAGTCATGGATTTTCAGATAAAAAAGAAACGCTCGAATATTATTATTTGCCTTTAGCTTATCAGGGATATACTATTCTCGTATATGATGCACGAGGTACTGGAGAATCTAAAAAAGTTGGAAAAAGGAACCAGTTTATAAAAAGAATAGATGATTTCAAAAAAATAGTTAGTTGGATTGAAAATAATAACGAGCTAAAATCTTATAAAATTTATTCCGTTGGATTCAGTATCGGAGCTATTACTGTCCTATGTGGTGGGTTTTCAAGTGAAAACATAAAGAAAATTATTGCTATATCGTCTATGTCTTATTATAAACAAAATCTACCAAAATATAATATAATTGTAATGCTTAGCTATTTAATGAAGGGAGTTAAATTGTTTCCAAATAAAAAAGAAAATGAAGAACTTTCACCATACATTGTTATTGAACAATTTAAGAGCTTAATTTCGGATGAAGAATGGGAGAAATACTCTCAAAGGGTGTTCCTTATTCATGCTAAAAATGACAAAATCATTAAGTTTAAAAATTTCAAAGAAAATGTTACACTACTTGGTATCACAGAAAAAAATACATTAATCCTTAAAAAAGGCGGTCATACTCAAAAGAAAAATGAATTGCTCTTAGTTTCAGCTTCTCTAAAATTCTTTAACTCTTAGCTCAATTTTAAGTTAGAATTTTAAAATTGTTAACTTTAAATATTTCATTTTTAATTTAATTTAAAATATATATATTGAATTTTAATGATTTGTCCTATTTGTAGAGAAGAAATTAAACTTCAAAAGTTAAATTCACACTTCAAAATAACTTTAGGAAATTTAATAAACGGGAAATTTTGTGGTAATGAAACTTTTTATTATCATAAGGATTGTTTAAGCGAGAAAAATCTCAATGAGAAAGAGTTTTTAATAGTATAAAATAATAAGTGTTATTTACTGCTTATAGTAATATTTCTGAAAAACCAATAAGTTTTAAGAAAAGGTAAGTGTCCCCAGAAAGCATTCAACACTTCTAGAACATTTTAAGATAAACGCTTGTTCTAACCAATAATTTTATCCCAATCCGAGAAATTAATTAATTGTTGGTAATTTTTACATATCTTAGCGAATAAGGTACATCCAATGCAAGACATATTAACAAAATCATCTATAGACAAATTTAATAGTATACTATTTTTCTGTGAGAATCCAATACCTCGCTCAACTTCAATTTGACCATCGAAACCAGATAAATTTACCACAAATTCTTCTTTCTTTAAAGAGCCTTTATATACCCCTCTAGCAATTCTTGCTAGGCCTCCAACGGGGATTATAAGCCCTTCTTTTTGGGCTAAATAGAGTCTTATATCATAAGTGTGCTTTCCGCCCTTCCACATGATCGTATTAAAGTCAGCCATCTCTTGAATTGTATAGGGATATGGATTACGATTATTCATAAATTTTGCAAAGAACTCTCTTTTACTTTCTTCTATAATGTGTTTAATTCTTTGAGGTTTTTCATTCTTTAAGATTGGAATTACTCCTGCTCCTCCAGATCCACCCATAGGTTTAATGATAAAAGATTTTTTGTAATTTTTTATTAAATAGTTTATTTTTTGTTTTAATTCCTCCTCGTTATTAGCTTTTGTGAAGAGTAAATATTTTAGATTAAACTTTTTAAGGAGATTTTTATTGTAAAAACTTGCTAAATATGTGAGAGATTTATTATCAGTAATTTTGAAAATTGGATTTACAATTATTGTATTTATTCTGCAAAAATCTTTTTGACTTAGATTAACAAAATCCTCGTCGTGTAGACGTCTCGCTATACCATCTCCAATCAAAACATTAACTTTTTCGCCTAAATATTTAATCCATCCATTAGAAAATGTTAACGTTTTATCCAATTCTTTATAATCCGCTATTAAAAACACAATTTCTGCCTTATATTCCTTAGCATAACTATCGGAATTAAAAATCTTAAGTGAATAACCCATCGATTTAATTTTTTTCCTAAAAAATTCAACCATAATTACTTTTTCATGGATTAAAGCGTCGTTTACGGGGACGCCTACTAGCACCAATACTTTTTCGTTATTTCCTTTAGATTTTTCTATTGCCTGACTAATTGCTTGAAAGTACCCATTATACATTAGATTTTGTTGTTTGTTAGTAAGAATAGACAGCCCTCGATTAGAACCTCCATTTGTCTCGAGAAGAAAAAAGCTCTTACCTTTAGGCCCATCACACACCATAAAATCAATACTACCCGCATAAAACGTGTCGTTCTTAACTAGAACATTATCCCCATGTTTAGCTAATTTTATCAAAGCTTTTTCTCTAATTCGATCTATAAAGTTATTATCCTGAGACGAACGAAGTTCAGCAAAAGAAATTAAGTCGAGACCTAGCGACCTGCCTAACGAAATAAGTTCTAAATCAGACTCAGTGATATCTTTTGACATTAATTTAAGGAATTTGGTTAGTAAATTCTCTCCCAAATACATCACTCAATCGTGATTTAAAATATGGATGGTCCAATTTCAATTAATCGTATTATACTTTTAAAGATAACAATTATAAATAAAGATAACCTTGGTGATTTCCTTTTATACTTAATCTTAGACTACCTAGTAAGATTTTTCTTATGCTACTCTGCTCTTTAAAATTTAAATCCGAAAAAAGGAGAATGTAATTTTTCTCCAAATTAATTACGAAAAGTAAACATATTCGAATAAGCTTCGAATCTTCTGTTAATAGCGCAGAAATTACATAATGATAAGGGAGGGTTCTTAAATCATTGATATCGATTTCTTCTTCTGTGACTTTATCTTCCTCCTGGTTATAACCCGCTTTAATGAATTTAATTCCCTCTAAGGGTATCGATATTTTTCTAAAATTTTCTAAAACTTTTGCAAATTGACTCTGGCGTATAAACCTTCTTTCTTCCTTATCTTTTTCGAAGAAATATTTATTTTCTTCCTTTAAATAGAATATTGTTCTTTTCTTCGATTTAGATGCATTCTTTTCAATTTCTTCTAATTCTTCAATATTATCATCATGAAATACTATTAAAAGATCCGGATCTATGGTGTTTATGAAAAAGTTCTTATATATTACTCCTGCTTCAGTTTTTATCCATCCGTCGCTATCAATAAGAACGATATCTGTATCTTCGTGCTTTGATAAAAATCTATTTATTAATTCGCTACAAGAATGTGCTATAATAAATTTGAAATTTGCTTTTGGGAAAGTACTTCCAATAAATACTGTTTCTTCAACATCAATTTCACCGCTCGAAACGATGTCCTTATTAATTTCTCCAATATTAAGAGTTGTGGGAAGGTATAGCAGCTGTTGTCCTAAATCAGAATCCAGAAAACCTGCTTTAAATCCTTCTTTAAGAATATTATTTGCAAGATATTTGATAAGGCTCGTTTTACCATTACTCAAGCCTAAAACCATCAGTTTTAGTGGTTTTTTTCCCCCATTTTTCTTAATTGCGTTTATAACAGAATCCTTAATTTTAACCCATTCTTTGGAAATGGTGTTTTCTTCTACTATTTCTATATTTTCGCTACTATTCGTAAAAATCTCTAATTTTGATGCTTCCAGTGCGAATAATGGAAAACTAGTAGCACTGGGTACAATAAGGGTATTTTCTGCCTCGCTTTTCTTAGGTGAAAATTCCTTTCCAAACACTTCAACCTTTCCTTCTAATAAAGTAACTCTCGAAGGTCCTTTTACTAAAAGAGTTTGATCTTTTTGCACTTCTTGAATCATAATTTTCCTCAAATCATCCCATATTAAGTGATAATTATTTCTCTCCTTACATTTTATACTTATTAACTAAAAGAAATATACTTTTTCTTTCCCCTACTGAAATTTTTGTTTGTATATATGTATCATTTTCGTAAAGACTTTGGATTTTTACTTCTTAAAATCTTTATAACAGGGGATGCAAATATTTTTGTTTTGATAATTCATCATCCGGCTGTCCATTGTAAGTTCTCCACAAATCTCGCATAGCACTGATTCTTCTATCTGAGCCATCATAGGAGGAGCATATTCAATATTTCTAATTTCAAAAACATCTTCAGGTTTCAACCCAAGAAACTTCTGAATTTTCTCATCTCTTGACAATTTATTATTATTTAAAATAGACTTTTTTAAAGCTAATCTGACCCCTTTTTGGTTTTTTCTACTGTAGATGTTATAATTGTTTTTACCATAATCTTTATGAATTAAATTGCCTTTACCATACGTGGTACCTAATAAAACTTGGAGCGCATCAACGCTACAGTTGTCAGTTTCGACAATAGCCACTAGTTCTTCATCAGGGGAGTGCTCAAAACCATGTTCTAAAGCATATTTAGCAACCAACACGCCAATAGCAATTCCCGGACATATATGTCCATGGAACAGTGTTGCTTTTTTCATTAACTCTTTAACTTCCACTTTAAATCAGCATATTATTTTAGATTTAAAAAAAATATCAAATATATTAATTTATTTTATGACTTAAATATAATTGTAATAGGTATGAAATTTCTTGCAGATGCAATGTTAGGAAAGCTCGCGCGATTCTTAAGAATTTTTGGGTACGATACAATTTATGCCAGTGATCTAATAGATCATTATAACGTTAATCCCGTTCCGGATAAAAAAATAAATGAATATGCTGTATGGAGCAACAGAATTGTATTAACTAAAGATTTACAATTCTATAAAGAAATTAAAGAAAACGCAATATTATTAGAAGGGGAAGGTGTATATAACTACTTAAATCAAATTAAACGTAAGTTAAATTTAGAATATGATTTTAACATAGAAAAGACACGATGCTCTGTTTGTAATACAATGTTAAAGAAGGTTAATAATAAGAATGCAATAGAAGAATTTGTTAAACGTGAAACTTTTAAAAACTATAATGAGTTTTTTCAATGCTCTAATAAAAGATGCCAAAAAGTATTTTGGAATGGACCACATATCGCGGATATTAATAGAAAAATACAGAATATGACCGAAAACTAAATCTTAGTGCTTTTGAAGAAGTTCTTTTTTATGTCATTAAACCTAGCTTTTACCTTCTCAGCTTCATCCTTTACGCCTCCCTTTTCAAACATTCCGTGTGCTTGCGAAAGTAGCTCAAGGCATTTTTTGTATTCTTTATTCTTAAAATGGTTTTCCGAAAGTTCAACTAAATACTGCCCTTTCTTAGCATAAAATTCTATGAACTGCGCAGAAGTATCTATCTTACGACTCAAATTAAACACGTTTTTTTTTTCTAAGTATATTTATCTAATAAAGCTAGAGTAATTAAAAATTTGCATTTTCCATTTAAACTAATTTCATTCGGAACTCATCCATCTCAATCACTGAATTTTTTTCTCTGGCTTTATTTGCAGCAAACGCCATGAGATGACTTTCAATAGTCTCGTCGGCGTTTGTTAGAGGTTGAGAATTTTCGGGGCTAGTAAGCGTTTCTAAAAAAGAATCTATTAAAGAAAAATCGCCTCCTCCATGACCAGAATAATCAATAGATAGTTTTTCTGAAAAAATCACCTTAGCTGTGCCTGTAAAATGATCGTAAATAGTAATCTTTTGTCCGGAATCAGCGAATTCTCCAATTAAAGTAGCTTCAGTTCCATCAATTCGTAAAGATCTCCCTTCTTTCTCACTAAATCCATGAACTATAAGATTTGCTGTAACATTATTTTCAAATTCGATATTTACTACTTGATGGTCAATAACATTATTATCGCACTTGTATACGCACCTTCCGTAAGGACTCGTTCTTAATATTCTCATTTTAGTTTCGTCAGAATAATCTTCACTTTCCTCTTCAGGGAGTCCAGAATAGAGCGGTTCTACTGGCCAATCTCTCCAATATCTCAAACTTTGTAATAGTTTGATTGGTCTACTTAGTATGGCTAGCATTTTTTTATGTTTTTTTCTTAAATTAGCGAGAAATTTAAATTTCTTTAATTCACTTTTTTCTAAGATTTGGGTTATTGGTACGATGTCAATATATATTCTTGGAGCGTAATACAAACAAGTATCTTCTATAGGACATCCCTCCACACAATAATCGGGAGAATCAATAGGCGCATTTATTGATTTAAAATGTAGAAGGCTTCCAAATGAACTTATTTTTTTTGGTAAAGCTTCTACCATCCAATAAAGCAAATCTAAATCGTGGCAACATTTTGCAAGTATCATTGGAGATGATTCGTTCGCATTCCGCCAGTTACCTCTAACAAAACTATGTGCCATATGATACCAACTGACATTTTCTCTGTGTGAAATGTTAATAAGATTTCCTAACGAACCTTCGTGAATTGCATTCTTGATTGTTGAAAAGAAAGCAGTGTATCTTAGAACGTGGCAAACTCCTAATATTCTCCCTGTTTCCTTGACCCGATCTACGATTTTATAACACCCTTCGAGAGTGTGTGCCATAGGTTTTTCCAATAAAACATCATAGCCTTTATCTAGAGCTTTTAAACTAGGTCCCACATGCATTTGATCTTGAGTACAGACGAAAACAACGTCAGCAAATTTGTCCTCCCTTAAAATGGGTTCCCAACTCTCATAACACCGCTCTAAAGGAATATTATGAAGTTGTGCAAACTTATTTCTCCGATAGCTAATTGGCTCTGCGACAGCGATAAAATTTAATTTATTAGGATATCTTAAAGCATAATTACCATAAACAGTCATTCCTCGATTTCCGGCTCCAATTAAAATCGCTGTCTTGATTTTTTCTTCTTTTTCTTTCATATTCGTTTCACTTTTGATA
Source organism: Promethearchaeia archaeon (assembly GCA_029856125.1). Taxonomy (GTDB): domain Archaea; phylum Asgardarchaeota; class Lokiarchaeia; order Sigyniarchaeales; family SOKP01; genus SOKP01. The sequence continues at coordinate 5,140 of JAHQWJ010000142.1, read as the reverse complement.
AAGTTCTATTTACTGGCATTATTTTAATGTAATTTTAAAATAATAAGATATCTAAAAAAATTAGCGATTCAATACGGTTGGAATAAAACCTTCTATTAATAATTGATCTAAAAGTACTATTGCCAACATTGATTCTACTACTACAACTGCTCTTGGAACTATGCAAGGGTCGTGTTCCCCTTCTAATTCGAATTCAGTTTCTTTCATAGTTCTAATGTTGACAGTTTTTTGCGACATTCCTATAGATGCTGTTGGTTTTATAGCTACTCGTAAAGTTAAAGGCATTCCTGTAGAAATACCCCCAATAATCCCTCCTGAATCATTTTTTAAGGTCGATACCTCCCCATTTTTTATAATCCATGGATCGTTGTGTTCAGACCCCCTCATATTCATAGCTTTAAACCCAGCGCCAAATTCTATACCTTTTGTTGCCGGGATCGCAAAAATGGCTCTACTAATCTTAGCTTCAAGGCTATTGAAGACTGGTCCACCAATGCCTGGGGGAATATTTTTAGCAACACACTTTATACTTCCACCTACTGAGTCTTTCAAATTTTTAACGAATTCGATTTCATTTTCCATTTTTATTGATAATTTCGCATTAAGAGCTTTTACAGGAGATTTATCCCTCACTTCGATAAGCTGTTCAATATCACCAGCAAAATAATCGGTTGGGTCTGCAATTTTTCCGATACTTTCTGTGTATGCAAATGTTAAGATGTTGAATTTGTTTAAAATCAATTTCGCGATTGCACCTGCCATTACAAATCCAGCAGTTATTCTCCCTGAGAACCTTCCTGATCCACGATAATCAGCAAATCCACCATATTTCTTTAGTAAAACATAATCTACATGAGAAGGTCTTAAAAATTCTTTAAATTTATCGTATTTTGTAGAATCATACGATTGATTTTTGATGACTAAACAAATTGGGGCACCAGTAGTTTTATCATTAAAAACTCCTGATAGAACTTCAACTTCATCTGATTCTTTACGGGCTGAAGTTAGGTGCGACTGTCCAGGTTTTCGTTTATCTAATTCATGCTGAATAAAATCCAAATCAAAATTTAATCCAGCGGGTGTGCCATCAATCAAAACTCCAATTACTTTACCATGACTCTCTCCAAACGAAGAAATTATAAATCTTGTTCCTAAGGTGTTATCTCCCATTATAACCATCAAATATATGATATAATTGAGCCAAACTCACTATATATGTTAATTAATATATATTGAGTAGTCTGCTCCTATTATGTTTTATGAATCTAATAATTTATGTTATACATCTCTATTTAAACTTAATACACTCATAAAAACAAAATTATATTGAAAGCCTTCATTTATTTTTACTTAACATCCATTTAAATCAATCAGAATATGAAAATAAAAAATGAAACTTAGAATAGCTCCAACAAAAAAACTTAATGGTACCATAAATGCTCCACCTTCTAAGAGTTACTCTCATCGTGCTTTTATCGCTTCTAGCTTAACAAATGGAGTTTCAATCATTAAAAACCCTTTAATTTCTGGTGACGTTGGTGTGACAATTAAAATTTTAGAAGCGCTAGGCAATAAAGTGTCAAAAGCATCAAATCATTCCTTTATTGTTAAAAGTAATTATGAAAATTACAAATCAATTAAAAAATTGTTAGATTGCGGGAATTCTGGCACATCTATCAGGATATTTACTGCACTTGCAATGCTAATTGAGGGTGGGTTGTCTTTTACAGGGGAATTCATAAAAAGGAAACGACCAATTATTCCCTTATTGGATGCATTAGAAAGCATCGGGTGTAATTATAGATTAAACGAAAAGGAATTAAAGGTAAAGCGTAAAGGAAAAAAATGTGATATCATAAACATTCCCGGAGATATTAGTTCCCAGTTTGTTTCAGCTCTACTTATGATGTGTCCTTTGTTAGATTGTAAGAAAAGAAATTCAATCATTGTAAAAATTACATCTCCCATAACTTCTTATCCATATGTTAAAATCACTTTGGATGTATTAAGGTCATTTGGCATTAAAATTCAGGAGAACTTAAACAATGAGAAAGTAGGGTCCTATTTAATTGCATGTAAGCAAAACTATAGAGCTCAAACGTACGATATACCTGGTGATTTTTCTTCGATTTCGTTTATATTAGCCGCCACAATATTAACTCCTGAAGAATCACAAGTTGTCATAAAAAACTTAAATTTTGAAAAACCGCAAGGAGATCAAAGAATTGTTGAGATTTTACAAGAAATGGGTGCGAATATTAAGATTATGAAAGAAAATAATTGTCTAATCGTAAAGGGTAATATAAATCAGAATCCTTTGACTGGCACAGCTATAGATATTAGAGACACTCCCGATTTATTCCCTATATTATCTATTATTGGAGCATTTGCTAAGGGCAAGACAGAAATATACAATGCGCTAAATCTTAGAAAAAAAGAAAGTGATAGAATTTCGATAATTGCTAAAGAATTAAGTAAAATGGGTGTTAAAGTAATAGAGGAAAAAGATAAACTCACAGTTTATCACTGCAAGGAATTAAGAGGAACTTCTTTTAATCATGAAAACGATCATAGAATTGCGATGGCTTTAACTATAGCAAGTTTATTTGCTCAAGGTTCAGCCCAAATTGATAATATAGAGATTGTGGAAGATTCGTACCCGAATTTCGTAGATCACATCCAAAAATTAGGAGCAAATGTAGACGTGGTAGAATAATTCATATTAAAATTATTTATCTAAACGATTTTTGACGCCTAGCCCTTGCTTTTTTTCCACCAAAATGTTTAGGTTCAGTCCTTCTTGAATCTCCTGAAAGTAGAGATTCATCGTATTCTCTGAAAGTTTTTTCAATTGTTTTAGTTCCAATAAATTTATTTAGAGATTTAGCGATTGCTATTCGAACCGCATCCGTTTGTCCCATTTTTCCACCGCCCCTTACCCTAACCGCAATGTCACATTTTTCTATTTTAGGGTGGTCGATGACATCTAACACTTCCTGAATACGCATTCTTCCTATATCCGGTTCATAATTTTCTAAAGGTACATTATTTATTTTTATCTGTCCTTTAGCAGGATACTTTAAGACTGCTCTAGCGATCGCTGTTTTTCTTTTACCGGAAGCCTGTACAACTTTTGTTCTTTCAGACATAATTTTTAAGCCTCTATTTCTAATTTATTCCATCCAATTCTCGTACAAAGATTTTCTAGAGTAATAAATTTGTTATAATAAGAAAGCCTTTTCTTTTCAGAATCCGGGATATCTGTCGGAACTAAAGTCTGATACCTTTTTTGGAAACGATCAGGAATTCCTCCGATATATATATGAACTCTTTTTAAAGCTTCTTTACCTCTAATTTTTTTAGTAGGGAGCATTTTTTTTATTATATTCCTCATAAAGGTATCAGGACGTCTAGGCCAGAAAGGACCACGCCTTGGATTCGTTGCTGTACTTATATTCAGCTTTTCTAGATATTTCTCGTGAATATTTCGCTTAGTACCACTTATGATTGCATCTTTAGCATTAATAATGACGATTTTTTCACCAAGTAATGCCTTTTTTGCTACCTGGCTACAAAATCTCCCTAAAATTTTATCCTTAGCGTCCAATAAAAGATATTCGTGCATAAATTCTCCACTCCATATTTTACTAATAAAACACTTTAACATCTTTACCTTCAGGATTTTGTTCAAGTAATTCCTCAATTGATAGTACCTTACTTCCTGAAGTTTCGATTTTTTTTCTAGCAGTTTTGGAACAAGTTAAACAAGCTATAGTTAACTTATGATCAATTTCGCCAACCCCTAATACTTTGCCTGGAACCACAATAACATCATTTTCTTTTGTTTTTTTGTTGATTCTATAGAGATTTGCTTCAACTTTCTCTCTTCGGGGGCCTGATAACTTTTTTGAAACCTTTTTCCAAATTCTCCGCTTGGTTTTCCATAAATTTCGGATCAGTTTTCTATTGTAATAGTTACTTGGTCCTGTAATTCGATGGCTCATACTACTAAATCATTTAACTTTTTAATTGAAAATATAAACACTTAAATTTTTAATATTTTAATAAATTTGCGGTTGATTAGGATTCTATCTCTAGCTCCTCTAATTCTGTTACAAATTCATCAATTTTTTCATTATATATCTCAAAAACCTTTTTAATTAACACATCATAATCCAGCACACCATCACTTTCAATAGTAAAGATATACACATCTTCCTTTGACCTTACGCTTATCTTTTCATCAGAGTTTTTCTCACAAGAATTACATAAAGTGCAATGTTTCCAGTAATCACCCTTTAATTTGAGTGATCCATTACTAGCTAGTTCAAATAACTTCTCAGGACACATTTTGATTATTAAATCATTCTCTTCTGCGTCCTTAAGTGCGTTCACATCAAATGATATGTCAGGATAATTCCTAAATGCTACATTCGATACAGCCTGCCATTTTGCATGGTCTTTTGCTAAGCCTAAGACTGCATAGGCTTCGATAATAACTTTATCGTTTTTATCAATTTTGACAATCGGGATAAAATCATTAACCGGGACTATTTTAGGATCATTAGATTTTAAATCGCCTGAGTAGATATCTAATGAAGCATTAGTAGTGTTAGTAACTTCGCATGTTAGGGAAACTTGGCAAAGTGGACATCCATAACCTGAACACTCGCACTCCTTAGGAAGGTTGTACACTTCTAAATCTGTTTTAAGGGGTATTAAGCCAAGTCTATGACTGATAATTTCGTCATATAGCGGAGAATCATTTTTCAAAATGATTACTTCATCAATAGCCATTACGGGTACTTCTGTAAGTATGATCCGTCTTAAAACATTTAACATTTCAACAGAAATTCCTTCAACTACTAAAACTAATTTATATTCGCTCTTTTCAAGAACTTCAAGTTTTAAGGGTAACATTTCTCGTTATAACTCATTAAATAGGATATAATGCATTAAAATACTTGTTATAACTCATTAAATAAGATAAATTTTACTATTTAAATATAAAAAAAATTATTAGAAAAAGGATTTAATAAAACTTCAAATATTCATACGCTTTATTAGAAGTTTGGAAACAGTATTTAATCTCTTGAAAATCCTTTTTAAATTCAGCGACCTCTTGTTTAACTTTTTGAGG
>JAHQWJ010000139.1 GCA_029856125.1 Promethearchaeia archaeon | reverse complement strand
ATGTCTTGATTACTTTAGTAGATTCACCATTATGATAATAAGCTTTACCTAAATTACTCCAAATGAGTTCTTTCTTCTCGTTAACTTCAACGGCTTTTTCAAAAGCAACGATAGCCTTCTTATAATCCTTTAATCTTGCATGGCATAATCCGAGATTATTCCATACTCTGTAATCGGTAGGATGCGATCTAGAAAGTTCCTTATAAAGCCTCAAGGCTCTTTCATAATTCTTTTCTTGATAGAAACTCTTAGCTTCATAAAAAAGATCCTTACTTATACTCACAATTTACCCCTATTTATATTCTCTTCTCCTACATAAAAGTCCTATTTTACACTTTTATATCTTCACTTCTGACTTTTTTATCACATTGATAGCGGTATGTAAATGATTTTTACAAAAAGGTGAAGATTTAAAAGTTCAATATAACAAACAATACTTATACTATAATTAATAGAGAGTTGGTGAGATTATGGAACAAGATATAAATGCGAAATTTGACGAGAAGATTAAGGAGTTAGAAGAGAAGCTGCCTAAGATGACAGTTGGCGTGAATTGTGCTGAATTGACATTGACAAGTATTTTAGATGTGCTAGGAATCAAGAATGGTATTATTAATAACCTTATGATTCCTTTAGCTGGTGGACTTGGAGGTTATAAATCTGAGAAAGGGTGGCAGGGTGCCTGTGGAGCTGTCTGCGGAGGTTGTGCTGCGACAGGAGTGATTTTAGGAGGAAAAGAAAGGATGCCAGACGCATCAATTCCGGTTGCCTATTTGAAAGCGGCAAAATTTGCGACGGATTTCGAAAAAGAGTTTGGCACCGTTGTATGTTCTGGGTTGTGTGGATATGATTTTAGTGATCCTGCTGCTTTTATGGGATATCAGCAGAATAACACCTGGGAAACAACCTGTAATAAGTTTGTGATATGGGCGGTTGACCACGTGAGAAAACTAATGAAAAAAGATTTAAGAAAAAAATGGTAAATTAATTTTTTATTTTTTTATATATTTATTTTTCGTACACGCATATCTTAGAGAGAAATAGTATTATTTTGAACTCTAACCTAGACCAACCATACTCAAGGCGTCTTTCGCTTCTAAAACGGGATGGACAGTATATTTGTAGCCCACTATGTTCATATATCCAGAGAATCTTTTAGTGATTGCTTTTAAAGCGTCGAAGTATTTACTATCGTCTTCAATCTTATAAATCGTGAAAAAAATATAATCACCCGCCGCAGAGTTAAATACGTGTTCGGTTTTTATATAATCAGGTAATTTTTCAAGTTTTAAAAAAGTTTTTCCAACTTCCATTCCAACATGAGCTGGGAAACTTCCCGTGATAACAATATAAGCCATTAGTTCTACCTCCTTTTCTTATTTATCGGATAAAATTACGAATTTGATAATTTTAGTTAGATTTCGTTAAGTGATTTAAGACAATTTTGTATAAAACTTTTACGATATTAAGTGCAATAATATTGAATTACTTGGCACTACGGAGGAGATACCACTGATCTACATCAGTTTCGGGTATGATCCCTTCCTTCATTACCTCAAATCCAAACCGTTTATAAAATTTCACATTTATTTCGGTAGAAGTTTCAAGAAATACGGGTAGAGGATGATTATTATCAATTTTTTCAAGCATATATTCCATCAGCAGACTTCCATATCCTTTCCCTTGATGAGCGGGTTCTACACCAAGCGTTTGCAGGTACCAGTGATCGCCAGGAGCAAACTCCCGATGCACGATAGTGCTATGTTCTTCAATAGGTTTAATCCGCTTAGAAGCTTCACGTCCCATTTTATAGACTTTTGCTTTAAGCAAGCATCCTATGTTGACAATTAACTTATATTTTTTATTAATATATGGTAACCATACAGCTATGCCTTCAAAATTGAGGGATGTCGTATGTGTCTCGCCGTATTTAACGCCCAAACAGCTTGTCATTTGAAAAACATGTTTCATTACTGCGTGCCTTTTCTCTTTGTCAGGAACATCATAAACAGAAACAGGATCATCCTGTAAAGCGCGACCCAAAACTTCACCTGCTGTTTTGATTTGAGTTTTATCTAACTTTATAATTGAATTTTTTGATAACATAATATAGAATTAGATTATTTCAATAAAAAAATACTATAGACCAATAATCAATCAATTCTTTTCATTTTATTCATTAATACTTTAAACTATAATCAAAATGCTTAATTTAAGAGATATTTATCTTATCAGGTAGCATGGTCTTGAAAAATTTTTCTGAAGAAGAAAGAGGTGGAATACCGCCTTCACAGGGAACGCATTTTTTGTACAATAAATCTGTCATAATTATTGTTCTAAATTTGTGGTAAGATTAAAAAATTTGGAAAATTACACCAGTGGGTAATGTGAGGAATTGAATTAAAAAAGATTGGAATATAATGGTTAATAAGGCACTCTGACGGTTTCTTACTTTTTCTGAATATAAAGCAGAGTTTTATAGATTATTTAAAGAAGTTTTTTATTATGTAAAAAAAATATAAAACTAATAAAATTTACAAAAATGTGAAATATATGAACGAAAAAAAAGAATCTAAAATAACTTTCTCTTATTTAAGACGATTCAACTTGATTATGGGATTTTTACACTTAATCCAAGCCAGTATAATGATAATTATGTCTTATACAATACCTCAAATAAGGGATTTTGAGCTACCGATTACTACATCTTACTTGTATTACAACGATCTCTTAATACCTCCAAGGTTGGTGCCTAATTACACTCAATTAACGACGGTCCCTATTGGTCCTCTGGTTGCTATGTTTTTACTTCTCTCAGCGATCGCTCATTTATTAATCGTATTACCCAAAGTCAACAACTTCTATAACAGAAAATTGGGAGAGAGAATTAACTACTTTAGATGGTTTGAATACGCCTTAAGTTCCTCCTTGATGATAGTTTTAATTGCGTGGTTTTTCGGAGTCTACGATCTTTCCACTTTAATTTTAATTTTCTGTATCAACGCTACGATGAATCTTTTAGGTTTGATGATGGAACTTCATAACCAAACGACTGAGAAAACGAAATGGACCGCATTTTACATAGGAACATTTGCAGGTCTTATTCCATGGGTAATAATTCTTCTATATCTATTTGGCAACGGTAATATTACCGAGATTCCGTGGTTTGTATGGGCGATTTTTGGATCTTACATATTATTCTTCAATACTTTCCCGATTAATATGATCCTTCAATATAAAAAAGTTGGGAAATGGAAGGATTATTTGCATGGAGAAAGAGGATATATTCTACTCAGTTTGTGGTCTAAAACTCTTCTAGCATGGTTAGTATTTGCAGGAGTATTACAACCAGCATAATTTAAATCCTTTAATTTTTTTTTTTTTATAAATTTAAATTGAAAATTTGAATTGATAATTTTGAAGTTAATAGGTTTAATTGGGGGTATGAGTTGGGAGAATACAATAGATTACTATCGTATTATTAATGAAATGGTAAAAAATAGGCTAGGGGATTGGTATTCAGCAGAGATTCTACTATATTCTGTCAATTTTAAAGAAGTTCTTCAGTTACAAAACCAAGATAACTGGAATCAACTCTTAAAATTAATGATTATAATATGTAAGAAACTTGAATTAGCTGGAAGTAAAGCAATCGTTATCTGCTCTAACACAATGCATAAGATTGCTACTGAAATTGAAGCAGAAATTTCAATTCCCCTCATAAATGTGGTAGATGAGACCGCTAGGGCTATAAGATCTATGAATATTAAGAGTGTGGGCTTATTAGGCACAAAATTTACGATGGAAAGTGCTTTTTATGTTGAAAAACTAACGAAAAAGTATGAAATAAATGCAATAATCCCTCATAAAATCGAAAGGGATTACATCCATAAGGCGATTTACCAAGAGTTTGCCAATGGAAAATTCCTTGAATCAACTAAGAAAAAGTTCTTAGAGATAATTGAAAGCTTAATAAGAAATGGAGCAAAAGGGATAATTCTTGGATGTACTGAACTCCCTATCTTAATAAAACATCAAGACGTAAGAGTTCCTCTTTTTGATACTTTAAAAATTCATTTAAGAGCAGCTGTAGATTTTTCGTTATCATAGTATCTAAAAAAGAAATTAAGCATTCAGCTTTTTAATCGCTTTTAAGAGCTTTTCCCCCTTTTGTGACTCATATTCTCCTTCGCTCCTCCAGAGAATTTCACCGTTTTTCCGTATTAAAAACAAATATATAGTATTTTCAGATCTTATGTCCAAATGGTGTTCAAATAGAGGTTTATTTGTGTAGAGTGTAATTGTTCGCTCTCGTACGCTTCTATCAGGAATTCCGGCTCTCATTCCTCCATCAATCATAAATCTCATTACCTTATAAGCCGAATTTAAAGTTGGAACCTCATAATATCGAAAATTATTGTTTGAACGTTCAATGTCATTTAAAAATAAGCTCCATTCATCTACAAGGTTTTGATGCCAACGCTGAAAAGGTAAAATTAAGACATTAAGTTCACCCTCGAGATCGTAGGGTATATTGTATTTCTTCTTTTCTAAATTATCACCTGATAAATCAGGAAATTTCATTTTTTCATCTCTTTTTTTTCTTTTAGTAAATAACACTTTTATAAATTATTAAAAAGCTTGTATAATGATACATTCGATTGAAGAAGGTTTATTTAATCTTATATAATCAGAATTTTGTAAAAATCTATAAAATATAATAAAGATGGAAAGGCTTATCTTCGATATTCATCTCCACAATCTCCTATAATGTGAAGTAGATCCTTAGATTTAGATAAAACTCGGTTAATATCTTCAATATCGTCTTGGTTTAGAGAAAATTTAAAGATTCTAGAATTTTGTTCGATATGCTCGGAAATTCCTAAACGAACGCCTATTATAGCACCGCCTACAATCGGATTTTCTAGAACGTAACGGACAGCAACATTCGCAATTGATACCTTATACTTTAAAGCAATCTTTTTTAGAGTATTAAGTAATTCTTGAAAGAGTTTCCAGTCTCCCCAGCGATCTATCATATTTTTATATTTATATAGTGAGGCTGTATAGAGCTGATCTTCATCTGGTTCTGATCGATTTAAAAATTTTTCCGATAATAATCCTCCACATAAAGTACCATATGCAAGAAGTTTTAGATTATATTTTTTACACAAGCGGGCCATAAGTTGTTCTGGTCTCCTATCTATTAAGGAATATTGAACTTGATTTGAAACGATATTAATTCCCATTTTTAAAAATTCTTCAGTATGTTTTGTGTCAAAATTAGTTAATCCTAATGTTGATATTATTCCTTCTTTTCTTAAATCATCTAAGTAGGCCATAGCTTTAAGATAGTTCTTATCTTGATAGTCCCACCAGTGAAATTGAAGCATATCTAAAGAGTTCATTCCCATTCTTCTTCTAGAAATATTAATAGCATTATAGACTATGTCTCTCGTGATTTTTTGTGGTCGGGGCACCCATTTGGTAAAAAAGTTCATATCTTCGAGAGATGGGTCTTTTTGTTCTTTATCTCTCTGTTCTCTAAAGATTTTAACAAAATCTTCAGCGGGTCCGTAATGATCTGCTAAATCCCACGTTATGAACCCATTATCTACATGTAAATTCATGCTTTTTATTGCCTTCTCTTTATTTATATAACCGTGAGCTCCAGAAACTTGCCACATGCCATTAATGACACGAGAGATTTTAAGATTCGGGGTCAAATTTGTTATTGATTCGAGGGGCAATTTCATCATAATAACCTTACAAGTTGATAAGCTGTTTTATTATTACTAAAAAATATTTTTGGAAACTTAAATTGAATCTATAAAAATTATAAGATTAATAGCTTATTTTGTAAAAAAAGAATTAGGAAATGGTGAAAATTTATAATATTACTCCAGTCTCTATAACTTCTTTAGGCATATTCTCGATTTCGGGGTTTTTTTCTCTATTGTCATATCCGAATTTTAATACTCGAAACCCTATAAGAAAAGGTATAACACTTAATAAACTCAAAACTAGTGCATACGGAATATTACCGGATAAACTAAGTAAGATTCCCCCTACAATCGGTCCTATTATTTGAGTTAGATTATCTATTCCAGTAGTAATACCCATTATTTTACCTTGATTTTGATTATCTACAGAACGACTTATAAATCCAGTTATGATACCCTGAGATATGGAACCAGCAAAACTAAGAAAAAACAATAAGATTACTAATTCCCAAACTTGAGTTACAATACCGAAGAATATATATGTACCTATGTAAGTTCCTAATCCTAAGAGCGCAGTAATTGGGTCTCCAATTGATTTTCTCAGTCGATTGAATACTAATAACCTAAAAATAATTTGAAATATGCCTAAAAGCATCAATAGAATTCCTACTATAAATGGACTTAATCCAAGTCGAATACCCGCAAAAATACTAAAGGTTGTTTGAAGAATTCCTCCCGTAATTGCAATAAAACTATACTGAATGACAAGTGTTACAGTTTTATTATTTTTCCAAATCGAAACAGAATTCTTTTTCAAATCACGACTTTCTATGGGACTAGTTTGCCATTTTGATTGAATTTTTTTAGGTAAGCTCTCTTCTAAATAGATTGTAGTGTAAACCAGTGAGAATCCGGTCAAAATGGAAGCAAGAATACCAGGCCAAATAAGACCGAAAGGAGATAAAATTCCACCAATTGCAGGACCTATTATGAATGCCAAACCAAATGCTATTCCAATATTGGTCATCTGTTTTGGTCGTTCTTTTGGAGGTACTATATCACCTATTATAGCTTTTGCTATTGGAAATTGACCACTAAATACTCCATCTATAATTCTAGCAATAAACAAGAGTAAAATATTATTGGAAAGTATCAAAACAATAAAACCTACTAAGGTTCCTGCTAATGAAATCAACATAACTGGTTTCCGCCCATAATTATCACTCAATTTACCGAGTATTGGTCCAAAGAAAAAACCAAAAATAGCATTCGAACTTAAAAGAAATCCAATTATTACTGGGGAACTATTGAATTCTACAATAAAAAAAGGTAAAAACGGAAGAATAATACTAAATCCAAGAATGTCTACGAAAACCGCAATCCAAAGAGGAGTTAGTTTTTGATATTCAGATTTTATCTTAATCATAGTTAAATAGGTGAAATTACTGTAATAAGGCTTGAGATAATAAAAAATTTAATAATTTCATATAAGATAATTTAAAATTAGGAAAAAATACACATTCATTTCTTTTTAATAAATAATTCTATACTCTGTGAGATTCGAGATCCCGCTACAATTATAAAGAGTATTACTTAATATTTCATAAGAAAATGGTTTAAACTTCTTGTTATCCTACTTTATTCATATTCATGACAGATTTAAATCCTGATAATTTGCATGTTGTCTATAAAGACTCGATTGATGAAGTAAGCCTTAAATTACCTCGCAAATACACATTAACTCATTCTGATTCAACGGGAGATCTTTTTCTTACAATAGGATCCGATTATGATTTTGAACAAATTTCAAGTCTTTATACGCGTTTTATGAGGGATGAGGTGTTAGCTGAATGGCAAAAGAATAATGATCAGTACGAGCTACATATCTATATGCATGTTAGTGGAGGTTTTTGTTTTGGTTGGGCGGGATTACGAGACAGAATCTTTTGTTATCATTTGCCACTCGTACTTCAAGCATTTAAATATGGAGATAAGAAACTTATTGAGGAGATGCCAGAAATCGAAAATTCTGATATTATAGTTCATTTTCAATCCAAGAATAAGAAATACGATAGAATCGAGAATTTTGGACAAATTAAAGAAATTCATTGTTAAAAATTATAAACCCTTTTCTATAAGGGATTAACTTTTATAATGCTTAGAACTCTTCTCAGTAATAAAATATTAACAGTGCCTACTTAAGATTTATTTATTGTATTATTAATATGGATGCAATAACTAAATTAGTAGAGAAAGGTTATAATAGAATTGCTGAAGATTACTATAGTCATAGGAATCTAAGTAAGTTCAATAATGAACTGGAGGAATTTGTATCTTTACTCCCAGAAAACGCTCATATATTAGATGTGGGGTGTGGTGCGGGTATTCCTACAGCTAAATTTTTAATAGAAAAGGATATTAGAGTAACTGGGATTGATTTATCTGATACAATGTTAAATCTAGCGGGAAAGAATGTGCCGAGTGCTGAATTCATTAAAATGGATATGAATGAGTTAAATTTTAATGAAAAAACCTTTGATGGGATTGTAAGTGTATATGCCCTCTTTCATGTTCCTAAAGAAAACCACTTCGAAATATTTAAGAAATTTTTTGAAGTATTGAAACCTGGTGGTATTTTAATGATTAATAATGGGGTCTCAGAATCAGAAGGAACGAGCCGGTTTTTTGGGGTTCCAATGTTTTGGAGTAATTTCGGTCCAAAAACCACTCTCAATCTCGTAAAAGAAGCAGGATTCTCAATCATATCTGAAGCTGTTTTGGAAAGAGGAGGAGAATATCAATATTGGATTTTTGGAAAAAAATTGGAATCATAATAGCCTATATTTCAATAAAAAAAGCTAAGAGTTAAAGATAGTTGAATAATATGGAGAAAAAATTTATTTTGATTACGGGTTCCACAGATGGGATTGGCTATCAAACGGCAATTGATCTTGCTAAATCTGGGAATCATGTAATAGTGCACGGAAGAAATCAAGAAAAAGCCGAGTTAGCAATGAGGAAAATTGAAGAAGTAACCAATAGTTATAATTTAAGTTATGTTTATGCTGATTTGGGATCTTTCAGTCAAATCAAAGAAATGGTTAGTGATCTTTACAAGCGATTTGATAAATTGGATGTGTTAATAAATAACGCGGGGATAATTAGACCAGAACGAACAGTTAACCAAGAAGGATTAGAAGAAACTTTTGCAATAAATTATGTAGCTCCTTTTCTCCTTACAAATCTTTTACTCGATTTGCTGAAAAAGGGAACATCGAGTCGAATTGTAAATGTAGTTTCGCGAGTTCAATCTAATCAACTTTATACTGAGGATTTACAATTAGAAAAGGAATATACTGCTGTTAAAGCATATGCAAAATCTAAAACGGCGCTTATTATGTTTACTTATCTCCTTGCAAAAAAATTTTGTAATCAAGATATAACTGTAAATTGTCTTCATCCAGGTGTAATTAATACTAAACTATTGAGAACTGCGTTTGGAGCGGGGGGTCTATCACTAGCAGAGGGTTCTAAGACATTAGTTTTCGCAGCTACAGCTCCGGAATTAGAAAAAGTAACTGGAAAGTATTTTGTAAATAATCGTTCAGTATCCTCAAAAGAAATTACTTACGATATTGAAGTTCAGAAAACACTCTGGAAGAAAACAGAAGAAATTTTAGGGTTAGCAAAACTCTTTAGGTAAAAAAAGTGAAAAAATTCTATTCTTTTGGTTTTAACTTGAATTTCATGCGATCTCTGCCTAAAATAATCTCTCCGTCAAAGATATCGCTGACACCTTTCAGATATAGTTCTTCTGTTGCTTTATTGGTCAATGGAGGCGTTATATGGACGTATACAAGCTTTTTTACGCCGGCTTCTTTTGCTATTCTTGCTGCAACAACTGGTTCCATGTGATAATCTTGAATGTCTTTTAATATCTTAGTAGATCTGGTAAGATTAATTCTTTTTAGGCCCTCAATCATGTTATTTAACATTTCATAAGATATTGCTTCGCTGAAGAGGATATCGGCGTCTTTGCAGTGCTCTGCCAAGTTATTGGTTTTTTTCGTATCTCCTGTTATTACGACTACATTCCCCTTATATTCTATCCTATAACCGACAGCAGATTTTACAGGAGAATGATCAACTTGAAAGGCATAAACTTTTAATCCATCTGTCTCAAAACATAATATCCTTTCTTTAGGATCAGAGAATTTAACGATTTTGCTTATTGGTGTGCCTGCTTCTGGTAGCATTATATCCTTACCATGATGGGCAATTCTATAACCGGTATCGTGTTCATATGCCATGATAAATCCGTTAACTACTTTTTCAACTCCTTCAGGACCGTAAACTTCTAGTGCCTTGGTTCTTCCGTTAGCCCACGACATCATGTTTGCCTCGCCAAGATCTCCTATGTGGTCTGAATGAAAGTGCGTAAGAAGAATTTTACTTAAGTGTGGTATAGGAAGTCTCATAACATCGACAATTCGGTATGTGCCAGGTCCAACATCAACAAGAAAGAACTCCCCGCCTGCAATAACAGCGATGCATGGAGCAACCCTTACCTCATTGTTGATAGGTCCCCCTGATCCTATTAAAAATACTCTCAACACATCATCTTTTAGAATTTTTTCATTATACGCCATACTATTCCACAGTTTTTTTGATTTTTAAATGTTTCATTAACTACATTATCTAAATAATTATTATAAGTAATAAAATGAGTATCATAAAAATAAAAAAAAGAAGTTATGATGGTTTGAGCAAGTTTGTTTTTTTCTCTATTCCTTTTACAGCGGTAAATCGAAATATTTTTATGACTGTAATTATTTATGTACATGTAATAATGAAGACAGAAACAGAAAAAGACGACCGAGAGTCGTGCCAATCCACAATAAATCCCAGCGAGTGGAAGGGAAGAACGATAGAAATTGACGACGCTGGGACGGGTGATCTCGTCGGAGATGCCTTTATTGGCTTTCGAGACACGAACACGGGAAAGATTATTTTTGAATCGGTTCCAGTTATCCTATATAACAAAGAGAACAAGGAAGAGGATCGACCAAAGAAACATATTCTAAAGATAGTTATCAAAGCTCTTAGAGCACTTAATCATAGCAAAGGAGATAGAATACTCCTATGCCGGGGTAATTGTTTTGATCTTGTTAGAGAATATTTTGACGAGAACAAGATATATTACGAGGCGGCAATTGTTGAAGGAGAACTCCAAGACGCTGTGGAAGGCAGATTTATTCAACACCTCAGAAGATTAGGAATGGGCTCAAAGAACCTTACGAAAGACTCAGGTATCAAGAGGTACTTTATCTCGTTTAACTGGGTATGTCAGGATTTTCCAAATCGGGAGCGCTACGTTAAGACGGGCTTCCCCGCGTGGAAAAAGAAGTGGCGTAATATTGCTATTGAGCGCTATCAACAGTCTAGGAGAGGTAGGGCTCAAATAAGAGAGTTAATCGAGCGAAGAGCGAATGAAATCTATAACCTTATGCTTGAGAAACCTATTTCTGTGAGAAAAACAGTCTCTGAGAGTAGATGATTTATATCTCGAATTTTTTTTTAAGCTTTTTATATTTAATTTAATTATTTTAGTATTCTTATTATTACCAGTAGAGTCTACAATTTTAAATATCTAATAAACGATAGAATAATATAACTCTAAAGGTGAACGACGGTTGAATAAAAGGGATTTAGAGAAGTTTTTTAATAGATTGGAAGAATTATTAGAAACTAATGGGTGTAATGCGCGCGATTTAACCAATGCAGAAATCATATTAAAAGAAATGAGTATTCCTAAAGAAAAGCAGGAAGAATTTTTAGAGGATTGTAGATATTCTGGTGGATTTTGCGATTGTGAAATTTTTTTAAACTCCGAAGAATATTTGAGAGAGAAATACGATAAATAGAAACAGTTTTCTCGAAGTGAAAAAACTCTAATTCTAAACAAATATCTCCTTATTTCATATTATCTCAAATATCCTTAATGTCATGTGAAAAAGAGGGAGATGTGTGAGATTTATATGCTTAAGTATCTATTTAATATTTAGCTGAGAACGAATTCGATATATAATATTTATTAGTAGTCTCAATTGCGTAAGTTTCGCTGGAGATAAAGATTTTTTGTCTAAAAACCAGGGTTGTGGGTGAGAAAATGAGTGGATATGATTATACTTGGAAAATCATGATGCTAGGGGATGACTCCGCTGCAAAAACTTCTTTAACAATTCGATACATATCTGGTTTTTTCCTGGATGATCTTAAATTAACAATAGGAGTGGATTTTTATTCTAAGACAACGAGTCATAATGGTAGGAAGGTAAAATTACAGATATGGGATTTTGGGGGCGAAGAACGTTTCCGATTCCTCTTGCACCAATATTGCAAAGGTGCTAATGCTGCTTTATTCTTATATGACATTACTAACCGCTCGTCTTTAGACGTTTTACCCGATTGGACTCAAATCATACGAGAACATGCAGGAGATATCCCTATAATGATGGTAGGGACAAATGTTGATTTAAACGAATTTAGAACCGTCACGAGAGAGGAAGGCATACTTGCAGCTCGTATTCATAACTTAGCTGGATACATGGAAGTCTCGTCCAAAACGGGGCAGAATGTGGACGCACTTTTTGAAAAAATGACGGAAATTCTTTTTACTCGTTATCAACCTAATCAAATTGAAGTCAATAGGAGACCTCGCAGACCTAAAGTGAATCTAAAGTTTAAGAGACATAGAAAGAAGGTTCCTACCTTTAAAATAAATAAATACATAGCCCTTAGACTAGAGGATTCTAAATCTAATATATATATTGGAGGAAAGATATTTCAGCAATGCAAATTTTTGTTATTAGATATTCTTGTTGATGAAACAAGAGACTATGGTGATATTGAATCTATTGATGAAGCTGAGGAAAAACTACAAACTCCAATGGCAACGAGAAGAACACTGGAATCCGAAATAACTCCTGAAGCAGAATTTTGGGGACATTGCTCCAATATTCAGGCGTGGGCTAAATTTGGGTACGACACTCGTATTTTACATCGAAATCTTGCGTTTCCTATGTTAAAAGCATTAGTGGATGCGGGAGATCCTCAAGCAAAAAAAGTGTTTAAGGAAGAAATTGCTAAAAGGCTCGAAAGTGGCTATCCTAGCGTTGTATTATACTTAGAGAGTGAAGGTTATTTAAAATATTTAGATAATGAAGAATTGGATGCGGTGTTAGAAAGTCTAACATTCTTAAACAATATATCAGACTCAATCTTGGAGAGTTTACCAGAATCGCTAACTGACAAAATTAAAAAGAACCTAGATCGTTCGAGTTGATATTGTTATGGATTATAATGGCAAAGTAATAATTTTTGAAAGTGGTTAAGTTCATAATATTCTTATTGTTTTTGTCTGTATTTTATGGTAAATGCTAATAAATTTGAAACATAATCTATTAAATCCTCATCCTTCTCAAATAAGTCCATGAATACGATATGGTGATAAATAATAGCGTTGACGATATTGTAAACGAAAACAAAACTTCTAATCAGGCGTGAAGTCGCTATTGGTTTAAAAAACCCACTTACCTCCTGCAATTTATTTGCGAATCGAGTAGAAATTTCAAGAACTCTTTCTTTGTGAGCTTGAGCTAAGCTTTCATCTGATAGTATGGCAGATCTGAAAGCAATATGATAAGCCTTATTTTCTTTATGATTTCTCAGTACGTTTGAAACAAAACCTCTAAACACGGAAGCAATATTTGACATATCAAATTTCTCAAATTCTCCAAGTTCGAACGATGTTTCTACAGAATTTTCAAAGTATTTTCTTATGATATCTTTTTTACCATCAGGAAAATACCTATATATTGTTCCTATGCTTATATCTGCTAATTCAGCAACTTTATTCGTGCTAGTCTTCGCATATCCCATCTCTAATACAAGATCGAAAAAAGTTTTATAAATCGATTCAATTTTTTCCTGCTTATTTCGCGTGAATTTTATCGTTTGTTTATTATAGGAATAAGTTTTTTTCGTTTCATCATATTTTAGATAATCAGACTCAACTAGTTGTTTCAATTTTTGATGTAATGTGAAGTACGACATTAATCTGTGTATTTTAATAATTCTTCCTCGATCTTTTTGGAAAAACTGGAGATCATATTCCGTAGAAGGATATTTTTTAAGATACTTATCAACTCGTAGATTTTCGTTTTCGTTGGTTAAATATTTATGAGTGAGTTCAAACACGAGATCTTTCTTTAAAGCATTTGGAGTATTTTTAATATACTCAGTCAATGCCTGATCTTTATTCATTGAAATGTACATATCTAATGGATCGTCTTTAAGTTCTTTATTGATTTTTTTAGTCTCCATTAAATGTCTTCCCTTTAGATTTTGAAAGTATGAATTATTTCATACATCTATTATATATTATATATATAAATCTACATATAAAACTATGTTTTTTCTTACTTCAATCAAAAAGAATTCAAAAGATTTATATATGAGTAGAAACTCATTTATATTAGTGAGCATAAACTCACTTTTCATACAAAGTAATAAAAAATGATGTAAAAAAAATGGAAAAATTAAATAGCTTTTATGAAAAATTCCCTGGAAGTTATGTAGCTTATTTTGGTTTTATATTTTCAATAGTTTTTATGTCCATAGCTATAATATTGTATAATGATCCCAGCTTTACAATTTTCACTCATTATATAAGTGATCTCG
Organism: Promethearchaeia archaeon; assembly: GCA_029856125.1. Classification (GTDB taxonomy): domain Archaea; phylum Asgardarchaeota; class Lokiarchaeia; order Sigyniarchaeales; family SOKP01; genus SOKP01. The sequence continues at coordinate 68,571 of JAHQWJ010000139.1, read as the reverse complement.
GTGCGTCTACGAAGGGTTCAGCGTTATTATGGAATATAAGCATGATACTAATAGTTCCAATTCGACTTTTATTTGGCTTCTATTTACTTAAATTCTTAGAAAACAGAGGTGCTAATAAAAAAACCATTAAGATCACAACTTATTTCATGGTGATTGCTGCCATCGGTTCAACTGTTCTCGCATTGAATCCTCATGACATTTCACGACTATTCCACATGCTTGGAGCTTTTGTATATTTTATTGGTGTTGTTATCATTCAAATAAATATATCTAAAATGGAGTTAAAAGCAGAAAATATGCCTAAATATTTACCTGTGCTTGGAATTCTCGTTGTCGCTTGTTATGTTTTATTTCTTGGTTTTGAAATCTCTGAACTGATTTCAGAAACCTTCAGACTCCTCGCATGTTTCTTCGAATGGATGGCATATTTTTCACTAATGGCTTGGTTAGTAGCACATGGATATTATACTCAAGTAGCAAAATAATTTCTATTAAATTTTTTTTTATTTTTATTTTTTTAGTATAGATACGTTCTAATATTTTGAGAATAAAATTTTTTCTTTTTAGAGAATTAGTATCATAGACTTTAAATACAAAATATCACCCTGCTATCTTTTTAGCTTTGAGATTTCTTTAAATAAGATCAATGTGTAAAAATAGAAAAAAAAAATGATTTAAATTTATTCCTTATTAAGCAGTAGCCTTATTTTCTTTATGATTTCTGAAAATTTGTATCTATTCGTAGTGTCCATACAATTCTGTCAAGAATTATTGTCCTATTAAATACTACAAAAAGTTCATAAACCTTCGACTAAGATAGTTACCTATAATAATAATTTCAGGCAGAAACAATAATGGTAAACACATCTTTCTCAAGGTATAAGAAATGGTTAATAGTATGGATTATTACAATAATCTCATTTAGTCTCATGATAGTGCTGAACTCGCAACTCCAAGGAACATTTAATATATATAAAATATTAACCCAAAATCTGTGGACTGATGTAGCACTTCTATTTTTATCGATTCCATTCGTTTGTATAATAGCTTTCATAGTCGGCGGATATATCCTTACTCCGCTTTTTTTAGTTGTTCATAAAAAAATAATAGGAAGACATCTTACATATGGGATTAAAGATAGAAATCGACCGAAAGATTTTAAAGGTGTATTTCTAATGTCACTTTTTCCAGCATTCTTAGCATTAAATATTGGGACATTACTGATTGATGAGCCCTTTATTCACGATCTTATTTTTGTAGAGGTATTCATAACAGGGATGTCACTTCCGATACTTCAGATTCTCACATTAATAATGCTTTTTCCGCTTGTCTCTGGCATAGGAATTGCTGTCTTTTCGGCAGCCATTTTTTTACTTGATTCGGGAATTGAATATAGTAATAAGGAACAAAAAAAAGTACGACGTGGCTCCTTTCCAATTGAAGTAAGGTCTGTAGGTGGATATTTTTTATATTATCTTAAAGGTTATGCGGGCATTGCTGTAATAATTAGTGTTTTTAGTCTAGTTATAACATTTATTACCACGCTACAAGGTTTAGAATCTGTTTATTATTTAATGAATTTAGTGACTTGGCCATTTATACCGTTCCTCATCGCCTCCTTCATGGTTCCGACATTTATAATTCAGGATATTACTTATGAAAGAAGAAAAAGATATACTCTGAAATGGGCGGAAAAATTAGGTATCAATGGTCCTTTAGAAAATCCTTTAGGAGAAAATTAAAGCTAAAAAGTTTTGTAGAAGCAATTAAAAATCGTAATCAAGAGAAAATGTTCGAGCAATCCACTCTTGGATGTTTTCAGTACGGACTAATTTTCCATCAGAAACTTTACGATTTCGATATTTTTTCATTATTTCAGAAAAATCAGTGACTTCAATTAAATTCCCATCTGAAATTTTTAACTCAATAACCTTCTCGAAAGAGATCGGACTCTGGAAGCCCATATGAACGTACATGGAGTTAATGAAGTCATTAGCAATTAAAATTTTGCCTGTGAATTGAGTTTTTAACTTCAAACTTTTATAAGCAAGATGGATTAAACCTTCTTTTTTAGTTTCAGGATTTACATTATTGATTAGTGGAGGTTTTTCCTTCAGACCCTTAACAGTCACGTTCATTTCCTGTACGATTAAGCGATTTTCTGCGATTTTATACGTCATTATAAACCCTCGCCAATTTGCTGTATGTGGGGAGGTTGGTTCTAAACCAAAATCGAAGGGTGATGGTAATCCTTCGCCTTTTAGCCCCACTATGGAATACGAGTTTTTGTTATAAATTAAATTATCTGGTATTTGTCCCGTCATCTTTCTAATCAGATAGTAATATTTGTATTATTTTTAAATTACTTTTATCTACTAAAATCTTTAAGTTTAATGAAAAATAAGATGGAAATTAGATCTGAGTAATATTACATTTGAAATTACTTAATGAGATAAAATATCAGTGCTGAGATAATAAGGACGATGCTAATCATAAAAAATACACCTCCAAAAGAAAAAGCGATTAAAATATATCCACTTAGGATAGGGCCAATAGTTTGTCCTATGTCCATGATTGTACTCAGAGTCCCAATAGCGGCGCCATAATCTTCTTTTTTAGAAATATCTGACACATAAGCGGTGGTAGAAGATACAACCAATGCCATACCGATTCCAAAACCGCAAAGTATCAAAATTACCAAGATATAATTGGTCGTAATTGGTACCATCCACGATACGCCTCCCCCTAGTAGGAGCCCAAGGAGAATAATTAAGCGACGACCAACCTTGTCCGAAAAATATCCCATTAACGGTTTGAACACAACAAGCATCAAAGTTAAGATCGCTGGAATTAGTCCAATCAACCACGCGTCGAAATGAAGCGAGCTGGCATATAGTATTATGTAAGCTTCAATAATTCCGAAGGCAAAATATTGGCTAGCTTGAACGATGGAAGTTGATAGTATGATCTTATGGGTTAGGACTTCTTTAATTCCTCTCGCGAAGATTTTTATTGTGAGTGAAGGTCTTTTCGCTGCGTCCTTGAATTCAGTTTGTGTAGTTCGATCTCGATAAAAGAACACCGTAAGCGTAAGAGCGATAGCTCCTGAAATCGCACATGCAATGTAGACGCCATAATAATAATTAGTTGTTATAAAGAGAATTGTCCCTCCAGTTATAGGCGCCATGAAGCGTCCAACGAGAATAATTGAAGAAAAAGACGAGATATACTTTCCCTTATTTTCGGGATACGATTCAGCAATCGCAGCCATAGCAACGGGAACGAAAATTGCCGTAGAAAAGCCGTGATAGAAACGAACAATCATCAAAATCCAGATATTTATCGCAAAAAGATAAAAAAAGGGAGCTGTCGCAAATATAAAGGTCGAAACGAGAATGAGTTTCCTTCGACCGTACATGTCTGATAATCTTCCAGCGATCATACTAACTAAAATTCCGGGAACAGTGGAGGCCGCAATAACGTAGCCAATAAACTGCGCTTCGAATTCCGAAGTAATTAAAGATTCTGCGAAGAGAGGTAAAATTGGGCTTTTGGACATTGTAGAACTAAACAACGCAAAAAATCCGATAAAGCTGATAATGAAAAAAGAAATTATTTTAAGGTTTTTGACACCTTTTTTATCTTGTATTTCGTTGGTCATAGAGACTCATTGAGTTTTTGTTTAATGAACGCATGCCTTTCAGGTCGCGTTTTGATTTTCGCTATTTCATCTTTATATTTTTCACGGATTATTTGTTGCTTAAAGTACGTGTATACGGCGTCGTAAACGGGAAATTCCTTTTCTAATGCTTCATGATCTGAATCTACTAAAAACGGAGTTCCAACTGCCACAATTTCTAAAGCCCACGCCAGAGGCTCCTCATCTATTCCACCTGTATCTGCAGCTCTAACAAGTTTTCTAACTCTTTGCAAGGCTTCATCGTTTTCAAGCTCGTATTTTTCCGCGATGGCGTCAAAAGTGCAATGCTTCTCACCGTTGCATACATGGTGATCAAGTTCTACTCCCGTACCAGCAGTATCAAATGGAATTGCTCCAGTACTCGCTGCGAAATCGGCTATTTTATCTCTTGGCAGGAAAACGAATTGAGCGCGTTTATCAACGAATCTTTTGATTAACCAAGGGCTAGCTACCCTATCAATATGTACGTAATCTCGAGTTACCCATATCATTTTTTTATCACTTTTTCTTAAGTTTTACTTTGGTTTCTATTAATTATTATATTTATTTTAATTTTTTATACTGGTAATTTAGTTCCACATTCCTGACAAAAAGTGTTATTTCGGTTATTCTTTTTTCCACAACTTGGGCAAAAGATGGAATATTCTTTTATGTGTGGTTGAGGGTGGATGTTTTCTATTTCAGCAAACATTCTTATAAAGTTTGGATCAATGGTTCGTTCGAGTTTCATAGGGTTAGTTCCCAATTCAAGAGCCCATCGCTTAATAACACCTTGTGGTTTCAGCCATTGCATGCCATATCCAAAGGATAGCGCTACTTCAACGCTCACGTAGGTTGTCTCGTTATCAGGATTATATCCTATCTTCAATGTGTACGTTTCTCCGTACGACATCATAGATATATCGCGCTGGATAATAAGGGTATATATTAGCGAATTTGGTGATTTTATTTGACTGTTAATTTTTCCGCTATTATTTGCCCAAAATGAGTTTGTTCTATTGAGGACTTCTTCTAAAGGCAAATCTAAGGAGTAGTATCCAAATTTATGTCCCATATAGACTCCACTCTTTTTTTTTATGAAAATTAGTTGATTGAATATGTAGTATTATTTAAAATCGTCTTTTATTTGAATTTTATAAATCATTAATTCTGGTGGTCTTATTATTATGAATCTACTATCAGAAATAGAACTCTTTAATAATCTATAATGGAGAGCTTTATACGGGTAGTTATGCGTCTAATAATTAGACAAATAATTATAATAGAGATGAATAAAATGTTTAAAAAAATATTGCTAGGCGTTGACAATTCTGAAAATTCGACGAAAGCTGTTGATAAAGTAATCGAGATACAGAAAGAAACTAACTCTGAAGTTGTATTGTTCCACTCGTTTTTGCACCACATTTCAGAAATGAGACCCGCCTTTGGGGTAAGTCATATACCTGACACGTCATTAAGTTATGAGATCCACACCGATATTGTTAAAGAGGGAACTAAACTCTTAGATGATATTAAGAAAAAATTTGAGAGCAAAGGATTAAAAGTCGAAACCAGAAGGATTTTTGACTTTGGACCAGAGTATTACATTGAAGAAAGGGTAAAAGAAGAAGGGTTTGATCTTGTTGTGTTAGGATGTGGAGGGAAACATTCAAAGTTAAGACGTACGTTTGTCGGTACGGTCCCTGAGTATGTTATTAATCACGTGAACGTGGATGTTTTAATCGCTAAATAATTTTTTTTATTTTTCAATTTTTTGTTGTAATCAATTTAGGTATGTCTAAAGAGATGATCATGATGAATAAGAAAAAAAGTATTGAACAGGAAATAAAAATTAAGGGCACCCCTCATGAAATTTATGAAGTGTTTATGGATACAAAAAAACATTCTAAATTAACTGAGAGCAAAGCTAAGGTAAGTCGTAAAATTGGTGGAAGTTTTTCAATATTCGAAGGAGCATTAAGTGGAAAAAATGTCGAATTAATCCAAGATAAGAAGATAGTCCAAACATGGCGTGGTGATGGCGAGAATTGGCCAAAGGGGTATTATTCTACAATTACACTCATCTTTGAACCCGATGATAAGGGAACTTTGATAAAATTTACGCATATAGACATTCCTGAAGCGTCTTATGAATCTGTGAAAGAAGGATGGGAAACTTATTATTGGGAACCGCTTAAAGAAATGCTAGAGAAATAATAATTTTCACAGAAATTTGTCCATGAGGTATTTCTTTGCCTTTATATCAGTTATGCTAAAATCTAAAGTGTCAATGATATGTTGGGCCTGATCAGTTGCGATTTCTCTTGCTTCCTCTTCATTTTTAGCGCCTATTTTGAATTTCCTATATGGAAAAATGTGGAATTTTACCTTAACTTCATAATCTGGCAACCTGATTCCCTCTAATAATTTTAATATTTATCGTAAAGGTTTTACTTTACTTTAAGAAATCTTATGTTATAAAGCTAAATTATCTACCAAACAATTCTTCAAATTTGTGAGCTTAAGAACAAACAATAAAAAATACTATAAATTAGATTTCTTAAGACGGTATTGTTAAAATTTAATAGAAATCAATAGTAGCACTTGTATAGTTCTAAAAAGAAGTTTATAATTAAACGGAGCAAGAATGATGAGTGAAAAAATTAAAGTTAGACTTAAAAAGTTGGAAGATATGCGTGCAGCGTTTTTCTATTCCCTCTCAAATACCCCGGAAGAAGATGCTTGGAATAAAGCAGAATCTTGGGTTAAAGAGAGAGGATTTCTGCAAATTGATTCAAATATTCGGATTTTTGGTAGAAATATTTATCCAACGGAAAACCCTGAGCCACATGGATATGGGATATATATAACAATTCCACCCAATACTAAAGTAGAGAGCGAAGTACCAGTCCGTTTAATACCGGGAGGACTTTATGCAGTGGTTAAATGCAACGGAGTGGAAGAAATGAGTATTATCTGGCCAGGATTATGGAAATGGGTTGAAAATAGCGAACATCAGTATATTGGTGAAACGAAAGGAGAATATGGATATGAATTAGGTTTTGAGGAATATTTAAACTGGTATTCTACTTTAGTTGAGAAAAACACAATTAATATGAAATTTGATCTCATGCTTCAATTAAGAGAAAAATAAAACGTTTCTCTCCTCTTTACAATTCCTTGTATATTGTAAATTTCTTCTTATTACATTCTTGACGATAATCTAAAAGTTTAAATAGATGATTCGCATTCTTATCATTGCGAATTTCTAATAAAACTCGATTAATTTCAATACAAATTAATTTATGGTGAAATTTATGGGTTATTTGTTTTCGACAGTATGGTTTCCTCCCGTTAAGGGAGAGGAAGTTGGAAAGAAGTTTCTTGAAGTTATGAAGAAACATCCTGCAGATAAAAGCATTGGAAAAACGGTATTAGCTGGCGCGTTAATGAGAACCAAATATGGTATTAAAGTTATATCGATTTTCGAAGTAAAGGAAGGAAAACTTGAAGCCGCTTTTGATTGGCTTAATGAAATTTTAGCCGGTTACTCTGAAATTGAGGGCGTGAATTCGACAATACACACAATGGCAACACTAGTAGAATCTATGGCCCTTGTAGGGCTTAAAGTACCCGATTAATTTAACATAAACATTAAACTCTATTTTTTTTTATTTTGGCAATTATAAAGAATACATTTAGAAATTTAGATATGTGTTAATTTTTTCCCTCAATTCATAGGACAAAAAGGAAAAAGTCGTATGTGTCTTACGGAATTTAATTTTACTATTAATCAGCGTGAAAAAAATGAAAAACGGGTTAAAGAATTAGAAAAGATTTAAATATTAAAATTATTATGTCTATATTTGTATTATTTTTTTACAAAAAAGGCGTGTTTAAGAGAAACATTACGGCGGGGCAAGTTTCATAAAGATAATACACTTTCAACAAAGTTGGTTAAAAAAATTAAAGAGTTTTAATTAGGATATCATGCTTGACGCAATTTTTAAAATTATCATTTTCGGTGATGCGGGTAGTGGAAAAACAACACTAACAAAAAGATTTAAAACAGATTTATTCATATCAGATTCTCAGATGACTATCGGAGTTGACTTTGAAACTAAAACTTTTGAGGTTGATGGAAAAACCATAAAGTTAATGATCTGGGATTTTGGTGGTGAGGAAAGATTTCGATTCATGATGCCTGAATATTTAAATGGTACAATGGGAGGGATATTAATGTACGATATTACACATTATCCTTCTCTTATTCACATTGACGAATGGTTATCCGTTATAAACGGTAAAAAGGAACGATTTCCACTTGTTTTACTTGGTGGTAAAGCGGATTTAGATATAATTAGAGAAATTCCTTTTAAAGAAGGTAAAAAATTTGCTAAAGCAAAGGGTTTTAGCGGTTTCACTGAATGCTCTAGCAAGACGGGTGAAAATGTAGAAGAATCGTTTGAAAAATTAACAAGAATGATGTTAAGTAGATTTTGATTGATGTTGCTTTATGGTATTTTCATTTAAATGAATAGAAAGATCTAAATTCTCTTTTGTTAGCTTTTATAATACATTCTTTTCCATTCGGAGAAATATTTAGAATTGCGCTATCGATTACATCGATTGGGATTCCTTCTTTTGGTAACACTTCATGAAACCAGTCACAAATAGCGCTATAATACGTTTCAACGGCGTCCCCCTCTAATTCAGGTGTGAACGTCTTATTTTTCAAATCTATATTAATTTCTACTTTAGGTGTATAATGTTCAAAAGGATCAAGTAAATAATTACCATTTGAGCTAGAAATGGACGTTCTTACACCATCGTTAACTATAGATTTTAATCTGTTTAGCTTCATATTAATAAAAATAGGATTTTAAAATTATTTAATTTTATATTGGGCTTTTAAGAAATTGGTTATGTAGTCTTTGACTTTATTTCGGTCCGGTAAACTTGCTACCATACCGTATATAGCAGCATCCCCATCTGAAGATGCTTCGGGATGCTCCTTAATATCTTTAACAGCGTCCTTAAGATCGTTCAAGAATGTAGCTACTATACTAGCATGGTGAGGATTAACCATCATGTGTAAAGCGTTTGGAAATTGAATTCGGTCTAAATGCCACCCTTTTTTATCCATTATGTCTCCTAAATTATAGATGTCCACTATGTCAGATGTAAAGGAGAAAACGCTCATTACCGGGTCTCCAATAATATATAGTTCAGGGATTTGATTAATTCCGTCAATTAATTCTTTGGTAGCCTTCATGACGATTTTAGCCAGCTGTAAATAACCATCGTTTCCTAAAGCCTTCATTGAAGCCCATGCTGCAGCAATTGGACCGCCAGGCCGAGTGCCTCTCATAGAAGGAGATATATAAATGCCACCTGACCAGTCCGTATAGACTGAAAATTGATGCTTCCACACTCTTTCTTTGCGATACATTATTGTAGAGGCACCCTTTGCTCCATACCCATACTTGTGGACATCTGCCGAAATAGAGGTCACTCCCGGGACTGAGAAATCAAAATCAGGAATATTATTTCCAAGTTTCTTTACAAAAGGAAGCATAAAACCTCCAAGACACGCATCAACATGCATTCCAATGCCTCGTTCGCGAGCAATAGATGCGAGTTCGGAGATGGGATCCACTACGCCCCTTGGAAAATCACACGCAGAACCGACCATTAGTATAGTGTTCTCGGTCAGTGCGTTTTCCATAGCTTTTACATCTGCCCGATGAGTTTCTTTATCCACTGGTGCTTTAACTATTTTTACTCCAAAATAATCTGCTGCTTTGTCAAAGGATGGATGTGCTGAACTGGGTACAACCATCTCAGGTTCTTTAATATGGGGGAATTTTTCCCGTGCCCAATCTCTATACGTTTTTACTGCCATTAAAAGACTTTCAGTTCCACCCGAGGTCATACTTCCGCAACACCTATTATCTCCTCCAAACAAGTCTATTGCCATGGAAATTACTTCCGTTTCAAATTGTTTTAAACTGGGAAAAGCCATGGGACTAAGGGCGTTCTTTGAAAAAAACATTGCAGAGGCTTTTTTAAGCATTTCTGTGTGTTTTTCTGAAGCGTGATACACGAGGCTCCATACTTTTCCATCCTTCCACTTTATGTCGTCTTCACGAATTACTTCCATTTTTTTAAGAAGTTCTTCTTCTGAGATTCCATTTTCTGGTAATACTACTTTAGGTCTAGCCATTTTTTCCACTAAAAATTTGATATTTGAATATCTAAATTAATTGTCGCATATTAAATAAACTTGAAATCAGTAATATGAAAAAAGAAGTTAAAAAATAAGACTGCTATACTATTAATGTAATACCTTAGAAGTAGATTTAAGTTTATTTAACCCAGATTGGTAATCGGAGCACATTTTGTAATTAGGAAAGTCACAAACTTCCTTAGCTTTGGGTAGGTGGCACGAACGCGTAAATGGGCACGATAATAACGAGTCTTCCCAAGGTTTGACTTCCGTATTCATTTTATACCTCCTCATTTGGAAAAAGTAACCTTTCTTCTCCGATAGAAAGTTTAATTTGGAGATTATTAAATGTAACTATTATATTCTCTTAATTCCTCAAACCAATGTTAATTTGTATAACGATTTGTTTATACAAAGAGGAGTATCTGTGAAACTCTTAATGTGTTGGTGTTCTTCCTTATTTCCTCATATCAAGAAAACCGCCTGATCTCGCTGAATTTTAAATTATTCGCTCTCTATCTAAATATGAAATCTATAAATTGAAAAGATAATGAGTCTCGTAATTTTACCTTATTAACAGCAGATTAATTTTAATTTCCCTTCATTTATATCTTCCTTAAAATCCCTCTAAATTATCTGTAAATTTACACTCTCTTATTTTTTATTAGTATATTTATCTATTGAAAGACATAGGGATGAGACTGACAGAACAAATTCAAACAAAAAAGACACCACACATCTCGTGCTTATGTCATTTATCCAAAAACCTCTATAATGTAGCAAATTATTATGTAAGGCAAGAATTATTTTATCTAGGAAACTGGTTAAGATACTACGATTTATGGTATATGTTAAAAGATAAAAAAACATATCAAAAACTTCCGTCGCAAACATCTCAGCAGATATTAAGATTAGTTGATAAGAATTGGAAATCATTTTTTAAATCTCTTAAAAATTGGAAGGTACAACCAAGAAAGTATCAAGGACGCCCTAGACCTCCAAAGTATAAGAAAAGAAACGGAGAGTTCACACTAATTTTCACTAATCAACAATGCCGAATCAGGGAGGGCAACTTATATTTTCCTAAAAAAGTCGCCATATCTCCTATAAAAACGCGCATTAAAAACCAATTACATCAGGTAAGGCTCGTTCCTAGAGGATTTTATTATATTGTAGAGATTATATACGAGAAAGAAGTAAAAAATCTAAAAGTAGATAAAAAAAGAATATTAGGGATTGATTTAGGATTAGCAAATATTGTAACTATGGTAAATAATGCAGGACTACAACCTGTAATTATTAAAGGCGGTATTGCGAAGTCCACTAATCAATTTTACAATAAACAAGTTGCAAAATATAATAGAATTAAAGATAAGCAGGGTATCCCGCTTGGAACGAGAAGAATTCAGAAACTTACTCAAAGACGAAATAACAAGATTAACGACCAATTTCATAAAATTTCAAGGAAAATTATTAACCATTGTGTCGTAAATAATTTTGGAACGATTGTTATAGGGTATAATCGCTTCTGGAAACAAAAAGTTAACATGGGGCGGAGAAATAACCAAAAATTCGTTCAACTTCCCTATTTCAAATTGATTTCTCAAATTCAATACAAATCCAAATTAATAGGAATTGATGTTATCTTAGAAAAGGAATCTTATACATCTAAATGCAGTTTTTTAGATAACGAATCGATTCAAAAACACAAATCCTATGCCGGGAAGCGAATTAACAGAGGGCTATTTCGAAGTAAGAAAGGAATTATCATAAATGCCGATGTCAACGCGGGGTATAATATAATTAAGAAAGTAATCCCAAATGCCGTATTGGTTGATGGGATAGAGGGTGTAGGGTTATATCCGTATTCTATTGCTATATTGTAAATATAGAATTCGATAGAATAAAATTTTAATTCCATGAAAGGAAATTAAAAATAACTTTAACAGCATAAGGCTCAAATAAATAAATTACGATTTCCTATTAAAATATTAAAAAGGATTTTAAACAACTTGATTGAGAGATTTTATGCAAACTTTCTCTTAGATTGAGCATAACCATATAGGAAGGACGAATTGTGGCACTAGAAAAAAAAGGTAACATTATTAATGAGGGAAAATTGGAATTTAAAAATCAGACGATTTTTTTCAAATCGTCAGAACACATGTCTGAATTAGAGGACGAATCAATTGATGTAGTAATAACTTCTCCCCCTTATAATCGTGGAAAAACATATTCTTCAGATAACGGTGAAATTCATGATGATAAAATGGATGATGCTGAATATTATTCCTTCTTAACTACCATCTGGTCTGAATGTTATAGAGTAGCAAAAAAAAGTGCATTATTCTTTCTGAATATTGGTGATTCTGCCGGAGATCAAGGGAAATCTGAAAAAGTCGCTAAATCTGCTGAAAACGCATCCTGGAAGCGAATTCAAGATATTATCTGGGTTAAATCGTTTCTTGGGAAAGGACACTACACTCCCTCCGGAGGAAATCGACGGTTAAATAATCTCTGGGAACATATTTTCCTCTTTGCAAAAAATACTAAAGAATACAAGATCGACCCAAAAGCGATTGGTATACCTTACACAGATAAATCCAATATTGGAAGGTATTCTGACACCGATTTAAGAGATCCCGGCAATGTATGGTTAATCCCATATATGAAGACTACAGGAGCATCGATTAAAAAAGGGCACGAGGCTCCATTTCCAATAGGTCTCCCACATAAATGTATTAAAATGGTTCCAGATGCAAAAACAGTATTAGACCCCTTTGGGGGGACCTGTTCAACCTTAGCGGCTTGTCTGAAATTAGGGATAAAGGGGTATGCTTACGAAAAATACCCCCGCGTTGAAGTTATTAAATCGAGAATTCTTGAAGGAAAAAACTTTCACGAAAGTGAAGAAAATCTGATACCTCATTTAGAGCTATCCCTAAATTTAATAAATGATTTTTTGTCAGACACCTCAATAATAATACCTGTAATTAAGTCTAAAGCGGAATTTAATAATTTTCGAATTGTTAATGAAGTCTTAAATAATCTAAATATTGACAATTCGTTTAAGAGAAGCCTTGAAAAAAGGATTACTCATTTTAAGGAGTCCTTAAATAAAAAAAGGGAACAAGAAATTAAGTTTCGTCAAACAAAATTAGATTTTGAGTCATGAGGGTTGGTTGGTTTAATTCTTACTTATCGTATTTATCTTTTAAAATTATTATTTTTTAATACGCTTAATTTTTAATAACCTTATGAGGTTTTCTTTTAATGAAAAATAATCCTAAAGTATAATTTTGTCAAATTTACGAAATAACCATGGCGCACAAAATTATTCCACCTCAAGAAAAGCCTGATGACGAAAAGGGATACTTTGAAATTTTAAGTAAAGCTGTTTTTAATGCGGGATTCTCATATCAAGTGGTGAATACAAAATGGAAGGGTATCAAAGAAGTTTTTAACGAATTCGACCCCGAAATTATCTCGAATTGGACTATAGATGAAATTTCTGATGCGTTAGAATCACCTAAAATTATCCGTAACGGAAAGAAAGTACAAGCAATAATTTCTAATGCTAAAATTTTTCTTGAACTAATAGAAAAGCACAGTTCGTTTGACAATTATTTGAAATCTTTTAGAGATAAACCCTACGGAGAAAAACAGAAAATAATAGCAAAACAGTTTAAGTGGTTAGGACCAACAGGAGCCCATTTTTTCTTATGGTCAATTGGAGAGGACGCACCTCCTTGCGAGGCAATAATAAAATAAATTAAACCTTATTTGAGCAATTCATAGAGTATAATCAAAATTATTAAGAAGAACAAAAATCTATACTGAATGTTAAACTATATCATATATTATTATAATCTAAAACATACTCTTGATTAAGCGAGTTTTATCACAAAATAAGGAATCGACTAATTATGGCGGGATTTACAGCTGAACCAGCAGAATTTAACACAATTGTTACCATGTTAGGGTGTTTATGTGCTACAGTGCAAGCGGCAACCGGCTACTACGCCGGTTTTAGGAAGAAAAAGATAGGTTTATTAAAAACAAACGATATATTGTTTAGATCCCACAGGGCTTTTGGTGGATTTGCTACAACGCTCTTCTTTTTGGGATTATTTGCAGGGATCACGGGGTATATTGGATCTTTAATCTATGCATCACCGCCATTTGAAATAACTAGTTTAAGCTTTAACTTTCACTTTTGGCCTAGTTTTCCCATTGCAGTTATAGTAATACTAAAGACATATCTATCATACTTTAATAAGCGATTAATTTATAAGACATGGAATTGGTTAGGAGTTGCCACTTTTATTGCGTGGTCTTATAATTGGATTACTTCTGCTATTTCTTATTACTTAAGAACAATACCACCCCTTACACAACATCATCCCCCTATTTACTTGCTACCTATTGAATTAATGTGGCTTCAAATAATCATTCCCTTTATTATAGGAGCGATAATTGGTTTAATTATTTTAAGGAAGGCAGGTAAAAAAGAAAGAAAAGTATAGAGTGGAATTTTTACATTATAAGTAAAACTTTTTTATAATTAACTTTTAAGTTATAATGTAAAAACATTAAGAGGTGTTTTAATGCCGAGATTAGTGCATTTTGAAATGAATGTAAAGGATGTTCATAAGGCAATATCTTTTTATGAAGATGTATTTGGTTGGAGGTTTGAAAAATGGGATGGCCCTATGGATTATTGGCTCATTATGACTGGTGACGAAGACGAAACAGGGATTGATGGGGGTTTAGGTTACGCAGAAGAAGGTTTCCCAAAAGTGGTAAACACTATTGATGTAGCTAATATTGACGATATAATCGAGAAAATCGAAAGTAAAGGCGGCGAAATCGTGAGGCCAAAGCACGCAGTGCCTCATGTAGGCTGGTTAGCTTATTTTAAAGATTCTGAGGGTGTTATTTCCGGAATTATGCAGAACGATCCTACTGCCATATAATTTTTTTTTATTTTATACCAAGCCTTTTTTTTTCTAATTCGACCAGTTCTCTTCTCAAAATTTTTCCAGAGCCTGATTTTGGAATTTCATCAACGAATTCAACCTCTCGAATCTTTTTGTAAGCAGAAATCCTTTCGGCAATCCAATCTATAATTTCTAGTTCTGACACTTTTCCTTTGGACTCTGGTTTTAAAATGATGAAAGCTTTCGGAATTTCTCCTACATCTAATTCTTTAGATGGTTTGCCTATAACAGCAGCGTCAAAGATATGAGGATTGTTAAAGAGCATGTCTTCAAGTTCTGCAGGTGCGATACTCCAACCTTTATATTTAATCATTTCTTTTATCCGATCAAGAAGGTGTTCGTATTCTTCTTCGTCTATGTATGCCATATCGCCCGTTCTTAACCATTTTTCTCCGGTTTTAGAATCTGTCCAAAATGCGCTTTCGGTAGCCTCTGATCGGTTCCAATAGCCTTTCATAACTTGAGGGCCCTTTATAACAAGCTCACCAACATCTCCGCGTTTTGGTAGTTCTTCACCTGTTTCTAAGTCGATAATCTTATGAAAAGTATCTGGAATTAAAATTCCTTGGGATTCCATCTTAGGTCGAGACATAGGATTAGCGGCAACTACAGGGGAAGCTTCGGTTAATCCCCAACCGTGTTGGATGGTTACATTTTTAGCGTTACATTTCTTTTTTGCTAATTTATAAAACCTCTCAAGAAGTTCTAGCGGAATTGGAGCCCCACCATTATTAACAATTTTAAGATCCTCCCAATCGTATCCTTTAACTCTCGGTTCTTCTAAGTGTCTAACAACTGCGAGAAATATTGGAGGGACACATAGGCTGTAGGTAATTCTATATTTTTCTACCAACTCACAAAACTCTTTCGCATCGAATCGAGGTGTCACAACCTGTGATGCACCTAACCAAATAGCCTGGTTCATACAAACATTAAGGCCATAGATATGATAAAGTGGAAGCACAGTCATGGCGATATCAAATTCACTTAACTCGAACATTGTACTAGCTTGAACTACATTTGATACCATATTGTAATGCGTAAGCATTGTTCCTTTTGGTAATCCTGTAGTTCCGCTTGTGTATACCAGCGCAGCAAGATCCTCTTTCGGATTGAATACATATTCTGGAGGATCAGATTTTGTACTTTTCATTAGTTCTGACCATCCTATGGTCCCCTCCGGCATTTTAAGATTCTCCTTATTCTCTTCTGATTCGATTATTATTATTGTATTAAGTTCTGTTTTATCTTTGACTGCAGCTACAATTGGGTATAATGGCTGGAAAACTACTATAGTTTTCGCTCCAGAGTCATTAGCTTCGTATTTGACCTCAGTTTCTTTAAATAAGGGATTCATGGGCACCATTGTTGCCCCTGCTTTCTCTAACCCATAAAACGCGATTTCCCACTGGATGGAATTTGGGATATAAAGGGCTACTCTATCGCCCTTTTTCACACCTAAGTTTTTCAATGCAGTAGCGAAGATATCTACTTGCTCTTTAAACTGTTTGAAAGTCATTTCCATAGGGTAAAGAAAAGCTAATTTGTCCGGAAATCTTTCAGCAGTATCCTCTAAAACTTTATGGATAGGAATTGTGGGATAATAAAGGTGACCTCTTTTGTATTTGACCAATTCTTGCACCTCGCAAGCTATTGTTAATTTTTTCTCTTAGATGGTATCATTAGTAATAGAATTCAATTTAATACCGATAAAATGCATTTATTTTATTTATATAAAAGTTTAATGCAAGTGAAAGTACAATTTACTAAATTAAAAATTAATTAGGAAAGTAATTTCACAAGACAATGGAACGCTCCAAAATCTTACAAGGCCAATTTGGTGAAGAATTCTTTCTTTTAGGGAATGTAGCCGTTACTCGTGGTGCTCTGGAAAGCGGTATAAATGTTTACACCTATTACCCAGGTACTCCAAGTTCAGAAGTAGGAGAGACTTTTACAGAATTATTTAAAGATGCAGGATTGAATTGGGTAGAAAGTAGCGTTAACGAAAAGGTTGCAATTGAAGTTGCAGGTGCTGCATATTCTCGAGGAGCTAAAGCTATGGTTGGTATGAAAAATGTAGGTTTGAACGTCGCTTCAGATGCCTTCTTTGCTCTTGCTACTACACGCCCAAAAAATGAAAATTCCGCTATGGTTGTTTTAGTTGCTGACGATCCTCAACAGTATTCCAGTGCTGTCGAAATGGATTCAAGATATTACTTGAAACTATTAAAGGTGCCCGCTCTGGAACCCAGTAATCCCCAAGAATGTTTGGAATATACTAAACTTGCGTTCGAAATTTCAAGGGAGTTAAAAATTCCTGTAATTATACGGTTGGTTACTATGGTGGCTCACGCAAGGAGTAATGTTAAAGTTGGAAAACTAGTACCACCTAAACTTAACGAAAATTTTGATTTATCACCTGAGGTTAATGTAGCGTCAAGACTCTATTTCTTAGATTTGAAGCAAGATCAGATATATAATAGGATGAATCGAGCATTATCAAAGTCAGAAAATAGCTCTTTAAATAAAATCGAATATAAAAATGTGTCAAATGAATTCGATTTAGGAATCATTACAAGTGGAGTGTCATATACATATGTGCTTGAAGCACTAGAATCACTTAACATAAAAGCACCTGTCCTTAAACTTGGCTTTATTAACCCTCTACCTGAAAGAAAAATCGTTACATTCCTTAAACAGTTTAAACAAGTATTTGTAGTAGAAGAAAACGATGCGTACATCGAAACAGAAGTTTTAGCGATTGCTCAAAAGAACGGCGTTCAAACGAAAATACACGGGAAAGATCCATTTTCCTATTCAAAAGAAAGTTCAGCATTGAATTTTGTTGGAGAATTAAATCCGACTAAAGTTGCTCTTGCGTTAACAAAAATAACTAATCTAACACCAATAACAAACCTAAGGCAAATTAACGGTAAAAGATATGAAACAGTTAGAAGGAGGCCCATATTATGCCCAGGTTGTCCTTACGGTACGATTGGATATGCTTTAAGGAAAGCGGTCAAGAAATTAAAATTAGACTTCGCAAAAGAAATTTACTTTTATCAAGATATTGGGTGCTATACACTTCTTTCTTTCTCGCCGTATTCGTTTGCTAACGTGAAGTACTGTATGGGATCGAGTATTGCGTTAGCTCAAGGAGTTGCGCACACTGACGACAGCTTAAATATTGCTATTATTGGAGATGGCACTTTTTTTCATTCTGGAATACCGGCATTAATAAATGGTGTCTACAATAAAGCCCCTATTTTAGTATTAATTTTAGATAATGGGTGGATCGGGATGACTGGCCAACAACCACACCCAGGAAGTGATAATCGTTATTATCAGGAAGGATCCAATAAGAAAAAAGTAGATTTAGGGAGGCTTTTACAAGGTACTGGTGCAAATGTCAGTATAATCAAGCACCAAAAAGGAAATGATGAGAATTATCTCCATAATCTGGAAGAAATTTTATATGAAAAAGGTCAAAGTGTCTTAGAGAAAAATGACATGCAAGTTATTGTAATTGAAGATGAATGCATCCAAAAATATAATCAAAGAAACACACTGGAAGTAAGGTATGTTGACGAAGAATTATGCACTAACTGTGGTTTGTGTTACAATCAATTTTACTGTCCTGCGTTAACTAAAAAAAACGACATCGCTCATATTAACTCAAATGAATGCTTAGGGTGCGGTATCTGTGAATACCTATGTCCAAACGATGCAATTTTAGGAGGAAATAATAATGAATAGTAATAACTACACAATTGTTATTACAGGCTTAGGTGGGCAAGGTTTAATTAGGTTTTTACAAATATTAGGAAACAGTCTAATGCAAAAAGGATATAAAGTAATAACTTCTGAAAAACACGGTCTTAGCCAGAGGGGCGGAAAGGTAATTTGCTTCCTTCGTTTTGGAGAAAAGATTGCTGCCCCTATACCTATTATAGGATCAGCTGATATGATAATCTCCACTGAAAAGGCAAGCATTTTAGACGTATTAGAATTTGCAAAACCTGATCGAAGTTCTAAACTGATTGTAGCAACTTACCAAAAAGAAACACGGACTCGTGAATATCCTTTGGAAGAAGATCTATCAATAGTTCTAAATGAGAATTCGGATAATGTCTACACTGTTCCAGTAATGCCAATAGTTGATAAATTTAAGAACATTAAAATGATAAACACGATTATTTTAGGATACATCGCAAGATTCTTACCTTTAACTGAGGAGGATCTTTTAGCATCTATAAATCAACATTTTAAAGGCCCAATTTTAGATTTAAATCGAAAAGCGTTATTAGAAGGAATAGCATTAAATTAAAAAAAGATCAAAAGAAATATTAATTGTTCTGAGGGATTTTCCCTATTTCTATTTTCATAGTTCAGGACAAGTAAGACAAGTGTCGAAATTTTTAACGAATTTATTATTTTTTTTAATTTCTTCTACAACTTCATTGAAAATTCCTCTATAATATTCTTTTGGACTCTTCGTAAGCATTTCTATACTTTCATCGAACCAAATCCGTTCTTTCAGTGCTTTCATTTTTATTACCTCCGTAAAATATTATTAGGTGGTTTATTCATGTGTACCTAATAATAACTATCATTAGGTATTAAATAAAGGAATATGGTATATTTATGAACTACGATCCTATAGAAAAAGGATTTTGGATTAATTTTATTTCTTCTATTATAAACAGGAATCAATACCTTTCCACATTTATATTTGAAGCCTAATTTTTCATGGATAGAGATGCAATGCTATTAAAACTTTAGGTAGATTGTTATTTATTACTTCTGAGCATCAACCATATTTCATTATCGAATTCAGGCAAAGCTATATGTTCAACAATTTCAAATCCAAAATGTTCGTACAGAGCCAAATTTCTTTCGGGCGATTCTAAATAACAAGGTAAGTTGTTCTCGTCAATTTTGGCAAGCATAGGTTTTAATAATCTGCTAGCATAACCAAGACCTTGATATTTGGGGTCTATCGCAAGATTATATAAGTACATGTGAGGAAAATTTGCATACTGCTTATGTTTTCTACTAGCTATGTTGGAATATCGCAGTAAATTTCTTCGCCCTTCATTTCCTGCTCTAAAAAACGCGGAAAGAGCTCCATGTCGTATGTATTGCCAAATTGATAAATTAAATTCATCATGAGGTAGCCAAGCGGCAACTCCCTCAATAGCTTTGCTTGGAGCATAGACACTACCAAATTTTACAGATATCTGAAATGTTAAGTTCATTAATTTTATTAAATATTTCATCTGTTTAGAGGGATCTTTAGAAGAATTCGTAAAATCGTCGACTTCAAAATAAGCTTTAGCAGCAACTTTTCCAGCTAAACGAATATTTGTTTTATCGAATCTAAAGAGATTATCTAGGTCGTTAAACACAGATAAAGTAATTTTCTATTGCTATTAATCTCTTCTAAAAAATTATGATCTAACAAATTAGAACCAAAAAAGATAATAAGTCTTTAGCTTATAGTAGACTTATTAGAATAGTTGGATAATCTAACTATTGAGCTAACATCAACAAAGTAAGAGAAAAATGTTCCATAATAAATTCGAATTCCCAGCTCTCAATAAGCGTTATTTAGAAGTAGTTCTTTTTTTAACGATTTTTACTTTAGGAGTGATATGTGTGTCTTCGACAGTAGTTGCTGAAGACGGAGAAGACGACGATTTCAAAGATAGAGCAAAAAATCTCGGTGTAGCTGCGCTTGGTTTGTTTTCGGTGTCAATTATATATGTGTTTTTTTATCAAACTTTCATTAATTCAAAGAAGATTTTGCCCAAAAACGATAAATTTGAAGAACGGCGTGCAAAGATTCAGAAAGCATTTTTAAAAGTTAAAAAACCACTTTCACTCTTACACTTTTTTGCTGGGGGTACAGCGATAACTCTTTTGCTTATACATGGGGCAACGTTAATAGTTGAAGGTAACATTAAAGCTATATTAGGTTTAACAACTGCTAGTCTCTATCTAACTTTCGGAATTACGGGCATAATAATTAAAGTAGTTCTAAAAAAGATAAAGAAACTAAAAAAGCTAAGAAAACCCTTGTTTAGATTCCACACTAGCCTAATAATTTTTATAATAATTATTTCCCTCCATATAGCCCACGTCGCCTATGGGGATTAATCTATCAGAGAATATCAGCGATTTTTAAATTTTAGATTTCGGGAGAGGTAAAGTAAGGGTATTAAGACGGACACTCCAAGGATTATAAGGAATACAAAGACACCATAGATGTTAATTTCTGCGATAAAACCCGCAGCAATAGGGGTTAAACCAAATCCGATACCCTTTAATACTTCATTTATAGTAGAATATTTTTTAGTATTTTTCGCAGCACCGTAATCAATCATAATTTTTAACGAAGTACCCTGAATCAGTCCTATAAAAAGTCCGATAGATGCACTTATTATAGATATAAATATTATATCTTGAACTAATACGATTGCTATGGAGCTAAGTATTATCATAATAAGACTAACATAGACTGATATTTTTCTTGAATAAATTTTCATAGAGTTACTCCAGGTTAAGCCACCTAACTGTCCGATTTGCATTGAAAGTTGAATTAGATATGAATGATATGAGGGACTACCTGAATTTTTTAGAAATACGGGGTAACCAAACCGGAATACAGATTTTGATGCAGCATATATTAATAAAATGATCCATGAAAATAAAATAGGATAAGCAATCATCTTATTGTTTGAATTTTGTTGGTCTTGAGGTACGACATTACTGTTCAGTTTCAGGCCATTATTGTTGTTTTTGAAATTCCTATCCACATGGTTTAATTCTGATTCCTTTTTAAGGAATAGACTAAAGAAAGGTAGTGAAAATGAAATTACAAACGCGAAGGTCATAGCGAAATATTCGTCCTGAGCGAAAGCCAAAAAGTAACCAACCAAAAGTCCAGAAATAAAGCCTAGATTCCAAGAGAAATTAAAATGCCTAAAATTTTTATTAGATTTAGCATCACTACTGACACTTTGCCATCTACTTAGCAAGTTATAACAATTAGGCCAAAATATGCCTAATAATAATCCATTTATAACTCGAATAAAAATGAGATAAATTGGCTCAAAATATATCATCTGAGCACCTATTAAGAAAGGAGTGCCAATCGCAGATATTATAATTGAATTTCGAATTCCCAGTTTTTTTGTAATTAGGTGGCCAAGAATAGGACCGAAAATATAAGCAATTGCAGGTGCTGAACTTATTATTCCTAGCATACTCTCGCTTACATCTTGATTGAAATAGATATAATTTTGAAATGCTCTTTCAAAAATAGATAAGAAAAATAATCGACAAAAGGAAAGCATAAAAATGGGCCAGACACGATAAGAGAATAGATTATCACATTTATCTACCTCTCCAGCATGGAAAGAGGGCGTATCCTCAGTAATCCCCAATTTTGTTACCTAATTTTTTAATAAGAAATAGAACAAAACATATCTCAAATACTTTTTCGTTTAGTAAAAATTTATTAACAAATTGTTACATAATTTATCTGAAATTACTTCATAATTTAAGAGAAATAAAAATGAATGTAAAAGAGATCAAAGGTCGTACAGATTTCAGTTCAGGTCAATTCTTAGGATATGTTTTATGGAAACATTCTGATGGTTTTCACCTGAGGTGGACAACTAAAGGGAAGAAGGAACACGATTTTCAAGGAAAGATAATATTTCAGACTAAAGTTTTACTAACTAAAAAGCTCAGACCAGAATCTAAGGATAATATAAAAAAATCAGAGAGTAAAACGATTGAATGGGATACTACATTAAAAAATGATATTGATGGCGTAGATTTCCTCACTCCAGGAAGCTTCGAATTAGAACTACTAATAGATAAGAAAAAAATAAAACCAAAAAACATTTTTCTGGGACCTCAAATGATACAACCTGAGAGTAATCCATTTACGATAACTCAAAAAGCTCCTGATAAAAAATATATAATTGATGAACCCATTGTAAAAAAAAGAGCTGAGCCAGAACCAGAACCAGTATATGAACCTACCCAAGAACCAGAACCGGAACCAGTATATGAACCTACCCAAGAACCAGAACCAGAACCAGTATATGAACCTACCCCAGAACCGGAACCAGAACCAGTATATGAACCTACTCCTGAACCTGAGCGGGAACCTGAGCCAGTATATGAACCTACTCCAGAGCCTGAGCCAGTATATGAACCTACTCCAGAGCCTGAGCCAGTATATGAACCTACTCCAGAGCCTGAGCCAGTATATGAACCTACTCCAGAGCCTGAGCCAGTATATGAACCTACTCCAGAGCCAGAACCATTATATGAACCTACTCCAGAGCCAGAACCATTATATGAACCTACTCCAGAGCCAGAACCAGTATATGAACCTACGCCAGAACCTGAACCAGAACCAGTATATGAATCTACTCCTGAACCTGAGCCGGAACCAGAACCAGTATATGAATCTACTCCAGAGCCTGAACCAGTATATGAACCTACGCCAGAACCAGAACCAGAACCAGTATATGAACCTACGCTAGAAACTGAACCGGAACCAGAACCAGTATATGAATCTACTCCAGAGCCTGAACTTGAACCAGCATATGAACCTACGCCAGAGCCGGAACCAGTATATGAACCTACGCTAGAAACTGAGCCGGAACCAGAACTGGAACCAGAACCGGAACCAGTATATGAAACAATGTACGAACCTACGCCAGAACCAGAACCAGTATATGAACCTACGCTAGAAACTGAACCGGAACCAGAACCAGTATATGAATCTACTCCAGAGCCTGAACTTGAACCAGCATATGAACCTACGCCAGAGCCTGAACCAGAACCAGTATATGAACCTACGCCAGAGCCTGAACCAGTATATGAACCTACGCCAGAACCAGAACCAGTATATGAACCTACGCTAGAAACTGAGCCGGAACCAGAACCGGAACCAGAACCGGAACCAGAACCGGAACCAGTATATGAAACAATGTACGAACCTACGCCAGAACCGGAACCAGAACCAGTATATGAACCTACTCCAGAACCAGAACCAGTATATGAACCTACTCCAGAACCAGAACCAGTATATGAACCTACGCCAGAACCAGTATATGAACCTACGCCAGAGCCTGAACCAGTATATGAACCTACGCCAGAGCCTGAACCAGTATATGAACCTACGCCAGAACCAGAACCAGTATATGAACCTACGCTAGAAACTGAGCCGGAACCAGAACCGGAACCAGTATATGAAACAATGTACGAACCTACGCCAGAACCGGAACCAGAACCAGTATATGAACCTACTCCAGAGCCAGAATCAAAACCAGTATATGAAGCTACATCAGAGCCAGAATCAAAACCAGTATATGAAGCTACACCAGAGCCGGAATCAGAACCGGAACCAGTATACGAACCTATTCCCGAACCAGAACATGATATAGTCTCAGAACCTTTTTATAAGCCTAAGCCCGAAGATGATGAAGAAATCGAGGATGAAGATGAAATGAAATCCTCAGATGAATACAAAAACTAAATCAGATATTTTTAAATTTTAATTCTTCTTTATATTACTTACGATCTACTTTATTTAATCAAATAAAAAGTAACTTAGTTTTAACATTTGATGAAAAATGTTAGAAAAGAATCATTATTTTAGTAAATTGAACTTAAATCTGGGGAATTATTGTTGCCAGGTTCTATTGGCTTTTTTTTCTTTCAAAAAAACAGACTGTTTTCAATGCTCGTTTCAATAGCACACTTGTAGTCCTTGAAGACTACTTCGGAAAACACATTAGCAAGATTTTTAACTTCCATCAACTAATTTAGTTGTTGAAATTATATTAGGAAGTAGTTAAAAATAGATAGAAGATATATTAAATAATGGCTCAAAAAAGTGAGTACCTTCATTTTTGTGATTATTTATTTAAATCGAGCGATTTTCCTAGTGATATTTACGGATAGATTAATAATACAGAAGAAGGAAAGGTTTAAATAAGAGAACTGATATCTTATTTATATTGAATTAAAATTTACTTTCATTTACCATATTGTAACATTTAATTGAACAAGAAATGTATTAAGACCTAATTGGTGAGGTGGCTAATTCGATATGACGGATTAGCATGTCAGTAATATATCAGAAGCAAAGAAGAAAAAAGAAGAAATATCCTCGAAATAGAATAAGTAGAAAAGTCATCCATAAACAAAAAAATAGGAAAAAAATACTTAAATCTCGAGGGTGGAAACTCAATTATCCAGAGTTATTCGAATACTCTGATAAGTTTCCTTATATTACCAGGAAGAAGCAGTAAAAAATACTAATTTATTTTTTTTTATATCCTTATAAGTTGTTTATTCATGTGGTAGTAAAGTTACTAAAGACATTATTAAGATTACCCCACATAAAAAAATGAGTGCTTGTATTATCGATTTTTTTAAATCCTTTTCCTTTATCAATTCAGGCATGAGTTCAGTACTAGCGATATATAAAAAACCACCACCCGAGAATGCTAAGAAAAACAGATTAAAGATTTCTACTGTGTCTGACAAGATAAATGCTGTTAATCCACCTAATAAGGCAATCATTCCACTCATAAAATTGAAGAATAGTGCTTTTTTCTTTGAAAAACCACCGAATAAAAGTATTCCGAAATCGCCGATTTCTTGAGGAAACTCGTGGAATAGTACAGCGAGTGTAATAATTATACCATTTCTGGTTCCACTTAAAAAAGCAACCATTATGATTATCCCATCTAAATAGTTATGAAGTCCATCCCCGATTAAGTTAAGAAGAGCAAAATTTTTAACGCCACTATCTCGTGACAACGAATAGTCCTCACCCTCTCCTAATCCGGTATAACACACCAACTTGTTTTCATTTTCGTGAGCATGTCCATGAAACCAATAAATAAAGCGTTCAATGACAAAAAATATCACAAAACCAAAAATAATAAACACAAAAACTAAGTTTTCAGCAATTTCAGCTCCACCTGAATTCAATTCTTCTAGATGGTGAATGGATTCTGGAATTAAATCGAATAACGCAGATGCCAGAATTGTGCCAGTTGCAAACGCCACCAGAATGAAAAGGATTTTATCTAATGTCTTTTCTCTAATTGAAATCATAAATAATCCAATTAAACTGAGACTCCCAATAAGAAATATCGTTAAAAAGCCTATAATTACTTCCATCTTGTTTATACCTCAGTTTTATTTCTAATTTTGCTATATTGTATCTATTGTATATCATATCTTAATTTTTGGGTAACAACCAAGTATTAATCTTTTAAAAAAAAAATAAAAAAAAATTGTTGTTTACTGCTTTAACTCATATTCTTTTTAATTTTTTACGAAAAGTCATTAGTAGAGTAATTACAGAAACTACTAGAACTATATATAGCCCCATATATCCAGGAATAGCTCCATCGGTAGGTGTGCTTTCACCCCCCAATGTTCGTGTTATGGAGCCTCCTTGGCTACATGTTGCTGTTACCTGAATAGTAGACCCATTATTTGTTATTACAGTATACTCATAAATAAAAAAAGCCACATCGGGTTGGCTTGTGTAGAATTCGGTCTGGTCTATAGATCCATTAACTCTAACTACTACTGAAACTACATAATGAGATGTGTTATCAGAAACTCCGTGCGTGATTGAAACTTTAAGTGTATTTGTACCTGAATTGAATTCCAGGGACATAGCATCAGGTGGGTGTGCTCTAACATTAACGCCTGCTATGGTTAAGAATACGATAAAGAAGACCGATAAAGCATAATAAGTTTTTTTTTTTAGCATTTTTATCAAAGTATTGGTTATGAACTTCACTTAAGTGAATAATAGTTTTAAATTTAATAATTTAGTATTTAACTATTTACGTTATAATTTTAAAGCTTAAGAAAATACTAATTTAAGTGGATAGGGTGCTCAATCATAAGAAGAGTTATAACCATTCGCAATTAAGGTACTTTTTGAGTTTCTTTTTACGCAAGTTTTTACCTTCAACTAAATTTATCTCTCCAGGTATGAAGATTACAGATTTGGATTTAACAGCGTCAAGTGAAAGCGAAACAACTTCTTCTGCTTTCATCCATTGTTCTGCTTTATACAAGCTTCTTTGAAAGCCGCTCATAGCATCGGTGTCGTGAAATTCGGTATAGGTAAAACCGGGACACAATGCTTGTACAAAAATTCCAGTTCCCTTGACTTTTACTTTGAGTAACTCCGAAAAAATAGCTACAGCTGATTTAGTAGTTGTATACATTATTAGCGAGGAATCCTTATTTATTGCAAAGATTGACGATGTATTGATAATAACTCCCCGCTTTCTTCTTACCATTCCGGGAATCGTAGCGTGACAAAGCATCACGGGACTTGTGAAATGGACATTTATCATTTCGACATGTTTCATCCTCTCTATCTGTAGGAAATTATCCAAAATTCCAAATCCAGCGTTGTTTATAAGTATGTCAAGATTTTCTATTTCATTGATTCTTGAAATAACTTGTTTGTTATCAGAAATATTGGATAAATCAGCAACAAGCACTTCAACATCATTAGAATATTTTTCTTGTAATGTTTTGCTAAGAGCATCTAACTTTTCTTTTCTTCTAGCTACTAAAATTAAGTTAAAACCTTGTTGTGCTAATTGTCGGGCAAATTCAGCTCCAATTCCAGATGAAGAACCTGTTATTAAAGCTGATCCCGGATTCTCCCAACCCATAAAATTATTTTCAGCATTCATAATTATCGTGCGTGTTTTATTTAAATTTCTAACCTAAATATCAAATTGAATTTGTTCTTTTATAAATTCTTCCTTCACTAAACTCACTCAAACATCCAAGGAAATTGTTCTATAACATAATAAACCTTTATAAAATAAGAATAAAAATTAAAAAGTGGAAATTCTAATTTAAACTAAGTTTTAGTAAACTAAATTAAGATTCTTATGCTAAAAATAAAATTTAAGAAAAGTAGGAAGAGTAGAAGCACGTTATATCTAATCGTGATTTCGTTACTTTTAATCCAATTTTATAATTTTGCTTCGCCGGGGATAGCAGCTGATCCGGTAAGAACTGATATTACCGTTCAAGTAGCAAACGATATGATAAATAATAACACTGCATATCCGGATCTGCTTGTTTTAGATGTAAGAACCTCAGGGGAATTTAACACGAATCATTTATACAACGCTACTTTGATCCCACTTGCCGAACTTGAAGGAAGGTTGGCTGAACTCGCACCCTATAATGATACGGAGATTATAGTATATTGTAATACTGGATTTAGAAGTGGGCAAGCTAGCGATATCTTGATTGATAACAATTATTATAATTTTACGAAAGTTTATAACATGTTGGGAGGAATTTCTGAGTGGATAGCTGAGGGTTATGATTATTGGCTAAATGAGGCAGTAAATAACATTGATTTCGCATTACCTGTATTTCTTGTTTCTATTATAGGAATAATCTTTGTTCTAGTTCTTTTTTCTAAGAGGAGATGGAAGTTAGTGAAGACCTATTAATACTAACTATATCAACATTTCGATTAATAAAACTTATTAACCTAAAAAGTCTTGAAGAGATATGAAAACAACAATATACTACTTTACTGGAACAGGTAATTCGTTGAAAATTGCCAAGAACCTTTCAGAAAAATTAGAAGAATGTGAACTTGTACCTATTGCGAAAGTTTGGGAGGATGATCACCTTGCTTCGTCCAGCGAAAAAGTTGGTTTTATTTTTCCTCTGTATTACGCAGGATTACCAAAAATTGTCTATGATTTCCTAAGCAAAATAGAACTCTCTAAATCCAATTATTTCTTTGCTGTTATAACGAATGCTGGAGATATTAACAACACACCCTTACACCAAATAGAGACAATTTTAAATACGAAATCGAAAACATTGAGCGCTGGATTTTTTATCATGATGCCTAACAACTATATTATTGGTTACGATATTCACTCAGAAGCACGCCAAATAGAATTTTTTGAAGAAGCAAACAAAAAAATTGAATCTATTCATAAAACCGTTGAGAAAAATGAAAAGAATCTGGGGAAAGACATTTTTGAGAAACGTAGAATTAAGAGCGAAAAGTTCAATAAGGGTTTTCGAGATAATGTTTATGGATACGACAAATCATTCTACGCTGAAGACACTTGTACCAGTTGCGGTATATGTGTAAAAGTATGTCCGGTAAATAATATCACGCTTGAAGAGGGTATACCTCAATGGGAACATAAATGCCAGCAATGTTTGGCTTGTATTAACTTTTGTCCTGAGAAATGTATTCAATTTGGTGATAAAACGTTAAAAACGCAGAGATATCACCATCCCGAAATAACAGTTAAAGATATGGCCAACCAGAAAATTTGATTATTTCTCTAAGTTTTTCTTTTGTTTCTTTAATTTCGGAAAGAACATCGGGACTTTTTCTTTATAGCTCTCATATTCTTTTCCAAATTCTTTAATTAACTCTTTTTCTTCTTTCCAAGCAACCAAAAAGTTTAGTAGAAATACTAAAGGTGTAAAAATTAAAGAAAATAACGACGATAACAGAAAAGAAATTCCAATATGGGCCAATAATCCCCCAAAGTATTGTGGATGTCTAATTAAAGAATAAATTTTTGAGGAAACGATTTTTTCTGTCCTATGAGTTTCCGCTACTTTGAGAGAGGTTTCTTTTACGCTCACAATTCCTAACCAAGCACCTATCAAAATTAAAGGAATAGAGATTATTAAATAGAATATTGGTATTGAAAAGTTAATAATTGGAATAAAAAAACTAGGATTTTGAAAAAAAGGAATACTTAGACGAGGTTGAGGCGAAATCCATATTCCAAACCAAAATATAAAAAACCCCCATCCAGAAGTGAGCCCGAGTATTCCGGTGATTTTATTCCCTTTATCCGCTCCATATTTTTTTTGAAACTTTACATGTTCGACTGATAAAAAATGAAGTGGAACCATAAAACACATACCTAAAATAGATAAAATAAACCACGGATACATTTTTATAAGCCTTTTGTATTTTTAAAAATTAAATATCATATCTCCGACACACGTTTCTTGAGAATGCAATAAACACTCAATAATTTCAGGTTCAAGTTTAAATTTGACACCTATTACATCTAGCCAGCAACCAAGGCGATATAGAAGACCACATTCATATTTATCCTTTATTCCAATCCTTTTCATTCCCTCGTAAGCGAAACATTTTCCCATTTCCCAATGCAAAACATTGTGTCTAGGAAAGGTGTAGTTAAAATCCATGAAATCACCTTTTAAAATTGAAAACCCGTTGCTGATAAATGCTTTTAATTGTTCAAAGGTTTTTACTTTGACTTTCTCCATCTCTAAAGCTTTCTGAACTCTTTGGACTTCAAATGGAGAAAGTGTTTTAATTGCTGCTTTATTTAATTTGTTTGCGGTCTCAATACCAAATTCTAGGACGCAGTTATAAAACCACGAACCGTCATGAGTCATCCAACACTTAACGAGAAGTTCTTTTAATTGATGTTTATTGAGTTGATCAAATAAAGTCATACTATTATCACCCTATAAATAATTCCTATTTAATTAACATTTAAGACGGCTTGAATAAAAGATTATTCAATTTCGAAGTCTAATAGTAAATAATGACGCACTTTTTAGCTATTCAATCTCTCTCTTTTAATGTTTCGGGAAAGATATATCAAAGTAGCTAAAAAAGCAAACCCACATATTATAATAAAAACAAAAACAGCGTATAAGTTGATTTCTACAACATAACCCGATATGATTGGGGTTACCCCAAAGCCAATTCCTATTATGATTTCATTCATAGTTGAATATCTCGCTGTATTCTTAACAGATCCATAATCGAGCATGATTTTCATTGACGTTCCGTGTATAAAACCAAAAAATAGGCCTGTAACTGAGAATATGATTGCAAGGTACCATATAGAACCTACAGAAAAAATAGTGAACGAAATCACAATAATGGAAATAAAGCTGATGAAAACAGAAATTTTTCGTTTATATACATTCATTACATTAATCCAAGTTAAACCAATAAGTTGAGCTAATTGTATACCCCCTTGGACAAGGTAAGTTGAATGTGATTCTAATGAGTATAATTTTAAAAAAACCGGATAAGTAAATAGTAAGATTGATTTTGTTGTAGCTAAGAAAATTATTCCGATCCACGAGAATAGAATGGGATAAATTATCATAGATGAATTTGAATTGGTCTTGGAAATCATTTTAAAATCTTCTTCATATTCGGGATTTTCTAAGTGGATTTCTAATTTCTCTTTTGGAAAATGGTTTTTGGTATCTTTATTTATAAAAAAACTAATTGGGATAAGTAAAAACGACAGAGACCACGAAAAAATCATAGCAGAATAATCATTCCAAGAAAAACTCCATACATAACCAATGAGAAGCCCAAAGATAAAACCAAAATTCCAAGAAAAATTAAAATTTCTAAAATCCCTTTTTGCTCTTTCAGGACTACTTATCTTCTGCCATTTACTTAACAGATTCATACAATTTGGCCAATAGAGCCCCATGGTTAATCCTAATGTTGCTCGACACAGGATTAAAAACCATGGTTCAAAGTATATAATTTGAGCTCCCATTAAAATGGGTGCTAAAACGGAAGACAATATAAGGGCATTACGGATTCCTGTCTTTGAAGTAATAAATTGTCCAAGAATAGGAGCAAAAATATAAGCGATTGCTCCAGCAGAAGATATAATTCCTAGAGTGCTTTCACTAATATCCACAACAAAATAAAGGTAATTTGAAAGCGCTCTTTCAAAAATAGAAAAAAATAATAATCTAATGAACGCAAGTAAGAATATCGGCCAAGCTCGATATAATTCTGAGGTCATTTCTTTCTTGCTTTGCATTTTTTGATAAAAAGGAAAAATTTTCGAAAATGGCACTATAGAATTACTTTATTTTTTTTTATGTTTTTTAAAAAAGTAGTGCTTTGCTCAAATATTTTCTTAAATGATGATTAATAGGTTTAAAAATAGAAAAAAAAGATGTTTAGATTTTTTAGTCCGATTTAATTTTAGTTCCATTTCAACCCTAATCTCCTTTAATAAAAATTGGACTAAAAATCATTTTTTAACTGTTAATGTTGTTTTACTATTGTACCATTTATATTTGAATTATTATTAGTGTGAAAATTTTATGCCTGGCATCAGTTTTAATTATTGTCCCAATTGTGGTAAGAAAATACAAAAATCTACTAGCAAAAAGGTTAATTTTTGCTGTTATTGTGGGCGAGAGTTAAAAATTAAGAAGGTAAATTTACACGACAGAATACAATGCACAGTATGTCACGAATTTATCTGGCATGGACGAAGTCGAACGATTAAATGTTCTTTCTGCGGTAGCCAATACCATTATTCTTGCGTATCTGCTTGGTTAACGAAGCATAATTCTTGCCCTATGTGCCAAAATGTATTTTTAAAGCCGATTCTCGTTTTTTCAAAAAAGCGAAAGTGAGAATTCACCTTTAAAAGAAGATCTCTTTAGTAATATTTTCAATTGGGAGAAATATTTCCATAGCTCCATCCCAATCTCGTATAATATTAGAATATAGGAATTCTACTTTCTCAATAAAGCGTTTGAGCAAGAAATTAAGGGAGCTTAAGTTTTGATCTGCTACAATTACTCCAGTAATATATTTGCCTTGGTATGTTATTAGCACTTTTCCTTCTTTTTCTATGACCATCTCCCCTTCATCCTGAGAGATTTCTTTTAACATCATTTTAATAGTATTTATAGCACCGGACATGATTTGATCTCCACGTCTATTTGCTGGATCCTTGAAAAATTTATAATAGACGCAAATTCCAGAAGCCCTCATGAGAAAAAGCTTGTCGATTTTATCTTTTCGGTGTTTACCATATAAATATAAAAAATATATTGCTAATTGAAAGTCTAAGATAATCGAAAATATCATAACCGGTAGATAGACTTCCCTTAAACTAACTAGCATATCTGCTCACAGATGCTTTTTTACTTATCAATCTGTTATTAAATTTACCAATTTTACAATAATCTGAATTATTCCTCTTTTAATTTATATTCAATACTCAGATCACGTCATAAGTAAGATAAAGTGTATGTATTTAAAATTAATTTTTAACATCGTTTAAAAAATTTGACACAAATGGAAATATTAAAAAGTAAAAAAATTCTAAGTATGATAATCCAATTTAACTAAAACCTCATAGAACCTTATTAAAAATTACATCTAATAGAGAGGTGAAAAGTATGCCATATATATTTACGTATAATATCTTCCCACCTGATCAAGCAGAAAATATCTCGAAAGTCTATTTAAAGGAAATTAAAGAAGCTCGAGCTGCTTTAAGGCCTTTAGGTAAAGAAGTAATCCCTAACGCTGTAAAATCAACTACAGAAGGTATGACTGTGATTGGTGTTTGGGATGTTAAGGAAGGAAAGCTAGAAGAAGCCCTAGCATTAAACCAAAAACAACTACTCGCTTACCATGTGATTCCAGGGTATAAATACAAAATGGAAGTTCGATTTAAAGTAACAGAAGCCTTAGAGATGTTAGGGATGAAGATACCAGAGTAAATAAAAATTAACACCAAATTCTCTTTTTTTTTTTAATTTTTCAAGTAAATCAGATTTGATTACGACTGAGATTTTAAAAAATAAAAACAATTATCAGAAATAGGACATAGTTCGCATTTAGGCTTATTTTTGGAGCAAATCAGGGCTCCAAAGTCAAGTATTGCCCAGTATATGTATTTAAACTCCATTTTAGGTAATAATTTGTCCAAATGAGAATACATGGAATCACGGTTAAATTTAGAGCCTTGAGGTTCAAACACCCTCAATATAACTCTTTTTATGTTAACATCAAAAAACAACGTTCTTTTGTTCAATCCAAAGCACCCAAAAGCATTACTCACATAATTAGCTATGCCATTTACTTCTTTAAGTTTGTCTGTATCTCGAGGGATTTCTCCATTATATTTAGTTACGATAATTTGACTCAAGGCTTTCAAAATCTGAGCTCGTTTATTTGATAACCCCAATACTTTTATCGTGGGTTGTAAATCGGAAATATTTGCATTGTTAATTGAAGAGAAATCCTTGTATTTCTTAAAAAAGAGAGTATACATATTGGAGACGTTCAACGCAATTGTTTTTTGTAGTAAAATTTCCGTAACCAATATTTTATAAAGATCGTTTGATTTCCTCCATGGATAATCGCGCTTGTTATCATCGTACCATTTTAGCAGTATATTCCTAATCAAGGTATATTTACTTTCCTTAACCATTTTCTTCTGATTGGGATTAATTATGCATTATTCAATTTTCAACTTAGCTTTATAGTTATTAATTAAAGATTAGTTTCATTTTATTCTTATTGTTAAGATTATCACTATATATTGTATTCCTTATTATTGCTATGACTGAAGAAGGTAATCATATAATAGATTTGTTCTGTGGAGCGGGGGGTTTATCGCTAGGTTTCGAAATGGCTAATTTTAAGATTGATTTAGCGATAGAATTGGAAGAAAATTATTATAGAGCCTATAGAAGAAATCATTCTGAAACTCTGTCATTATATAAAGATATAACCTCATTAAATTGCGAGAAAATCTCTGATAAATATCTTAAAAACAAAGAAATAGACGGAATAATTGGAGGTCCTCCATGTATAGGATTTTCTTCGGTTGGAAATAGGAGACCCGACGATCCTCGTAATATGCTAATTTTTTATTTTATTCAGTGGGTTAAATACTTTAAACCGAAATTTTTCGTTATGGAAAATGTTCCTGGAATTCTTTCTATGGGAAAGGGAAAAGTAGTAGAAAAAGTTGTTAATATGTACAAAGAAATGGGATATAATTGTAAAATGGAAATATTGTTGGCAGCAGATTATGGTGTCCCACAATTACGGCAGCGAGTATTTTTTATAGGAACTCAAAACAAATCAGTTTATTCTTTTAAAATCCAGAAAACTAACAAAAATAATATCGTATTGAAATCAGATTTAGAAAAAAATGCGTTACCTTCTTATTTGACCGTTCAAGACGCTCTTTCTGATATTCTCAAGATAAATCCCCTGACAAAACAGCGAGTCGAGAACTCAACAATAAAATATAACGGACCACCATTAACTAACTATCAGGAGTATTTAAGGGAAAACTCTGACGAGTTGTGTGACCATTTTGCCCCCAATCATGGTGAAATCGTGGAAAGAAGAATATCCCATATTGCCCAGGGGATGAATCATAGTTCTTTACCGAAGGAATTTCAACTCAAAGGGGGATACCCGAACATTTATGGGAGACTTCATTTAGATTCCCCAGCAGATACAATAACGGGAAACTGCGGATGTGTAAGTGCACCGGGGAGATTTATTCATCCAATTCAAAATAGAGCAATCTCTATTAGAGAAGCAGCGAGATTACAATCCTTTCCAGATAGATATAAGTTTTGCGGGACCATGAGAGACAAATACAAACAAGTTGGTAACGCAGTACCGCCTTTAATGGCTTACGCAGTGGCTAAATCGATAAAAACTCTATCATAACTTGGCCAAATGAATCAATAAAAAACAAATATTTAACGAAAAAATGGTTTATTCTAAGTTCTCCTTGTTAACTTTAAATATTTCTAATGTTAATTTGGAAAAGACATCTTCTACCTTGGTTCCAACTTTTGCGCTTGTTTCTATATATTCGCTTGCGGAAACTTGTTGTTTGACGTGCTTTACTTCATCTAAATTAATTATTCTATTTTCTGAAGTTATAAGATCTACCTTGTTTCCGACGAGTATATTTGGAACGATTCCAATTTTACTTTCCACTTCTTCTTTCCAAGTTAATATGTGATCCAAAGTATCTTTCCTAGTTAAATCAAAAGCATATATTATACCTTTGGCACCTTTATAGAACGCGTATCGAACCCATCTAAATCTCGGTTGTCCGGCCAAATCCCAGAACTGCAGAATAACCATACTATCAACTTCGGGGATTTTAACGTATTTTACGAAAAAATTAGAGCCAATTGTTCTTTGAGCGTCAGGTACGAATCTCCTTTTCAAATATTGGTTAAGAATAGTGGTTTTTCCTACTTCTGAATCGCCGACAATACAAATTTTAAAAAAGTATTTGTTTGATCCTACCATTTTTGACATTCCTAACCGGTATTTCTAAATTAAATAGTGATTTGGACTTATATTTTTATATTATATACAAGTATTAGATATAAATCAATGAAATTTGTAGAGTTCATTGTAATACTTCGAAATATTAATAATATGAAATCTTTTATATTTTAAGTGTAATCAGTTAATGAAAAAAAACGAGTGTTATTTGATATGAGTAAAAACTTAAAGGATTTAATAGACAACGCTGAAGAAGAAGAAAAAACACATGCTCAATTAGAAAAAACAGTTGAAAATTTAGAGCTGAAGGTAGCAAAATTAGAAACGAAGTTAAAAAAAAAAAAAGATTCTTCCAAACCAGAATATCAAAAACCTAAAGAGGAAAAACCTGAATCCGAAGAGATCCCTATTTTGAAGAAAGTAATTAGTTCACAAAAACAAGTACTAACTCAAACGCAACAGGATAATGAAGTACTTCAACAAAATATTGATAGTTATACGCAGGAATTAAAAACCCTTAGTCAAAATGATTCTGTAAAAGATCAAATTATATTGAAAACTCAAAATTCTCTTAATAATTTGATCGAAGATTACGGGAGATTGGAAAGCACGAATAAATCCCTTAAGGACGAAATTTCCACGATAGAAAACGAAAACAAGCTACTTTTAGAAAACACCACTAAAATTCAAACTGAAAGTTCCAACGTAGAGCAAATAGAGATAGATTTAAAGGATTTAAACAAAAAATTAAATGATCTGGAGAGAGAAAAGAAATTACTTGAAGATATAAATTCTACTTTTCGAAACAAAGAAATTTCAGTCGAAGAATTACAAAAGACAATAGAGGTTTTGAAAGACAATAATCTCGAATTAACAAAACAAAATCAAAAGACATCTAAGCTAATAGAGACCGTTAAAAATGAAAACTCTCGTTTAACAGAATTTGAGGGGAAAGTTTCTTATTTAGAGAATAAAATTATCGAATTAAAAAAGGAAAATGAAAAGTTAAAGCAAGATGATGCTCTTCTTCTTGCAAAAACGATTAATGTTATTGAAAATGAAAAAAGAGAACATTTAGCGGCATCTATAAATATTATAGATACTAGTGAAAAGGATTTAAAAAAGAAAGAAGAAAAGATCGTTGAGAAATCAATAGAAGTTGTATATAGCGAAGAACTTCAATCGAAAAATGGTAGAGAAGAAATTGCAACTGAAAACATTGATCAGATACCAAATTTAGCGGAACCTGAAGATTCAAGATTGGAAGAAGGCGTTTCAACTGAAATTAATGAACAAACTGGTTATCGTAAAAAAATCTGTCCAAATTGTGGAAATACAAATAAATCACAAATACGCGAGATTGATGATAAAACGCGAGTAATTTTTCCAGGCTTTTATGCGAAAAAATATAAGTGCGGACAATGTGCTACAGAATGGAATAAAGACTAACTTTCTCGTAACTAGTTAATCATTTCTCCTATTTTCTTGGTATATTTTTTCAAATAATTGGACAGTGTCAGGATAAATATAAGATTGTTCTATTCGATGAAGTTTGATTGCTTCTACAGGGCAACATACCGCACAAATTCCACAACCATAACACTTTTTAGGATTTACTTTAGCTTTCTCTTCTTTTATTGTAATTGCATTGAATGGACATCTTTTAGCACACAAAGCACATCCCGTGCATAAATTACGATTAACTTTAGAGACATAGTTCGATTTAGCTGTACAATTTTCGTTTTTATCTTCAAATCGCGTCATTCCTCTTAGAAGAGCACAACAACAGGCGCAACAAGAACAAATTACTTGGTGGATTGGACTTTTACTGTTTGCAACTGTAAAAACTAAACCTTTTTTTGCTAATTTCGTTACTAGGTTATGGGCTTCTACGCGAGAGAGTTCTCGTCCTTCTCCTCTTCGTAAAAAATATTCCCCGAACAAACCAACTTGAAAACAGGTTTCTGAAATAGGAAATTTATCTTTACATTCTCTTATTCCTAAGGTCTCTGTTCTATTACGACAAGGACAATCTGTTACTACAATTGGACCTTTACACATGTCTAATATTCCATGTATCTCTTCAGCATTGGATATTTTAGACTTATGATCAATCGATGTGTCTATGGGAACTATTCTAGTAATTGGAGTACCAGCGTCGGAAGATTCGTATCGCTTGTAATATTTTTCTTCATGGAAGAATTGATGATACAATTCAGCTCCTTTCTTTCCTAGCCTTTCGAATGTTTTTGAGTTTTTAAATCCCATATTCAAAAGATGTGCCATAGCTAAAAAATAGGAATAACCACCGATATCTTGAATAACACCCGAATTGGTCATTTCTTCCAGAATTTTTTTAATCTCTTCTTTGCTTTTTCCAATTTTCTTTGCAATTCGATTAATGGATTGGGGCTTAACAGTTAAGTATTGAGAAACTTCTGCCTCTTCACGTGTAAACAATAATTTAATATACGCCCTAAATGCTTCTGATACCTCTCCATCTACAAAAGGGATATCGTTAGGATATTCACGCATATTTTGCAAAATTATCTCGTAAGGGTCTGTAATTTCCTCTGCTGTCATATTAAATTAGGCTCCAGAGCTGTAAATACAATTTTAAAGTATTAATTACCTTGATTTTTATAAAAATTTCTGATTTTAATATCTTTGTATGAAGAAATATAAGCTCGAAAAGTGCTGTATTCGATTTGTTTAAGGAATATTTTCAAAACTAAATTCTAATCCTTTTGGCGATGCAATTTTACTATAGAAATTAGGTTTACTAAGTTTGTGAAATCTGTTGTTTCTGGATCGTCAGTTTTAGGATACCAACCGAAAAGCATTTTTGCTGATTTTCCATGGTTCACTACGTACCATTTCATAATTTCAAGCTTTTGGTCTTCATTTGCTACAAATTCTACCTGCGGTTGGAAACGATGGAACCCATGTCTTACCAAAAGAGCATCAGGATGAGCCCGGAGATTCTTCATCCAGCCTGCATCTTCACCTCTACCAGAAAAAATTGTAATATTGTCCTCTATCCGATGGTATTCTAACGGTGTTCTTCTTTTCTTCCCTGTTTTTCTTCCTTGTGTCGTTAAAATGAGAAAAATTCGTCCAAAACCTAAAAGAGGCAAAATTCTTAATCGATATAATGGAAGAACGATGTATTTGTTATAAATTTTAAATTTTTTAAGCGTCTTATTCTTAATCATTACATCCTTATGATTTAGATTATAAAGAGAAGAGCCTGGTCGAGGTAGAAGGTCTTCATTGACCTCTATGTTATTCATGCTCGCCAATTTGATTCCTCTTTACAGAAGTTAAGGATTTGTATTTCAAACTATTCCTTATTAAATTTTTATAGTAATAATCAATAAAATAAATATTGAAGTCATTTATTTATATTATCATATTTCAAGATGTTAGAGAGATAAGATGTCGGGATTAGTACTTCAATATCCCTGCGTTTAATTTTTTTGGTTGGTTTTTTATCCCCATAGCGTATTTAGTGCTTTACGGATTAAGTTGGGAGAAAGATAGCAAAAAACTAAAATTATTGAATGTTGCCAAAGTTGATGCTAGACGCTCTTTACTTCGAAGATTATATACAGTGTTGCTTGTAATTCCAATGGGATTGGGAATACTATTCTTAGTAGGATCGTTTACTCGAATCCCTTTGATATTTAATTTGCCTTTAATTTTTCTAGTGGTATGGATGATTTTTACCATCGTGTGGGCTTCCGGTATTATTATTTGGAAGAGAGAAAACCTAAAACGCACTGAATGGTTTGATCTAATCCCACCAAGCAGCTTATTAGTAATTGCTTGTTTTTACGCTATTTTTAGTTTTATTCTTGGTCTTTTCATGTTGGGATTATTAATGCTAATAACCACTTTGCCTTATCTACTTGCTTTTATTTTTACATTGCGAAAGAATCGATCTATCGAGGAATCCATTTAGGTACTTTTTTCTTATATTCTATATATTTCTCTCCAAATAGGTTTTCTAGTTGTTTTTGTTCAAAAGTAGCCAACTTATCGTAAATAACAATTATTACAATCCATATCGCTATGCTAATTAATGAAATCGATAGAAATATACACGCAAGATAAATTAAGAGAACGCCAAAATACATCGGATTTCTTACATGCCCAAGTATTCCATCTGTTATGAGATCGTCTTTATTTTCTGGGTGCCTAAA
Organism: Promethearchaeia archaeon; assembly: GCA_029856125.1. Classification (GTDB taxonomy): domain Archaea; phylum Asgardarchaeota; class Lokiarchaeia; order Sigyniarchaeales; family SOKP01; genus SOKP01. Next base: position 28,274 of record JAHQWJ010000139.1, on the reverse strand, counting down.
TAAAATGTTGTGGGAAGCGCGAATAAACGCGAAAGCTATGGCGATAACTATAATAAACAAGATGAGTCTAACTATCCAAGGAACAAAATTATTCATTACCGTTGAAAACGAGAAAACCAGTGAATCTAGAATCCATATTATAGTAAAAACAATAGGAGAAAGTCCTTGTATTAGATGAGAATGTGGTGCCTCGATTCCCAACCTATGTTCATGATTATGGCCCATTTTTTATCAATTTAAGTTTTTAAGTTAGTAAATTATAATGATTAACAATTAAATTATTGACTGTTAAATGATATCAACAATTAAATGTTACTTTATATTACAAAAATTAGTCACGCCTAATAAAAATTTTCTATAGACCAATTATTGCTAAAAATATCAAAAATCAGAAAGAAGTGAGTACTTATCGGATATCTTAACTACATTGTTAATCAAGTAAAAAAACCAAGGGGATTATTTGGCAAAAGAATCGCCAAGAGGATGAACATTTCTCACGCTTTGTTAGCAGAGTGGGGTTTATCTCACATAAAATTAAAGAAAGAAATGATAATTTTAGACGTAGGATGTGGAGGTGGAGCTAATATTAATCATTTTGCGCAAATTGTGACAAGTGGGAGGGTGTTCGGAATTGATTATTCACCCACTTCAGTGAAAGTCAGTAAAGAAGTTAATAAAAAATACATCGAAGAGGGAATTGTTGAGATTCATGAGAGCTCAGTCTCAAGTCTTCCTTTTGAGGATAAAATCTTCGATGTAGTTTCAGGCTTTGAAGCTTGTTATTTCTGGCCAGATTTAATTAACGATTTAAAAGAGATACATCGCGTTTTGAAAATCAACGGTGTATTACTATTAGTCAACGAGGGTTATAAATGCGAAAACAAAGAGATAAGAAAAGTAGTAGAGAATTGGGCGAAACTCGGAGATTTTAAGCTTCATTCACCTGAGGAGTATAGGAATTTTTTAACGAAAGCAGGATTTACTGAAATAGATGTATACGAACAAAAAGAAAAGGGTTGGATTACTGCTATCGCTATGAAACAAAAAGGATAATTTCACTTATCATCCTTTTTCAATCATCTTAAGGTTTTTCGCTTTGATTTTATCTTTTTCTTCTTGAGTAAGTTTTTCACTTCTTTCTTTTCTAAAAACCATAATAAATTGGTGCACAATGCTTGGGATCCATGAATAATTGATACCGTAAAGATGTAGTTTTTTGTTAACATCGTACCATATTATTTCTGATTTTAAGACGTAACCGATTTGACTTAAGATGCGGGCAACATCAGCGTTTAAAAGATGGTAACGGCCTTCCGTATACATGTTTCCTATAAAAACAGCACAATATCGCCCGGGCTTTAAAAGTTTAAAGCATTCGCTGAAAGTTTGCTTCATTAAAAGTTCCCAATCATTTTTTTTTTGTTGTGAATCTTGAGAGCTAGGGATAAATCTAGTTAATTTTGATTTATCAGAATAAACTCCTTTAGAATCTTCTCCAACTTTTTTGTAGGTGCCCTTCGATTTCTCAACAGTGTCCATCTTCCAAAATGGAACATCGGTCAATATAAAATCTACCTTAAAGTTTGGGTCTTCACTTAAATTATGAAGAATCTCGCGAGAATCACCTTTAATAACCCTCTGAGGCGGGATAGATTCAATTTCGCAGACTTTATGATAAATGTCTATCCATTCTTGGTTGATTTCAATCCCAATGCCGTTACGATTGCTCAAATTGCATGCGATCAAAGTTCCTCCAACTCCACAAAAAGGATCAAGAATTAGATCATTCTCTTTTGTAAAAGTTTTAATCAACTTTTCACATAATTCCGGCGGTTTTTGACCTCCATGTTTATTCCTTAGATTTAATTGAAAACTCGGAGGATATCCTTTTGGAATTACTGATTTTGTCGAAAATACCCACTCTTTACCTGTTAAATCGTTAACCTGATTAGCGAGATCGTAAAAACCGCGAGAATCACCATTTTTAGAGAGAAGTTCGATTTTTTTAATTTTAAATACACCTGTAGAGATTTTATGGTAGATATGCCATAATTTTAATTCAACGAGAATGGAAGAAATTTCTATTTATTAATAGTTTAATAAGTATTAATTGATTAATATTTCAAGTAATTCATGTGATTAATAAAAATTTTTATACCTTAATTGAATCTATTTTTATAAGCTTATTCAACTTTAGTGTGGTTTATATTTGATTTTTTATAGTCTTGATGAAAAAGGAAATTTAATTGATCGAAGTAATTTAGAGTTTGACGATAATCATGTGTATTTGATTGACGATATTGAGAAGAAGACACTTTATATTTGGGTGGGGCTTAAAGTTCCACAGTATAAAAAAGACCTCACAGCAGCTTGGGCTAGAAGATTTGACAAAGATCGCGGAGGTGCGTGCAAAATATTAATAATGATGCAAAAACGAGAATATGGATCATTTTTATCGATGATGGATCAGTTAAAAAAGGGGTTAATACCTGGTAAATCAACTGGACGCAGACCTGAGCTGGTACTAGTAGCACCTAAAGAAGAAACACCATCCACATCAACCATTTCAGAGAATGAACCCCAAGAGATTAAAAGCCCAGAGATAAAAGAGGAAGGCGCTGAACCAGGGGTGTTTGCATGGTTAACGCAACTAAAAAAACACAGAACGCTTATTACAGAAAATGAAGAAGTTGAAGCTAAGGAATCTATGGAAAAAGAAGTAGTGCCTACAGATGATGAAGAGATTGGTTTAGAACCTCAAATCAGAGTAGCTGCTTATTATCTCTCATTAAAAAAATATTCGTATAACGACTTATGTTGGCTATTAGCCGAAGTTATTCAAAACATAGCATTAAACATGCCTTCGCTTGAAGATATTCGCAAAAAGGCAGAAGAAGTGTTTAATTCATCTAGCACTTATGACGAGTTGTGTTGGTTGAATGCTCAGATGGATATTTTGATTGATCAACAATTTCTGGAGAAAAAGAAAAAATATAATTAGAAAAAATAAAGGGTTTTTCTATTAGAGATAAAAGAAAAAATCACTTATTTTCTAAGCTTTAACCATTATTAGCATCATTTTAAAGCGCTCTAAAGCCTTAAGAGCATGTGGGTCATTAGCAGGCATCGTTATCATTTGCCCTTTTTCTAAAATGTAAGGCTTTTTAGAAATTATAATTTCCGCCTTGCCATCGATAATGTAAACTAACGCATCAAATGGAGTTGTGTGTTCACTTAAACCCTCTCCTTTATCAAAAGAAAACAATGTTACAGTGCCTATTTTTTTGTTCATCAGCATCCTACTAACAACGGAGCCTTCTTGATAATCAAGTAAGCTTTCTAAATCTAAAATTTCAGGATTTTCTTTATTATGGTCGCTCAAATATTTCACATCTACTTTTCAATTTTAATAATTTTTTAAATATTATAATTGTAAAGTGTTTATAAACCTAAATTCGAACATGTTTCATTTTAAGTTAGAAAGATAAAAAAATGGTTTGCACTTTTGATAAAGGCTTAACAAATAATTTAATTTAAAAAATCTGACTAAAGGTCAATAGTAGTAATAATTCTTATCCTTCACTTATTAGGATTTAATAATGAATGAATGATGACAACACAAAAAAAGATGACCTCTAAATCGGAAACTTATAAAATTTATACCGAATTTGCTAAAGAAAGGAAGATCATTTTACATCATGGAGATTCACTAAAATTCCTGAATACTGTGCCGGATAACAGCGTAAATTTAATCGTGACCTCACCTCCTTACAATATTGGCAAAGAGTATGAAGAAAAAGCAACCTTAGAAGCATATTTGAAAAATCAAGAAATGATTATTAGACAGCTTCATAACAAACTTAAAAATGAAGGAAGTGTTTGTTGGGAAGTCGGAAATTACGTAAATAACGGCGAAATTTATCCTTTAGACATTTATTTTTACGATATTTTCAAAAGAATAGGTATGAAATTGAGAAATAGAATTGTATGGCATTTTGGACACGGATTACATTGTAAGAATCGATTATCTGGAAGGTATGAGACAATACTATGGTTTACAAAAACTGATAATTATGTTTTCAATTTAGATTCAATAAGAGTACCAGCTAAATATCCCGGGAAACGCGCGTATAAAGGACCAAATAAGGGTAAACTTTCCGGAAACCCATTAGGAAAAAATCCTTCGGATGTGTGGAAAATATTAGAAGATGATTGGATGACTGCTTTCTGGGAGTTTCCTAACGTTAAATCTAACCATCCAGAAAAAACTATTCATCCTTGCCAATTTCCGATAGAACTAGTAGAAAGATGTATTCTCGCTCTCACAAATAAAGGAGATTATGTTTTAGATCCTTTTTGCGGTGTAGGAACGACCTTGGTTGCGGGACTAAAACATTCTCGAAAGGTCATCGGTGTAGATAAAGAATTGGAATACATTAAAATAGCTAGGCAAAGAATTACACAATTTTTTGAAGGTGATTTAAAATTTAGACCTTTAGGAAAAAAAGTGTATCAACCTACAGGTCGAGAAAAAGTATCTAAGGTTCCTTCTGAATGGAAAGATTACAATAAATAAAAATTCATGTTCACTACTTCAACCTTAAAAAACATAATTATCAACTTTTTTAATTAAGAACTATTGCTATATTGTATGACCCAAGAAAATTTTGATTATTATCGAGAATTACAGAAGCATCTTGATAAGATGCCAGTTGGTTATCCAGCTACAGAATCTGGACTTGAAATTAAAATTTTGAAACATCTTTTCACGCCAGAACAAGCTCAAATTGCATTAAAGTTGAATTTTATTGCAGATCCGCTAAAGAAGATATATAGAAGATTGAAAAAAAGTGGTTTTTCTTCGGATGAATTGGAGAAGAAACTAGATGAGATGTATTTCAAGGGTTTAATCAATCGTGGGGTTGTAAAAGAAGGAGAAACAGAAACTAAATATTACGGTAGTGCTCCTTTTGTAATAGGAATGTTTGAGTATCAACTAAATCAATTGACACCTGAATTTTTTAAAGATGCCCATCAATACACGCGTGAAACATTTTTTAGTGAAGAATATAATAGTTCGGGTGTTCCTCAATTACGCGTGATTCCGCTAGATCAGTCTGTTAATTTTGAACAATCAATTGCGAATTACGATGATCTTAAACAACTTATTGAGATTGTGGGAGAACCGATCGCAGTAATGGACTGCATCTGCCGAAAAGGAAATGATCTTATAGGAGAACCATGTACAAAGACGAAACTACGCGAGTCATGCTTTTCATTTAGAGCTGGTGCTAAGAGTTTTATAGAAAAAGGTCTTGCTAGAGAAATTACTAAAGAAGAAGCTCTAGAAATCTTACAGAAAGCCGAAGAAGATGGTTTAGTGCTTCAACCGGGAAATTCTCAACGACCAATGAATATATGTACTTGTTGTGGTTGTTGTTGCGGAGTGCTTACAAGCCAAAAACAGCTTCCTGAATTATCACATTTTTTCGCTACTAATTTTTATGCTGAAGTTGATCCTGATTTATGCATAGGGTGCGGAATCTGTGAAGATAGATGTAATTTGGATGCCATTACTATTGAAGACAATATCGCTCAAGTAGATAAAGGAAGGTGCATAGGATGCGGAGTATGCGTTCCTACTTGTACTTCAGAAGCAATGAAGCTTTTTAAGAAAGAAGAGGAAACACTTCCTCCGAAAAATACTTACTCAACTTACGTAAAAATCATGGATAAAAAAGCAGAACTAGCAAGAGCTGAAAAAACTCAAACTTAATAATTTTTATTTTTCTAATTTAAGCTAAAAGGGGTAATTATGGGCTTACCAGGCATTACGAAAGAGCAGATGGCTGAAGTAGACCGTATAATGGTAGAAGATTTTAAAATCCCTGTTGAGCTAATGATGGAACTCGCAGGCTTAAACTTAGCAATTTTAGCTCTAAATCTATCAAAAATTAAATATTCTAACTACATAATAATTGCTGGCACTGGAAACAACGCTGGAGGCGGTATTGTGGCAGCGAGGCGTTTAGCTTCTTGGGGATTAAATGCTCAAATTATCTTTCCAAAGGGTGTAAATGAACTTAAAGACGTTTCCAAACACCAGTTTATAAGAGCGAAACAATTGGGAATCAAAATTGTCAAAGAATTACCAGTTAATAATTTAGAGTTTAAGGATGATAGCTTTTTTATAGATGCTTATCTCGGATATGGGTTTACTCCCCGTCAAGATGATATTTCTGAAAGTGTTTTTAATTTTCTTTCAAACGTAAATAAAATTCTTTCTTTGGATATTCCATCTGGACTAGATGCAACAACGGGAAGCAGTTATTCGAGCATCAATCCATTAGCAACCTTAACGCTAGGATTCGTAAAAAAGGGACTACTCATTACAGAGCCTAAAAACATTGGGGAATTATATGTAGCTGATATAGGCATTCCAATAAATATATATTATGAAATCTTAAGAAATCATTGGAATCTCCCTTATAAAAAAACTAGTTTAGAAAAGCTTTATTTGGCATTTGAAAATAATTCCATACAGAAAGTGAAAATTAATAAAAATAAAGCCTCGGAAAAGAGTTATTGGACAATTTCTTAAATAATTTTTCCGTACTGATATCTATTTTTAAAATTAAATAATTATGTTTTTAAGGGATACGAGTTTTACAAAATTAGCTCATATTCTATAGCTATTTAGAATTCTTAAAATGATTTCTGATGATAAATGAAATAGAAAATTCAAAAATTAAAATCGATATTGATAATTGTACAAAATGTAAAGAATGCGTGAAAGATTGCGTAGCTAATTTATTTTCTTTCAACCAAGGTTTTTTGCGTTTAGATGATTCTTTTGAGGAAGTTTGCATAGAATGCGGACACTGTGAAGCCGTGTGTCCTGTAAATGCTATTCAACTAAAATTTCATGAGGAAGAAGAACTAGAACATAGTTCGATAAGAGAAGAATTCCCATCATATAATTCTTTTTTAAAACTGGTTTTAAATAGGAGATCTATCAGGCGATTTAAAGAAAAAACAATTCCAAAAGATTTAATAGAAAAATTATTGAAGATCGGAAAATATTCACCAACTGGCAGCAATACTGAAAACATCAGCTATACTATAGTTCAAGAAAGAGCAACTGTAACTGCGATATCAAAACACATAACTAGTAAAGTGACTAAGTTAGTTAACGCGCTTGAGGATCAACAGGGCCGGAAATTATTAGAAAAAAGATTTACAGAAGATGAAATGAGACTCGCTGTTGAAAATCTTCCTAAATCAAAAAGAAAACTCGAAATGATCAAGCAAGGTATTGATTTTTGGTGTTGGAATGGGGAGTTAATTATTATTCATGGAGACAAAACTGTAGGAGGGATTCCTTCAAATACCGCTTTAGCAGCAGCTAATATCATGCTCGCTGCTGAAATTTTAGGGTTAGGAGCTTGTTCATTAGGATATTTGACCTATTTTATAAACGAATCGCAAACAATTAGAGAATTACTCAAGATTCCTAATAACCATATCGTAGGGTATTCCTTAACAATGGGGTATCCAGATGTAAAGTATAAACGAATCCCAGCTCGAAAACCCTTAAGAGTTCAATGGATCTAAAGTTTTTTCTTTTTTGTTTATTACTATATGCATCAATTAGAGGAAATTTTTACATTAACCTTTTTATATCAAATAATCTAAATCAAATGGATATTGAAGGTTTTATTTACCTTTTTAGAGAATAATCATTCAAAATAGGCCCTACAATTTGTTTCCATGTAATAATTGCATATAAACTTAAATTAAGTGAGATCCTACTATTTCCTAACTATTAATATAAAAAGAAAATCTCAAAAATTAGAGGTTAAATCTTATGAGTGAAGAATTAAGCGATGAATTATATTGGAAAAAAACAATAAAGAACCATTTGACGGCATTTATTGTAGTAATTATAGCTGGAGCTATCGCCTTTATAGGAGCACTACTAGTAGTAATATGGTTTATTGAAACATCTCCGATTGGAGCGCAAGGTACGGCATTAATTGGTGATTGGAGCCTTGATTGGATTGTTGGATTTTATATACTTATAATTCTATTTGAGTTATTATTTGTGGGGATACCAGCAGGATTGTTTTTTGGAGTGGGAGGCTATATCTGGTGGAGTAGATTACCAGATGAAGAGAAAGCCGAGTTTAAAGCCAGAGAGAAGAAGAATAAGCATAGAAAGAGAAATGCGGGAGGTAGCGGTGGAGGTGGATTATTTATGTTTATAGCATATTGTATTTATATTTCCCTTTCTTCTAATGGTATTAATTACTATGCTCCATTTAGCAGCCAACCGTATAGTTACTGGGTTTATGGTATGTTCTATACATTAATGTGGATATTTATTATTATAGGAATTCCAGCGTGTATTATTCTCCTTATTGTTTATTTGACGGTATGGCGGAAGAAATCAGAATAAAACAAATTTTTTTTTTTTTTATTTTACTGAGAGATAAGATATAAAAATACTAAGGTATTTAGAAAAATCATTTTTCAGTCGGCTGAAATATTCCTTTTTCAATCAGATTAAAAATTGTTTGATAATCTTTTGGGGAAGAGGTGTTTTCTGGCATTAAATAAAGCGAATAGAAATAGTTGAAATTATTTTCTTTCATAAAAGTTCGGGCTTTACTAACCATCTCTTTCTCAGACGTATTTATTTTGATCTTAGGATTTTCTGCGATTTTTAGCTGGTAAAGAAACGAAACTTTCAAATGCTTTTCTATCAATTCTTTCATTTTGTGGAATGGTTTCAAAATTCCTGCGAAGTCGTCAATCTCTTTTCCATATTGATTATAAATATCATAAGCTAAGTCTTCCATTATAAATTTAAAATTAGCAGAAGGGTTTTCTTTTAAAGTTACAATTAATTTTAAATTTACAAATTCAGTTTGCATTACTATTGAATCCTTGTACTCTATATTCAATGTACGAGATTCCTTTGCTGTTTCTGAAATCGTCGTTCCAAAGTTACTAATAGCTTGCAGGAATCCTGAAATTAAGCTAGTATCTATTTTTCTTCCACCAAACGATTGGGAGAATACATCGATTCCAGATTTCGTATCAATCACGATGATTTCGTTGATTTTTGAAATATCTGTAAATTGATTCAAGAATTTTTCGAGTTTAGTTCTTTGACGCGAGTGGATCCTCTTGTATGCTATGAATGATGCCAATCCCACTGTTACCGCTCCAAGAACACTAATTAAAATTATTAAAGGAAACGGAAATTCAGGCGTTGGCGTTGGCGTTGGTTCTGCAATGGAAACATCAAAAATTTGTGATTGAACGCCTGCATCTGTTTCAGTATCACTAAACCAGAACACATAGGCAGTATAAAATCCTTCTAGATCAGACAAGCTAAGGCTGTAAGAAAAGGGAGTTGCTGAGGGGAATGTTATTGTCTGATTCGGTTGAGGTATACCAGCAGGATCAAGCAAAATAAAAATATATGTTCCAGAAAAGGAGGTTACAGGAAGTAAGAATTCTATCTCTTGACCTAAGGTATATTCTGCTATTTGAACATTTAAATCAAACTCAACGTTAGTAGAATCAGCAACGATCTCCCAATCTGCTCCGATGGTTATTGAATCGTTTAAAATAATAATTTTATGATCTGTTGTATCTACTATGACACCTAATGTAATAGGAACATCATCTCTCAATACGCTTATATTCTCCCAGCTACTCGGGTAATTGAACAAAACGCTATAATTGGTGGGTTGTCTTGAGATTATTGGTTCTACACTCCACTTATTTGTTGTACCATCTTGGACTGCAACGGAACATGGAAAATTAAGATTATTAGAAAGAGTTACGCAACAACTAACGTTAAAAAGTAAACTCTCTGAAGCTTGGTTGTTCACGATAATTTGGTAATTGTCGCTATTCGGTGAGAAGTCAACTACAGTCTTTCCTAAATATCCTTCTTCTTCGCTCGTAGTATTAGATATCGGATACACTTGATTATCAATGCTTAAAGTCATATTAATTTCTTCTGGATAAACCGGAGTCTCTACTTTCTGAATCAATTTATGTAAGTATGTATGATTCTGTACTCCTGTGCTCCATTGATCAGTTTCATTGTAATAAGATGTGTATAAACTCGGATCACTAGGATTAATGTTGTTATAATACCACCAAATTTTATCGTCATTAACAGATACAACATCCGAACCATTAATTACTAAAAAATAATTGCCTTTTGGCAATAAAATAGGGCTGGAAAAGTTTTGTCTATGCCATCCTTCAGTAATGGATATATTTATTTCCATTGTCGAATAAACTGAACCATTAGGTTTATTATTTAGTGCGTCATAGCCCCTAATTTGAACTTCTATAATCGTGACACCTCGTTCTATTTTTTTACCATAGAGATCAACTCCGTAAAGAGTAGTAGGTTCAGTTAATTTGAGTTGTACACCCAACCCATGAGTTCGATCAGAACCTTGTTGATAATGAACACGATCATAATCACCTGTGTAATTTTGACTTTCAATAATTTTTAATTCTTTTCCAAATTTTATATCAGTAAAATTAAGCTCAATATCTTGAATAGACCATGAAGATGATGGCAATGAAATATTAATTGAATTTAAATTTTGATGAGTTTCATTAAATTTGGAATATTCGTTCATTTCGAAATTTGTATTGAACGTGAGGGATGGTCCAGTGCCGTTTGCGTTAACAAAATCTACTTTTGAAAATAGAATTAAGAACATAAATAGAACGATCGATATAACACTAATTCTATCAATAACTCTTGCCCTTTTCATAAGATTATTTAATTATGTAATAATTTTGATAAAAAAGCTTTGTTTATTTTCTATAAGAAATTTGAAATGATAGGAGTTAACTTATGGTACCGACAATAACTAATGGTATGAGTGATTGGTTTGGGTGGTTTCCAGCATCCACTTTTGAAAATAACACCTGCGTTTTTGTCCCAAGCATGGCAAATACTTGTGTGTTTGATACAAAAGAAGGGTTAGTGATTTACGATGTTCCAATTAGGCAATTCGCCCAAAAAACTTTCGATCAAGTAAGGAGTTTTACTAGTAAACCTGTTAAATATATTATCTATTCACATGGGCATTTTGACCACGCTTTTGGCTATGGTCCTTTTATAGAAGAAATAAGAAAAAAAGGTTGGGATATGCCCGAAGTAATTGCTCACGAGAATTGTATCAGACGATTTGAGAAATACGAAATTCTAGATAAATATCACGATTGGATAAATAAGCAACAATTTGCCTCTGTAAGCGGTAGGGGGCAAGATGCTGTTGTTTCCGCTCGCGAAACATTAATCCCTACTATTATTCTCAGAGGAAATGAATCTTCACATTTATTTAAATTAGGCGATGTAAATTTCGAAATTTACCATGATATAGGAGAAACTGACGATTCAATTTGGTTATGGGTCCCTGAAAAGAAGACTATTTGCACAGGCGATTTAATGGTTTCGTCCTTCCCTAATATTGGTAATCCTTTTAAGGTCCAGAGATATCCTAAAGATTGGGCTATAGCAATGGAAAAAATGAGAGAAAAAAACGCAGAATACTTAGCTCCCGGTCATGGGAGACTTATCGAAGGCACGGAAAAAGTTAGAGATGCTTTATCAATTACAGCAGAAGTTATGCATTTTGTCCACGATGAAGTGGTAAAAAGGCTAAACGAAGGTAAATGGTTCGAAGAAATCTACCACGAAATGCTAGAAATTTACCCCGATAAATTCAGAAACCATAAGATTTTAAGAGGTATATACGGTTGTTACCGTTTCGCTATCCATGCGACTTATAGGCTATACCACGGATGGTATAACAGTGGAAATCCTACTGATCTTTTTCCAGCCAAAACGGATGAAATTGCCCAGGAATTATTAAAAATTAATAGCGAAGAAAAATATTTGGAGCACGCTAAAAAGCTTTACTCTGAAGATAAAAAACAACTTGCTTTACACGTTCTTGATATAGTTGTAAAAGGAACTGATGAGAAAAATGGAGAAACCTTAGTTGAAGCTCTTAAGTTAAAAGCTAAGATCTTAAAAGAAAAAGTAAAAAATGAGACCTCTTTCATAGCAGGGAACATTATAAATAATGCCGCTCATCAAATAAAAGAAAGATTGAAGGAATTGAAACAAGATTAAATTAAAAATTCTCACAATAACTAAAGGATAATAGCTACAAATTACATTATTTTAGGTACCAGCTATTCTTTTTGGATATCGAGTTTGTGCGCTGAGATTTTCATGGAGTAGCTTGTTAACCAATTCAAATTTAACCCCGTTGTATTTTTCATCGTACCACAAGTTATTCAACTCATCTAAATCATTTTTTCTATCAAAAAGATCTCCATAATCTCTATGACCTTCGTATATAGTTAACTTAAATTCCTTTGTTATTATATGTCTTAATCTCTCGTACAGAGGTCCAACTTCCTCATCATTTTCAATGTAGCAACAATCTCGTGGTTGGTTGGCAGAATTCTCGGGGTCTTTTAAAACAGCTGACATGTCAAAACCTTGCATATCTGGTGGTTGTTTTCTTTTTGATATCCCTAAAAGGTTTAGGAGCGTCTTTGGGTAGTCTATAGAGCTCATTAAAGCATCTGTTACCGCAGGTTTTGTTATTCCAGGAACTCTCCAAATCATAGGAATCCGAAACACGCCCATATAAGCTGATGGACCTTTAAAAAGCATTCCATGCTCACCCATTAAATCGCCGTGGTCACTGTTATATACTACGATTGTGTTGTCAGCATACCCTAATTTTTCTAAAGACGCTAAGATCTGTCCAATACTAGCGTCAAGTAATACCACAGTACCGTATGTATAAGCTATGAATTTTCTAAGCTCTTCTTCATTTGTTTCTCTTAACATCGCCCCAGGCATAACATTAATATACGGTGCTAGATAGGGATGCTTCCTCAAATTCTCTAGATCCTTGAAATTTTTTGGCAATTCAACATCTTCAGGCTTATACAAATTCCTATATTTTCCAGGGGGATAAACAGACTGATGAGGGTCGGGGAATGAACAATGTACATAGAAAGGCTTATTCCCATAATCTCCATTGGCGTGCCTTTCCAAAAAAGTGGTAGTACGTTCAGTTACATAAGCACTCGAATATAAGTCGACAGGTAATTCGTGTTCAGAAAACACAGAAAAGAAATTATCAATATTTTTCCACCTTTTCCGCATGTTCTCCGCTAGCCTTGGAGATCTTTCCTCCAACCAATCTAAATAATGACCCGTCAAGCAAGCTCCATGTCCAATCACAGTTTCCACTTCTTGGTACCCATAGTAAGGAATAGGAAAATTCTCTCGTACGGGATACCACCCTTCTTTTTGGAAAACCCAATCGTAAAAAGATTCAGCAGATTTATCGCCGATTCTATAGGGAGCTGTGTTAAATTGATGATGCAACTTTCCAAAAACTGCTGTGTGCCACCCTCTATCAACTAACGTTTGAGTAATTGTTGGGACATCTTGAGAAAGAATCATACCGTTGCTTCGAACTCCATGTACATTAGGGTATAATCCCGTTAACAATGTTGCTCTGTTTGGCATACACATAGGGTTTGTACAAAATGCGTTTGTAAATCGAACTCCTTCGCTTGCCAATCTATCCAAGTTCGGAGTTTTTAACATTTTATTTCCAGAACAACTCATGTGGTCATATCTATGCTGGTCGCTAATGATAAATAAAACATTCATTTTTTCTTTCATTTTACACCTAAATAAGATTTAAACTAAAGACAATATAAATCTATATCTACTTCTTTTATAGGGTTTAGATGTGTGACAAATTTAAGTTATAAAGTAAAAAACCAGCGCCAAGGTTCCTAATACGAAGATTACAATTCCAACAGCCCTTCCCATCGTTTTAGCAGATAATTTTTGAATATATGTAGAGGCAATTATGCCAGATGTAATTGAACCGATTGCTAGATAAAACGAAAGTTCGAAATTAAAAAAGAATCGTCCTTTAATAGTAATACCGAAAATTTGGTAAAATGAGAAAGTACACAAGCCAATTATCATGCTCAGAATTAGAGCTGTACCAACTCCTTTTTTAAGAGGGTATCCATAGATTACAACTAGTGCTAACACAAAAACTAATCCAGAACTTGCTCCAAATAACCCTGAATTGATCCCAACAAAAATACCAAAACCAATCGCTAAAATATAGTACATTCGTGAGCCACGCGATATAAATCCTTTAATAGTATCTGTTTCAGATGTTAACTGCTCGTCGATCTTTTTATTTAATTCGGTTAGCTCTTCTTCACTTTTTCCTTTTTTTACCGTTTTACTTGCCCAGTTCTGAGCCATTTTTTTAACAGATTCGTATGTAGGAAAACCCCTCTTTAGAAAGATAACCCCTAAGAACATAATGAAAATTGGAACAAACCACCCGTAAATGGAACCTAGAGGTGTTGTCATTAAAATAAAAACACCGAAAAAGGTGGTAACTATACCAATAACGATTATTAAAAAGATATCTAACCTTAATTTAAATTGTTTTTTTCTAAAATATCCTATTGATACAGCAGCAGATGTAAGCAAATCATTTAATAGATTTATTGCAATAGCTAAAAACACATCCCCAGTGAATAACAGAACAATAGGAAGTACAATTCCTAATCCAGTTTGACCAATAAAGCTTATACTTATTCCTACGAGTGCACCGATTGAAATTAAGATAACTATTTGATAAATTTCTAATACCATAGTTAATTCACTCCATAATTCCTTACTAATATTTATTATTCTACTAGGTCTTATTTATATCTTTAATAATAAGTAAAACTGAAACCATTAAATCGTTTAAGCATAATTTTTTTATAGTAAAATATCCATGATTATTAGGTTCTAAAACCTTAGGATAGATCGCTTAGCATGTTGAGGAATGGTTATGTATTTAGGGACTAGTTCTCTAAGTTGATCTTGAGAAAAACCTGCTCGCCAGAGCCAATAGATTTTGAACCACAAATACACAGATTTGAAGAAACCATAAGTTTCAAATCGTCTAGTGGATGTTTTTACTGGTGTGCGAATATACGCTATTTTCTTCTTATACTTTATTTTTTTAAAAAAATCTCTTTCAATTTTTTTCGAATATTTTAGTAGTCTCCTGCTTAAATCAAAATCCTCGCAAATCCACATAGGAGAAAATCCATTTAGTTGATCAAATATTTCTCGTCTAATGAAAAAGGCATTATCCCCAGGAAATTCTTTAATCAGATGCGTTAACCAATTTCCAAATCCTTGCCAAAATTTTACGGAGAAATCGAGAAAATTTGATAAGCTAATGTCTGGACTCCACTTCCAATGTTTCTTAAACGCACCTCCTAAAACTTTAGAATCTTGAAAAATTTTGACGATTCTTATTATTGCTCCTCTTGGTAATAACGTATCACCATGTAGAAATAGTAATATATCCCCCCTGGAAGCTTTCGCCCCAGCATTCAATTGCATATATCTTCCTTTTTGGGAATGAACAATTTTATCAGCAAACGCTTCAGCGAGCTCTAATGTACCATCAGTTGAGCCACCATCACTTACGATTACTTCTATAGGTAATTTCTTCCCCGTACTCATTAAAGCAGCCTTTTTAGATGAATTTATTGTTGATTCAAGATTTTCTACTTCATTTAATGTAATAATTATTATACTAACTAGCATTGGAATCACTTGGTTTATATTTACCTATTGTGCGATCTCTAGTTTTACCCTTAATTTCCTTGATATAAAGCCCAAGAGATTCTATCGCCTTAATAGTATAATGTGGATAATGAAAATTATCATTATTCTCTGCTATTTTTAATACTTCAATAAAAGCAAGAAGTGAAACCAAATCCTCTTCAATATCTATGTCAACTAAGGGTGTTAACAAATATAGCTCGATCTCTTCTAACTTACAAAATTTAGCAATTTGAATAATTTCAACTCCATCCGTAAACAGTTTAAATTTTCTAAACCAACTTGGAATAAAACTTCGAGAAAGTCCAACCAAATAGACACCACCTTCTCCAGCAGGTCCGATCACGATATTGTTTAAATTTTCCTTTAAGTTAAGGTGGGTAAATGCTGAATTAATTAATGAAGACGGCATATAGGGTAAATCTGCTCCAAGAACGACTATAAAATCATTTCCATTATCGATCGATGCTTGTACAACTGATTCAAATCTCTCATCAAAAGATGATCCTTGTTGTAGATGATAACTTATAGGTATCGTTAAATCATGAGTTTTTTGGATTGAATCAACAATCTTCTCTAATTTGTTAAAACTGTGCTCAGGATAATATCCGATTTCAATAATATTAGCTTTACTTCGAGAAGCTATGATAATTGTATCCTTTAACATTGCTTCCGCTATTAAATTAACTTCACTATCAGATAATATTGTAGTTTGTGAAAGCCTAGTCTTTACAAATCCGATAGCGGGTACTTTTGAAAAAATAAGTACGGATTTTTTCATCATCATAAAAAAAAAAAATTAATTTATTGAATTTATGGTTTTTTTGCTATCCAAAGTCCTCTTCCTACTTTTTTGTTATGGGCTGCCTGTTGCCATGCGATGACACCCTTTTCTGCAGCTGCATAGAGCTCGACGCCAAAACCAGCCTCAATATCCGGTTTAGCTTTTTGAAGTATATTTAAATAAATATCCATGTGATTTGCAAAGTCTTCTTGAAGATCCACCTTTTCAACCAATTCA
Source organism: Promethearchaeia archaeon (assembly GCA_029856125.1). GTDB lineage: Archaea > Asgardarchaeota > Lokiarchaeia > Sigyniarchaeales > SOKP01 > SOKP01. The sequence goes on along the minus strand of JAHQWJ010000139.1, from coordinate 11,511 downwards.
TAACCTGTAGCCTTTATTAACTCAGCATATCCGTTTAAAGTTTGTAAATTGGGAAATACCATAAACTCCATCAAAATGTCAGATTCCTCTTCTGATACGCTTACGGACCCCCATATCCAATCAGTAAATGCTAATGTACCTCCTGGTTTTAACACGCGCCATGTCTCTTCTATCAGACGTACCTTATCACGTATATAGCACCAAGCGTCCTGGCCCCAAACAACTTCAAATGAGTTTAAATGAGCTGGGATATCGAGTCCTGATCCAATTCTGTATTCGATCTTACTTGCGTAGGGTTTTCCTTCAGTTCTTTTTTTTGCTTCCAACACCATCTCTGGAGTAATATCAAGACCTACTACTTTTATTCCATATTTTTCAGCTAAATGTCTTGCAGGACCTCCCAATGCAGAACAAATATCTAGTAAAGCAAAATTTTGCCCTGCCTTATCAATTTCTGCTTTTCTAGCAAGTAAATCAGTTTGTTCTGGACCACCCACATGTATTTGCTCCCCCATAAGTAATTCCCAGAGTTTTCCACCAGGTCCAGCATACACTTCACTAACATCATTAACACTAAAGTCATATCGTTTATGATCAACCATTGAATTTTTTCCTCGTATTATTTTTATATAGATTGTATCTAAAAGTTAGAACATGTCAATAATATATTATTTATGATAAATTTAAAGCCTAAAATCATTCTTCTACCGCTTTTTTTGATTTAGCTGAGAATTGAAAACACTTTGGATCCGGCGCCATAATGTCTCCATTATAATAATAGGCACTACTCCGGCAACCAAAACAATTTGAATTATTTGAACAAGAAACACAGTTTCCTGGTAATTTTGAAGGATCTCTAAAATCTAACATCAGCAAACGTTGTTTAGTTTTTTCTACAAGAAATTCTAAGCTTTCATCGTGAACATTTCCAAATTCTTTAGTTCTTATAACTGAGCAAGGCACTAACCAACCTTCAGCAGTAACACATACAACCGTTCCGCAATAAAATTTTGAAACATCCATTGGGCCACAAGAGGATTCGTCAGGATAATTAATTCGATCTCTATGTTCGTAAGCATCTTTAATCTGTTCATTATTCGGTTCCCAAGAAGGATTGCCAGTATTGTGAATTACAGGATTAAAGAGCGTCAAACAAGTTTTAATTCCAAATTTTTCTTGGAAATATGAAATCATAGCTTTCGCATCTCCATTTGATAGAGGTGTGGTATATGTGATGCAATTTACAATTGCCCCTGGACTTTTTCCAGCTTCCATCGTGTTTTTTATCCCTTTTAAAATAAGATTTATATTATCGGAGGTATTTTCGTATTGTTTTCCTCCATGCATTAGGTTATACAGGTCAGTATCAAGAGTATCCAAGTGAGTAGATATAAATCCTTTATCTGATACTTCAACTGCCTTCCGTGCAACTTCAGGATTTGCTAAGGGTATTCCACTAGTCCATATGTTATTAACCAACCCTAGATCAGAAGCGTATTTGCATAACTCATACCAATCTTTTCTTACAAGAGGGTCACCACCTAACCAATCAATCATTTTTACTCCCATTTCTGCAGCAGAATCTAGCAAGCTCCGGATTTTGTCAGATTTTAAGCCTTCTGAGCTATCCGGTAAACTACCTGCGTAACAGTAATTGCATAATTGTGGACATTTTAATGTAGATTCGATCTGTAATATATATACTCTACCGTCTTCATAGTACTTCTTCTGGAGTTCAATTTCTGTTGCCATTCCAGCGTGAGCCATTGGAATATCTTCTTTTGACATTTTTCACTCTTTAGATAGTAATTTGGTTCAATTATAATTGAAATAATTTAAAAATGTAAATTATTAAAAACCAATTGTTAATTCTTGAATTAGTAAAGCTATTAAGGAGGACCCCATACAAACAAACACCCACCAAAAACTAAGTTTTGGCCATGGTTTGTTTTTATAGTTGTAGCCCATTTTGACTTGTTCATATAATACTATGGCAGCCCAAGCAAGTAAGGTTATATCAAACGCCCAAGTAGCAAATTCAAGGCTTTCAGGGGGTAGATTAACCAAATATCCTGCATATGTGCCAAATCCTAGAAGTTGATGTTCTAAGGGTAAACGCCCAATTAAAAAAACTAAACTGATATGTGCTAGAAGTACCCAAGTAAACACCATAGTATGAAGATTGATCCAATTCCAAGTTTTAGGCTTTAGTTTTTCTATCAAGAACTTCTTACCTTTAATTTTTTCAGTTATTCCAATAAATACCCACAGAATTGCGATAAAAGCAGAAACATATGTAAGAATAAGCGTATTAAATGAACCGCTTGCGGTCACTGGTAGCATAAAAGCTTGAAAAACTATTATAATCCGTGATACAGCACTTTTATAATACCACGCTGCACCGATATTCAAAATCACTATAGCATATACCCAATTATGAGCCCATCGCATATCTTGGTTAAATGCATCGAAAGCAAAAGGCATAAGCCACCAAACCAAATACGACATACCCATTATGATAATACCTAAACCTGGGCCGATTAGATATTTATTTGTATTTTGTTCTTCTTTTGTAGTATTTTTATTATCTTCAGTCATACTTTTTTCACCTATCAATTTGAGAGATACATTTCTTATTTGTAGTTTATTAATATTATCATTTGCTAAACAAAATCAAAAATTACTATTTTTTCTTAGATTTAAAGTTACTTTCTAGAAATAATTAATTGAAAAAATTTGAAGATTTTTTTATCAAGGATGATTTGGTCAATAGGATTAAATTTAACATCTTTTAGTTCATTAAATATATTTCTTTGCATCTCTGATGAGTGAGACAATATTTTCTCCCAAAAACCTAAATAGAAGTTGTAAAAAATCCGAAGTTTAGGTTCTGAGGGCTCGTGATGTTCGAAAATAAAAAGATACCCTTTTTTCCTTAAAACGCGATGTGCCTCTTGTAATACCCTAAATCTTAGAGATTTATCCATTTCATGTAATGCCGCAGAGATTAAAACGATATTAAAAGATTCTGAAGCGAAATTGAGATTGCTAGCGTCCATTATTTTGAATTCTAAGTTAGGAAGATATTTTTTCTTAACCGCTTGAAAAATTTGTCCTTCCGATAAATCAACACCTACTATTTCACAATCAGAATAGACTGAATCTACTAATGTTGTCGTTAAAGTACCGGTGCCGCAACATAGGTCCAAAATTGAATCGTTATGCTTAACATAAGGGGAAATTAAGCTTATGACCGCTTTTCTTAGCTTCTGTTCTCCTATGATACTAAGACCAATTTTCATTGAACCATCATAAAACTTTGATATTATAGCATCGTATACCCACCTATATCGATCTTGAGTTTTTGTTTTCTTTTTCTTAGGTTCTTTCATAAAATTATTTGGAATATTAAATTATATGGATGGCTCGTACCAAAATTCTAATATCTTTCTTATTAAAAATATCCAAAAAAAATATCTATTTTCATAATTCTATTGCACAGAGACACAAAAACTCTATTTATGACTTTTATTTTTACATTGTAATTTTAAAAATGAATCATTTTCATTCTATTTACGTAGCAGCAACTCTCTTTGGAAATTTGGATTGTGCTTTAAGATTTTCTTGCAATAATTTATTTACCAACTTGAATCTTTTATCTCGGAAATCTTTGTTATCCCATAAATTATTCAATTCATGAGGGTCGTTTTTACGATCGTAAATATCGCCAAAATTATCTAACCCTTCGTAAACAGTTAACTTATAATCTTCAGTAATTAAATGCCTTATCCTTGCTTCCAGAGGACCTACCTCTTCGTCGTTCTCTATTAAAACGCAATCTCGTATTTTCTTTGCTGGATTTTCTAAGACTTGTGAAATGTCAAGACCTTGCATATAAGGTGGGTGGTGTCGCTCTTTTACATTTAAAAGTCTAAGAATTGTTTTAGGAAGATCGATAGTACTAACTAAAGATTGAGACACTCCTGACTCTGTTAATCCGGGGACTTTCCAAATTAAAGGGATGTGACAAGGTCCTACGAAAGGACATGGCCCTTTGAATAATAACCCATGATCGCCCATTAAATCGCCGTGATCGCTGGTAAAAATTACCATTGTATTTTCTGAATACCCCAACTTTTCTAAAGTCGCTAGTATTTTACCTACGCTATAATCTACGTACGCAATAGCTGCGTATGTTAAAGCGGTAATCTTGCGAACTTCCTCTTCCGTAGATTCTCGTAAGAACGCTTTTTTAAAGGGCGGATTTTTCAAATGATATCCTAAATATTCATGGTGATATAAATTCTTAGCATCTTGAAAACTTGCGGGGAGTTCTATATCTTCTGGTTTATACAAGTCTTGAAATCTCTTAGGCGGATATAGGGGATAATGTGGATCTGGAAAAGAACAATGCAAATAAAACGGTTTTTCTCCATATTCACCCTTGGCATGTCTTTCGAGGAACGCAATTGTTCGTTCTTGAACATAGGTAGTATTATATAAATCTTCTGGTATTCCTTCGCAATATAAACTAAAAAGATTGTCGTAATTCTGAACTCTTTTTTTCATTTCTTCTGCAATTTTAGGGGCTCTTTCTTCCAACCATTCTGTATAATGGCCAGCGCACACAGTACCATTTCCTGAAATCACTTCCACTTCGTTGTAACCGTAATAGGGAAGGGGAAAATTCTTTCCTACAGGATCGTTTTTACCTTTATCTACCGCCCAACTAAACAAACTCTCAGCAGATTTTGTTTTTTGCTTAAAAGGGCCTAACCAAAATTGATGGTGTATTTTTCCAATAGCAGCAGTATGCCACCCGCTCTTTCGAAGCGTTTTTGTAATGGTAGGAGTATTTTCGGGTAAATTAATTCCGTTGCTTCTAACTCCATGCACATTTGGATATAATCCTGTGAGTAAAGTCGCTCTGTTAGGCATGCAAATTGGATTAGTACAATAATAATTAGTAAACCTCACACCCTCACTTGCCAACCTATCGAGGTTTGGAGTTTTTAGGATGGGATTTCCTGCACAGCCTAAATGATCGGCCCGTTGAGCGTCAGTAATAATAAATAAAACATTCATTTTTTCTTTCATAATCCTAAAAAATCTAATCTTGCTTGTTAGTTAAAATTAAAGTCTATTTTATGATTTCATTTTTGATGTTAGATAATATAAAGGTTCATGTAGATATTAGTACTTACACCTATTGCTTTTGGCAAGTTTTATAAGTGTCCTATAATTCACTTTTTAATACATAATTAAAGGGATTTAAAAGTAATGCTGCTTCAAAAAACGACTAGAATTGAATCTAGGAATTCATTTAAGCAATTTTATCCCTTTTTATTATTATTAAATCTTCTCTTATTATTACTATAATACCCCTCTCTTCTATTAGAAGGAAGGAGATATCTTTCTCTTTAGGGGGGGTTGTATAAAAAACGATCAATTTAATATAGGTAAAGAAAAATGGAAAAAAACAGTAATGTAAGTGTTTCGCAAATAATGGGGGAAATAAGAGACTCACTTAGTCTTCCGGATAAAGCTTATTTTTTCGATACAACGCTTCGTGATGGTGAACAAACCCCCGGTATAAGTTTTACTCACAAAGAGAAAATATCTATTGCACAAACACTAAATGATATGAAAATTGATGTAATTGAAGCGGGATTTCCAGTTACTTCTATAGGCGATTTTGAAGCGTGTAAATCCATAGCTAAATTAGGATTAGATTCTGAAGTGATGGGACTAGCGAGGATGGCAAAAATTGATATAGATAAAGTTATTGAAGCGGATATGGATAGTATTCACCTTTTTATTGCTACATCAGACTTACATCTTAAATCTAAACTTCAAATGAGTCGCGATGAAGTAATAGAGCAAATTGATAAATATGTTTCTTATGCTAAAGAGCATTACTCGACAGTATTATTCTCTGCTGAAGATGCAACTCGTACTGATTTGGATTTCTTAATTAAAGCAAATTTAAATGCAATTGAGAGCGGAGCAACGAGAATTAACATTCCTGATACTGTAGGTACCATCTCGCCAAAAGCGTTCGGATATATGGTAAATAATGTATATAAAGCAATTCCAAGTGACATTAGAATAGCAGTACACTGTCATAACGATTTTGGACTCGCTGTCGCAAACACTATTGCGGGATTCGAAAATGGAGCCTCGGAAGCACAAACTACAATTATGGGTTTAGGAGAACGAGCTGGCAATGCTTCCTTTGAAGAAACAGCAATGTCACTCTATGCTCTGTATCAATTACCTATGAATATCATCACGCAAAAAATATTTCCCACTGCGAAACTCATCGAAAGTTATTGTGGTGGTAAAGTTAGGATAGGACGCCTCCAACCTTTGATAGGGCAAAACGCATTTGCTCACGAAGCAGGCATTCACGCCCACGCCATGATTAAAAACGCGCGAACCTACGAACCTATCACTCCTAAGTTAATTGGAATAAGCAGATCTGACAGTGTTATGGATATTCTTAAGGAATCAATTAAATTTGGGAAACATAGTGGTGGACATGCGTTAAAAGCAAAATTGGGAGATCTTGGAATTAATACGAATGACAAAGAATTCGGTAAAATAATGAATCATATTAAAGATTTTGGAGATAAAGGACATGAGGTTTCTGAAGAAGATTTTTTAGCAATTGTTAAGGATGTTATGGGAGAAATACCCGAAGAAGAACAATACGTCATTCTTGAAGAATTAACAGTTTTGACTGGTTCCATAACCCCTACATCAACTGTGCGTTTAAAAATAAGAAATGGAGATTTCGTAGAAAAAGTCGCTTCCTCAATAGGAGTTGGTCCAGTAGATGCGTCAGTCAATGCTATTGTTAAATGTTTTAAACCCATGAGTAACATTAAGCTTTTAAACTTCCAAATTGACGCGATTACTGGAGGAACTGAAGCATTAGGACATGTGGCTATCGAAATTATGGACATTGAAAGTAATCTCATAGTTAAAGCAAGTGCTACTCATGAAGATATTGTAATGTGCTCGGTTTTAGCTCTTGTAAAAGGTTTGAATCTTATAGTTAAGAAAAAAAATGCTGAAATGAAATGAATATCTTTTAAAAAAATCGAATGATGTAAATTATGGGTTTAACAATTACTGAGAAAATTCTTAGAGACCATTGCCAAAATAAAAAAGCCGTTGCTGGTGATTTTATTATGGCCAATATCGATAAATGTTTGGCCAACGATATTACTGCGCCCATAGCCATAGAAGTATTTGAAAAAGTGACAGAAGATTCTAAAGCAGAAGTTTTTGATCCTTCTAAAATCATTCTAATCCCTGACCATTTTACTCCAAATAAGGACGTGGCTTCTGCTACTCAGTGTAAAGTCCTTAGAGATTTTGCTACCAGACATAATATTACTAACTATTTTGAGGTTGGAAGAGGAGGCATTGAACATTGTCTTGTACCTGAACAAGGATTGGTGAAACCAGGAGAAGTTTTTATAGGGGCTGATTCACATACATGCACTTATGGAGCACTTGGGGCGTTTGCAACGGGAGTTGGATCTACAGATTTAGGGGTAGCAATGGCGTTAGGAAAATGTTGGCTTAAAATCCCCGAATCTATTAGGTTCATTTATTCGGGTAGATTAAATGAATGGGTTTCTGGAAAAGACTTGATATTATATACAATAGGAAAAATTGGCGTAGATGGAGCCACATACAAAGCTATGGAATTTACAGGTGATTCGATAAAAGGTTTACCTATAGAAGATCGGTTTACTATGTGTAATATGGCTATAGAAGCTGGCGGAAAAAGTGGAATCATTGAACCTGATACTCTAACCAGATCATATTTGGATTCTTTAAAGATATCGAAAGATGGTTTTTATAGTAGTGATAAAGATGCTGAATATTACGATATTATTGATATTGAATGTGCTAAGATAGAACCACAGATTGCCCTTCCTCATTCACCTGATAATGTGAAATCCATTTCAGAAGTGCACGGTATGAAAATAGAATTAGATCAAGTAGTCATAGGATCGTGTACAAATGGTCGGCTTGCCGATTTAAGAAATGCTGCGAAAATTCTTAAAAATCGTAAAATCAATAAAAAACTAAGATGTATAATAATACCAGGAACACAAAATATATATCTAAAAGCGATGGAAAGAGGATATATTGAAAGTTTTGTTAATGCTGGTGCTATAGTCTCAACCCCTACTTGCGGACCTTGTTTAGGAGGCCATATGGGCGTCTTAGCCGAAGGAGAGAAGGCGTTGTCCACAACAAATAGAAACTTCCAAGGGAGAATGGGGCATGTTAATAGCGAGGTTTTTTTATCCAGCCCTGCAGTTGCAGCTGCTTCAGCGATAAAAGGGTATATTACTTCCCCAGAAAATTTATAAGAAAAAGGGTGAGATTACAAATGATTGGAAAAGTAATTAAGTATAATATAAAAAACATAAATACTGATCTAATAATTCCCGCTAGATATTTAATAAATTCAGATAAGAATTATTTAGCACAGCACTGTATGGAGGATTTAGATCGCGATTTTATTAAAAAAGTTAATGAATATAATTATTCTATCCTAGTTGCGAATTCAAATTTTGGTTGTGGATCAAGTAGAGAACAAGCTCCTTTAGCACTAAAAGCTAGTGGGATAAAATGCATTATCGCACCTTCATTTGCCAGGATTTTTTTTAGAAATTCTATAAACATTGGCTTACAAATAGTAAAATTATCTAATATTGATGATATAAAAATAGGAGATGTGCTAGAGATCGATTTAAAATTAGGGATAATCAATAATACAACTTCACTACACCATTATACAGTTAAAAAACAACCAGTTTTCCTCCAGGAAATAATTTCTGATGGTGGCTTAGTTAATTATGCGAAGAAAAGAATGATTTAATATGCTATATCAATTTCAGATATTAATTTTTTCTAGATATACCGTTAATAAAAATAATTGAAACTATAGTACAAATAGAATTAAGTAATACTAGGAGAATGGATTGAAAACTCTTTTAATAATTAGTGAATACAACGCCTCTATCTCCTTCGAATCAAAAGATTTCTCTCCAATTAATTGAGTTACGTAAAAAGAATCTAGCTTAGTTTGTTTCATCTTAATGATTGCTTTATTAATTAAGGACTTTTCTGTAGGAGAAATTTTCATATTACCAATTCCGGTTAACTTAAGGGGGTATAAGAAGGCAGTGCCAAGGTGTTTTCTCAATAATTTTTCAATACCCTCAAAAGGTTGGAGATTTCCCTTAAATTCTTTCAAATACATTCCATATTTCTCCTCAATCTCTAAGGACAAGTCGTCAATTACTCCATAAAACTGTGAAGAAGGTAAGTCTTTCATAATAAATATGAGCCTGAAATGTTTATAGTCTGACATTAAGATTTTTGATTTTTGATATTCGAGTTTAACTGTTTGTGAGCGTTCCTCTGACCCTGATATATCAAATCCAAAAGTGCGGATTGCTTCTAAAAAGCCTGAAATAAGCGTAGAGTTGAATTTTTTCCCAGTAAAAGCTTGATCATACACATTCAGTGAAGATTTCTTTTCAATGACAATTACATAATTTAAATTTAAGATATCCATAAACTTATTGATAGTTTTTTCTTTTGCTGCAATTTTTTTTCTTTTACTTTTCTTAGCAAGGATAATTGATGAAGCTGTTACCGCTGATCCTAATCCCACTATAACTATTATACCAATTATTAAAGTCCAGTCGATTACAACTGGCAAAATTACTGTAAAAATTTGAGTTACTACGCCCGCATCAGTACCGTTAAACCAATACACAAATGCTTTGTAATTTCCATCAATAGCACTATATGGGATAATATAAGCAAACGAATTTGAGTCTGAAGGTGAATCTATAGAAATATTACTCGTGTAAATCTCATCGTGAAATGGGTCGTTTAAAATAAAAGTATAATTTCCATTTAACAAGGGCTCTGAGATAAAGAATTTCAATTCCTGACCCGCTATAAACTCCGTTCTATCAACATCTAGGTCGAATGATTTTCTTGTCGAATTCGCCGTAATCAACCAATCAACTCCATCTAAAATGGTATTATTTGGAATAAACACAAAATGATCTATACTATCAATTTGAATCTGAGATTGGATATCAACCGAATCTCTTTTCACACTTAAATCAAACCAATTCTCCGGAAAAAAGAATTTAACAGAATAATTACTGAATTCTCTCAAAAGTTGAGGAGTTACACTCCAACTATTATAAGAATTTTCATCAATCATAACACTGCTCTCACATTCTAAGTTTTTACTCATTCCTACGCTATAATTTAGGTTAAAATCTAACTCAATCGATTTATTTATCATAATCGGAATGTTTAGATTTGGTCCATCTAGATTCTGGTTTAAATTTGTTACTAGAATATTTCCTGAACCTAAAGACGCGCCGTCTTTTACGCTATAAGAATCCCCATTTAAATTAACTGACATGTTAATTTCTTCCGGAAAAAAGCTTCTATCTACTTGTTGAATCAATTTATAGAGGAGAGATGAATTTGTAACTCCAACACTCCATTGATTAATAAGTTCTGATAAATGCAAACTCGGGTAAAATGGATTAAAATCATTATAAGCCCAAAAATAATCCGTGTCGGGATCTATGATATTCGATCCATTTAGTACTAAGTAATAGCTACCCGTTTCTAAAGAAATTGAGTTAGTAAACATTTGTTTGTGCCATCCTGAATCGCTAGACATATTCAAAGTGGCACTTCTATAGATCGTGTCGTTTGGTTTGTTATCAACATCGTCATACCCTCTAATTTGAACTTGTATTGTCTCGATCGTTGACGGACTTTTATAACCATAGAGATCAACCCCATAGAGAATTGTAGGTTCAGTCACATTGATCTGAATTCCATAACCGTGAGTTCTCCAAGTTGGATTTTGGCGATAAATACGTTTATACTTATAATCAAACCCATCTTCGATCGTTTTAGTTTCTTGCCCGAGCTTTATATTGGTAAAATTTAATTGTACTTCGTTCAGATTCCAAGAAGATGTGGGTATTTCTATATCAATGGAGCTAACATTTTCTTTAATACCATTATTTTCCCCGAATTCAAGCAAATTAAAATTAGTTGGAATAGTTAAAGAATCTCCATTACTTTGAGCGTTAGCGTTATTTAGGCGCAAATTTAACCCTAGTAAAAAAACCAGCAATGTTATGTTAATTACGATTAAAATTTTTGTTTTCCTCAACATTAAACCTCTAACTTTCCATATTACTTTTTTAAAATTTTTTGATTATCTTCTTAGCGATAATAGTATCTCCTAAAAAATTTAATCTAAGATTTTTAAATTCGTGATAAACGAATAAAAAATTCCTTAAGTCTTTTTATATATACAATAAAGTCATCTATTTAAATATTTGGGGTATAAATTTCTCTGCATATTCAGAAAACAAAAAAGAAATTCTTCTTTTAAGTTATTTTCGTGTAATTTTTTTCAATAATTAG
>JAHQWJ010000140.1 GCA_029856125.1 Promethearchaeia archaeon | reverse complement strand
GAATTTTTTTGATGGTTTTCCATTATAGGGGAGAAGAAATCAAATTGATCAGTAGGGCAGATGTCTTCAATTGTTTTGATGGAAGGAAAGGATTCATAACCGAATTCTGACATAAAGCGCGAATCAAATTTTCGATAGGCTTTAAATGGTTTATTTCTATGCCAGACGTCCCAAAAGTGCGAATCGCCAGTATCTGGTGAGTTTGAATTTTGAGCTCCAAGACTACTTCCCACAAACCCGTTAGAAGGAGAACTAGGCCAATAAGGATGGTTAGGGTCGTATGTAATTATTAGTTCCGGTAAAATGTTCTCAAAAACTGCTAAATATCCCGATTTGAATTCATTTAGTTTATCTTTTTGAGTAATCTCAGCATTATGTAGTTCCCATTTCCATAACCATTCAATTTCGTTATTTCCACACCATAAAGCCAAACTTGGGTGATTCCTCAATCTTTGAATGTTTTGAGTAGCTTCTGTTTTAAAATTCTCAAGAAAATCTTCATTATAAGGATAAACAGCACATGCAAAGGGGAAATCTTGCCACACTAAAATACCTAATTCATCGCATAAATCGTAAAACAAATCATCTTCATAGATTCCCCCACCCCAAACGCGAATCATATTCATGTTAGCTTCTTTAGCGTTAACTAGATTTGATTGGTATAAACCTCTTTTTTTCCCTCTCGGAATAAAGCTATCTATTGGAATCCAATTAGCCCCTTTCGCAAAAATAGGAATGCCGTTTAATCTAAAGAAAAAAGATTCTCCCCATTCGTCAGTATTTTGTATTAGTCGTATCTCTCTTATGCCCACTTTCTGCTGGAAGGTATCTATTATCCCATTTTTACTAATTATAATTGAAAGGTCGTATAGATTAGGTGTACCCAGATCGTGGCTCCACCAAAGATATGGGTACTCAAGGGTAAATTCAACTTTAGGGGTTACGCTGTTGACATCTTTCTCAGAAGTAAATATCTTACCATCAGGAGCTTTCAACTCCGCCTCTAAACTATAATTATTGAGGTCAGTGGTTGGTAAATCAGACTCCAAATTTATTTTGATTGATAAATCTGCTGACATAACCCCAATATCAGTTATTTCTTCTAATTCAGTTAAATCGTTAACATTTTTATTATAGTGAAGTTTCTGAGTTATGTAAATAGAATCGATTTTAAGATTATCATATCCAATTAGTTCAATTGGTTGCCATATCCCTATGTCTGGTAATTTTGGCCCCCAATCCCAGCCAAAAGAATACTGTGCCTTACGGAGATACGGTACTCCCGGAATTGCAGCATAACCCGTGTTTAAATTTATACTTTCTTTTTCAATCTCTGTTCGGGCTTTTAAAGTTGGACTTTTAAATTTAACAACCAATCTATTTTTTTTACTCTTAAGTTTAGTTTTTACGTTAAAATCGTATCTAACAAACATATTATCTGTAAATCCAAGATGCTCCTGATTTAAAACAATTTCTGATACGGTATCCAGTCCGTAAAATCGGAGTAATATTACTTTGTGTTTTAAAAAACTTGGATTCAAATCAAATTCTATTTCATAATCCCATTCTGATTCGTACACCCAACTCATCTTATGCTCATTTAAACCATAAAAGGGGTTCTCTATTCTTTCATTATCTAATAATGTTTCAAATATAGAACCAGGAACATTTGTAGGTACATTAAGGCCTTTCTCTTTGTGCAATAATGTCCAGTTTTCCGATAAAATAATCTTTTCTACTTTTTCCATGATCAGCAACTTAAATTATATATATAAAATTCTCATCTTCTAAAATCCACGAACCCAAAAACTTATCTTTAGTTTTAGTATCCCAAATGTTTTCAATATTAGTTATACCTTCATAGAGTTTTTCTAATAGTTCTTTTCCCACGGGGTATTCTTCATGTGAAGGATATATTTCTTGTACATTCGAATCATCAAAAAGCCCTAGTAATTTTGAAATGCTATCTAAAATTACAGAAAATTGTCGTTTTTTTGGTAGGTACATTGCTCCATAATGAGCAGTATCTCCCGTAAATAAATCACCCTTATCAGTTAAAAGAGATATTGAGCCTACGGAATGACCGGGCGTATGAAAAACTTTAACCTTGATCCCTCCTAAATCAAACTCATCTCCTTCTTTTAATGAATTTGCGATTAGTGCAGGTGTTAAAATAAAATCCTTTTTACGATACTCACTTATTAATTCCTTTGAGGAATCTTTTATATAAGACATATCTAATGGCAAAGAAACCGCGTTTTTCTCACTTTCATGGATATATATTTCAGGAAATTCACTATTTGCCCCTCTATGGTCAAAGTGAAAATGAGAATTAACTACTAATAGCTTTCTTGTTCCGATAATTTCATCTACAATCGGTTTTAAAGGAAAAAGACCACAACCAGTATCAATTAATAGAGCTTTTTCATGGCCGAGTACTAAGTATATATTTACATAAGTGGTATAAAAGCGAGGATCAAGCTCATCTAGCCTTTCTCTGATAACATATAAGTAATCTTTATGCTCTGATACTTCATACCAATCTTCTGAATTAGCCATAAAAGCTATAATTAGAACACTAATTTAAAACTTATTATTCAGCTTTAGGAAAAGAAATAAATAAAAATATTATAAACCAAAATTTTCAAAATTTCAACGGTTCTGAGTTAGTTATAACTTCGACTTTTCCATTCCGAATTAAAACATCGTTCTCAAGTCTTTGACCGCCTAATCCTTGCTTATAAGCTCCAGGTTCTATCGTAAACACCATTCCGTCTTGAATTGTCTCTTCATTCCAATGTTTTTTTGAATACTCATCTGTAGGTTTTCGAGATATAAACGGTGAATCGTGTACAGTTAACCCTAAACCATGACCTAAAGAATAAGGCATGAGATAACCACTATTCTTAAGTATTTGTTCTGCTGTAACATGGATTTTCCATAGGGGTACATCCATGTCAATCATTTCAATGGCAGCTTCATAGGATTTGACAGTTGTTTCTCGCATTTTATTCTGTTCGTCTGATAATTTACCAAAACTAATCGGAATTGTAATGTCACTATTATATCCTTGATATTTTGCCCCAAAATCGATTAAACCTAACCCTGGTAAACCAAATCTCTGATCGCTAGCAAAAGGATGCTGATGAATTTCATGAGCTCGTGATGAATTTCCAACAAGAGGTTCAAAAGCTACATCATCACCACCATAATCCCCGATTTTTTTACGCACTAGAAATGATAAATCTTTTTCTGTACCGTCAGGATTGTTTATGCAGAAATCTTGGATATCATCGATAATTCTATTTCCAATTTGAGCTGCTTTTAATAAATTCTTAATCTCTAATTCTGTTTTAGTAGATCTCAGTTTTTCGAAAAGTTGCGTTATTTGGATTGGTTCTTCAAAAAACTTAATTCCGGCCATTATTGCTTTCATTTTTACAATTAATCCATATGTTGTCATTGAATGGACCCCAACTGTAATTGAAGATTTTTTCCAACGGTTTTCAAATAAATCTTTTATTGCTAGAGATGGATTGAATTTGAAATTAGCAGGATTTATAATTTCATCAACCTCCGACTGTTTTTCGGCTAAAGGTACGTCCCATGGTATTAAGATCGTTTCTCCACTTGAATTTATTAATATCGTTGCGTCGGTAGGATGACCAGAAAGATATTGTAAGTTAACATTCCGACTGTCTTCGTAATCATTTATCATTAAAACATCTATTTTCTTTTCATCTAAAAATTTCAAAATAGATTCGAATTTTTCTTCTGTAATAGGTTTCATTAGCTCACCTTGTTTTATATTGATAAAATAATCTCAATTAGTAATTAATTTTTCGCTCAGGAACTTCTAAATATAAAATTAACCTAGTTCTAAAGATGTGTCATGTATTTTTGATGTAATTTTGCGATAAATTGATCTTAATACGATCTCAAAAGCCTTATTTTCTATAGTTTGAGGAACGCCTAGATTTTCTAAAGTTTCTATAATTTTTCCCGGTTTTCTAAATGTAAACCCAATATTATAATCTTCAATATCTGTGCCTGATTTTTTTTGTTCGCTTGATAATTCTACAATAGAGATTTTTGGAACGTTAAATTTAAACTCAACGTTACTTGTAGTAGACATTTTTTCTGCTTCATTTTTACTTTTTGCTCCTTGCCCTAAACTTAATTCGTTAAGAATTTCGCTTTTAGATTTTCCCTGCAATTCTAACAGTAGAAATGGATTATAATCCAAAACGCGGGCGATGTATAAAATTACAGCAGCAATGTGCTTGCATGGAATTGCCGTATCGGGACAAGAACAAGTTGCATTTAAGCCTTTCGAAGCGTTTGGAAATAGCGAATATCCATTCTCGTCAAAAATTGTAATTATATCTTCTGGTAATAATCCTTCTAATAATTCTATCAGATTGATGGTTTTTTTTGTTAGTTCTTTAAGTATGATTTTCCATCCTTCTTCGAGGATCGGTTCAAAATTTATTTTCACTCTATATGGCGTTGGAGCGGTACCTTGTACGGTTGCGAAGATTTGACCTGTACTAATAGAAAGATTTTCAATTCGTCGTTCATCTTTAACATATTCAATCCCCCTTTGCATTCTAAAGGGCCGTCCTATTTGTAAATTAGATTGAATCCATTGTTTTCCCCAGGAAGTTTTGGCAAAATTTACGAGATTTTTTTTAATTTGCTCAACTTCTTCACGAGTGCGTTCTTTCTCGTATTCACTCTTTCTTTGGGGTTTATCTGGCCCTTTGCGCTTAATACGACGATTTTCCATGAATTCTTTTTTACGATTGTCTATTTTTATCACTTTTAGTTTTTAATTACTTAATAATAACAATTTTTTTAATTTTTCATCATCTAAATTTGAGATCCAAGACTCTCCTGTGGATTCAACGATTTTATCTGCTAGATCTCGCTTTTCTTCTAATAAGTAGTCGATTTTTTCTTCAATAGTTCCTTTAGAAATGAATTTATAAACATTTACTACTGATTTTTGACCAATTCGATACGCCCTATCCGTTGCCTGATCCTCAACTGCGGGATTCCACCAACGATCAATATGGACAACTGTAGTTCCTTGGGTCAAGTTTAAGCCCGTTCCACCCGCTTTCAGAGACAAAATTAATATTGGAGGGCTATCGATATTTTCTGATTGAAATTCATCAACAATTTCTTTTCGTTTCTTTTCTTGCACGCCTCCATGAAAGTAAAGAATCTTGAATTTATACTTGTGTTCAAGAATTTTTTGTAAGAGATTCCCCATTTGCGTGAATTGAGTGAAAATCAAGACTTTTTCTCCATTTGAGATTACTTCATCAGTCATTTCTAATAATCTCTTTAATTTTTGTGATTGGGAGACAATTTCCTCCATTTTTTCATCCAGATCTAATGATGTAATATCGATTTTCAGATATTGAAAGGGATGATTACAAATCTGTTTCAATTTTACTAATAAGGCTAATATTAACCCTTTTTTCTTTCTTTTATCTATTGACAAAGTTTCAATCTCTTTCAACGTATTTTCTACAAGTTCTTTGTAGAGTTTAACTTGGTCTTCAGTCAATTCGATAATTACTTTCATTTCATTCTTTTCTGGTAAATCATCTATGATGGATTTATCTGATTTGACGCGACGTAGGATAAAGGGAGCAATAATTAGCTTTAAATTATCAATTATTTCTTGATTTTGAAATCGCTCAATTGGCAAGACGTACTTTTTTTGAAAATCCACCCTGTTTCCTAATAAACCGGGATTTAAGAAATTAAAAAGCGTCCAAAGCTCAAGTAAACGATTCTCTATTGGAGTACCGCTTAAACAAATTCTAAATTGGCTTTTTAACTTGTTTATTGCTTTAGTTTGTTTTGAAGCGTAATTTTTCATGTTTTGACTCTCGTCAACGATGATTCCGCTAAAATCAATTGTTTCTAAAAAATCAATATCATTTCTAATAGTTCCATAGGAAGTAAGAAAAATTCGATGCGGTTTTAAAAACTCAGGAATTCCTGATGCTTCCGTAATTCGCTTAGCTCCATGGTGAAGCACTACATCTAAATCCGGAGCAAATTTCTTTAACTCACGGTGCCAATTGAATAATATTGAAGTAGGACATATAATTAAAACACTTCCCAGATTATTAGGAAATTGATCTTTAAGATAACTTAAAAAAGCTATGACTTCAATAGTCTTTCCAAGTCCCATATCGTCAGCTAAACATAATCCAAAGTTGAATCTTGCCATATTTGCCATCCATGTTAGCCCTTCCTGCTGATAATGGCGCAAGTTTCCGTTAAACGATGAAGAAGAAGGAATTTCTTCAAATGATTCTATAGTTTGTAATTTTTCGATAATCTCGCTTAATTCTCCTTCGACAATAACATCGTACTTAATACCGTTTTCTTGTAGTTGAGTCTTTCCCGTTAATCCAAGTTTAAGAGCATCCATGTAATTTTTTATTCCAGCATCTTTAATGCTCTTTAAATCTTCAATATCTTGCTGATCAACTAATATCCATTTTCCACTTAAGTTGATTAACGGTTCGCTGGAGCTAATCAAACTATCGAATTTTTCATCAGAAATTATTTTTCCTTCAAGAGAGACCTCCCATCTAGATTCTAACATTGAATCGATATCAAACATTGATGGTAAAACGGAGTAAGTCCCTTTTTTTACCTTTTTATCATCTTTTGTTGAACGAATAATTAGCTTTGCTGATAAACGTTGTTTTCCTCCTCTATTGAATACATCAGGAAGAATAATATTAAATCCACTTTGGATCAATAAATCTTTTGGATATCTTAAAAAATCCATTACTTCTCTGGATGTAAGTTTAATCTCGCTTTTTATGGTTTTTAATAGAGCTCTTTTAATTGGTGGGAATATTTTTGATGCTGCACCCAATGCTCTTAGAATTATTTCTAAAAATTGTCCATCGGTTTCAAAATTTCTTTTAATGCTACTACCTTCCCATAGTTCACTTAAAGGAATAGGTTTTGTACCGTCTTGTGAAGAAAGGTAAAATGATAATGGCCAATCATCTTCTGGTTTTTTAGGGTATTTTAATTCTAAATTGAACGTAAAACCGTGCTTTAGCGTAAGTCCTTGAGCAGATTGAGTCCAATTCGTAATTAGTGTTGGTAAAATAGTTTCATAAAATTCTTCTACTTTGAAACTAGGATCTTTACTGATGAGGGCTTTAAGAAATTTGTAATCCCAACCCAATTTAAACTCTGGATCCATTTCTTTTTTAATTTCTGTACTATAAAATTCTTTAAACGTTTGAAAATCACTTTTATTAAGCGTGGAACGAATTAAATAATCTCCTATAGTATCCATGAAGTTTGAAAAAATGTAGGATGGGTGCCAAAGGCCATCTGCTTTAATTGCTCCATTTACTCGAATGAAATTTATAGGAAGACAAAAAGCGGGCCAAGAACTATTAGTTAAGATCGTTTTAAAACGATCTTTATCTTCTTGAGACTTTAGTAATAAGCGCCATTGACCAGTGTATATTTCCCTTGTAGCTGGTTCTAAAGTAGGAACGAATTTTCCGTTGTTTAGTAATTCATATATTAATTTTGTTAAAAATGCCCACGTCTTAATAGAATTACTAAAACGCTTCTTACCTCTATCTTGGCTCCCAACTATTTCCAATTGAAATAGTAATTTTACAGTAGGTGCAATAGGCATGATTTTTCCATTGAATGACGATACATCAAAAAATTGCGTGGAAGATGCCATATTTCCATCGGCTTTTAATGAAGGTACCGGAACCGCAAAGTTGATTTTACAAGTTAATAACTTACTTGCTGGAATAGTTGGAAAGCTGAGCTTAATTATCTCATTAAGCTCCTTTTCTGATGGATTTGTTGGATTCCACAATAGAAAAAAACTAGAATTTTTAGGAAGTTGTTTTGCTTTAGAAATTAATTCAAACCCACTTAATGGCTCATTCCAATAAGATGCGGGAATATAAATTAATTCGAGTTTATTACCAAGTTTCATAAATCAATAGGGCTCCAAATCAAAGATTAACAACATAAATAATGATTTTTCTTTATAGATTTTCTAATATTTAATGCTTGTATAATTTAAATCTCGATGTATGTAATGTAAAATCAGATTAAAATTTATTTTAAACAGTATAAATTAAATAGAGAGAAAAAAAACTATATTTTTAAAATATTTTCTTCAAACATCTGCTTATTAATTTTTACTCCCAAGCCAGGCTCATCTAGCGCTTTTACTTTCCCTTTAACGCATTTTATAGGTTCCTCAAGTAATTGATACTCGTCTGGAATAAACGGAAATTCGCACCATTCGCAGCGAGAGGCCATTACAAAATGAAGATTAGCAGCCAGGATATGTCCAAAGCCAAATATGTGTGGTATACATTGCACTCCTTTCACTTCTGCCATCGCATCAATTTTTTTTAGTTGTAAGAACCCTCCACTACGAGTCACATCAGGTTGGACAATATCAAAGCATTCCTTCGAGAGAATATCCTCAAACCGAAAAATCCCCATATCATTTTCTCCACCTGCAATCTGTACAGGTGATTTTTCTCGTATTTTTGCTAGTCCAGCGAGATTATCAGTAGGTATGGGCTCCTCTAACCATTCGACTCTGTGTTTATAACACACTTCAGCAACCTTTAAAGCGTCGTTAACAGAATGATACGCTGAATTCGCATCCACCATGATAGCGATATCTGGAAATGCATCCCTTACTTCTTTTATCAATTCTTCGTCCTTCTTGACGCCATTCCCGATACGGAGCTTAACGGCTTTAAAACCACCGAGTTCCGGCTGTAACGCGCTTCCAACTGCGCCTACAGCTGCTTTTGGCTTATAACCTCGAGGCATTGACGCATAACATTTTACTTCTCTTTTTCTACCTCCGAGAAGTTTATATATGGGTTGTTTCGTAGCTTTTCCAATTATATCCCAGCATGCAATTTGGATTGCAGAAGTAGCTTGAGGTATTCCAAACATAATCCTATTGCTATTTTGGTATAGTTCGTGAAAGATTTCTTCGACCATGAATGGATCTTTTTTTAAAACCATCTTCCTTAGCGCATTGTCAATGAAATGTTTCTGAGTTAAATTACTTAAGTTCCAGTGCGACAAGGCCCATCCATCAATTCCTTCATCTGTTTTAAGATTTGTATAAAGCCCACTTGCTTGAAGTCTCGGCATACTTCCTATTTTAATCTTAAAATCCAATTGTAAAATATAAGTCTTAACATCAGTTATTTGCATAAATATTCACTCCAAAACTGTTATAATTAATAATACATATTTTTTAATTAAACTTTTAGACAAAGAATTATTTCTTTCTTTAGCAGTTCAAAAAAAACGATTATAAGGGTCCGTTCTTGGCTGAATTATTTGAATCAACATCAGAAAAAAATCCTTTTGAAGAATTAGCAGTAGTTTACGTCCTATATTTTGACGAATCTCAAGGGCATATGCCTTTGTTAATATATCCCGTTGAAAAGTATAAGAACGACAAAGCATTTATGCGCCCGATTAAATATCATCCAATTTGGTTTTTAAGCTTAAACGAATCAGATGCTTTAGATCACATAGATCTTGAGTATAAGGGATACACATTCTTCGGTAAAAAATTTCTCACTCAATCAAAAAGAGAAAAACGACGATCTGGACTTCAAGAGGATACACCTGAAACGATTGTGATAATAGTATCACTACCAAACAATATTGAGCTTTTTGGGGACGAACTTATACGAATTTTAACTCAAGAAGTTAAAGATGAATATGAAGATAAGTTGTTTGAAATAATTGACTCTGAGATATTGCAGGATGAAGTAATTAAAACTCCGAAAATTAAAAAACGCATAGAAATTGGCCAATCAATCAAAAAATTACTTAGGGATTCGATCGAAAAAACAACGAATACGTTTTTTTCTAATGTGATAAAAAATTCAGACGCGACATCTATACGAATGCAAAAAGCTATAGCATATTTAGCGTTTAAAGGGTTAGATGTATCGCATATAGAAAGTAAGGATTATAAAGGCTCTTTCTCCAGCATTCAATTATTTGACCCTCAGAAAAAAGGAGAAGTGAACTTTGCCGATAAAAAACAGTTTATACTACTTAAAATAAATATTATAGAAGATAGTCAAGAATTGGAAATACTTGTTCAAAATAATTCCCTAGAAGAAGTTAAGGGGATAATTGTAAAAATTAATCATCTAAAAGAGTATTTTGAAAAAGAAATTATGATTGAAACCATCGATAACTGGTTTCCACAAGAAGAACTAGTTTTTATATCACCTATCATACCTCATATTGACGAGTACATATTCTTTATCATTGACGAAGTGAGCAATGAAAAATTATTATCAAAAAGAATTGATTTAACACTCTTAAAAACTACATAGCACATAAAAAATTGGTAGAAAAATATGTCCGACGATTTAATTAAAGAAAAAGATATTATCATCAGAAATTATAGAACATCTGATTACCAAGCTACTTTAAAAATCTTATTAGAACTTCAAAGTAAGTTCAACATCGGATTCGTAGAGTCAAAGTGGCGAGAAACATCTGGCTTAAGACAATTTAAACCAAATTTAAAACGAATAACCTTAATAGCTGAACTAAAATCAACAGGTCAAGTCGCGTCAATGGGAATGTTGGAAGCAGTGAAAAACAACTTAGGACAGTACATTGGATATCTAAATAATTGGGCAACTAAAAAAGAATTTATCGGAAAAGGTGTTGGTCAAATTCTCGCAGATCGGGCTACACAGATACTTAAATCGTGGGGCTGTGAGGCCGTAAGGATCAATATGGCTTATGGCGGAGGCGCAAAATTACAAAAATTAATAGATGTTTTTGGAAAAGTGGGATTTAAACCAATTATTACTGTTTTAGAAAAAAAATTTGAAAACGATTGAATGAATGTACCAAAATACATCTCGTATTGAATAGCATCCACCTCATTCTTAAAAAAAATGGTTTTTGAAAAACATCTTCTGTCAGAATTAAAAACCAAAATATATTTAATTTAAAAAATTGAGAATCATATAATTAATAATTTATATCCAAACAACAAAAATAAGAGGAAATAGAGGTAAAAAAATAAAATGCCAATTGGTATTAAAAGTTATGGTGCTTATTTACCTAAGTACATGCTACCCCGAGAACTCATCTCGAAAGCATGGGATTTTCCAGCAGTTCCTGGGACGAAAGCAGTAGCGATGGTAGATGAGGACAGCTTAACAATGTCCGTAGAAGCAGGACTCGATTGCTTAGCGGGAATTGACCCTAAGACCGTTGATGGAATATTCTTTGCTTCAACAACTCAAGTGTATACCGAAAAAGATTCAGCGTCACTAATCGCTACCGTACTCGATATGAGAGAAGATATCATTACCGCAGATTTCACGGACTCTACTAAAGCAGGTACAACAGCCTTAGCTAGGGCAGTTGATACAGTCAAAGCTAACAAAGATATCAACAGTATTTTGGTAGTAGCAGCTGATACTCGAAAACCTGAACCCTCAACTATGTGGGAATTTGGGTTTGCAGATGGTGCGGCAGCTTTACTCGTTGCGGATGAAGAAAATATCCCAATTTCGATTGATGATTATTACTCTGTCTCAGCGAATGTGACTGGACCGTGGAAAAGAGCGGATAAGGATGAATTTATCAGAACTTTTGAAGTTAAAATGGACGCGAAGTTTTATGTGGAAAGCATCACCAAAGTTATGTCTGAAATTTTGAAACGCAATAATTTAAATCCTTCTGAGGACATTGCAATTGCAGCTTATTACTATAATAACCCAAGAATGCACAGTAGAATCTCTAAAATGATGAAATTTGGCCAGGGAGTCGCTCAAAATGGCGCATTCTTTCAAGTAGGTGACACGGGAACACCAATGCCCTTCATGCTCCTCATTGCGAGCTTACGAAGGCCTAAACCAGATGCCAAGATCATTATGGCTGGTTTTGGAGATGGCGCTGATGCATTTCTAATGCAAGTTCGAGATAAAGATGGCGTTAAAGCTATTAGCAAGGGGAGAATGGGTTTTGTCGGTCACCAAAAATCGATGACGCTTCTAAAGAATTACAACAAATTCATTGAGTTTAAAGAATTACTCAATAAGGACAGATATACACGTAAGAGCTCAGCTGTATTAATCTGGCGTGATACTCTTTCAGTTTACAAGTGGTATGGTGTAAAGTGCAAGAATTGCGGAACCGTGCAATATCCAGACATGTCACGAGCTTGTTCCGTCTGCAGGGCTGATGATCAACTTGAATCCGTGAAACTCCAAAAGAAAGGAGAACTCTTTACATATACACTCGATCACTTGGTTGGTGGAGCATATCTCAATACACCCGTCCCACGATGCGTGATAGACCTTGACGGTGGTGGTAGGGTGCTCGTTAATATGACTGAAATTGAAAAACCCGAAGAAAACGTCAAAATTGGAATGAGAGTCGAGCTAACATTCAGAAAAGAACACGAAGGTGCTGAATTTAAAAATTATTATTGGAAATGTCGACCCGTGAGGGGGAGAACTTAAAGGAGGTAATAAATATGGTAAGACATGGTATTAAAGACAAAGTCGCGATTATCGGTTGCGATATGACAAAATATGGAGAACGGTGGGACAAGTCGCAACATGACCTGCTCTTCGAAGCGTTCCAAAGCGCAATAAAGGACGCCGGAATCACCAAGGATGAGGTTGATGCGAGCTGGATTGGAATATTTTACTATTTTACTGGATTATCAGGTGCAATGGTAGAAGATATCCTACGATTGGATGGTAAACCTGCCACTCGAGTGGAAAATTATTGTGCTTCGGGTATGGACGCGTTCCGTAACGCTTCTTTTGCTGTAGCTTCTGGGGCATATGACATTGCTCTCGCTTGTGGAGTAGAGAAGCTAATGGACGAAGGAGGCAGTGGTTTGCCTGGATTTAAGCAATTTGGACATCCACTATACCCAACACCTTCTGCACCCGCAATGTTTTCGATGGCTGCAACCAGATGTTTCCATGAATTCGGTTGGACAAAGGAAGATTTAGCTCGAGTTGCTGTAAAAAACCATGATAATGGTTCTCATCATCCAAAAGCACATTTCAGAAGACCAATAACCATTGATGCTGCGATGAGTGCTCCTATGATTGCTGATCCTCTTGGTAGGTTCGACTGTTGTGCAATGTCAGACGGAGCTGCCGCGTTGATCCTTACAAGACCAGAACTCGCAGAATCTTACGCTCATGCGGATGATTACGTAGTGGTGAAAGCCAATGCGATTTCTGCTCACACCAATTTTCCTTGGTACGTGCCTCCTGGTGGACCTGGAGCAGACTTTACTGCGTTCCCATCGACCGTTAAAGCAGCGAAATATGCTTATAAAGAAGCGGGAATCACCGATCCAAGAAAGCAAATTGACGCCGCAGAAGTCCATGACTGCTTTACGATCACAGAACTCATAAATTGTCAAGACTTACAATTTTGTGATAGGGGTCAAGCAGCTGAAGAACTTAAGAATGGCACATTCAATTGGGACGGAGAAACTGCCGTAAATCCATCTGGTGGATTGAAAAGTTTTGGCCACCCAATTGGAAGTACCGGTTGCCGGATGCTCACTGAAATTAGCAAGCAAGTTCAAGGGCGTGCTGAAGGAAGACAAGTTCCAGACGCGAAAATTGGTCTTTGTCACAACCTCGGTGGAGCCTTTAGCGTTGCTGCAATCACCATTTTGGGACAAAACGATAAATAATTTTTATTTATTTTTAATTTTTTTGAGCGTAATTTTTAAGATACTTATCTGTAGAAAATAGTTAGATCGAACAACTTCTTTTATGTCCCGTGAAAAAGCGAGAGAACTGTGAAATTTATTAGCCTGAATGTTCTTAATAATTGTAGGATTGGATAAAAAACGATTTTAGATTCCATAAACTCTGAGATTGTTAGGGAAGATACCCAATCTATTTAAATTATTAGTGAAAATATATTCTTAATAGTCTTCTATTAAACTATTTATATCTAATAAAAATAGGTATTTAGTGCGAAGGAGAAATTGTCAGTAATGGAAAGCGTCGATACCCTGGATGACCTTTTAAAAAAGTTACTAGGAGCAATCCCCGAAATAAAGTCTGTTGCTATTATGTCTACTGAAGGGCTTCCCATTGGATCTGCACTTCCGCAAGGTGTTGATGAAACGAGAATCTCTGGAATGACTGGAGCTTTACTATCTTTATCCGAAAGGGCAATTATAGAAATGGGAAGAGGAGATTTCGATCAATTATACATAAAAGGAAGCGAAGGATATCTCTTGGTAACACAAATTGGCCCAAAGGTAGTCTTGCTGGTATCTACTACGAAAGACGCTAGACTTGGATTTTTAGAAAAAAAGATGCAAGAAATTTTAAACGCATTTAGGCTGGAATCTATGGAAGTCACGGATCCCCTTCCCGAACAAGAAAATCTTGGGAAAGAGGCGAAATTGCTAATTACTAATCTCGTCACAAACATTCAGAGAAATTCTTCCAAGAAAAGGGTATACTTGAGGTTATTCCTTGAAAAATTTCGAGATTTTTCTGATAATGACAAAGATACTATTATTCAGTCATTAAAGGAAAGCCTGATATTTCCAAATTGGCACCTTTACTTGAGATTATTCCTTGAAAAATTTCGAGATTCTTCTAATAATGATAAAGACACTATTATTCAGTCATTAAAGGATGATGAGACTAAGAAAAGAAACGATTACGATGATGAAGGCGATGATCGATTCCCATATCCATACATTTTCACCCCTCCAAACCCGCCAGACGATTTCGAAATGGCACCTCAACTCCTAATCCGTCCCTCCTTAAAAAATAAAGCCCCCGAAGATATTGTTTATTGCCAGTATTGCGG